>CAYNHF010000025.1:0-58568 GCA_964397045.1 uncultured Acidimicrobiaceae bacterium | reverse complement strand
GCAGAGGCAGACAGTGGGACGTTCGGCTCTGGCGCTCGTCGGCTTGGGGCGTAGCGTGCGCAGGAGGTGAGGCGCGGCTCACGAGGGAGACGTCCGCGCGGAAGGGGAGTATGACCATGCGTGCTTCTGCCATGGTTGGTTCAGATCAAAACGGGGGACGCCGGCGTGCGCCGGTATGGAGGATGCTCGTCGTTTTGGCGGTGGTGTCGCTCGTCATCGTCGGCCTCCCGGTGATGGCGAATGCTGGGGCGCCGTTCTCGTTCACCTTCAGCTCCACCAATGTGTTTTGCGAATCACCGCCGCAGTTCCTCGGGTTCTCCGTGGTCGGCGAAGAGGGCGACATGTCGCTGGATGTGTTCTTCGAAGAAGAAATCGGGGAAGAAGACTTCCTGGTGCTCGGCGGATCCACCGACGATTTCTCGTTCGACGGCGCCATTTTGACTGCCGATGTCGACATGTTCGAGGACTTCTTCGGGGGCCCTGGCCATGGTGATTTCGCCGGAGTGGCCGAGTTCGAAGCGACGTTCGAGCCGATCGGTGAGGCCGAGACCGACTTCGAGCGGTTCCGAGACGGGAATACCTGGGTTGAGGTTCACAACACGTTCCAGGACATAGCCGTGGCTGGCACTGCGGTTCTCGACGGGTACTTCGACTTCGATCTCACCGAGTGCTCTGCGTTCTCGGAGATTCAGGAGATCTGGCAGACGAACCCGAATGCTTTCAGCGGCCGCTTCGAGGGTCGATTCCTGGAGTGCGCACTCGAGGCGCCCGATGGCTTCGGGTCCCTATTTGCCGAAGCAATCGACAACGACGGGTATACGTTCCTCGAGATGTTCGCCGTGGCCGGCGAAGGCTCACCACTTTTCGGCTTCACAGAAGGCTTCGTCTTCACCAACACGGAGCTCAGTGCCGTGGTTGAGCTCTTCGATGAGGAGACCGGCGACGGCCCCTTCGAGGCAGTCGTCGAGGCAACGCTCGAACCGACGGGCAACGTGTTCGTTGAGGATCTGACCTTTCAAAACGGCAGGGTCAAGACGCTCTTCCAGGAGCTCGCGGTCACCGGCATGGTGGCGGTTGGCGAAGAGGTCTTCGAGATGGTCGATTGCTTCGCCGAGTCGTCCGCCGAAAGGGTCCACTTCTCGAATCCAAATGGGCCCAAACCGACGGGTAAGGCACCGGTGAACGATGCACCCGAGGGTGCGCTGAGCCTCGAGGATCGGGGTACGCCGAACGCCCAGACCAAGGGAGCCGCCAACCCACCCGAGATTGCGTGCACCGTCTTCTTCGACGGGGAGAACGGGGAGAACGGAGAGAACGGAGAGGAACCGGAGGAGTTCCCGCTTCCGATCGGGAAGACGCTCTGGTACACCTTCGAGGGTACCGGCGGTGAGGTCACCGTCGACTCTGCCGGTAGCAACTTCGACACAATCCTTGGGGTCTACGACGCCGGTATGGAACAACTGGAATGCGTCGACGACGTGGTCACCGACACCTCGGTGACTCTCCAGGCCGCGGCCACGATCGAAACCGAGGAAGGGGCGATGTACTACGTCCAGATCGGAGGCTTCGGTTTCTTCGAGGAGGACGGCGAGGTATTCCTCGGAGAATTCGGGCGGATCCGGCTCACCATGAGCTGACCCGGATCTGAGGGAGATGAAGACGCCCGCCGGGTACCTTTAGCCTCGGCGGGCGCTCTTCGTGCCAGGCCGTGACGTTCGCCTCTTGTCAGCGCCTCGAAGCTGGGGTCCGATGGTGGGTGGATCTTCATTGTGTGGAGGTGCGCGATGGCGACACATCACGTCTCCGGTCCAGATCAGACTTCGCCGCCCGCGCCGGTTGCCCCCTGGCGGAGCTTCGCTGAGTGGTTCGTTGGCGTCTTCGGCGCGTTCTCGGTGTTCATGGGTGGGTTCATCCTGCTGGGCGGCGACGACCAGTACGTCGGCTTCGGGAATGAGTACTCCTGGCGGGTCGGCGACCTCTCGGTCTGGTGGGGCGTCGGCCTCATCGCGGGCGGAGTGCTCGCGCTGCTGCTCGTGTTCGCTTCGGTGAGGCAGCGGAAACGCTGAACCAGACAATGGATATGGGTCGGCGGTTCGAGCGCCGACCCGACCCTGGCGACGAGACATGTCGCGAGTCTGTTCTGTTCGTGCTCCACCCTTCGACGCGTTCCTCCCGTCACTTCGCCGAACACATCTGTAGGTTTCGTGAGGTCGCCATTGAGGGAGAAAACTGTGACACGTCGGGTTCGTTGGAACGATTGGCTTGCGATTCTCGTGGCTGTGGCCCTGATCTTCGGGCTCGTGGCCGTGTTGGCCCCGCCCGCCCAGGCCGGCCACAGTTTCCCGACATCGGTGGGCGTTTACCGGATCCCCTATGCCGACGGCGTGAACGTGACGGTATCCAACGACCACCACGATCACAGCCCGGCACAGGACCGGATCGACATGTTCGCCGGTGCCGGGAGCCAGCTTGTAGCGGCCGCCTCGGGGTGGATTCGCGGCGTCCGCGACGTGAACGGCGACTATCTCGGCAGAGGTGACGGCCTCGACATCAACGGTGGTGCCCAAGACGATTCGCTCGAACACAGTTGCACCGACAGTTCGACCGTGGTCGGGAATTGCTCCGACTACAACAACTACGTGTGGATCGAGCATCCCAACGGCGAGTGGACCAAGTACAGCCACGTTGCGACCGGGACCGCCTCCGCCAACTGGGCGGTTGGCGACTGGATCAATGCCGGTGAGGCGGTCGGCCTCGAGAACGACATCGGAGCCGCTACCGGCCCTCACCTCCACTGGGAGGCCGGGTTGCCGAGCGACCCGAATGACTCAACCCCGTTCTCGACCCTTGGCGGCTTTCTCCAGGGAACCAATGTGGTCGCGTTGATCTGCGACATCTCGGATAACCTGTTTGAGTCGGGAGAGAGCTACCTCGCGCTTCCGTGCGTGCACATACCACCGACGGCAGACGCCGGTGGGCCCTACCAGGTCGATGAAGGCTCTGCAGTTCTGCTCGACGGCACCGGTAGCAGCGATCCCGACGGTAATCCGCTCACCTACGCATGGGAGCCCGACACCAACCTCGACAATCCGGCGCTCGCTCAGCCGATGTACACCGGGGTCGACGACGTGATCGCCGATCCTGTGGCGCTCACCGTCTACGACCAGATCGAGGCGCTTCGTGACAACGACGGCACCAGCGTCACCGTCTTGAACGTGCCACCATCAGTCGACGCGGCGGGCGACGCGATCGACGAGGGCGGCACCGCCACCGTGGCAACGACCTTCAGCGATCCCGGCTTGCTCGACACCCACACCGCTTGGATCGACTGGGGTGACGGCAACGCCGGGCCGTCGGTCCTGAGCCAGGCATCGGGTGGGGGAAACTTGAACCCATCGCACGTCTACGTCGAGGACGGGGTCTATTCCGTAACCGTGGTGATCACCGACGACGACGGCGGCATCGGCTTCGACAAAGTGGACGTGACGGTGTTGAACGTGCCGCCAACCGTGAGCGCGGCCGGCGACACCATCAATGAAGGTGCGAGCGCCGCGGTCACGGCAACCTTCACCGATCCGGGCATCCTCGACACTCACACGGCGACTATCGACTGGGGCGACGGCACTCCGCCGGAGCCGGTGGTGGTCGACCAGGGTGCAGGTTCGGGCAGTCTGGAGGGTTCACACGGTTACGGAGACAACGGTGTGTACAACGTCACTGTTGCGGTCACCGACGATGACGGCGGTGTTGGTTCCGACACCGTTGCGGTGATCGTCAACAACATCGACCCCGAGCTCGCCCTGGACGTCGGCGACGCTGTGTCATTCCCGGGAGGCGACTACTTCGTCGGCCGTATCGGAGTGCCCCAGAATCACGCGGCGTCGGCAAGTGACCCCGGCTCGGATGACCTGACGTTCACCTGGGGGTTCGGTGCAGAGACGACCTACTTCAACGACGGGGTCGCCCCAGATCCCCCGAAGAGTCCTCAAGGGACGTTCCCGTTCTTCGCGGCCGATGACGCCGACGTCGATTTCGCGCTCCCCGGAGCCTACGAGATCGACCTGACGGTCACCGATGACGACGGAGGCAGTGACGCCGCAGGACTCGCCAAGGTTGTCACCGGCGATGCGACGTCCACCGAGGGCGTCGGATGGTGGAAGCACCAGTACGGAGGACTGGGCCGGCCCCAGGTCGATGAGGCGTTCCTCGAGGGGTATCTCGACGTGATCAACGCCGTGAGTTCCGTGTTCTCGGAGTCGGTAGCGGCGACGACGCTTGACGAGGCAGAAGCCGTGCTGTCGGCAACCGGGTCGGATCGCCGAGTTCACGCCACCACCGACCTCCTGGCGGCATGGCTTCACTTCGCGAGCGGTGGTGTTGCTTGGGACGCGGCGGTCCCGCTCGAAGGTGGAGCCACCGTGCCGTTCCTCGACGCAATGCATCAGATCGAATTGACGATCCTTGACGGTGATGCGACGGACGCCGAGCTGCTCGACGCTGAATTGCTCGCACAGCGAGTCAGACATGCCGGATGAACCGACGACCTGCCCCCGACAGCTCGCGAGACGAATCTGCCGGGGCTGATCGCTCGCGGCGGATTCGTACGCTCCGTCCGCAGCACGGTCACCGAACGGTGACACTCTGTCGACGGAGCGGGTGGTCGCGAAAACTTTCGCGTTCTCAGGGCACCGTGGCCGTCGGTTCGCTAGTTTCGAAAGTGGCTCACCAAGGAGGGGCGGCGGTATGCAGGTATCCATGACGGTGAACGATCAGTCGGCGAGTGCCGACGTTGAGCCCCGGACACTCCTGGTCCATTTCCTTCGCGAGCAGTTGCTGCTCACCGGCACCCATATCGGGTGCGAATCCGGTTACTGCGGAGCTTGCACCGTCCTCGTTGACGGCACCGCCACCAAGTCATGCATGGTGCTTGCCGTCCAGGCAGAAGGGACCTCCATCCAGACAATCGAAGGTCTCGCCGACGGAGAACTCCACCCCGTCCAGGAAGGCTTCTGGGAGCGCCACGGCCTGCAGTGCGGGTACTGCACCCCGGGCATGATCATGTCGGCCGTCGCCATGCTCGACGAGAACCCCAACCCAAGCGAAGCCGAGATCCGCCACGGCATCGAGGGCAACCTGTGCCGGTGCACCGGGTATCACAACATCGTGCGTTCGATCGAGTATGCCGCAGCCAAGATGCGGGGCGAAGAA
Source organism: uncultured Acidimicrobiaceae bacterium (assembly GCA_964397045.1). GTDB lineage: Bacteria > Actinomycetota > Acidimicrobiia > Spongiisociales > UBA5794 > CAYNHF01. Next base: position 53,360 of record CAYNHF010000025.1, on the reverse strand, counting down.
CCCGCTCCACCAGAGTGGGAGGAGGTCACCGGATGACGACCTCGATCAGCGCCGTCGGCGGCACGGTTCGTCGCAGGGAAGACCCTGCCCTCATCCAGGGACTCGGCACCTACGTCGATGATATGCGCCGGGTCGGGGGACTCACCGCGGGATTCGTCCGTAGCCCATTCGCTCATGCTCGTATCAACTCTGTCGATACGTCCGGCGCGGTGTCCGTAGCCGGGGTTCGTGCCGTCTACACCATCGAAGATGTCCGCGACCTCGGCCCGCTTCTGGCCCAGGTGCCGGTCGGCAAACTCCGACCCCTCCTCGCAGACGGCGAGGTCAATCACGTCGGCGAAGCGGTCGTCATGGTCGTCGCCGACAGCCCTTCGACCGCCCAGGACGCGGTGGAAGCAGTGACCGTCGACTACACGCCGCTCGAAGCCGTCGTGGATCTACGGGACGCCGCCACCGACCGGGTCAAGGTGCATGAAGACGAAGAGTCCAACGTGCTCATGGCATGGCAGGGCAACAAGTGGTGGGTGATGGACTTTCCCGATCCCCGGCCCGAGATCGAAGCGGCCAAGCAGCGTGATGACGTCGTAGTGGTCACGCAGGAGATGACCAATCAGCGCCTCATCCCGGTCCCCATCGAACCGCGCGCGGTCAAGGCGGAGTGGGACGCAGGCAACGAGTCACTCATCCTGTATTCGTCGACTCAGGTCCCGCACGCGGTGGCCGCAGGGTTGGCGACGATGTTGGGCATGGCCTCCAACCAGGTACGGGTGGTTGCCCCCGAAGTCGGGGGCGGGTTCGGCGTCAAGCTGAACTTCTACCCGGACGAAGTGCTGGTGAGTGTGGCGGCGCGAGATCTCGGGCGGCCGGTTCACTGGACTGAGACCCGCCGCGAGGCAGCCAATTCGTCCATCCAGGGCAGGGGATGGATCGGCACGGCCACCATCACAGGGACTCGGGATGGGGAGATCCTCGGCTACGAACTCGACGCCCTCGCAGACATGGGGGCATACACGCAGAGCTTCACGGTGGCGATCCCACTGCTCGGACTCTTCGTTGCGGCAGGCCAATACGGCATGCCCACCTGGTGGAACGTCGACCTGGTGCAGACCAACAAGGTCACTACCGACGCGTACCGTGGCGCGGGGCGGCCGGAAACCATCTACTACCTGGAGCGCATCATCGACATGTACGCCCGGGAGATCGGGATGGATCCTGCCGACGTGCGAAGGAGGAACTTCCGTCCGCCGGAGGACTTCCCTGTGCAAACCCAAATCGGGCTGACCATGGATTCTGGTGACTACGCGAACAACCTGGACGCCCTCCTCGAAGCCGCCGACTACACCGGCTTACGGGAAATGCAGGAGGAGGCGAGGGCCAAGGGCCGTCTCGTCGGCATCGGGTTGTCCACCTACGTCGAGGTGTGCGGTTTCGGTCCTTCGATACTTGCAGAAACCGGCTTCTCTTGGACGTCCTACGGGCTGCCGACATCGTTCAGTGGCAGCGGGATGGTCCGGGTCAATCCGTCGGGAACGGTCGACGTGATCACCGGAACCGGCCCCTCGGGACAGGGCCACAAGACGACCTGGTCGCAGATCGTCAGCGACGCGCTCGCCATGCCGATGGAGAACATCCGGGTCAGTCTCGGCGACTCGAGGGAGATGCCGATGGGTGTCGGCACGTTCGGCAGTCGCTCGATTGCGGTCGACGGGGGCGCCACCTATCACGCCGCGCAGGAAATCAAGGAGAAGGCGGCGCTCATCGCAGCCCACCTCCTCGAGGCTTCCCCCGGGGATATTCGCTTCGTGGATGGCGGCGCTCAGGTGGCGGGTTCACCGGACCAGTCTGTGGAATGGAGCGAGATCGCCAACGCGGCCTATAAGAAGTACCTGCTCCCTGAGGGTATGGAGGCGGGTCTCGAGACGACGATCACGTGGGACCCCGGCAACGCCACCTGGCCATTCGGTTCGCAACTCGCTGTGGTCGAAGTGGATCCGGACACCGGCAACGTCGAGATCCTCCAGATTCACACGATGGATGACTGCGGCAACCAGGTGAATCCGATGATCGTGCGAGGTCAGGTGCACGGAGGTGTCGTTCAGGGTGTAGGCCAGGCCCTGTTTGAGGAGGCGATCTACGACGGCGCAGGCAATCTCCTGTCCGGGTCGCTGCTCGACTATCCGATACCGACGGCGGGTGATGTGCCATCGATCAACAACGGACACACGACGACGCCGTCAGATGTGAACCCGATGGGTGTGAAGGGCATCGGCGAGGCGGGAACGATCGGCTCGGCGCAAACAATGGTGAACGCGGTGGTCGATGCGCTGGCACCGATGGGGGTCACCCACATCGACATGCCGTTGCGACCCAAGAAGGTGTGGCAGGCGATGCAGGACGTGAGGGGGTAGCAGATGTATCCGAGGGAATTCGAGTACGCAGCGCCGGCCACGATCGAGGAAGCGGTTGCGATCCTGGCCGACTCTCCCGGAGCCAAGGTCATGGCAGGCGGAATGAGTCTGCTACCGCTGATGAAGATGAGGTTCCTGTCTCCACCGCTGCTCGTCGACATCGGCCGAATCGAGGGCCTCGATACCATCGAGGAACACGATGATCTCATCTCGGTCGGTGCGCTGGTGCGCCACTCCGACACGGCTACGCATCCGCTGATCGCCGAACATGCCCAGGCACTCGCGGAGGCAGCCGCGTACACCGGTGACGTTCAGGTGCGGAACCGAGGGACGACCTGCGGTTCGATGGCGCACGCCGACATCGCGGCAGACTCACCCGCGGCGGCGTTGGCGCTGGGTGCGGTGATGGTGGCGCAGTCGGTCGACGGGGTGCGAGGAATCACCGCCCGTGACTTCTTCGTCGACACGCTGACGACCTCGCTGCTGGAAAACGAGGTGATGATTGAACTCCGGATCCCGAAGGCTCACTCCGGCGAGGCTTCTGTCTACGAGAAGCTGGGTCGCCGTGGTGGCCACTCCGATTACGCGGTCGCCGGGGCTGCCGCCTGGGTGGCGAAGTCGAACGGCACGGTCACCGACGCCAGGGTGGCTTTGACCGGTGTCGGTACGAGGCCGATTCTGGCGGCCGGGTCGATGGAGACCTTCATCGGGTCAGACGGTTCAACGGCGGCCGTCGAGGCGGCCGCTGCCCGGGCCCCCGAGGGGGTCACGATCCTCGAGGACTTGTACGGAAGCGAGGAGTACAAGACCCACCTTGCCTCCGTGTACGTGAAACGAGCTCTGACAGAAGCGGTTGCCCGGAGCTGAGTGACGCTGTGACTCAGGCGGTTGCCGCCGACAGCACGTCGGCGGGAAGTGTGGTCAGGGGAAGGGCGAGTGTGAAGACGGCCTCGCCATCGTGGTGGTAGGTGAGGTCGCCACCCATCATGCGCGCCAGTTCGCGTGAGACCGCGAGCCCCAGCCCGATCGAACCGGTGACTCCCTCGGTCTGGCGGGCCCGGTAGTAGCGCTCGAACACCGCGATCTGCTCTTCATCGTGCAGCGCTTCGCCGTCGTCTCGCACCTCGATCTTGCCAAGCCATCCGTCTCTGCGCACGACGACTCGCTGATCTGGCCCCCCGTACTTCTGGGCGTTCACGAGGAGGTTGCGAATGATTTGCCGGATTCGGCCGGCGTCACCGGTGACCGAACCGATGTCGGGCTCGATGTTCTGGGTCACGGCGTCTGCAATCCCCATTCCTTTGATGGTGCCTCGCACCTCCAGGCCAAGATCCACGGGTTGAGTAATCACCGTCAGCGATCCGGTTTCAGCGCGAGCAGCCGCGAGGAGGTCGTCGACGATGATGGCGACTTCCTCACTCTGGTCTGAGATGAGCTTCACCAGCTCCGCGGTCTCGTCTCTCGAGAACTCGTGGAGCGATTCCTTCAGTTCTGCGGCTAGACCCACGACGGTCGTGAGCGGGGTGCGGAGCTCGTGGCTGACCGTGGCGACGAGTTCGTCGCGCGAGGCGACGAGATCTTGAAGTTGTTCGTTGGCGACACGGCTGTCGGTGACATCCACGATCGAAACGATGACGCTGCTCAGGTCCAGGCCGTCTCCGGTGTGGGGAGCCGTCCAGGAGAGCAGACCCTCCAGGCGACTGCCCCGCATGGTGTGGGCGCCGTGGACCTCGATGACCGCATGGTCGTTGCCGTTCCAGGCGGCCAGGAGTTGCGGGACATAGGACTGCAGCACTTCGTGACTGAGCCGATCGCTTTCGATATAGCCGACGAGGTCGTCTCGCGAGTCTGCTTCCAGGAGCTCTACGGCCGCACCGTTGACGTTGATCACCTCGATGAGCCCTGCGGCGTGGCGTAGCTCCTCGATATTGTCCGCAAGGTAGGAATCGAGGTCGGTGACGCCCAGGACCCGCAGCTGATCCAGCCAGACTCCGACCTCGCTGAAGTCCTCCTCCCAGATGGAGACCGGAGCCTGCGTGAAGAGATGCCGGTAGCGCTGGGCCTGGCGAACCAGTTGATTGCGCATTCCGATGAAGATAAGCGTGCCGAACGCGAAGAGTGCGGCGGTGACCGCGCTGGCGGACAACGCACCGACGAGGTCCCCGTACCAGAGGACGTTGGCAGCAACGATCAGGAGCGAATACCCGGCGATGAACCAGCCGACGTGGCTGGTGATGAGAAGCGAGCCGGCGATGCCGACGATCGCCAGCGTGGTGGAAGCGGTCGCCTCCGCCCCGGGGACGTCGACGAGTGCAGTGGTGGAGATGAGCACGAGGGTCGCAACGCTGAGCGTCACGGCGGCATCCTCAGTTCCGAACGCGATTTGGCTCCACGCCACGGCCGCGATGACCAGACCACCGACAGCCTGGATGAGGTACTCGGAGTCGCCGGTTGCCAGGCCGATGATGGTCAGCAATACGGTCGCCGCGGAGGCCAGAGGAGCGGCAAGCCGAACGATGGCGCGATCAGCGTCGTCGAACTTCGAGAATACGCCGTATGCCGCGCTGATTCCCTTCATACGAGCCTATCGGCGGCCGGACCGCCGAAGTGAAGCGCAAGTCGGGTGGCCTGGCGCCCTGGAGTCGGCGGGCGCCGGTTGTTCAGTTCCCTGCCAGGGCCAGTTCGATGACGTCTGCGACATCGCCCATCGGGTGGAAGGTCATTTCGTCCCTCACCTGCTCTGGGATGTCGTCGAGATCGTCCTCGTTGCGTTGCGGCACGATCACCTCCGTGAGGCCGGCTCGATGGGCGGCAAGCACCTTCTGCTTGACACCTCCGATGGGCAGCACCCGACCCTGCAGGGTCACCTCACCTGTCATGCAGATGTCGTTGCGCACAGTGCGGTCCGCCAGCAGGCTGACGAGCGCAGTGGTCATCGTGATTCCGGCAGAAGGCCCGTCTTTGGGAATCGCACCTGCGGGGACGTGGAGATGGAAGCGACGGTTGAGAGCCGCTTCGTCGATGCCGAGGGTGTCAGCATTGGCCCGCACGTAGGAAAGCGCGATCTGCGCCGACTCCTTCATCACGTCGCCGAGTTGGCCGGTAATCGTGAGGCCCGGCTCGCCGTCCATCGCGGTGGCCTCGATGAACAACACGTCGCCGCCTGCGCCGGTTACCGCGAGGCCGGTGGCGACACCGGGCGTTTGCGTGCGGTCGGCGGCCTCGTCGTGGTGAACGGTTGGTTTGCCGATCAAGTCGCGGAGGTCTCCGGTGGTCACCACCACGGGAATCTCTTCCGGGCTGGTGGCAACTCGGGTCACCACCTTGCGTACCAGCTTGCCGAGCTGTCGCTCGAGGCCGCGAACTCCGGCTTCGCGGGTGTATCCGTCCACGATTGCAGCAAGCGCTTCGTCATCGATCTGGAGTTCTTCTTCGGTGAGACCGGAGCGCTCGATGCGCCTGGGGAGCAAGTGATCATGCGCGATCTCGACCTTTTCGCGATCGGTGTATCCATCGAGTCGGATGACCTCAGTGCGGTCGAGCAGCGGTGCAGGGATCGTGTCCAGCACGTTGGCGGTAGCGATGAACAGGACATCTGACAGGTCGAGATCCAGTTCGAGATAGTGATCGCGGAAGGTGTGGTTCTGTGCCGGGTCGAGCACCTCGAGGAGCGCGGAAGACGGATCCCCTCGCCAGTCGGCGCCGACCTTGTCCATCTCGTCGAGCAAGAACACGGGGTTCAGCGATCCGGCCTCGATGACTGCCCGGGCGATCCGCCCCGGCCGTGCGCCGACATAGGTGCGGCGGTGACCACGGATCTCAGCCTCGTCGCGGATGCCGCCGAGAGCGACCCGCACGAATTCGCGGCCGAGCGCCCGCGCCACGGACTCACCCAACGATGTCTTACCTACCCCGGGAGGGCCAACGAGAAGCACAATCGACCCGTCGCCTCGGCCGCGCTGTCCACCCTGGTCTACCCCCCGCTCTTTGCGGAGCTTGCGCACCGCGAGGTGCTCCACGATGCGCTCCTTGACGTCTTCGAGGCCGGTGTGGTCGCTGTCGAGCACCTCCCTGGCTGCCTCGAGGTCGAGCTGGTCCTCGGTGAACTCTCCCCACGGGATGTCGAACACCGTGTCGAGCCAGGTGCGGATCCAGCCGTGTTCGGGGCTCTGTTGGTTCATCTGCTCGAGACGGTCGATCTCGCGCTCTACGGCCTCGTGGGCTGCCTCGGGGAGGTCGGCCTCGGCGAGCCGTGACCGGTACTCGCTCACGACATCGCCTTCTCCCTCACCCAATTCGGCTCGAATTGCTTCGAGTTGCTGGCGGAGCACGAACTCACGCTGGGTCTTGTCGATGCGCTCAGTGGCCTCGTCACGCACCTTCTGGCGGATGGTGAGGCCGGCGAGAATCTCGTTCATCCACTCCAGCACGAGCCGGAGGCGCTCCTCCACGTCGGTGGTTTCGAGCAGCTCGATCTTCTGGACGAGTGACAGGTCGGGAGAGTAGACGGCGAGATCGGCAAGCTGGCCAGGGTCGTCGATGTCGAGGATTCGGTCCGCGATGGCGCCGATGCCGCGATGCTCGAGGATCTCGGACACTACGGCGCGGTATTCGGCGGCGAGATCGTGGAGAAACCCAGGCAGGTCGGTTTGTTCAGCGAGCGGCTCGACCGACACCCACAACACGTCGTCATCTCGCAAGCTGCCGGCTCCGATCTCGCCGCGGGCCACACCCGCGATCAGAGCAGCACTGCGACCGTCTGTGGTGACCTCCTGAATCTCGGCAATGGTGCCAACAGAGCCGTATTCGCCGTCGAGGCGCGGTACGAGGACCAGTTGTCCGGCGCTGGATTCGGCGGCGGCGATGGCACGGCGGGCTTCGTCGGACTCGATGGCAATAGTGACGACCATGTTGGGCACGACGACTCCATTGCGGAGGGGAAGCACCGGAAGAGTGAGTGTCGAGGTTTCTGGCACGATCGGTCCTTTCAGACAGTCAGTGAGGTGTCAAGGCAAAATGAGAGGAATTCATTCCCGATATTTAGAAGATCTAGCAGAGATAGACTCAGATTATATGTCGTATCTGGTCGGTGATGTGACGATGACACCAGCCGCCGGTGATGACTATGTGAGATACGGACCAGTTCGATACGCTGGATGTGTCGCAGAGCGTGCGCTGCATGATCGGATCCACGGTTCACCCGGTGCCTTCGGAGGTAGTCTCAGGGTCATGCCCAACGACAAGGAAGTAGCCGCTGCCGAGATGCTCCGCCTCGTCGAGCAAGGCACCACCCGCGATCCCGACTGGTTCACCTTTGGCGAGCGACGACTGACACCGGGTGAAGTAGTCGACCTGCTCCTGCCGTTCGTCACTGAGGAACGGATGGGACGAATCGCCGAGGCGTTGTCGCAACGGACCTACAACCTGACGGTTGTCCTCGACGGCATGGTCGACACCGGAAACGTCGCTGCCGTGATGAGGACCGCAGACGGTTTCGGGCTGCAGTCTTTCCACGCCGTCGACACTGCGGGGACGTACAAGCACTCCCGCCGTACCGCACAGGGGGCGCAGAAGTGGCTCGATCGATATCGATGGCGAGCCGCCGCAGCCTGTGTCGAGTACCTCCGCACGAATGACTACCGACTCCTCGCCGCCCACGTCGACCCTGCCGCCACCCCGATCGATTCGGTGGACTTCAGCGAGCGAACTGCACTCGTCTTCGGCAACGAACTCGCCGGGGTATCGAACGAGCTGCTGGGCATGATCGACGACACCGTCTTCATTCCGATCTCCGGGTTCGTCGAGAGCTACAACGTCTCGGTCGCGGCAGGAGTGTGTCTCCATGCGGCGCGCCGTGATCGGATCATGCGCTTTGGCCGCCACGGCGACCTGGTCGGCTCAGATCGCGATCGCCTCGAGGCGGTGTTCATGATGAAGAGCGTCAAGCATCATCGAGCGCTGATCGAGCGGCAGCTCTCCGAGCGAGACGACCGAGGGCCCGGCTGAGCCATGCGGCTTGGCGCCGCGGCTACGGGCCGACCTGATTGATCGGCTTGTTCGAGCCCTCGCTGATCGTGAAGATGACCGTGGCGTCGGGTGAGAAGGCGAGGGCCTCACCCTGGACCTCGTCGGGTGATGCAGCTTCGCACGGCTCCTCTTGCAGGGTGGTGGCGATGTCGGCGCCAGAACGGGGCCAGACCCAGACTTCGTCGTAGCCGCGGAGCGCGATGCGATCACCCGTCGGCGAAATGTCTGCGCCCGTCACCTGCGAGCCGGCCTCGATTCCGACCACGCCGGCAAGTTCGAGGGGCGTCGGATCCCCGCCGGGGACGAGATCGGCAGGAGCCCGATAGATGGCCACCGGGTGGTCACTGGTCTTCTCGAATAGGAAGAGGTCGCCGGACACCGGGTCGACGGCAAGCGCTTCCGAGTTGACGCCGGCTTCAGGGTACGTCAGCCGGATCTTCTCGACCCCTGAGGACGTGCCGTCCGTGAACGGATTCGGTTCTGGAATGCGGTACACCAGCACATCGGGACGGAAATGCAGGTTGTCGCCAATGTCGCCCACATAGAGATAGTCGATCGTCGGATCCGGCCCGGGCCCGATGGCGATGTCCTCCATGTCCAGAGGGAACGCGTCCCCGATCCGATGCGTCGAGAGCAGGGTTCCGTCGGTCGCCAGCGCATAGACGATTGCCTCGCCTCCCGAGTCGTTGTGGGCCCAGATCACGGATGGATAGGTACGGCTGACGGCGATCCCCGAGATCTCGATGAGGTCTTCTGCTTGCACCTTGCCTACCGCAGCGACTTCCTGCAGGCCTTCGCAGAGCGGCGTGTTTGCAGGCAGCGTCACTAGCGGTGCTCCGGGAGCCGGGATGCTGGTTGTCGTAGTAGCGGCCTGCTGCGAGACCGAAGTGGTAGTGGTTGTCTGCGGAGAATCCGAAGGCGCAGCCGCATCGGGCGCCGGAGTGGTGGGCGGGTTCGCCGAGTCGGCGATCGGCGCCGCGGCCGGAGACGTGCTACAGGCTCCGGCAAGCACCAACAGGGCCAGGGCGAAGATGGCGGCTTTCACGGACGGCATCCTATGGGGTCGCTCGCGGTAGCTGGCCCTCGGTTGCTCGGTGCGGGCAATTGGCTGCCGGATGGTCGCTCAGGAGGGTTCGGCGAGCAGCTGCAGCGCGATCGCTTCGGCGAGGGCTGCTCTGCGAACCTCTTCGAGATCCACGCTTTCGTTCGGCGCATGCGCCTGGCTCTTGTCGTCTGCGGCACCGGTGAGCAGGATCGTTGCCTCTGGATACCGTTGAGAGAACGCAGCGACGAACGGGATCGAACCCCCCACACCGATGTCGGTGGTCTCGGTGCCCCATGCTGCTGCGAAGCCGGCGCGGAATGCGTCGTAGCCGGGGCCACTGGTGTCGAGTGCGAATGCTTGCCCCTGGGATCCAGGCGTGACGGTGACCTCGACTCCCCAGGGAGCGTGAGTCTCGAGGTGTTCGACGAGCGCGTCCATCGCAGCTTGCGGATCGTCGCCGGGAGCGATGCGCATGCTCACCTTGGCCTTGGCCACAGGAACAATCTGATTGATGGCATCGGCGACGGGCGGGGCATCGAGAGCTAGAACGGCGATGGCAGGCCTCGTCCACATTCGCGACGCCAGGCTGCCCTCACCGATCAGATCCACCGAATCCAGCACGCCGAGTTCGGAACGGATGCTCGCTTCCGGGTAGTCGAACGCGGCGGGTTCGTAGCCGACGCGACCGGCAACGGCCACCGTTCCGTCTTCGTGGTGGAGCGACGCCAGTAGCCGGGAGATCGAGATCAGGGCGTCGGGCACGATGCCTCCGCCGAGTCCCGAGTGCACCGGATTCTCCAGCACCCGCACCTCGACGTTGCAGTCAACGAGGCCGCGTAGCGAAGTGGTCAAAGATGGGGCCCCGGTGCGGATGTTCCCGCTATCCGCGATCACGATGATGTCTGCAGCCAGCATGTCTGCGTACTGCTCGATGTAGTCGGCCAGGTGGAGCGACCCGATCTCCTCCTCGCCTTCGATGAATAGTTTGACATTGACCGGCGGCTGTGCGGCGTGGGCGCCCAGCGCTCCGAGGTGGACGATGATGCCTGCTTTGTTGTCTGCCGCCCCCCGTCCGTACAGCCTTCCTGCACGCACCTCAGGTTCGAAAGGATCGGTCTCCCAGGCTGCGCTGGGGCCTGCCGGCTGGACGTCGTGATGGGCGTACAGAAGAACGGTCGGAGCTTCCGCCGGTCCTGCGACCTCGCCATAGACGGCAGGATGTGCTCCTTCGACGTGCAGCAGCTGCACGTTGGTGGCGCCGGCTTGTTCCAGCAGGACCCGGGTCGCTTCTGCGGAGCGGTGCACCTGCTCCACGTCGTACCCGGCGGCGCTCACCGAAGGGACCCGGACCAGTTCTTCGAGGATGAGCTGAAGGCGAGGGAAGAGCGCGTCGAGGCGCTCGGTGATGTCGGTGTACATTTGCCGCAGGCTAGTTGTGCCGGATCACTCGTTGGCTGCGATGAAGGCGGTCACGCGTGCCCATGCATCTGCCGATTCGACAGCGAACATGTCGGCTTTGCGATCGAAGAACGAGTGAGGTGCCCCGGGATAGATGACGATCTCGTTTTCGACACCTGCTGCATCGAGTGCGCCACGGTATTCCTCGACGGCATCGTCGGGAATCCCGGGATCGTCGCCCCCCATCAAACCCAGAATCGGGCATTCCATGTCTCCGACCCTGGCCGCCACCGCTGGGGCACCCTTGGGGAAGCCCTCACGGAGTGGGTGCCCGTAGAAACCGACGGCGCCGGCGAGCCCGTGGCCGCTGGCTGCCTGGTGCCAGGAGTTGCTGCCCCCGAAGCAGAATCCGACGGTGAAGATCTTGCGGTCGGCGTCTGCTGCGCGTAGGCGGGCAATCGCGGCTGCTACATCCTGCCGGATCGCTTCCTGAGTGGTTGCCATGACATCATCCGACCAGTCGAAATCGGGAGACCGCGGTGGGTCGTCTGCCGTTCGCCCGAAGTAATCGATGGCGACGGCGTCGCGGCCCAGCTCGGCGAACCGCAGCGCCAGTTCCTCATAGAAGCTGAACAGCCCTCGAACGTCGGGAAGGACCACGACGCCTGGACCCTGTCCCGGCGCATCGGATAGCGCCTCGAACGCAACGAATCTGGTGCCATCTGCCGCGGTGAGGTGGAGGCGCTCATGGGTGATCGCAGCGCCCTGCACCGGCGGAATCGGGGGCACGGCGTCGTGGGCGAAACACATGATGACTCCTGCTGATTCGGTGGTTGTGGGCCGGACCCTAGCTTGTCCACTTTGCGTGTCTCGTGGAGTAGCGAGACTGCCGATGTCGGCTTCCGGTTGCCGTGACGGATCGATGACCGACCCGGCGGCCCACCACGTTTTGCACCAAAACCAGTCCGAAATGAGGTACATTCGGTAGCGTGGTGGAACGCTCGTGAGGAGGGATCACGTGCCAACCTCGAGACTCAGGCGCCTACGCGCATTGCTGCGTAGCACCGCGTCCCCCGAGAGCATGGACCGGCTCAACGACATCCCAGTGCGCCCTGAGGAGGCCAGGCCTCGTCCCTCACCTGCCATGGTGATGGCTCCGGACAAGTCGCGTTTCCAGCGCCACTCTGCCCATCTGCGAACCCGGATCCTCGGGTCTGGACCGCTTTCGGCTGAGGTAGAAGTCGCGGGGATCGCGGAGTCGGCAGATGCAACACTTGCCGAAAGTGGTGCCGAGGTGCCGGTGGTGGCCGCGGAACCCAAGACTGTCGTCACGTTCGAAGAAGGCGACGAGTCGGCCTGATTCGAGCCGTCAGCGAGCGTCGCGGCTGCGCATCGTCCACTCTTCAGTCCACAAGCGCAGACTCTCATTCAGGACGGCGGGACCCCACGTGCCGGCCTCGTAGGGATGAATCTCGTTCTCGTACGCGATGACCGGATCCCATAGTCGCCATGAGGCCTCTACTTCGTCAGCGCGCACGAACAACGTCTGGTCTCCCTCGATGACATCTGTGAGCAGCGTTTGATACGCCGGTGGGATGACATCGAATTCGGCTTCGTAGTCGAATTCGAGTGCCTCCGAGACCACTCCGTCTGCGCCGGGGGTCTTGACCTCGAAGCGGACCTCGAATCCCTCGTCCGGCTGCAGGGTGAGCACTACAACGTTGGGTGAGATGGAACAGTCGTCCGAGCGCCCGTGCACGATGCAAATCGGGGCGCGCTTGAAGGTGGCCGCGATCTGCGTGGTGCGACGAGGCAGCCGCTTTCCCGTTCTCAGGTAGAACGGCACGCCCTCCCAGCGCCAGGAGTCGATGTACATGCGGAGACCGACGAATGTCGGCGTCTTCGAGTCGGAAGCGACACCCGGCTCTTCGAGATACCCCGGCACCTCCACGCCGTCGATGGTGCCGGCTTCGTAGCGAGCAAACACCATATTGGCAGGGTCGATCGGCTGGACTGCATCAAGCACATGGATCTTCTGGTCCCGAACGGCGTTGGCCCCGGTGCCGCTGGGAGCCTCCATCGCAACCGAGATCAGCAACTGAGTCAGGTGGTTCTGCACCATGTCGCGGATCACTCCTGCAGATTCGTAGTAACCGGCGCGGTCCTCTACCCCGAGGGATTCGGCGACGGTGATCTCGATGGCCTCGAGGCGATCCCGGTTCCAGCTGTTCTCGAAGATCGGATTGGCGAATCGAAACGTCAGCAGGTTCTGGACGGTCTCCTTGCCCAGGTAGTGGTCGATCCGATACACCTGCGACTCGGCGAAGTGACGATGAACCAGCGCGTTGAGCGCCTCTGCGGAAGCCAGGTCGGTCCCGAACGGCTTCTCGATCACCAATCGGGTCCAGCCGGCAGAGCGGTTGAGCCCGGCGGCACCAAGCCGCTCGATGGTCGGACCAAACACCCGCGGGGGAAGGGCGAGGTAGAAGACCCGGTTACCCGGTAGTACGTACTCGGCTTCGATGGCTGCGATGCGCTCTGCCAGCGGGGTCAGGTCTGTGGCGCCGCGATCCACCTGCTGGTAGAAGATCCGCTTGCAGAATGCAGCTGCGGCGTCTGCAGCCATGCCAGCGTCCGTCAACGAATCTGCCGCCATCTCCCGGAACTGCTCATCGGACAGAGGCGACGACGCAACGCCGAGGAGATAGGTCCGGTTGGCGACACCGTCCTGAGTCGTGATCTGATCGAGCGCCGGGATCAACTTGCGTTGGGTCAGGTCGCCGGTGGCGCCCATGATCACGAAGACGTGTGGTGCGAGGTCCATCTCACGGCTCCTGGGCAACGGCGTGTCCACCGAACTGGTTGCGCAGGGCTGCCAGCAGTCGGTCTGCATATTCGACCTCGTCGCGGGACCCGATGCGGCGGAGCAGCGAGAGGCCGATGATGGGAGCAGGGACGTTGAGGTCGATCGACTCGAATACCGTCCAACGCCCCTCTCCCGAGTCGGGAACGTACGGTGCGATCCCTTCCATCGCGGGTCGCTCCTTGAGTGCCAGCGTCGTCAGTTCGAGCAGCCAGGATCGGATCACGGAGCCGTGCTCCCAGATATCGCCGATCTGACCGAGGTCGAAACCGAACTCCTGCTTGGCGTGCATGATGGCGAAGCCCTCGGCATAGGCCTGCATCATCCCGTACTCGATGCCGTTGTGGATCATCTTCACGTAGTGGCCTGCCCCACTGGGGCCAACGTGTCCCCAGCCGGTGTCCGGTGAAGGAGCCAGCGTTTCGAAGATGGACCGAAGCCGTTCGACCGGCTCGGTTTCACCTCCAACCATCATCGAATACCCCTCGGTGATGCCCCAAATGCCACCGCTGGTGCCAACATCGACGAAGTGCATGTTGTTTTCGGCGCACTCGGCACCTCGCCGCATGGTGTCTTTGTAGTACGAGTTACCGCCGTCGATGACGATGTCCCCCGGAGTCGCATCGACGAGCAGCGCATCGAGCGTGGCGTCCACAGGAGGCCCGTGCGGGACCATGATCCACACGGCGCGCGGGGCTTCGAGCCGCCTCACGAGATCACCCACCGAGGTCGCACCTTCGCCGCCGGCTGCCACGAGGTCGGCGACGGCTTGCACGTTGAGGTCGAAACCCACCACCTCATGGCCGGCGGCCATGAGACGGGCTGCCATATTGGCTCCCATTTTGCCGAGTCCGATAATCCCGAGCTGCATACGACTCCTGCGATGGCGACCACTTCAACCCTAGGCGGGGCAGTGAGGCAGGAATCCGGTGTATGTAGGGTTTCGGCCTATCCGGCGTCCGGCGGCACGGCGTCTTGCGGGGGCACCGCGGTGTCATCGGGGGATGCCCGATTCACGTCGGGCTCGATGTAGATGTCGGTGGCGGCCGGGACCACTGCCCGCACCCGGACTTCAGCCGCGTCGATCGCGTCAGCGAGTTCCTGGGTGCTCATGTCATGCCGGAACTCCACCTTCACGGCCAGCAGAATGTGTTCCGGGCCAAGGTGTTGGGTGCGGCGGTGGATGATGGAAAGCACGTCGTCGGAGTCGAGGATGGCGGCATCCATTGCAGCCCGATCTGCGGGCGTGGCAGCTTCACCGATGATGAGACTGCGCATTTCGATGGCCAGGACGACTGCGATCACGATGAGAAGTGCACCGATCGCGATCGTTCCCAGCGCGTCGAAGACTGGATTGCCCGTGATGACGGCCAGGCTGATTCCAGCAAGCGCCAGCACCAGGCCGATGAGTGCTCCGAAGTCCTCGAGCAGGACCACCGGTAGTTCCGGCGACTTCGAATGGCGGATGAACTCTGCCCAGCTGACGTTCCGGCGAATCTTGTTCGACTCCCTGACGGCTGTCATGAATGACCAGCCCTCGAGCACGATGCCGAGCAGCAGGATGCCTACGGCCCACCATGCATTCTCGATCTCGTGCGGGTCGAAGAGCTTCCGGGTTCCCTCCCACATGGCGAAGAGGCCACCGACGCTGAACAGCACCATGGACACCACAAATGCCCAGAAGTATCGATCGCGGGCGTAGCCGAATGGATGAGACTTGGAGGGGCCGCGGCGTCCGCTGCGTTGCCCGAAGATCAGGAGGCCTTGATTGCTGGTGTCCGCCAACGAGTGAATGCCTTCTGCGAGCATCGATGAAGCACCGGTGAAGGCGTAGCCGATGAACTTGGCGATGGCGATGCCCAGGTTGGCGAAGAACGCCGCGACGATGGCCTTGGTGCCGTGGGCGTGCCCGGCTGCGTCGGAATTGTGCTCTGGTTTTGCGGACGGGGTTTGGTCTTCTGTCATCGCGCTCCAGCCGTCTACTCGGCGCCGGAGGTTACCGGGTTGTCGACCGCAGTGACTTTGGCGGGCGGTTTCGCACGCCCTGGGGGCCGCCCACCGCGAACGCGGCGCCGAGATTTCGAGCTCATCCTGACGAGTTCGCGCCTCATTCTGGCGTGATTTGGAGCTCCCCTACCAGATGTTCGAGACCAGAAACCCTTGCTACACAGAGGTTTCTGCGTTCTCACGTGGTTCTTAGATGTCCTTCAGGTCATGCTCACACCCCACAGCCAATGTATCCCTCATGACGGATTCAATCATCACCGGCAGGAAGTTCACCGGCAACCGCCGGGCTCCCAAGTCAGTCGACGAGCGGCGAGTCTGCACCTCACGGGGTTGCGAAACCGTTCTCTCGAAGTACAACCGGAAGACAACCTGCTATTCACACAGCCCAGTCCGATTCCCTCGAGTACGGGGTCGAGAGGCCCCAACGCCGGGTTAGTTCCCAGCCGCACCGCGCCGCAGGATCCCTCCCCCTGCGGCGCGGATCGCGTCTGGCAGGAATGAAAGAACTCATCTGATCATTAGCGGACACCCAGCCCCTCTTCATACGGGCCAGGCAGCATTGCCGGTGACGTTCCGATGTGCCAAGGAAGGCCTCAATTGCTGAACCGTGTACTTCTCCTCACCATCGTTCTCGGCGTCGTCGCGGCCGCGTGTGGCGGCAACGACGCGTCTGCGGTTGCCTCAGTCGATGACATCGTCGGCGGTCCCACTTCGACGGTCGCCTCGATCACCGAAGGAACCGGAACTGCGCCCGAAGGGCCAGGCGAAGATCCTGCGGAAGTGTCTACCGAACAGGCGCTGCTTGATCTAGCTGCGTGCATGCGGGACGAAGGTGTCGAAATCGACGACCCGCAGATCGATTCCGACGGCAACTTCCGGATCGGGGCCATCATCCGGCAGGCTTCCGACGCCGATCCCGAGCAGATCCGAGCCGCGATGGAGGCATGTTCCGAACACCTCGAGGGGGTCACCCTCGGGTTCCGCGACTTCGACCTCACCGAACTCCAGGATCAGATGCTCGATTTCGCCGGGTGTATGCGTGACAACAACTACGACATGCCGGATCCCGACTTCACGAACTTCGGCCCCGGTGGCGGCGGTCAGGGCGAACCAGGCCAGGGCGGCGGACCATTCGGCGCGATCGATCCGAACGACCCCGAATTCCAGTCTGCACTCGAGCAATGCCAGGACATTCTCAGCTTCGGCCGCATACCCGGGTCCGAACGTCAGGGTCGCGGGGGTGGCAACGGATGATTCCGTCGACCCTTGATCCTCACCGCTCGAAGGGATCACGTAGGAACACGAGACTGCAACTCCTCGCCTTCGCTGGCGCGGTGGCCTTGGTGGCAGCAGCGTGCGGCGGAGGGGCAGACGAACCGGGGGACGTCGCCTCGCTCGAGAATGCGGGGACATCCACATCACAACAGGGCATCGACCCTGCAACGTCTGAGCAACTGGACACCGAAGCCGCATTTCTCGGACTGGCACAATGCCTGCGCGACGAAGGCATCGACGTTGCGGACCCGACCGTAGACGCCGAAGGCAATGTGGATCTGCAAGGGATATTCGCCGCTGCCGAAGACCTCGATCAGGCCGAAATCGAGGCAGCGACAGAGGCGTGTTCGGAGTATCTCGAAGACGTGGTTCCCACCTTCAGCGACTTCGACTTCACCGAATTGCAGGACGACCTGCTCGAATTCGCCGGCTGCATGCGAGACAACGGATACGACATGCCTGACCCGGACTTCTCGAACTTTGGCATCCCGGGCGGCGACGGGCCCAGCGGTGGCCCGTTCGGGGAACTCGACTTCCAGGATCCTGCCTTTGAGCAGGCGCTGCAGTCCTGCCAGTACATTCTTGCCGGCTTCACCGGGCCCGGTTCAGCAGGAAACGGCGGATGAGCAAGGCAAACGTGAGCGACGGATAGAGATGGAAAGGAAGCGGTCGCAGTGAAGAAGTGGCGGATGCTGGTGCTGGTGGCAACATTCGTATTGGTGGCGGCCGCCTGCGGCAGCGGAGAAGGTTCGGGCAGCGTCGCATCCGCGGAAGATGTGGAGCAGACGGAGCAGGTCGAACCGGAAGAGGTTGCCACTCAGGGTGGCGACACCGAGACCGCGGAAGACACCTCCGACCCTGTGGACACCGAGGCCGCCCTGCTCGCCTTCACCCAATGCCTCCGCGACGAGGGTATCCAGGTTGATGATCCACAGATGGATGCGGACGGGAACGTCAACCTCCGCAGTGTTTTCCAGGCGGCTGGTATCGATCGGCGTGAGATCGATGACGCGATGGGGGTGTGTGGCGAATCCCTCGAGGGCGTCCAGCAACACTTCAGCGAAGTCGACGAAACCGAGCGTGAGGACGGCTTGCTGGCTTTCGCGCAATGCATGCGCGACAACGGCATCGACATGGACGATCCCGACGTGTCGAATTCTGGTCCCGGCGGTGGCGGCGACGGGTCGGGTGACCCCAGTGGGCACTTCGGTGAGCTCGACCGAGAGGACCCGGACTTCCAGAAGGCGTTGGAGGCCTGCGGAGACTCGCTTGCCGGGTTTGGCAGAGGACGGACCGGCGGCGGGGAAGACGGCTGATGACTGACTCGATCGACACCTCTGCACCTACGAATTCCGGATCGATTGGAGACGGCACCACAATGAGCAGGACACTCGAAGGTGAGAAGATGGTGACGCCATTGGAACCGGAACCGAGCGACATCGACCGCAACGAGGTGGCGCCACCTGCTTCCTCGAAGCGCCGGTGGTGGCCATGGTTGTTGGGTGTGGTCGTGGTTCTGGCTGTCGTGGCAGTCGTGGGCATGGCTCTCTCCTCAGATGACGGAGGTGGCGAAGCCACAACGGCACTGGTCGTGGTCAACACCGCCGAAGTCATCCGGACTGATCTCGAGGAGATAACGACCCTCGACGGAACACTGGGTCGCACTATTGGTGACCCGATCACGGCGAGCCTGTCTGGAACCGTCACGGCGGCCCCGGAGGCAGGGGCAGTGGTCGAGCAGGGCGGCGTGTTGTTCGAGATCGATGGTGAGCCGGTTGTGCTGCTGTATGGGGCGGTGCCCGCGTACCGCGACCTCTCGGTCAGCGACGATCCGCTGGTCGTGACGTCCCGGAGCAATGGCACCATCACCTGGGTTGCTGAGGAGGGGGCCGTTGTCGAGCAGGGCGACGTCCTCTACGAAGTCGACGGTGAGCCGGTGGTTGTCATGTACGGCGACGTGCCGGCTTTCCGGACGATCGCCGATCCGCCTCGTGGCGACAACCTGACGGGTGTGGACGTGTTACAACTCGAAACCGCCCTTGTTGCGATGGGATTCGACCCGGAGGGTGACCTCACGGTCGACGACGAATTCACCGGACTAACTGAGGACCTGGTCGAGGACTGGCAGGAGTCACTGGGGGTCGAAGAAACCGGCGCGGTCGTGCTGGGTTCGGTGGTCTTCATTCCCGGCCCCACTCAGATCATCAGTATCGAGGTGACCACCGGTGACCTCGTCAACGATGGCAGGGTCGTGATGGCTCTGGCGGGTGATGATCCGATGGAGGGCATCGATGTGCTCCAGCTCGAGACAGCACTAGCGGCCCTCGGGTTCGACGCGAACGGGACCATGGCGGTCGACGGAGTGTTCACCTCGGAAACGAAGACCGCCGTCATCGCCTGGCAGGAATCGGTGGGGCTCGAAGCAGACGGGATCATTCACCTCGGCCAAGTGGTGTTCCTGTCCGATGCGGTCCGTATCTCGGACAGAACGACGCCTCCCGGCTCGCCGGTGAACGGTGGGGGGGCGGTCCTGGCAATCACCTCGAACGAGATCGTTGTCACCGCACAGCTGGATGCATCCGACCAGGGCACACTCGAAGCCGGAGATGCAGTGACCGTGGAGCTTCCGAGTGGGCGGGACGTCGGTGCGACGGTTGAGAGCGTTGACACCGTCGCGACCCGGGGACCGGATGGCACCTACTTCGAAGTCATCATCACACTCGATGACCCTTCGGTAGCGGGAGCACTCGACGAAGCCCCGGTCGACGTCGAGTACATCACCGACTCGGTGTCCAACGTGGTAGCGGTGCCCGTCACTGCCCTGGTGGCGCTGCGCGAAGGCGGCTACGCGGTCGAGATCGACAACGGCGACGGCACCACCCGGCTGATTTCGGTGGAGCCGGGGTTCTACGCGGACGGCTACGTCGAGGTGGAATCCAACGGACTCACGACCGACATGCTGGTAGTCGTCCCGTGACGTCTCTTGCCGAGCCGGGCGAACCCCGCGGCACGGTCCTGGCACTACATGATGTCGTTAAGGAGTATCCGACGACACCGCCGGTCCGAGCGCTCGCGGGCGTCACTTTCGAGGTGGAGGCGGGCGAACTGGTTGCGGTCGTCGGACCATCCGGTAGTGGCAAGTCGACGCTGCTGCACGTGATGGGCACGCTCGATCGGCCTACGTCGGGCGACGTGTCGGTGGCGGGTCACAAGATCTCGGAGTTGACGGACCGCCAGATGTCGGCGCTGCGCTCGCGGCACATCGGGTTCGTGTTCCAGCAGTTCTTTCTGCTCAGCGGCTACACGGCGCTCGACAACGTCGCGGACGGGCTGCTGTACACGGGACTCCCATTGGCCGGCAGGCGGGCGCTGGCGAACGAGGCGCTGGTTCGAGTGGGTTTGGGACACCGGCTCGACCACGTTGCCACCCAGCTCAGCGGTGGGGAGCGCCAGCGAGTGGCGATTGCTCGCGCCCTGGTCGGGAAGCCATCCATCGTGCTCGCAGACGAGCCCACCGGCAACCTGGACACCAAGACCAGCCATTCGATCGTGGACCTGCTCCACGAGTTGAACGACGAGGGAGCCACCATCGTCGTCATCACCCACAACCGCGAGATTGCCGCGGATCTGCCTCGATCGGTGAGCCTGGTCGATGGTCTCATCGAGCATGACTCGGGGTTGGTGGGTGCGAGCTGATGGCCACCACGCTCGCTCCCAGCAAGCTGCACCCTTCCGATATCGCTCGCACGGCAAGTGTCGGGCTGCGCACCAGGAAGATGCGTGCCGCCCTTTCGGCGCTGGGCATCATGATTGGCATTGCTGCGATGGTCGGCGTGCTGGGCCTGTCTGAGTCTTCCAAGTCGGACCTCCTCAGCCAGCTCGATCGCCTCGGAACGAATCTGTTGACGGTCCAGGCCGGCACCGGCATCGGGCTTGGGGCGGGAGAATTACCCGAAGAATCCGCCGTCATGGTCGCCAGGATCGGTCCGGTCGAGACGACCTCGGTGGTCAGCGCGGTGGATGCATCGGTCTACAAGACAGACTTGATCCCGAGCGGGCAGTCGGGTGGCCTCTCCGTGCAGGCGGTCGACATCAGCTTGCTCGACACCCTGGCAGGCACCGTCGCAGACGGACGCTGGCACGATGCGGCCACTGCCGCATTCCCCACGGTGGTGTTGGGCTCGGTGGCTGCCGAGCGACTCGGGATTGCTGCGGTCACCGGGAGTCAACAGGTCTGGGTTGGTGATCAGTGGTTCGCCGTGATCGGCATTCTCGACGAATTCGATCTCAACGCGGACCTCGATCGCGCCGCGATGGTGGGCCTGGTCGCCGCGGACAGGTTCCTAGATCACGACAACGTGCCGACGTCGGTCCTGGTGCGGACCGACCCGGATCAGGTAGACGACGTGATGGGGGTCCTGGCCGCCACCGCGAACCCGGAGAACCCGGAGGAAGTCGAGGTCGAACGGCCGACTGATGCTCTCGAGGCGAAGGAAGCGGCAGACGACGCTTTCACCGCGTTGTTCCTCGGGCTCGGCGCAGTGGCGCTGATCGTCGGCGGAGTCGGTATCGCCAATGTCATGGTGATCTCGGTGCTGGAGCGTCGGTCGGAGATCGGACTCCGCCGGGCGCTGGGGGCTACCCAGCGCCACATTGGGTTGCAGTTCCTGGGTGAGGCGTTGTTGCTGGCGCTGATTGGAGGGGTCGGCGGGGTGTTGCTCGGCGGCTTCGTCACCTGGGTCTACGCCAACATTCGCGGTTGGGATACCTTGATTCCGACCGTCGCGATGATTGGAGGTCTGCTGGCGGCGTTGGCGATCGGCGCCGTTGCCGGGCTGTATCCGGCGATCCGTGCGGCCAGGATGTCGCCGACTGAAGCCCTGCGGTACGAGTAATCGCAACCGGCCAAGTGCTGGGTATCGTCGCTGCGGCGGCGTGACGAGGAGAGATGGTGAGCGAGACACTGGGACACGTGCTGGTGGTCGAGGATGATCGGTCCGTCCGTGATGCTGTGGAGCGTGCGTTGTCGTTCGAGGGTTACGACGTAGCGACCGCCCGCGACGGAGCGGAGGCTCTGTCCATGGTGATGAACGATCCGCCGGACGCCATCGTGCTCGACGTCATGATGCCCCATGTAGACGGGCTCGAGACCTGTCGCCGGATCCGGGCCCGCGGTGACGACACGCCGATCCTCATCCTCACTGCACGCCACGAGGTTTCGGACCGTGTGGCCGGCCTCGACGCGGGGGCGGACGACTACATGGTGAAACCGTTCGCGTTGGAGGAGCTGCTGGCGCGGCTCCGCGCGTTGCTGCGGAGATCGGCGGGGGCAACGACAGATGTGCTCACGGTTGGCGATCTGACGCTGAACGCCGGGACGCGCGAAGTCATGCGTAGTGGTGAGAGCATCCACCTGACCAAGACCGAATTCGATCTCCTCGAACTGCTGGTTTCGAACGAGGGCATCGTGTTGTCGCGCGACACCATTTACGAGCGGATCTGGGGCTACGACTTCGAGACCTCCTCCAACTCGCTCGACGTGTACATCGGCTACTTGCGACGCAAGACCGAGGAGGGGGATCGACCCCGTCTGGTGCACACCGTGCGCGGGGTGGGCTACGTGGCGAGAGAACAGTGACCGGCAAGCGCCTCCCTCGCAAGACCGTCAACCTGCGGTCTCGGATTGCGATCATCGCGTCGCTCGCGGTGGCGCTTGCGGTGGTGCTCATCTCGGCAGGGGCCTACTACGTCACCCGCGACGAGCTCCTCGATCAGGTTGACGACAGTCTGCTCGAGGTCGCGACCCAGGCCACAGATACGGGGGGCCTGATTGCCCTGCTGTCTGAGCAGTCCGGCGCCAGGGGCCCCTTTCGCACCGCCAGTCAGTTCGAGGTGCTGTTCCTCCAGGCATTTGACGCTTCTGGAGGGGTCGCTCGCCCCCGTAGTCAGGATTTTGCCCTGCCGCTCGAGGAAGCAGACTTGGACCTGGCGCTTTTTGCGGCCGCACCCATGATTCGCGACATCGACGTCGAAGGTGACCCCTACCGCATGATCACGGCACATGTGGGGGATGGGTTGGCCTTCCAGGCAGCCCGCTCACTCAGCGAGGTCGAGGCGACGCTGGCGGGGCTCACCGTTGTGCTCGTGATCGCCGGGGCGCTCGGGGTCGCGCTCGCTGCGGCGCTCGGGCTCGTGGTCTCGCGCAGCGCGTTGCGCCCCGTCGCCACCCTGACGAATGCCGCGGAGCACGTCGCTGAGACACAGGAACTGGAGGAGCGGATCGAGGTCGATCGTGATGACGAGGTGGGGCGCCTTGCCGTCGCGTTCAACACCATGCTGGCCGCCCTGGAGGTAAGCCGCAGCCAGCAGCGACGCCTGGTGCGCGACGCCGGGCATGAGCTGCGGACGCCGCTGACGGCGTTGCGCACCAACATCGAGCTGCTGGTGCGCGCAGACGAGTTGCCCCCGGATACCAGGCGGCGGTTGCTCGATGACGTGACGTTCGAACTGGAACAGCTCAGCAAGCTCGTGTCCGAGGTGGTGGACCTGGCGTCTGCTACCGGTCCGTCCGATGAAGTGCCGGAGCAGGTTCAACTCGATGAGCTCGTTTCCGATGTCGCCCATCGTTTCGAGCGTCGCACCAGCCACGAGATCGCCGTGGTATCGCAGCCGACGAACGTGCTTGGCCAGCGCGGCCAGCTCGAGCGAGCCATATCCAACTTGATCGACAACGCGGTGAAGTGGAGCCCCCCAGGAGCAACCGTGGAGGTGGATGTTGAGGCGGGTCGGGTCAGTGTGATCGATCACGGACCCGGGATCGACGAGGTGGACCGCTCACGGGTGTTCGACCGTTTCTACCGTTCCGACGCCGCTCGCACCACGCCCGGCTCCGGTCTCGGGCTCGCGATCGTGCAACAGGTCATCCAGGATCACGACGGCACCGTATTCGTTGTGGAGGGCGAGGACGGCGGTGCCATCGTCGGCTTCGAACTTCCGGAGACCTGAGCATCTCGAGACCGACTTCTCACACAATTCTCAGACAGTCTTCATCGGCCATTGAGAGCCGGCTGGTTGACTCCAACACCAGCGAAAGGAATTGATACGCATGGACTTCAGCGACTACGACTCGGTGAGAGAGGCCTCCTGGCCTTCAGCCGGCGAGGGCAAGCCGCCCACGCCGGAGGTGCAGACGTCCGAGGCGGTTCCCAACCCTGCTCCCCCTTGGGCCCTGGTCGTGCTCTCCAGTTTCCTGGGCGCCGCGATCGCCCTCACAGGCGTCGCCATCTTCGGTGGCTTCAGCGAGGACGTGGCAGAACCGGCTGTCGCCGCTTCGCCCGCTGTGGTAGTGGCTCCGCAGTTGACGACCGAGGTCGGGCCAAACGCCGTCGAGATCCCGATGGTGACCTCACCCGCAGACGTCGACGCGGCGGCGGTTGGCAGAGCAGTCATTCCCTCGATCGTGTCGGTCGAGGTCGGCCGCGACACTGTGGACGGCTTCCTGCCGGAGGCAACCGGATCCGGAGTGATCATTGACTCCACCGGCTACATCGTCACCAACGACCATGTGGTGGAGAACGGTGAGCAGTTTCAGGTGGTTCTGTCGGACAGTCGTATCTTCGAAGCAGAGTTGGTTGGCACCGATCCTGTCACCGACCTCGCCGTCCTGCTGGTCGATGCGCCTGGTCTCCAGCCGCTCGAGTTCGGCACCTCCGACGCCCTCGAAGTAGGTGCCCCCGCGGTTGCGGTCGGGAGCCCGCTCGGTCTCGACGGTGGCCCTTCGCTTACGGTTGGCGTCTTGTCTGCCACTGGGCGCCAGGTGCGGACCACACCCGATTCGACGCTGTACGGGATGCTGCAGACCGATGCCCCCATCACCCAGGGCTCGAGTGGCGGTGCGTTGGTCGATTCGTCTGGTCGCCTGATCGGCATCACAACGGCGGTCGGAGTCAGCGAGATCGGCGTCGAGGGAATCGGGTTCGCCAGTCCGGTGGAGTTGGTCGAGCGCATCGTGGCCGAAATCATCGGCACCGGTGTTGTCGAGCATGCCTTCATCGGAATCACAGGGAGCACCGCTTATGAGGAGATTGCAGACAACGGCGCCTTTCCCTCAGGAGTCCTCGTCAACACCGTCGAGCCAGACACCGGAGCCGAGGTGGGCGGACTGCGGATCGACGACGTGATCACTGCGGTCGATGCGCAGGAGATCACCACGATGGAGGAACTGATCGCGCTCATGCGCCGCAAAGGCGTAGGGGAAAGCGCAACGCTCGACATCATGCGCGGTGACGCAGATCTTGCGCTCACCATCGTCTTCGGAGTGCGGCCACCCGGCTGATTCAGTAGCTCCGTAAACCTCAGAACCGGCCGATTGCCTCCCTCGGCCGGTTCTGCGTGTCCGGGGTTCTCACCCAGTTCTTAGGCCTTGCTCAGCGTTGCCTCAAATGCGAGGGGCAAAGTGAATCGCATACAGGCTTGACGCGTGTGCCTTGTAGGAGGATGCATGAAGACGATATTGGGACTGCTGGCTGCTGCCGGTGTGCTGGTAGTTGGAGGCGCGCTCGTGGCCACGCTGGTCGGCGCATTCGATCCGGTTGAAGCACAGGAAGATCCCACCGAAGAGCAGGCACCTGCCGGCGATGAGGCCACCGATTCCGACGACGGCTTTGTACGTGGGTTCGTCGGGGACTTCGTTGAGGATGTCCTGGCCGGCCTGGTTGCAGACGACACCATCACCGAGGAACAGGCAGCCAAGATCGCTGCTACGTTTGCGACCCGAGCCGAGGAGATGCTGGCGGACCTGCCGGACCTCGAAATGCTCCTGAGCGAATCCAGTCCGCTGCCGGAATTCCTCGAAGACGGCGAACTCTCAGAGGAGGAGCGGGCTCAGCTCGAAGACCTGCTCGGTGGGTTTGCTCCCTTTGGCCCGCGAGCCTTCCACTTCTTCGGCGAGGATGGAGAGATCCCAGAGGAACTGAAGGACTGGTTCGAGCGCTTCGAGTTCGGTGAGGTTCCGTTCGGTGACTTCTTGGAAGATGGTGAGCTGTCTGAAGACGAGCGAGCTCAGCTTCAGGAGATGTTTGGCGATCGCTTCGGTGAGGGCCACGAGTTCCGGTTCTTCACTGAAGACGGCGAGGTCCCGGAGGATTTCGAGGGCTTCCCATTTGGCGGACGAGGTTTCCACTTCTTCAGCGAGGACGGAGAGATCCCCGGGCAACTGAGGGACTGGTTCGAGAGCTTCGAGTTCGGTGAGGTTCCGTTCGGTGACTTCCTGGAGGACGGTGAGCTGTCGGAAGAGGAGCGTGCCCAGCTCCAGGAGTACTTTGGTCAGTTTCGCGGCCGTGGTTTCGGGGGCCTCTTCGAGGGCCTCGACCCGACCAACAATGTAGACGAGGCGGCCTTCTCAGCCTGATTCCGTTACCCAAGACCGCTCGTCGCATTCCGATGCCCGCCCCAGGCGGGCATCGGCCGCGTCTGCGGTCGGTGGCTCGCATGTTCCTCGGATGCCGGAGCGACCGGGGCGGGCTGAGTCTCAGCGGCTTCTCAGGTCGATATCACACATCCTTTACAGGCAGAGCTCATTGTGTGGGATGTGAGAGAGAAGACATGTGGTGAGAAAGGAAGCACGATGAATCGATTCGTAGCCTCTGCGGCGGCAGTCGCCGTCTTACTGGCCGGGGCATTTGCAGTTTCGCTGGTCGGTAATGACCCGGCAGTCGCCCAGGTGACCGACACGGAGACCGAGACACCGTCGGACCGCCCCGATCGCGAGGCGGTGTTGGATGAGGTCCTCGGCGGCCTCGTCACGGACGGCACGATCACGAAGGCACAGGCAGACGCCGTGAAGGAAGCGCTGCAGGCCAAGGGCGAGGAACTCAAGGTTGAGCGCGAGGCGTTTCGCGCCGAGCGAGAGGCGGACCGCGAGCAGATCAGGGAATTCCTCGAGGATGGTGTGATCGACGCCGGCGAGCTCGCTCAACTCGGTGACGATCACCCCCTGAACGATCCGGATGGGCCGCTGGCTGATGCGCTCGAGGACGGCGAACTCACGACGGAGGAACTGCGAGAGGGACGTGGCGGAATCCGCGGTCCCGGTCGCGGTTTCCACGGAGATCGGCCGGATGCTGCAGGGACCGACATCTAGAACGAGACGAAGCCAAAGCTCTGCGGGCCCTCCCCGGTTCCGCAGGAGACACGGAGAGTCACACGTGAGGATGGTGCTGGGAAGGGGTCGGGGCAGATCCCCGAACGCCGACGATCCGTTCTTGCCGGTTGGCGTAGGTCGGGCGTAGGTGCCTTCGCAGCACCCTCCCTAACCACCGTCTCCTCCCACCCTCCGTGTTGAGTAGTGCCCGTCCCGTCTGGGGCGGGCACGCTCGCGTCCTGGGTACGATCGATCGACCAGCAACCTTGGGTCCGGCCGGGTCGCGAGGGACTGAGCTCAGCCGGTGTTCCAGCACATCCACAGGTCACCGACGTTGGTGCCGGTGGGACCGGTGTCGATCAGGTCACCCGAGGCGGCAAGCCACGAGTTTGAGTCGAAATCCGCCAAGTGGGAGGCAACCGTGTGGCCGGCGGCTTCGGCCCGCTTGACCGAACCGCCGTCGACGACGGCTCCTGCAGCGTCGGTGGGGCCGTCCCGTCCGTCGGTGCCTCCTGCCAGGAAGACCACATCTGGCTTACCTGCGATCTCGTCCGCGGCAACGAGGGCGGCGTGCTGGCAACGACCGCCGACTCCGGGCCCGGTGACCTCCAGTGTGGTCTCACCCGAGTAGACATCGAGTCCCGGGCCTGCGGCGAGGCACCGGGCAACCGTGGCGCGAGCCGCACCGCTCGCGTCTCCGGTAAGGGGCCCGGCAGACGCACGTACCGTGATGCCTGCCTCCCCCGCCGCCTCGACCACCGCGCGCAAGGCGGTCGCTCCGGAGGCGATCACCCGGTAGTCACCGCGACCGGTGGTGTGGGGATGGGCACGCGGCGTCGCAACGGCGGATGCCAATACGTCCGGTATGTCGAGTCGGTCCCCGTAGCGCCTCAACACGGTCGCCGCCTGAGGTGGCCCGACCGGAGCCACCGTCGGCCCTGATCCGATCGCATGGGGATCGTCGCCGACAACGTCGGAGATCGCCAGCGTGGTCACGTCCGCGCGGGTGGCTTCGCGCAGGCCGCCGGCCTTGATGCGAGAGGCCGCAGAGCGGACGGCGTTGATCTCGCTGATCGATGCTCCGGAGCGCAGCAGTTGGTCGGTGAGTGCCGCGAGGTCGGCAACGGTGAGATCATCAACCGGGGATTCCACCAACGCAGACGCGCCACCCGAGATGAGGACCAGGAGTCGCTCGTCGATGTCGAGCGCTCCTGCTAATTCGAGTGCGGCATCTCCGGCCGCGACGCTGCGTTGGTCCGGCAGCGGATGGCCGGCGATGAGGTGCGTCATGCCGGGTGGCACCGGGGCAGCTTGATGGGATACGACCACTCCCGGCCGGTGGCCGTACACCTCGGTTGCGCCCCACGCCATTCCCGCGGCGGCCTTTCCGATGGCCAGGATCGCGGCAGGAGAGGGTCCGCGGTCCTCTGCCAGCGCCTCGATCACGACCCGGGTGGGGTCGACCGCGGCAACCCCAACGGAGAACAGGTCGAACAGAGTGGCGCGGGGGTTGGTCACGTAGGCGGCCTCACCTGCTGAGCATACTGATCTCGGATCGGCTCGGATGCATCGCAGGTAGGGTGCCTCACAGCGTGCCCAGGGGGGCCGACGCATGGTCGACACATCACATCCGTATTCGGAGATTGCCATTGTCCGATGGGATTCCTGGCTTGCGGGCAGCCTCGATGTCGACGTCGGTGTTGGTGTTGGTGCGAAGTGTCCGGAGCGGCCTCCCGGGAGGGAGCGCATTCATCGCGGGGGGTTCACGCTCGAGTGGCGCAGTGGTGGTCTGGCGTCGTGAGTGGCAGGGATCCGGTGGAGCGGGCGATTCGCAAAGCCCAGGCCGCAGGGCAGTTCGACGACCTGCCGGGCGCGGGTCTGCCGATCCCGGATCTCGATCTTCCGTACGATCCGGCGTGGTGGGCTCGCAAGTGGGTCGAGCGGGAGCGGGTCGACACCGAGGTGCGGGCGCTGGCTGCCCGGCTGCGGCGTGAGGTTCCGGCGGCCGTCGGTCTCGAAGAGCGTGACGAGGCCCGGGCCCGGCTCGAAGCGTTGAACGTCGAGATCGAAGAGGTCGGCGCCCTCGCCGCCGGAGCGGAGCCTCTGGCCAGGTTGGACGTCGATAGGCTGCTGCACCATTTCCCGGACTGACGGCAAGTGTCAGATCGACGCGAAGGTGTTGCGGCGGATTGGCGGAATCGTCAGGTGGTTCTCATGCGTTTCTCAGGTGGCCGGGTGACCATGCCCGGCACATGGTGGCCGACGCGGCTGCCCGCCAACTGTTCTCGAGCGCCTGAAAGGACCGGCAGTGAGTCGACGTGGGGTTTGGGCCATCGTGGCTGTGGTAGGAGTGGTCGTGGTGGCCTTCGGAGGCTGGTACCTGGTCATCCGGAGTGACGCGCCACCACCCGTGAGTCTCGAGGCTGCCGTCGACCAGGCGACGTCGACGACCGCCGCGGCGGAAACCGCGACCACCACCGGAGCAACCGACCCCACCACCACGACGACGGCAGCAGGCCAGCCGCCTGCGGACGATGCGACCGGCGTCTGGGTCGTGGTGTCCGCGGACTCGTTCGTTGGGTACCGGGTGCAGGAGGAGCTGAGCGGCATCGGCGCCACCGAGGCGGTCGGCCGCACGTCTGACGTCATCGGAGGTATGACGATCGAGGGGTCAAACGTGACCGCGGTCCTCCTCGAGGTCGACATGAAGACACTGCGAAGTGACTCCGGCCAACGCGACGGACAACTCGAGAGCAGGGGCCTGGAAACGGACTCCTTCCCCACTGCCACGTTCGTGCTCACCGAGCCGATGGATCTCGGGGGAGAACCACAGATCGGTGAGTCGATCACAGCAACCGCGGTGGGAGATCTGACGGTGCACGGTGTCACCCATCAGGTTGAGATCCCGATGGAGGCCGAATGGGTGGATGCAGCGACCGTGGTAGCGATCGGGTCGGTCGAGATCCTCATCACCGATTACGACATCGAGGCTCCTGTTGGGTTCCGGGTTCTGTCGATCAACGAAGTCGGGACCATCGAAATGCAGCTGGTGTTCGGCAGGTAGAACGGTGAGGCTGCCTGTCAGCGTCTCTCCAACTCGGAACGGCCGACGGAGGCGAGCAGCAGGGTGGTGAGCACGGAGAGCACCATCGCTATCACGACGACGCTGGTGATCTGCGAGTCGAGGTTGCCGGGGCGCGGCTGTGCCATTTGGAAGAACACGTTGACGGGTGGAACGACCAGCACCAGCGTGACCCACGACAGCGTCGCCAGCGTGGCTGCCACAAGCCAGGTCCGCCGGGGCTGAATCAGCAGGACGGTGGTGCCCCCCAGAGCGGGCCAAGCGAAGAGGTAGCTCCAGCCTGGGAGCCAGGTGGCGGTGGCGAGTGCCAGGGCGAACCAAACGAACACGATGCCTCCGGCGGAATCGATGGTGGGAAGCCGGGTCGAGAGGCGTTGCAGCAATGCGATGACCGACCCGGCAAGGACGATCAGCAGGAACATGAGGATGAGGTACGCCGCCCCCACCCCGGGATCCGGCCATAACCAGACGATGACCTGCCAGGCGAGCGTGGCAGCCAGCGCGACGACAATGGTGATGGTGAACACCACCGCTGCACCGCCGAGCACACTGCGGACCTCGACGCGTCTGGTTCGGGCACGACGGATGACCGCAGCCGCCAGGCCGAGTCCCGTGAACACCGCGATCGGAATCGCCCAGGATCCCGGATAGCCGGCGACCCCAAAGCGAGCAACCGTGAAGTAGACGGAATCGCCGCCCGCGGGGGGCTGCGCGAGGTCGAGGTTCCCGACTTCTCGTACCGTCTGCAGCGTGTTGAGGCCGTGGTGCTGCAGGCTGCGCAGGCTCACGGTGTCTGTCGTGTCTGCTGCGGTGTGGTAGATCGGCGAACCGTTGACATACGCGAAGCTGACTCCCGGTACCCCTGCTTCCTTGAATGGATCGAAGTCGGTGCCTGCGCCTCCGATGAGGTCCATCGTTTCGGTGAGATACGAGTAGGCGGTCGGATGGGAGGCAGCCGCGGCGTACCGACCCGCAGCCCATCCGCTCGGGCCGCTGGTTTCGACGAGGATCGAGATGCCGGAGCTGCCGAGCGCCTCCAGATTGAGGACGAATCTGACGTCGTTCGCCCAGGGATGGCCGGTCACGAATGCAGTGCTCCCGTAGCGGGGAGCAGGCTCTTCGCCATCGGTGAACAGCAGGATCACGTCGTTGCGCAGCGGTGGTTCCGCCAGCAGGGCGCGAGCGGTTTCGAGCACAGTCGCCACTCCGGCAGCGTCGTCGTTGGCTCCCGGGGTGGCGGGCACGGTGTCGTAGTGAGCGACTAGTGCCACTGCTCCGGTTGAGTCGTCGCCGGGGATGCGAGCCATCACATTGGTCACGGTGACATCGCCTGCTTCGGTTCGGTAGTAGTCGGGCACCACGAGCGACTGGAGGTCGGGGACGAGATCCAGTTCTGCCAGCCGGCTGATGATGTAGTCGCGTCCGCGTTCGTTCTCAGGAGAGCCGGTAGGTCGGGGTTCTCGTGCCAGGGTGGAGACGTGGTCGACGGCACGGTCGGCCGAGAACTCGGTTGGCGTCGGATCGGCGACGGGCGCCGGCGGTACGAGGGGCAGGATGGCGAGGGCAAGACCTCCCAGCAACACGATGAACGCGGCCGCACTCACCTGCAATCGACCGCGGGGTGGGACAGGTTGGATGGAACCGTCGTGGCGGCGTGACGCGTTAGACAAACCAGGGCGCACCCGTGTAGTCGGCATTGCCCGGCGAGGGTGCCAGATTCGGCGAACCGCGACTAGAACCAAACGGCTCTTCCGTTGCAGGCGGGCGCTCTGCCGTTCAGCGGCCGATCGTGTCGAGGAAGCGATACCAGCGGGCTGCCATCGGCAGGAACCAGGCCTGCTCCCGATAGTAGGGCCGCGTCGGGTGCGGGATTTCCGCGAAGGGACTGCGATCCTGAGTGCCCGCGATCAGTCTGCCGACCTCCGTGCCGACGTAGGAGGCGATGCCTACGCCGTGGCCGCCGTAGCCGAGTGCATACCAGGCGCGGTCGATTGATCCGATGTGTGGCATCAGATCGAACGTGATCCCGAGTTTGCCGCTCCAGGAGTGGGTAAAAGCGACGTCTTCGAGTTCAGGGAAGATGTCGAGCGTGGTCGCCTGCAGCATGGCGGCGCTTTCCACGAGGTCCAGGTCGGTGGAGAGATTGTTGCGGCCCCCCATCAGGATGCGGTTGTCTGGTGTCCGCCGGAAGTAGTTGATGAACCGTCGTGACGTCCACAGCATCCGCTGCTCAGGCACGAGTCGCTGCGCAAGCTCGAGCGGCAGCGGTTCGGTGACGACGATGTAGGAGCCGATTGGAATCACCCTGCGGCGCAGCTCGGGGCTCGGCGTACGCTCTGTGTATCCATTGGTTGCGTACAGCACCTGTCCGCTGGTGAGGCGTCCTCGTTCGGTCAGGAGCTGGAAGCCGGTGGTCGTGCGGGACACCCGGAGCACTCGGGCGTCGTCGACGATCACGGCGCCGCGTCGCTCTGCTGCGGCAGCGAGGCCCGAGACGAACTTGGCCGGTTGGAGCCCCGCTCCGGTGTGGTCGACCAGTCCGCAATGGAAGGCCTGCGAGCCGACCACCTGGTCGATACGATCGGGGCCGTAGACATCCGTATCGAAGTCGAGGTTCTCTCGCATCCAGTCAGCCTCACGGCCGAAGTCCGTGAGGTCGCGTTCGGAGTAGCCGAGTTCGGCCGCACCGTTGCGTACGAATCCGCAGTCGATCCCTTCGTCGTGGACGAGCTTTTCGACCAGGTCGATCGAGGCCAGCGATGCGTCCCAGAACTCACGGCCCAGTTCCGGACCGAACGACTTGTAGACCCTCGTGGTCGCCGCCTTCAGCCCGTAATTGACCATGCCGCCGTTGACCGAACTGGCGCCGGCCCCCACCTTGCCTGCGTCGAGTACGACGACCGTGAACCCCGCTGCGGCGATCTCGCGTGCCGCGTTGAGTCCGGTGAAGCCAGCGCCGATCACCGCGACATCTGCTTCGGCCGGGAGTGGCCCATCGTGGTCGGGGAGCGGCGAGTCCTCTCGCCAGAAGGGCTGGGTTGTCACCATGGCCGGGAGCTTAGAAGCGTCCTGCCCGCCCCGAGTCTCTTGCTGTCTCGGCTACACCGCGAGGGCGTCGAGCCCGGCATGGAGGCCTGCGGCCAGCTCTTCGAGTTGGCCGGCGTCGACAATCAGAGGGGGAGAGGCCTGGAGTCCGCCACCGGCGAGGGCGCGGGTGATGACCCCGGCTTCGAGGGCCGCTTCACCGGCGACCGTGGCCGCGTCCGGGTTCCGGTCCAGCACCCCACTCGAGAGTTGAACGGCTGCCATGACTCCAACCCCGCCGCGCACGTGGTCGACCGCGGGGTGAGCCGTCAGCGGGGCGAGCGCTTCGGTCAGGTCCGTCTCCAGCTGGAGGGCTCGTGCGAGCAGGCCCTCTCGTTCGATGATGTCGAGGTTCACCTGGGCGGCGACGCACGAGGCGGTGTGCCCGGAGTACGTGTAGCCGTGGCGCCACATCGTCCCAGCTCCGGTCCAGAATGGTTCGGCGACGCGGGGCGAAGCGATGACACCTCCGAGCGGCGCGTAGCCGGACGTCACGCCCTTGGCGAATGTGATGAGATCGGGCTCGAGCGAGAAGCGGTTGGCGGCGAACCAGTCGCCACAGCGTCCGAATCCGGTGATGACCTCGTCTGAGATGTAGAGCGCTCCGGTTTCGGCGATCATCCGACGGGCCTCTTTCAGATAGCCGTCGGGGGCGGGGCGGACCCCGCCGGCTCCGATGACCGGCTCTGCGTAGAAGCCCGCGATCCGGTCGGCGCCGATGCGGTCGATCGCTTCACCGAGGTGGTCCGTTGAGTCGTACGGGACCTTGACCGTGCCCGGGATGAGTGGCCCGGTCCCCTCTCGGTTCAGTTCGATACCGGCCAGGCTGGTTCCGTACCCGTGCATGCCGTGATACGCCCACTCGCGGATGAGAAAGACGGTCCGCTCCTGCTGGCCGACGGCGTCGAAGTAGCGAAGGGCGAGCTTGGCTGCGCTGTCGACGGAATCCGAACCTCCCGAAGTGAGGAATACCTTGGAACCGGCAACCGGGGCGTAGGCAGCGATGCGTGCGGCGAGGGTTTCGGCCTGTCCGGTGCTGAAGCGTCCGAAAGCGTGGAAGGCGTGGAGGTTTTGGAGTTGTGCGGCTACTGCGGAGGAGATCTCGGTTCGGCCGTATCCCACGTTGGTGTACCAGAGGCTCGCGGTGCCGTCGAGGTAGCGCTTACCGGAGGTGTCCCAGACGTAGGGGCCTTCGCCGCGCTCGATGACGAGCTCGTGGCCGGCAACGGCAGCCATGTTCGCAAATGGATGCCAGAAGCTGCTCATGGATTGATCGTAGCTGGTGTCATCCGCGGCCCGGCAGGGGCCGTACGATGGCGTCAAGGCGTCACCGCGGGAGGCCGAAGACACCATGTGGATACATTGAACGAAGCGGCGCCCCAGGCCACGAAATCGTCGGCTCGAGGCGGAGTCGACCTGCGCAGGATCGGTCTCGTATGGACGATTCTGCTGGTCCCGATCGAGACCGGTATCGCGCTCTACCTGCCCGACATCAGAACGAGCGGATATGCCAGCACGTTCGTCCTGATGCTTTTCGACATTCCGCTGCTCGTGCTGACCGCGGGGGCGCTCCCTTCGATTGTCAGCCGGGTGCGTACCAGGGATTTCTCGCTGGGGGTCGCGACGGTGCTCTTCCTCACCGCGGCTGCTCTAGTGACCTTGCCGTTCCACCCTTCGCGCTCGGGAGCCGGTGTGGTGTTCCGGTTGGCCTTTGCTGCGGTTGTGGCCTTCGAGATCAGTGGACTTTCGGCTCGGGCCTTCCGCTACCGCGTGGGAGCGCCACTGCTGATCGGGGCCGCGATCCAGTCGACACTCGGTGTGATGCAGGTGCTGAATGGAGGTGCAATCGGGCTGAATCGGATCGGGGAGCGTTCGGCGTTCTTCGAGTTCGGTGACGTGGTCGGGGCACAGGGCACGATGCTGCATCCATACGTGCTCGCCGGTTATGCCATCCTTGCCGCCACCGTCGGCATCGCCACATTGCCGGACGGAGGGCAGCAGCGGAAGGTCTGGTTGGTCGGTATCGGGTTGGCCGCCGTGCCGCTCGGAATCACCTTCTCGCGGTCTGGAGCCGTCGGTGCGATCATCGTGCTTGGTCTCCTGGCGTACGGTGCCTACCGGAACCGGGAGCGCTACGGCGCCGCGCTCATCGCGATGGGGGTGGGTGCGTTGGTTCCGGCTCTGCTGTTCTCGGGGGGTTGGCTCGACCGCTTCGACGACAGCACGCGGGATGGGCTCGACCGCAGTTCGAGCGGGCGTGTCACTCTGATCCAACAGTCGTTCGACCTGATCGAATCCTCCCCCATTGTGGGTGTCGGGCCGGGTCGCTATGCAATCGTCATGGAAGAGGATCCCACCGTGCTCCCGCAGGTGGTCCACAATGTTCCGCTGCTGCTCGCAGCGGAGAGCGGGATAGTGGTGGGCCTCGCGGCACTGGTGCTGCTGCTTCTGCTCGGGTACCGGGCGTTGCGTACCTCGATCGCGGCGGCGGTGGTAGCGGCAGGCCTCGGGGTCTGGATGGTCTTCGACAAGTTCACCTACCTGTCTCCGAACGGTCTGGTTATGTTTGCCATCTGGCTCGGGGTGCTCGACTGGTTGTGGACGCACCGGGATACGACTGAGGCTGCCTGACATCTCGCGAGCCGCGGCCAGCTCACTTGTCGACCTCTGAGACGCCTCACAGCACCCTGGCCAGGGGACTCGTCGGGTCCGAGAAAGCGCCATAGGTCCCTAGCCGCAGCGCGGAGCGGTGCGAGACGATGGGGGACGTGGCTCGTTTCGCGCGTCCCGTCGTTCGGATTCTGGCCCTGGTTCTCTGCGGTCTCTTTGCCATGGGCCTGGTGCTGCCTGCTTCGACCTATGCCGCGGAAGAAGACGAGCCCTGGATCGGGGTGGACGAGGCGGGCAACCGGGTCGTCGAGCTGTACTTCGTGTATTCGAGCACCTGCCCGCACTGTCGGGCGGCGATGCCTTTCGTGGAGGACCTCGACGCCGACCGAGAGTGGCTCCGGGTGTGGTGGCTGCAGGCAGATTCCGGTGATCCCCGCGTCGCCGAAGTTGCGATGGCGGTCGCTGACTCCCTCGGCGAGCCGATCCGGGGTGTGCCGACGTTCATGTATTGCGGGCAGATGCGGACCGGGTACGACGACGAGTTGGGGATGGGAGCTCTGCTGGCGCAAGACCTCGACGCCTGCCATGTCGCGCTGACGGCTGAGACGGAGAACACGACGACGACGACAGAAGCCGATCTGGCGGTTGGGGTACCGGGCCTGGGGGACGTTTCTGCAGGGTCGGTGCCATTGCCGGTCTTCACCGTCATCGTGGCAGGTCTCGACGCCTTCAATCCCTGTGCGTTCTTC
Source organism: uncultured Acidimicrobiaceae bacterium (assembly GCA_964397045.1). Lineage (GTDB taxonomy): Bacteria > Actinomycetota > Acidimicrobiia > Spongiisociales > UBA5794 > CAYNHF01. The sequence goes on along the minus strand of CAYNHF010000025.1, from coordinate 16,671 downwards.
GTGCTGCTGTTTCTCCTCAGCCTGCTGGTGCACGCCCGGAGCCGCTCCCGGATGGCGACGGTGGGCGGCATCTTCGTGGTGGTGTCCGGACTCCTCTATTTCCTGTTCATGGCCGCCTGGCTCAATGTGTTCCTGTTCACCGAGAACCTGAGGTGGGTGACGCTGGGGGCGGGGGCGATTGCTGTCGTCCTTGGCGCCTTCACCGCCAAGGATTACTTCAGCCCGGAATCGGGACCTACCACTTCGATTCCGGAGGGGGCCAAGCCCGGTCTGTTCGCCCGGATGCGGGGGATGATCTCGGTGGAGCGGTTCCTGCCGATCGTCGGCGCGACGGTGGCGCTCGCCGTCGTGGCCAACAGCTACGAGCTGCTGTGCACCGCAGGGCTTCCGATGGTCTTCACCCGGGTGTTGACGCTCAATGAGCTGCCGACGCCGACCTACTACGGCTACCTGGCGCTCTACAACCTGGTCTACGTGATTCCGCTGCTCGCCATCGTTGCCGGGTTCGTGTGGACGCTGGGGTCGAGGAAGTTGCAGCCGGCGGAAGGGAGAGCCCTCAAGTTGCTGTCGGGCACGATGATGATCGGGCTCGGCGCGTTACTGCTGTTCGTTCCTTCGGCCCTCGAGAATGTCGGTGTGGCGCTGCTCGTCATCGGGGTCGCCGTGGCGGCGACGGTCACAATCGTGGTCGTCGACCGCCGGCTGCACCGGGCGCCACCGGCCGTTCCGCACGGTTGACGGTGCGTACTCTGCTGGGATGGACCCGTCGGTTCAGCCCTCGAGGTTGATCATGATGTGCTTCTCTTCGAGGTAGGAGTCGATCCCGGACGCACCGAGCTCGCGGCCTTGGCCCGACTGTTTGAAGCCGCCGAATGGAGCTTCGCTGGGAGCCGGCTGCGAGTCGTTGATCCACACGGTTCCTGCCCGCACGGCCCGTGACACTCGGATCGCCTGGTTGAGGTTGCGGGTCCACACGGCGGCGGCCAGGCCGTAAGGCGAGTCGTTGGAGATTCGGATGGCTTCGTCCTCGTCCGCAAACGGGATGACGGCCATCACCGGACCGAAGATCTCTTCGCGGGCGATCGTCATCTGGTTGTCGACGTCTGCGAAGATCATGGGGGGCACGAAGTAGCCACCCTCCAGTGCCGGCTCGGCGGGCAAGTCACCTTCGAAGGCGAGGCGGGCACCGGAATCTTTGCCGATGTCGATGTAGCGCTCGACCGTTGCCCGGTGCGAGGACGAGATCATCGGTCCCATGGTGGTGGCTTCGTTCATGCCGTCCCCGAGCCGAACCGCCGCTGCGTGTTCGACCATGGCTGAGATTGCCTCGTCGTAGATAGATTGTTCGACGAGCACCCGGGTGCCTGCCGTGCAGCACTCCCCCTGGTTGAAGAAGACCCCGAACGCACTCATCTCGTACGCGCGTGACAGGTCGGCATCAGCGAACACGATGTTGGGCGACTTGCCACCCAGCTCCATCGTCACTCGCTTCATGGTGTCTGCTGCCTGTTTGGTGATTTGGACGCCTACCTCGGTGGAGCCGGTGAAGGAGATCTTGTCGACGCCGGGGTGGGTGACGATGGCATTGCCCAGTGTGGCCCCGGGCCCGGTGACGACGTTGAAGGCTCCGTCCGGCAACCCGGCCTCCCGGAGAATGCGGGCGAGTTCGAGTGCGGTCATTGGGGTGTACGAAGCGGGCTTGAGTACCACGGTGCAGCCGCTGGCGAGGGCTGGTGCGGCCTTCTGGCCGGCCATCATGATGGGGAAGTTCCAGGGAGTGATAAGTCCGGCAACCCCGACCGGCTCCTTCACGACCAGGCTCATCGTGTCGGGAGCGACCGGTGGGATGCTGCCACTGGTCTTGGTGGCCCACCCCGCGTAGTAGTCGAACACGAACGCGACTTCGTCGACGTCTTCGAGGGCGTCGCTGTAGAGCTTGCCTGCATCGTGGGTTTCGAGCTTGGCGAGCAGTTCCCGGTCGCGGCGGATCAGTTCCGCCGCCTTGTGGAGGATGCGAGCCCGATCGCGGGGATCCGAGCTCGGCCCCCAGGGGCCCTCGTCGAAGGTGCGCCGTGCCGCCTGCACCGCGAGGTCGACGTCTGCGGGGGCGCCGGCCGCCACCGTCGTTATCATCTCGCCTGTCGCCGGGTTCAGATTGTCTCGAGTCTCGCCCGCAACCGGGTCGACCCACGTGCCGTCGATGAAGAGCTGAGTAGCTGTCATATTGACCTCCCGGGTCAGATGGTAGGGGAGTGTGCTCGAAGCTCGATCGGGCGATCGGCTTGGAAGATGGACGGCCTGGTTGCACCGTTGAGTCTTGATTTGCCGGGTCTGGTCATTCGCTAGTCGATGAGTTCGAGGATGACTACCAGGTCCAGTCCGGCATGGAAGAGGACCGCTCCCCACAGGGCGTTTGCCCAGCGAATCGCCCAGGCCAGCGTCACCCCGAGGGCAACGACCAGGCCCGCAAAGAGCAGGTGCGCCCCGAGCGACTCGATATAGGTTGCGCCGATGTGGGCCGCTCCGAAGATCAGCGCAGTCACCACAATCGCCAGGGAACCGGTCATGTGTGCTGTGTACGTGCGCAGGAAGACGCCGCGGAACCACAGTTCCTCCATGAGTGCATTGAGGGCCACAAAGGCGAGCAGCCAGGGTGTGGCGGCGAGCAGTTCCGACGCTGCGGCGCCCGAGACCAGAGCGATGGTGAAGACGACGAACGCGATGGCGACGAACGACCCGGCGCCGAAGGTCAGCCAACGTTTGGGACGTCCCATCTGGAGGTAGAGCCAACTGCCGGGCTTCCGAGCGGCCATCGTGAGCAGGAGGATCACCGGGACCACCGCCAGAAACTGCGCCAGCTTGTCCCGGACGGCGAATTGGATGGTGTCATCGTCACCGCTGAGGAGCCAGTTGAAGGGCCCGACCACCATCACGAGCATTGCCGCGGCTGCCACGAACAGGGCCTGGCTACAGGCTGCGAACGACACCATCCCGGGCCGGTCCCGCAGCACACGAGCCAGGCCCCAGAAAGTGGCGACAACGATCGCGTTGTAGATCGGGCTGTCGTTGGTGGCTGCCACCTCGAAGTAGGGCGTTCCAAAGACGAAGATCGCGATTCCGCCGCCAAGGGCGAATGCGACCAGTCCGGCCGTGGCCCACCGTCGTGGTGGCTTGGCTGGTCTCGTTTGGTAGGCGACAGACGAATCCATCGTGGGCTTCGCTCCCAGGCAGGAACTCATCGTCTTGCACCGCAGGCGGTTGCGTCCAGGGGAGAAGGACCTTATCGGGAGGCGACCGCCGAGTTGAGGCCGACAGGGAACCTGCTTCGGGATTTGTCTGCGGTGGGTGATAGGTTCACAGCGTGGAGGACGGTCGAGCAGGTGGAACGTGAGCAGGCATGCGTCGAAGGCGCGTAACGGCAAGGGCCGGACCGCTCATGGCGTGGGTGGTCGGCACGCGACAGCATCGCGGGCTCTCACTGCGGACACAGCCCTGTGACGCTGCTGATCCATGCGCGGGCGCATCCCGATGAGCTGGTGGGTCTGCTGGCGGACCAACTTGCCACTCCGTTGGCAGATCCGTTTGCGGCTGAGGTGGTGTCGGTTCCCACCCGCGGGATCGAACGCTGGCTGACACAGCGGATCGCTTCGGAGCTGGCGAATCGGGGTGTCGGCGACGGGGTGTGCGCCAACGTGGTGTTCCCCTCGCCGGGTCGCCTCGTCTTCGACGTGCTGCGGACCGTCCCCGCACTCGACGCCGGCATCACGGCCTGGGAGGGGAGTGCCCTGGTTGGTCACGTGCTCGACGCACTCGACGAACACCGCACTGAGGAGTGGATGTGGTTGTTGCAGCGCTATCTGGGAGAGCCGGACCGCACCGGCGGTAACGGTCGACGCATCACTGCCGCTCGCAAGATCGCCTGGCTCTTCACGCGATATGCCAGGCGTCGGCCGCAGATGATCCGCGCCTGGGCTGCAGGCGAAAACCTCGGACCGGACGGCACCGCCATCGCAGACGCAGCCTCCTGGCAGCCCCGCCTGTGGCGGGTGGTTCGTCGTGCGATCGACGTACCCTCACTTGCCGAGGAGCTGCCCGGCGGTCTGGAACCCATCCGATCGGGGTTGATCGATCCCGGCCTGCCGCCGCGCCTCGCGGTCTACGGCCTCACTGCGCTCGATCCGCTCGACCTGCAGGTCTTGGATGCGATTGCTGAGGTGCGTGATCTGCACCTGTACCTGCTCCACCCATCGCCCGCGCTGTGGGAGCAGACCGCACGCAGCGCTCCCGAGGCCGCCGGCGAGCGCACGGCCACCGCCGGCGGTGCTCCGGCCTTGCATCCGCTGCTGGCTTCGTGGGCGCGCGACAGCGCAGAACTCCAGTTGATTCTGGGGGGATCCACGGATCCGGTGATCGACGTAGTCCCTGTCGCAGCCGGCGACGCATCGACCCTGCTGGGCCGGCTGCAGGATGACGTTCGGCACAATCGGGACCCTTCCCATTCGGGGGAGCTGGAGGCTGCCGTGATGGCAGGTCGCGACCGGTCGATCCAGATTCACGTATTCCACGGGGAGCGTCGCCAGGTGGAGGTGGCGCGAGACGCGGTGCTGCAGGCCCTCAAGGCGGACCCGAGCCTCGAACCGCGCGACGTGGCGATCATGACCCCCGACCTCGCCAGGTTCGGGCCGCTTCTAGAAGCCGCCTTTCCCGAAGCCGGAAGGGAACAGGGCGGGACTGGGGACGATGCCCTGCCCGATCTGCGAGTCCGGATCGCGGACCGGGCACCTGCAGCCACCAACTCCCTCGTGCGGTTTGCGGCAACGGTTCTCGAGCTGGCAGCGTCGCGGCTCGAAAGCAGCGCCATCCGGGAGCTCGTCGCGGAGCCGGCGGTACGCCGCCTGTTCAACATCGACGAGGACTCGGTCGGGCTGCTCAATCGGATGATCGACGACGGCAACGTGAAGTGGGGCCTCGACGCGGCCCACCGTGCAGAGTGGGGCGCGGGTCGGCTGGCGGACCAGACCTGGCGCCGGGCTCTCGACAGGGCGTTGGCGGGTGTGTTCCTGAGCGACAGCCCGACCCGGGTCGTGAGCGATATCGCACCCCTCGACGGCATCGAGGGTCAGGAGGCGGAGATTGCAGGACTCCTGGCCCAGCTCGTCGATCGGCTCACGGCAGTCCGGGCCCGGCTCGAGGATGCCCGCCCGCGTGAGGAGTGGGCCGGTGCCATTGCCGGTGCGGTGGAACTCCTGGCAGCTCCCGGATGGGAGGACGAGTGGCAGTGGAGCCAGCTCGAACGATTGCTCACGCAGACCTTTGGTGCGGAAGACCACACGGACCCAGGGCCTCTGGTCGGTCGCGCCGAAGCTGCCGTGCTCATCTCGGATTGGGCACAGGATCACCCGAGCCCACTCCATTTCCGTACCGGCGACGTCACCGTGTGCACGCTGGTGCCAATGCGTTCCGTGCCGTACCGGCTGGTGTGCCTAGTGGGCATGGACGATGAGCGTTTCCCGCGGCTCAGCCGCTCGGATGGTGACGACCTGCTCGCAACACATGAGATCGTGGGCGACCCGGATCGGGCTGCAGAGGATCGCCAGTTGCTGCTCGACGCGGTGATGGCCGCCGGCGACCACTTGTTGATCACATACTCGGGTCGTGACGAGCTGACGAATGCCAAATTCCCGCCCGCAGTGCCGATTGCCGAGTTGAGCGACGTGCTGCGCGCCATGGTCGGAGAAAACGGGGTGCGGACCCTCACGACCAGACACCCGCTGCAGGCCTTTAGTCGGGCGAACTTCGTCGCCGGGAAGCTCGGCGTGGCCGGCCCCTGGTCGTTCGATCCAATGCAGCTCGACGGGGCGGTCGCGGTCCAGGAGGGCCCGAGACGCCCTCCCGAGCTCGATCTACGACCGAGCAGGTTGGAGCTCGTCGACCCGGCTTCGCTGGCAGACATGATCGCGTTTTTCCAGCACCCGGCACGCTGGTATCTCCGCAAACACCTGCAATTCTCGATCCCAAGTGTGCCCGAGGCGGTTGATGACACGCTCGGGGTGGACGTCAACGCCCTCGAGGCCTGGGCACTGAAGGACCGAATCCTCGCCGGCGTGAGCGCCGGTGGTGACGTGGCAGGTGTCGCAGCCCACATCCGGGCCTCGGATTCGCTGCCTCCCGGTGACCTGGGGGAAGACGATCTCAGTGCGGCAGTCACCCAGGCCTCTGCGCTCTGGGATCTCGCGGTCGCCGCCGGCTTCATGCCCAAACGCCACATCCAGTTCGCCGGTGAGGTGGGCGTGGGTGACCGTACTATCGAAGGCAAGGTGGATGCCGATCCGGTGGCGGGCCATCTGGCGACCCTGACCGCGTCGCGGCTCGCTGCCAGGCGTCGGATCGAGGCTGCATGTGAACTGGCGTTTCTTTCTGCGCTTCTGCCCGAGACGTCGTGGCGAGCGGTACTCATCGGCAGGGCGGATAGCGGTCGGGGTTTGCGTGTCGTGACCTTCGGGCCGATTGGCGACAGCGCCACCAGCAGGCTGACGCTGGCGACCGAGCTGCTCACCGAGCTGCTGGACATCTACGCCGCAGGTCACGCCGGCCCTGTGCCGCTGCCACCCAACACTGCCTACGCATGGCAGCGCGGACTCTCCAGAGGAAGGGGTGAAGCCTTCCGGGTGGCCAATGATGCCTGGGTCCGTGATCGGTTCTCTCCGGAGTCGGCAGACCCGGCAAACGCGATGGTGTTCGGGGACCTGGTCGGTATCGATGAGCTGCTGAACGGCGAATTCGTCGACTATGCGCGCAAGCTGTGGCTTCCGATCCTGGCGATGTCTGCGGAGCAGTCGAAGTGAAGACGCACCCGCCCTTCGATCCCGCCGAGCCGCTGCCGGACGGTCGTCTCGTGATCGAGGCGAGCGCAGGCACCGGCAAGACGTTCACCATCGCGGCGATCGTGACCCGCCTGGTGGCGGCAGCCGGGATTCCGCTCGATCAGATTCTCGTTGTGACGTTCACCAGGGCAGCCACCGCGGAGCTCAAGGACCGGATCCGGCAGCGGATGGTGGTCACGGCCGCCGCGCTGGGTGGAACGGCCGGTGAGCCGGATGAGCATCTGCAGGTGCTGCTGAACGCCACCGCAGCGGAGCAACTGCTGTACTGGGAGCGCCTTGCGGTCGCGTTGCGCTCCTATGACCGAGCCCAGATCTTCACCATCCACGGATTTGCTACGCGACTGCTGCGCGAACTCGGGTTCCGTTCCCGGCTGTCGCCCGACCTGGAACCGGGAGAGATCGATAGCCTGCTGCTGGCTGAGACCGCGGGGGACCTGGTGGTGGGGCGGTTCGGCACCGATCCCGACCACGTGCTCGATCCCCGGGAGGTCGCGGCCATGGGGGCTGCCATTGCGAATACCCCCGATGCCAGGGTGGTGCCGGACGCCGCGACCGCTGGCGGGGAGGCTGCGAGAAGGGCCGAGATGGCTCGCCGGATGGCCAAAGAGCTCGAGCGCAGAATGCTGGCCTCGGGCACCATGACTTACGACGCCGGTCTCGTCGAGGCGCGCGATGCCCTGGAAGACCCTGCCGTCAAGGCCGGTGCCCTCGAGCTGCTGGCTGCCCGCTACGCGGTGGCGCTCGTCGATGAGTCGCAGGACACCGACCCGGTTCAATGGCAGGTGATCCGGGCCGTCTTCGGGGCCTCTCGACTGGTTGTGATCGGAGACCCGAAGCAATCGATCTACGCCTTTCGAGGTGCAGACGTCGAGTCGTATCTCGCCGCCGTCGAAGCGGCGGAGGCAGGCAGAACCCTGGATACGAATTGGCGTAGCGACGGTCCTCTCCTGGCTGCATTGGACGTGCTCTTCTCCGGCGCCACCTTCGGTGACGATCGGATCGGCTACCACCAGGTGCGACCGGCTCCGGACCACGAGGCGGCGCGGATCTCTGGTGCAGGGCCACCGGTCACCGTCCACCGCTTCGGCGAGTTCAAGCAGCTGGGGCGTCGCAAGGATGGGGGATTCTTCGTGGGGGCTGCTCGCGAGGCAGTGGCCGAGGACGTGGCGGCTGAGATCGTCCGGCTCCTCGGCCGTGGGGCCACCATCGAAGGCAACCCCGGCACGAGAGCGGTCGGACCGGGGGATATCGCAGTGTTGTGCCGGACCCGCCTCCAGGTGGAGATGGTGCGAGCTGCGCTTTCTCGCCGAGAGGTGCCTTCGGTCGCGGCCCGCACGGGGAGTGTCTTCAATACGGAAGCGGCCGAAGCCTGGCGACGCTTCCTGATCGCGGTAGAGCGGCCGGACCGCAACGACTATGTGCGCCTCGCGGCTACATCGCTCCTGATCGGTTTGACCCCTGGGGAAGTAGCAGAGCTCAGTGAGGAAGCAGCGTTGGAGCTGCAGCGGCAGCTTCGGGTTTGGCGTGACCTGCTTCTGGAGCGCGGGGTGCCGGCGCTGATGGCTGAGGTGGATCGCACCACCGACCTGGCGTCGCGGGTCCTGGCGCAACCCGGAGGTGAGCGGACCATCACCGACATCGTTCACATTGCCGAAGAGATGCACCGGGTATTTCGCAGAGGAAGGATCGGGTCGCTGGTGGGGTGGCTGGGGACTGCGATGGAAGAAGCAGACGCGAACGCGGACAGCGGGGTCGAAGAACCGGAGTCCCGGCAGCGGCGTCTCGAGACGGACGCGGCTGCGGTCCAGGTGCAGACGATTCACGCCGCTAAGGGTCTCGAGTATCCGATCGTGTTCGTGCCGTTCGCCTGGGACCCACCGGTTGCCCCACCCGGTGCCAACGATGTGCCCATCTTCCATGAAGCGACACCGCCTTCGCCGGGGCGGCCGCGGCAGCGGATCATCGACGTCGGTGGGAAGTCATCGCCCGACTTCGACGAGCACCAGGAAGCGGCGGCAGCAGAGGACCGCGACGAAGAGGGCAGGCTGCTGTACGTGGCGCTGACGAGGGCCCGCCATCTGTTGCACATATGGTGGATCGAGAACCACGTCAAGGTCGCTGAGACGAAGCTGCATGAGCTGTTGGCGCGCGACGGTGGCGATCTGACCGGCCTGATCGCGGCGTCGCATGGAACCATCGAACAGGTAGTGGTGAACGAACCCGCCCCACTGGTGCCGTATGTGGCGGGCAGCGAGCCGGCTGTGGTGCTGGAGCGGGCCCATCTCGGCCGACCCCTCGACTACCTGTGGCGCCGGGTGTCGTTTTCGTCGCTGTCGCCAGAGCACCCGGTCGGTGGGGCAGACGAGAAGACCGAGATACCGCTGCGGAGTGACGAGGCTGCTGATGACGAGGCGGAGCCGGTGGCCAGCCTGGAATTGCCGATGGCCGAGTTGCCGCGCGGAGCCGCCTTCGGTTCGCTGGTGCATCACGTGCTCGAAGTCGTTCCCCTCGACTCGCTCGACCTGGAGGGCGCTTTCGCGGTCGCGATCGAGGCCGACATGAGGCGGCGCGGGCTGGAGTTCGATCCTGCGGTGTTGGCGACCGGGCTGGCGCTGGCGTGTGACACGCCGCTTGGGGTCGCAGCAGATGCACCGACACTGCATCACCTCGACCCGGATCGAGCCCTGAAGGAGATGACGTTCGAGCTTCCGGTACGCACCGCGGGTGGTGCCGTGTCGCTGCACGACGTCGGCTCGGTCATGCTCGAGCATCTCGGAGCCTCGGACCCTTATCGGCCATACGGCGAGCGGCTCACCGAGCTGCCGATCAACCGCTTCCGCGGGTATATGACCGGGGCGATCGACTTCACGACGGTGGTGCCCGATGCGGAGGGGCGCGACCGGTACATCGTGATGGACTACAAGTCGAACGCGTTCCGGGCCCGCGGTGAGGCACCGTCGACCGCGGACTACGGAGGAGCCGCCCTGGTGGCTGCAATGAGCGAAGGCAACTATGTGTTGCAGGCATTGCTCTACCAGGTGGCGCTGCACCGGTATCTGCAGTGGCGGCTGCCCGGGTACGACCCCGCGGTCCATCTCGGCGGATCCACGTACTTGTTCGTTCGCGGCATGGTGGGAGCAGCTACCCCTGTGGTGGAGGGAGCTCGCTGCGGAGTGGCGCACTGGGGCCCGCCGGCAGAGCTGGTCGTGGCGGTCAGCCACCTCTTCTCGGGGGAGGGGACATGACGGCCCTCGAACGTGCCGGTTTCGCAGAGGTCGACCGACACATCGTGGTGAGTGCCACCGGCCTGCTGGCGGCATTCAACGATGCCGGGGTGCTGGCGCCGTTGGACGTCCTGGCTGCAGAGGCGATTGGACGTCTGAGCGGCGAAACCGACGAACGTGTGATTCTGGCGGCGGCGTTGGCGGTGCGAGGTCCCCGGCTTCGCCATGTATGCGTCGAGCCGGCAACTCAGCGGCACGCGGTGGTGGTCGATGCACAGGACCCGGAGGTCGTCGAGGCGCTGCCTTGGCCGGATCCGACCGAATGGGAGGCAGCGCTGGCTGCGAGCCCGATCGTCGGTAACGGCTCCGGGGATGAACCGCTGGTGTTGGAAGGTGGCCGGCTCTACCTGGAGCGGTACTTCCGATACGAGGAGCAGGTTGCCGACCTGATTCTGGACAGGGTCGCCTCGCCTGCTACCTCGCTGGATCCCCCGTTTGCCGCGGTCCTCGATCAGGTGTTTCCGGTCGGCACGGCGTCCGAGAACAGGCAGCGAACCGCGGTGGAGACCGCCATGACCAGCCGGTTCACCGTGATTGCCGGGGGTCCTGGAACCGGCAAGACGTACACGGTGGCTGCGCTACTCGCGACCCTGGCCTCCGGCACGGCAGGCTCGATGCCAAAGGTCGGCTTGTGCGCCCCCACCGGCAAGGCCGCAGCCCGCCTCACCGAGGCGGTGCAGGAGTACACCCGATGGGTAGATGATGCTGAGGTGCGAGAGTGGCTCGAAGACATCGAGGCGGTGACGATCCACCGCCTGCTGGGGTGGTCGCCGGGCCGGGGTCGGTTCCGTCACAACGCCCCCAATCCACTGCCCCTCGACTGGGTGATTGTCGATGAGATGTCGATGGTGTCGCTGCCACAGGCAGCGAAGCTGATGGAAGCCGTGCGTGAAGGCGCGTCGCTGGTGCTGGTGGGTGATCCGTCCCAGCTGACGTCGATCGAGGCGGGAACGGTGTTGGCGGACATCGTGGGTCCCATGGCCGAAGCCACCGGCGACGAAGCGGCGGCCCAGCCCGAGCTGGCGAGCCGGGTCGTGGTACTGGACCGGGTGCACCGATTCGAGGAACGTGGGGCGATTGCCGACCTGGCGACTGCGATCCGGATCGGCGATGCTGATGCGGCACTGGCCGTTGTTGCTTCCGGCGACGAAGCCGTGGCCTGGATCCCGGATCGCTCCGACACCGCATTTGACCGGTTGTGGGAACGGGTGGTGGCGGATCGAGCCGCGATGGTGGTCGCGGCGGGCCGGGTAGGGGCCACCGAGCAGGCGCTGGAACGGTTGACGGGTATGGCGATTCTCTGTGCACACCGTCGGGGGGCGGCCGGCGTGGCTCGCTGGCAGCGCGACATCGAGACCGCACTCGATGAACAGTTCACCGGGCTGCGGTATCACGGCGAGTGGTACCCGGGTCGGCCGGTCATGATCACGGTCAACGACTACAACCTGAACCTCTTCAACGGCGACATCGGCGTAGCGGTGCAGACAGAGGAGGGGCTGCGGGTGGTGTTCGAGCGGGGCGGGCAGCGACTATTTGCTCCGTCACATCTTGGAGAGCGTGCCACGGTGCACGCACTCACCATCCACAAGAGCCAGGGGTCGCAGTTTGACGAGGTGGTGGTGGTGCTGCCGCAGGAGGAGTCACGGCTGCTGACGAGAGAACTGCTCTACACCGCAGTCACCCGGGCGTCAGGAAAGGTGACGATCATCGGCGACGAAGCCGTCGTCCGCCGGGCAGTCGACCGTTCGGTGGAACGAGCCTCCGGTCTCGGGGTTCGACTCTGGGGCGACTGAGGACCGCGCCGAGGGACCACTCACCGTGGTGAGATCGCGAAAATTCGGAATGTGCCGGTCGCAACCGGTGGCTCGAGAGGAGTAGGTTTGGGGAGAGGTGGGATTGTCGCGGCCTCGCTCGCTGCCCGCATGGGAGCTCGATGGCTTGCACCTGCTCACCCACCACACCCATCGCGGTGTTACAGAAGAGCTATAGGAGAAGGGGGTTGCGCGATGCGCAACAGGATGCGAAAACGCAGGAGAAGCGCGGTTGTACTTTTCAGCGCCATGGCCTTGCTGATGACCGTGGTGGGGCCGGCGGCAGCCGGTCCAGAACCACAGGGATTCCTCACCAGCAACGAGGCGTATATCACGCTCGGTGCAGGGCTGCCGAGCGGCGCCAAGGTGCTGCCGATCTTGTCGGTCGGCGACGAGGTCGACGGCGAGTTGTTCGAGGGGCTGCCAGATGGGCTTGGCCTTCGACCGGGGCCGGAGAAGCACACGGTCGAGGTATTCGTTGCCCATGAGCAGACGACGGTTCCGTTCTTTGGGAGCCGCGACTTCCAGGACGCTTCGGTGACCTCGTGGGTGCTCAGCACCAAGAGTGGACCGGGTCGGTTGGCTTCCGTGCTCGCTGCTGATGAGCCGCTCGGGCCTGAGGCCGGTTTCTTGCGATTCTGCTCTGCATTCATGGCCGGACCGGCTGAAGGGTTCTCGACCTACACCTTCTTCGCCAATGAGGAGTCGAACGACAAGGGGTTGGCGGTCCCGCCCGACGCCCCCTACGGGCCGGACCAGCACCCCGGTGACGGCACCCGCCAGGCTGGGTACGCCGTAGCGCTCAACACCGACAGTGGTGACTTCAGCCAGGTCGACCGACTCGGTCGCCTGAACCACGAGAACACAGTTGTGGTACCCGGCGGCTGGGATCAGTACGCGGTGGTGACGACCGACGACACCTTCAATGCGCCGTCTGCACAGCTGTACATGATGCTCAGCGACACCGAGCAGGGGGTGCGCGACGGTGTTGGCACTCTGTATGCCTTCCGGGTCACCCATACGAATGGTGATCTAGTCGATGCGGACGACCCGTTCAACGACGCCAATGACTACCTGGATCTCGGCGTGGGTGATGACTTCGCCGGCGAATTCATTCCCGTCCCGGACGAGATTGCGGACGGCACGGTCGACGACTTTCCGCAGGACGCACTCGAGGACTGGTCGAACGCAAACAACGTGTTCCAGTTCATCCGGCTCGAAGACCTGGCGTACGACAAGAACAACCCGCGGGTGGTCTATGTGGCAGACACCGGCCGCACCCGGATCATTCCGGACCCGGCCACCGGCCGGATGCAACGGGGCCCAGGCGGCACCGTTGGGCAGGCGGACAACGGTCGGATCTTCCAGTTCGTGTTCAACGCAGCAGACCCGAGCGTGGTAGATAGCTTGACCGTGATGGCAGACGGCGACGCCGAGGGCAGCAGTGTCTACGTGCCGTTCGTCAACCCCGACAACGTCGACACCAGCAAGAAGAGCCTGATGGTGCAGGAAGACAACGACGACGCACGGGTCTGGCAATACCGAATGGATCAGGGCGACTGGCGCGTTGCCGCCACCATCAACGACCCAGATGGTGAATCGAGCGGCATCGTTGATGCGAGCGAGTACTTCGGGCCGGGCAACTGGCTGCTGACGGTGCAGGCGCACGGCTCCAACGTCGATGAGGACGAGATTTCGGTTCCAGGAACCCTCATCAAGCGGGAAGACGGTCAGTTGCTGCTGATCAAGATCCCAGGATCCTGATGTCCTGACGGCAGAGACGAATCGGCAGGCAAGGCGTCGCCGACAATGAACGAGTGATCGGGTGCCCCGGGGCAATGTCCGGGGCACCCAATCATCTTGCACTTCGTTGCTTCAGACGCCCGCTTCGACCCGCTCCTCAGCGGCCTCGGGTGCGGGAGCAGGAACGGTCGGTTCGGTTGATTCGGTGCCTGCCGGGACCGCGGCGGGCGGTGGTTCGAAGGCGGCCAGTTCGAGTTCCTTCGGCCGCAGCTTCATTGTGATCCGGTCCGGCAGCGGACGCAGCATGCGGACCCCCTGGCGAACAACCCGGCCACCGATCATCGTGAGCACCACGAGCATCCCGATGACGAGGACCACGACCAGGCCACCTTTGCTGCTGCGTTCCACCGTCTCGATGACGTTGTCTGCCATATCGCTGAGACCGATGGCGCCATCACCGCTGTTGGGTGCTCCCGTCTCGACCTCCACGGTGCCTTCGGCTTTGCTCGTCAGCCCGTTGGTGTCGACGACCTCGAGGGTTACACCGTGCTCTCCGTCTTCCCCGAAGCGGTAGGAGGGGTTGGGGTCGCTGGTCTCAACCCCATCACCGAAGTCCCACACCCACCTCTCGATCTCGGCGTCGCCTCCCTGCGAGGTGTCGGTGAATGCCACGTCCAGGCCGGAAGCCGTCCAGTCGTAGGACGCTTCGGGTCCCGCTACGTCATCGCCCGGTACCCACCTGTCGTAGTAGCCGCCCGGGTCGCGCAGAATCCCGAACGCAAGGAAGAACACCACCCCCAGCAGCACGATTCCGACGATGATCATCCCGGTTCCCCAGGCGCGTTCGTAGCGGTGGTTGGAGTTCTGCATCGACCGACCTCCCCAGGCTCGATGCTCTCAGCTTGGGGGCGGGTGGAGCGATGTCCAGAGGCTTTGGGCAGCTTGTTGTGCCGCGTGACTGCATGCCCTCTGGCTTGATAGTGCGCAGGCCCCATTGACCACGCTGGGTGGTAGGACGTATTCTCTCAGTTGCTGAGAGGAGCGAGGAATGACGATGGTCCGGTGGAGATTGCTCGCGCTCGTCGCGGTGTCGTTTGCGTTGGCAGTGCCGATACCCGCTGTCGCTGCGGCCCCGGCTGCGGATTCCGAAGCTTCCTGGATCGTCGTCATCGAGCCGAATGGGCCCGCCTCCTCTGCCTCCGCCCGCGCTGCCGTCGCGGGCCGTGGTGGCAGGGTCGACCATGTTTACGAGAACGTCATCCATGGCTTCTCGTTTCGCGGTTCCGCGACCGCCGCCGAGGCCCTCCGGCGCAACCCGAACGTAGTCAGCGTCACTCCGAGCCGCGAGTTCTCGACTGTCGGAGAAACCGGGCCCCATGGAGTGCTGCGGATCGGAGCCTGGGCTGCGAACCAGGCCGGCTACGACGGGACCATGAGTGACGGGACCCCGGTTCGTATCGCGGTGCTCGATACCGGAGTGTTGTCCACTCACCCAGATCTGGCTCCTAACCTGACCCAGGGTTTGGGGATCAATTGCGTCGGCACCGGTCCTCCCGTCGACGGGCACAGCCATGGCACCCACGTTTCCGGAAGCGCCGCGGCTGCGCTACAGGGCGACGGGATCATCGGGGTTGCGACCGATGTCGAGATCGTGCCGGTGAAGGTGATGACGGATGGAGGCACCGGCTCGGATGCGCAGATCATCTGCGGCCTCGAATACGTCTACGACCTCATCTCGCAGGGTGTCCCGATTGTCGTCAACATGAGCATCGGTGAGGTCCATTCCGAAGCCGCCGGTTGCGCCTCCAGTCCGCTGCACCAGGCGATCTGCAATCTCGAGGCCGCTGGTGTGCCGGTGGTAGCGGCTGCAGGCAACGACGGCCAGGACGCCGCCACGTTCTTCCCTGCCGGGTATCCCGAGACCATTGCCGTATCGGCATTGGTCGACTTTGACCACTTGCGGGGCGGCCTGGCCGGGTGTCGGTTCCTTCCCGACGTCTTCAACCAATGTGACGATACCCTTGCGGGCTTCAGCAATTGGGGCAGCGTGGTGGACGTGATGGCCCCGGGCGTGTCCATCTATTCGACGGGCCACACCGGTGGGTACCTGGAAAAGTCGGGCACTTCGATGGCCTCGCCGCATGTGGCAGGCGTCGTGGCGCTGATGCGAGCGGTCGATCCTTCGCTGAGTCCCACCGTGATCCGCTCGCTGCTGCAGCAGACGGGCGAGTGTCCGAACGGAGAGCAGTCGGGAGCCGCGACCTGTGCGGGCAAGGGCGCATGGGAAAGGAGTCAGATTCTCGGTGGTACCGGACCCGATCCCGACGGCATCCCCGAACCTCTGGTCAACGCGCTCGGGGCGGCAGATGCCGCGGCGGGCAACGTGACCACTTTCCCGACGGTGACGGTGACGTCACCTGAGGACGAGGCGCTCGTCTCCGGAGTGGTCGACGTCGACGTGGATGCTGCCGACGCCACCGGAGTGGCTTCGGTCGAGCTGTTCATCGACGGCTCCAGTGCTGGTGTCGACACCACGGCGCCGTACTCTTTCAGCTGGGACTCGGCAGGTGCCGATGGCGTCCACGTAGTCAACGCAGAAGCAACTTCGACGAGTGGTGGGGCGACCACCAGCGCGGTGGTCTCAGTGAGGGTCGACAACACAGCACCGACGGTTCTGGTGACGGCCCCAGGCGAAGGTGATGCCGTGAGCGGCGTGGTTGGGATCACGGCAGACGCAGCGGACGACTCGGGCATCGCCCAGGTCGAGTTCTTTGTGGGAGACGCCAGCCTGGGCACCGTGGCGGGGTTGGGTGCGTTTGGTGGGTTTTTGGATGTGGGGGTGGCTCGGTTGGGTCAGCCGTCGCGGAGTGGCTTGGATAAGGATGTGGCGCATCCAACGGTGAGTCATGAGTTGCGGTTGGATGTTGAGATGGCGGCGTTGAACAACAA
>CAYNHF010000024.1:0-63537 GCA_964397045.1 uncultured Acidimicrobiaceae bacterium | reverse complement strand
GCTGCGGGGTCAGGTGGTCATTGCAACGTTTCGGCGAGTTTGTCTGATGGTGTCTTCCAGTTGAGGGTTTGTCTAGGCCGTCCGTTGAGTGATCGTGCTGCGGCGTCGAGGTCGGCTTGGGTGAGTTGGCTCATGTCGGTGCCTTTGGGGAAGTATTGGCGTAAGAGCCCGTTGGTGTTTTCGTTTGAGCCTCGCTGCCACGGTGACTTGGGGTCACAGAAGTAGACCTGGACCCCGGTGTCGACCGAGAACTGGGCGTGTTGGGCCATTTCTTTGCCTTGATCCCAGGTGAGCGACTGCCAGAGGTGATCGGGGAGCCGCTGAACGGTGGCGGTGAGAGCGACGCGGACTGCTTCGGCGGTCTTGCCGTCGGGCAGTGGGAACAACATCACATATCGGGACCAGCGTTCCACCAACGTCCCGATGGCGGTCTGATTCTTGCCGATGATCAGATCACCCTCCCAATGACCGGGCACCGCACGGTCCTCGATCTCGGCGGGACGCTCCGAGATCATGACCATGTCCCGGATCTGACCTTTGGTTGACGCGGGACGTCCCTGAGGCCGACGGGCAGCTCTTCCGGAGCGCAGACACCGCCATAACTCCTTACGCAGAGCGCCTCTACCCTGGATAAACAACGACTGGTAGATGGTCTCGTGTGACACTCGCATCTCCTCGCTGTCAGGGTATGCCTCCACCAGCCACTCCGATATCTGACGAGGCGACCACCAGTCCTCGAGCTTGTCCTCCACCACTCCACGCAACCTTGGGTTCTCTGCGAGTTTGGCCGGTTTCGGTCGCCGGGCCCTGTGCCGCGACGCCCGGTGAGCTGTCGTGGCCCGATACCGATGCCGACCACCATTTCGAGCCACCTCCCTCGACACGGTGGATGCAGCCCGACCCAGACTGGCTGCAACACACCGCAACGACTCACCAGCCGCCAACCCCCGGCTGATCTCCTCCCGCTCACCCAAAGACAACCGCAGTCGTGACCACTCAGCGCCAGGCACCGGTCGCCGGAACCCCGATGACAACAAAAGCGTCCGGATCGTCGACGGCGCCCTACCCAACCGCCGACTGATCGACCGCTGCGACTCACCAGCCTCAAACCGGTCCCAAACCTCACACCTCTCACCCTCAGACAACCGACGCACCCAACACCTCCACAACGAGACACCTCACTCTCGTCGAAGGCGATGCAACGACCCCCTGAAACCACCGCCGTTATGGGCGGGTCTGGGGTTTCGGTTGCTCTCGTTGGGCGTCGAGATACCAGGTAGTGAGGCTTCCCTTTCCTTTGACCTCGATTGGCCCGCGGAGTGTGGTGTTGAAATCGTCTCGGATGAGCTGGTAGGTGGCTTGGGTGATCTGAATTCGGTCGGGTTCTCCGTGGGATTCCATTCGGCTAGCCGTGTTGACGGTGTCGCCCCAAATGTCGTATTGGAATTTGCTGGTACCAACCACACCGGCGACCGCGGGTCCCGAGTTGACACCAAAGCGAAAACTCAAGGGTGTGGTACTGGCGTAGTCCAGCATTCCAAGGGCCATCGAGGAGATAGCCTGAGCATGGTCTTCCCTGGGCGTCGGCACTCCGGCGGCGACCATGTAGGAGTCGCCGATCGTCCGGATCTTCTCGCACCCGTGCTGCGCAGCCAACGCATCGAAATGGCTGAACACTTCGTTGAGCTGATCGACCATCTCATTGGGTTTCATCTCAGTGGACATGGGGGTGAACCCAACGATGTCGGCGAAGAGAACACTGATCGATGAGAACTCCCGGGTCGTTGTAGCACCCGTCTCCTTCAACTCAAAAGCCACCTCGGCAGGTAACACGTTCAACAACAAGCCTTCGGCTCGTTCCCGCTCAAACGACAGGCGACTGACGAGTAAGCCGATTATTGGAATCACCAGAACAATCACTGTGACGAGGGTGAGCGGGAACAACACCGCGGGTAGCGTCGGGTCGGGAGGTGGACGGCTCGCCTGCAAAGTTTGTTCGAGGAACCCAAAGACGATCGCTAGACCAACGATGATTCCTCCAACCACGAGAGCCTCCCACCGCTTGAGCAGTAGAACGGCCAGAGTCGTCATCGGGATACCCCACATCAGAATCGCTCCCGAGTTGGCATAGCCACCCATCGTCAAGTGCACAATCGTGACGCCTATCAGGCTGACAACAGACAGGAGCACCAAGGTTCCGCGCGGGCTGCCGGTGGCGACGAAGAAGAACCAGACGGCCACATATGAGAACGCCAGACCAACGTTCACCCAACCACCGGCAGGCTCCCCAAACCAGAAGAAGAGAGCGGCGAGCACAGCTAATCCAGGTAACGAGCCCAGGGTCCACACGAACGCCATGGTGACAATGACCCGTGGATTCTCCATTGCGACCAAAGCACCCGACGGCGTCGTACGCGCTGCCAACCGATCCCGAAAACTCTCCTGGTCCGCCATCCACCCTCCTCGTGTCTTCACAAGTGAAGCATCAATGCGGCGCAGAAGACTCCTCGATCCTCCAATTGAGCTCGCCCCGTACCCGAGACGCCACTTCCCGCCAAGAGGCCGCCCATGGTCGGCAATGTGCGTGGCGCTCCCAGCTAGCTAGAGGTCAGTGAGCTGTCTCCGGAGTGAGGGACCTCTCAACTCCTCGAATCGAGGGCTACGCCTCTCTTCGCTCCCGCTCGACTCGTTCGCGTTCCTCTTTACGAGTGCGATCGGCCTCCTCGCGCTCCTCCTTGCGCTTACGGTTAGCCGCTTCACGGCCCGCTTTCCGCTCACGCTCATAGCGCTCGCGCTCAGCTTTGCGCTCTCGCTCGTGGCGCTCCGCCCTTTCTCTATCAGTCTCCACGCCACCCTCCAATACTCGATTCCAAGGACATGATCGTCGTGTTGATTGAGCGAATCTTCCTATCCAACCATCCCACAATGCGTCGCATCAACCCCCACGCCCACAATCAGGTATCGGCAGATGTCGGCTACTTGGATAGCAGTAGCTGGACTGAACTCGGAACTGACCCATCCGCCCGCCCATATCGGCACAGATGCGCTGCCGGCCTTGCGTGCTGCGCTCGGCGACGATCACTTTGAACAACTCTGGACCGAAGGCACCCAACTCTCGCTCGACGAAGCCGTGGTCCACGCCAGACAGTTCCTCCGGAACCTGCTCCGCCAGCCGGAGTCCTGCCAGACACCCAGAACAGATAGACGAGATTCCCCACCTTCACCTGACGTGCACTGCGCCGCATCATCGCGACACGTACCGCCCGAAGCGGGAATCTCGGCTGCGCTCGGCGGGGGAAAGCGGGGGCCGATGCGGGCGGGCACAGCCCCCGCATGCTGTGGACGGTCCGCATCCGCTACGCGCCGCGCCACCTCCCGAGTCAGAAACGCTCGCGAGCGCACCTCCGTGGAGGACCGCCTAGGAAGTCGAGGTCGGTGGCGGGTATCGGTACACATCCTCTGGATGCTCCGGATACCCGCTGCAGCCGAGCACGGCTTCGACCACCTCCTTCAGGTCGGCGGTGAGCCAGGCGTCGATCGCAAACCCACCCCCGTCGACCCCGACGTTCAGTTCAGCCTGGGACGCGGTACATGCCTGCTTGTCTGCGGCAAGCGCTGCCCGGTAGGCCGCCATCTCGGGGCTCGCTGAGAGCTCTTCCCAGCTCGCAGCGGTGCCCGCCCTTATCGCCAGCGCGTCCTGAGACGAGATGAATGCGCCGTCGAAGTCAAAGAAGAACTCATGAAGTTCGACAAGCGGTTCGGGAGGATCGATGGCGCCGGTGGCCTCTCCAACCCCGGTCTCGATCTCCCGGACTCGGTCCAGGGCCCACTGCAGATCCTGCGGGGTGAAGTCGGAGAGTTGCGCAGACTCCGCGACGAGCACCGCGCCCTGGGGGCTGGCGACCACCTCCCCGTACTGGCGGGCTGCCTGGTCGACGATCGCGTTGAGGCGTTCGACATATTCGGTCTGCGACATCTCGCCACCGCCACACGCCGCAACGACAACAACGAGACAGGCTCCGACCCACACACTGCGCAATTCGGCTCCTTCAATCCACCGAGACCAGCTTGTCACTCGAGCGAAACACCGTCGACTCGTTCCCGCCGGCGGCTCCGCGGCGGGCTTTCGCCCGGGCCGGGTACCGACCGCTACTCGACCTCAATCATCATCGGCAGCTGCTCTTCCACAATGACGGCGATCGGTTCCTGCGAACACCCATCAAGCGTCCACCGCGTACCGAGGCACTCAAACGTTTCGTCCTGGAAGGTGAGCAGGTAGTGAACCGATTCTCGCAGCTTGTCTGAGCTGCCCAGTGAGTAGTCCGGCTCCATCGCTTCGAGTCGCGCCGGCCAGGACGAGTCCTTGACGATGTGGGCCCGGTAGGGACCCAAGCCGTGTTGGTAGAGCGGATGGCCGTCCAGGGACTCGTCGGAAGGCGGCCCGACGGTCACCGCCCGTGGGTGCTCGAAGATGATCCATCCGTAGTGGTTCGCATCGGACGCAGCGGCTACGTCGTGCTCGCACTCGGTGGCAAGCGCCTGATAGACGACGGCTGCCGAGTGACCCCGCACGAGCACGAGGGGTTCCGCACCGGCCGGATCGATCGATGCTCCAAGGGCGACCTTCTCTGCCCGGGGCTGCAGGTTCTCATCCATGGCGCAGCACGATACATGCCAGCCAGAGTACGCAGGAATCATCCCCCACCAACGACGACCCCCTCCGAAGAAGGGGCCG
This sequence comes from uncultured Acidimicrobiaceae bacterium, assembly GCA_964397045.1. Classification (GTDB taxonomy): domain Bacteria; phylum Actinomycetota; class Acidimicrobiia; order Spongiisociales; family UBA5794; genus CAYNHF01. Next base: position 58,802 of record CAYNHF010000024.1, on the reverse strand, counting down.
CCATTGTCGAGACTCGATGACCTGCCGGACCTTGGGTGTGGTGCGTTCGTACCGGTCGGTTCCCGCCATGCCTCCGTGTCTCAGTCTCAGGAGGAAGATCGCTGAAGGGGATGCGAATGACCTCCACGTGAATCATCGGCAAATCGGCTCCAGATCTATAACCGAGTCGCGGAAAACTTTGCGGGACTGCCGCGGCACCCCAAAACAAGGTGGAAACCGTGATCAGCGCTCGGAATTCGCGATCGCCACGGCGAGTTCCGAGACCGCAACACCCAGTTCGGACGCAGCCGTCTCCGAATCAGCGGCATCGAGCACCCGGCGCACGAGTGCGGAGCCGACGATGATCCCGTCTGCCACCGCGGCGGCAGCGACCGCGTGGACCGGGGTCGAAATCCCAACGCCGAGCACCAGAGGAATGTCGGTCCGCTCCCTGACTCGCACGGCGAGCGACGCGGCGTGACTACTGGCGTCGGAACGCTCCCCGGTCACACCCACTTCCGCCACTCCGTAGATGAACGTTGGAGCCGCGGCGATGACCGAATCGAGGCGGTCATCGCCAGACGTCGGAGCAAGAAACAACACCAGGCCGACGTCGTGGGCTGCGAACGCCTCGCCGAAGGGTCGCGCCTCGTCCACGGGCAGATCCGCGAGGATCACCGCCGAAGCCCCAGCCTCTGCAGCAACCTTGCCGAACGTATCCAGGCCCATCCGGAGCACAGGGTTGACGTACGACATAACGATGACCGGCTTCCCGGTCCGCCGGCGGACTGCAGCCATGAGCTCGATTCCGCGGTCCATGGACATCCCGCCATCAATGGCACGCAGGCCGGCTTCGTGGATCGTGGGGCCATCCATGAGGGGATCCGAGTACGGGATCCCGACCTCAAATCCGTCTGCTCCCGCCGCGGCCATTGCCTCGAACATGCTCAGTGAGGACAACCGGTCCGGCAACCCGGCTGTCATGTAGGGGAAGAGGCAGGTTTCGCCGTCTTCCCTCGCGCTGCGGAGGGCGGCAATGAGTTGGTCGCGGCCGGACCCGGCTACCGCCATCTGCGAATCGAAGATCGGATCATCCACTGAGATCCGCAACCTGTTCGACGTCCTTGTCTCCCCGACCCGAGAGGTTGAGGACCACGACCTTGCCACGCAGCGAATCGGCTTCCCGCATGATCCAGGCCAGGCCGTGAGCCGGTTCGAGCGCGGGAATGATGCCTTCCGTTGCGCTCAAGAGGTGGAAGGCTTCAAGCGCCTCAGCATCGGTCACCGACTCATACCTGGCTATGCCTGAGTCTTTGAAATAGGAATGTTCGGGGCCGACGCCTGGGTAGTCGAGACCGGCAGAGATCGAATGGGCTTCGATCACCTGGCCCGATTCATCCTGGAGCATGTACGTCATCGCGCCGTGAATCACCCCGGGCGAACCTGCCACCAGGGAAGCACCATGCTGTCCCGAGTCGAGACCGAAGCCACCTGCCTCAACGCCGACGAGGGCGACCCCGGCATCCCGATACGGGTAGAAGATGCCCATCGAGTTCGAACCGCCGCCGACACACGCCACGATCACATCCGGTGACGGGAGTCCACTGTCTCCGCCCATCTGCGCCTGCAGCTCATCCCCGATCACCCGCTGGAACTCACGAACCATCCATGGAAACGGGTGCGGCCCAACGACGGAGCCGATGATGTAGTGGGTTGACTCAACGGTGGCAACCCAGTCGCGCATGGCTTCGGACACCGCGTCCTTGAGGGTGGCAGCTCCCTTGGTGACTGGCACCACCTCGGCGTCGAGCAGGTCCATCCTGTAGACATTCAACGCCTGGCGTTCAATGTCCTTGGCCCCCATGAACACAACACACTCGAGTCCAAACAGCGCGCAGGCGGTCGCGGTCGCGACTCCGTGCTGGCCGGCCCCCGTCTCAGCGATGATCCGGGGCTTCCCCATCCGCTTGGCCAGCAACGCCTGGCCTACGGTGTTGTTGATCTTGTGGGCACCGGTGTGCGCCAGATCCTCCCGCTTCAAGTAGAGGTCGAGACCCAGCCGCTCCGAAAGTCGGTCTGCCCGATACACCGGGGTCGGCCGGCCAACGAAGTCACGCAGCAGCGCGTGGTATTGGGCACGGAACGACTCGTCTTCCCATGCCGCGGTGAATGCCGATTCGAGTTCGGCGAGCGCAGGCATCAGCGTCTCGGGGGCGAATTGTCCACCGAAAGCTCCGAACCTGCCGCGCGCATCGGGCGCCGTGGACGTCACCCTTGTTTGGCCTCCCGAACGAAGGCGGCCACTTTACCGTGGTCCTTGACCCCCACCTCTCCCTCCAGCCCGCTCGAAGCGTCAACGCCCCAGGGACGAACCGCGCCGATCGCAGCAGCCACATTCGACGGATCGAGACCCCCCGCAATGACGAAAGGAGGTTCTACATCGGCGACCAGCCTCCAGTCAAAAGTGGCGCCGGTTCCGCCATGTTGAAACGGTCGATAGGTGTCGAACATCCTGATGATCCCGGCTCGCGGCGGCTCGATCGGCACGTCGCCACGCATCGGTACCGGCTGCAACACGAAGAGGCCCTCGCTGGCGGCAGCCTGCGCCGCCGCGGGCCCATGGCGGCCGTGGGGCTGAACACCGGACACTCCGGCCACCGCGGCCATGGCGAGCAATTCTGTCGGCTTGAGATCGACGGTCACGAGCACAGTCGTGATCGCCACCCCGCGGGAAAGAGCAGCGGCCGTGTCGAGGGGAATGCAGCGTGGTGATCGCTCGGCGACGACGAATCCGACGGCGTCCGCTCCGGCAGCGACCGCCGCCGTGACATCGGCTTCGGTGGAAAGTCCGCACACTTTCACCCAGGTCAACGTGGTGATCCCTGAAGCGAGGCGACCAACGCCGCCGGGTTGTCGGCCCGTACCAGGGCCTCTCCCACCAGCACCGCGTCGAAACCGGCGGCAGCCATCCGCGCTGCATCGCCGGACGTCGCGACCCCCGATTCGGCGATCGTCACAACGTCCGCCCCCAACTCCGGGCGCAGCCGTTCGGCGACGGCGAGGTCGGTTCGGAACGTGGTGAGATCGCGGTTGTTGACGCCCACAATCCCAGCACCGACGGCGGATGCGATCGCGACCTCCGACTCGCGGTGAACCTCGACGAGAGCATCGAGGCCTACCGCAGCCGCAGCCGCCAGGCACGCCTCGAGCGTCGGTCGATCCAGCACCGCCACGATCAGCAGAACCGCATCTGCTCCAGACGCCCTGGCTTGCCAGACTTGGACCGGATCGAGCACGAAATCCTTGCGAAGCACCGGCACCGCCACCGCGTCCCGCACCATCTCGAGATCACGTAGCGACCCGGAAAAGAACTCGGGTTCAGTCAGAACCGATATCGCCGCGGCACCGCCCTGCTCGTACGAACGAGCCAGGCGGGCTGGATCCATGGTTTCCCGAATCCGTCCCGCAGAGGGAGAACGCCGCTTGATCTCCGCAATCACCGAGAGCCCGGGAGCCGTCAGTGCACCGGCCAGCGAGCGCGGCGGGGGGGCGTCGGCTGCGGCGTCTCGCAGCTCGGACTCTCTGCCGCGCAGCGCCTCGACCCGAGCGCCGGTGGCTTCGATGATGGGACCCAGCATGCCAGGATCGTACCGGGAAACGTTCAGCCGCCCGCCTGCAATTGCCGCAGGTATGCCACCAGGCTGTCGACCTGTTCTTCCGTCAGTCTGGACCAGGCAGGCATCGCACCCGGCCCGATGCGGATGACCCCACGGATCTGTTCGTCGGTCAACACCGTCGCCGCATCCGAGTCCGGGGTACCGATGGCAGGGCCCCTGCCCCCTGAGCCATCTGCGGCGTGGCAACCGGCGCACGCCGTCGAAAACAAGTCGGCGCCGAACTTGCCCTCCGTGGTGTTGGAGCAGCCTCCGAGCAGGATGGTGGTCAGCACGATCAAGCCGATCGCGACACGCTTGGTCGACATGGCGGGCGAGCCTAGGTCGGCCTCCGGCAAATGCCACACCGGCACCCGAACGGCACGCTAACTCTGATCGGGGCCGACGCTTTCGGGCGCTACGAGCGAGACGACGATCGAGGTCCCCGCCCCCGGTGCGCTCGCAACTTCCACGCTGCCTCCCATGGCGTCCACCAATTCCTTGATGATCGAAAGCCCGAGACCGCTGCCTTCGGGCCGCACCACCCGATAGCGCTGGGCGACGTACAACCGTTCGAACACGTGGGGCACATCCGACGGCTCGATCCCGGGACCGTCGTCTGCCACCACAATGCGGGCCCCGTCACCGGTCCGAGTCAGGCCAACGATCATCCGGCCTCCCTCCGGGGTGTACCGCAAGGCGTTGTCGATCAGGTTGGTGACGACCTGCGCCACACGGTCCGGATCGATCTGCAAGAGGCCCGTGGGCTCGAGGTCTGCGTCGATCCGCACCCGGGCCTCGTCGGAGCGAATGCGCGCGCTATCGATCGTCTCCTTGAGGTGAGCCGTCAAATCCACCGGCTCCGGACGCAGCGTAAATTCCCGTGCCTCAAGACGCGCCAACAGCATCAAATCCTCGATCAATCGACTCAGCCGGTCGGTTTGGGCATGGATGACTCCGGCAACCCGAGCAATGTCGTCCGGAGGTACCGCCCCGGTGTCCAGCCCTTCGGCGTACCCTCGGATGGTGGTCAACGGTGTGCGGAGATCGTGGCCGACGCTCATGAGGAAATCCCGCTCGCGCCTGCGGGCGTCGTCCAACTCCGCCGCCATGTCATTGAAGGCGCTCCCGACCGCAGCCAGCTCATCGCTACCAGACTCCGGAGCGCGGGCGCTGAAGTCGCCTTCGGCATATGCCCGCGCCGTCTCGCTGATCGCTTCGAGTCGGTTTCCGAGCGCCCGGCTGAGGCCGATAGAGAGCATTACTGCCAGCAACGCTCCCGCGGCCAGAGCGATGAGGACGGTCCGGGTCACCACGCCGGCGATGCCCAGATCCTCGATCCTCCCGATCGCAACCACCATGTCCCGCCGGTTCTGCTCGCCGACAGACACCCTGCGGACGGTGGCAAGTACCGGGTTTCCGTCGACCTCGACCTCCACTACACCGCGATCCGTGAAGCCGGGCGGCAGGCTGGGAATCAACACTGGCGCACCACCGAGTACGTTGACCCTGCCCGCCGGAAGGAGCAACGCGGCTTCAACGTAGTCGTGGCCTCCAACCAGCTTCACCCCTTCGAGGACTCCGGCTACCGCGCTTCGGCTGCGTAGGGGGGTTCGTTCGAGCTGACGCTCGACGAGTTCGGCAGTGACCTGGCCTTGGCGAAACAGCTCCTGCTGTGCTGCGGTGCGTACCTCACGCTGGATCACCACCCCACCGATGATTCCAGCGGCCAGGGTGACGGCAGCCACCGCCAGCGTGCCCCACAACAAGCGCCGCCTGAGGCTCATCCGTCGAGCCGGTAGCCGACACCCCAGATCGTCTCGATCGGGATGCCATCCAGCTTCTTTCGTAACTGGCGAATGTGGACGTCGACCGTGCGGGTCTCACCGAAGTAGTCATACCCCCACACCGCCTCGAGCAGCTGAGCACGGGACATAACGAGAGACTTGTGTTTGCTCAGATACCACAACAGATCGAATTCCCTGGCAGTCGGTCGGACCAGTTCGCCCTCCGGAGTCGTGACTTCACGGCGACCGGCATCGACAACGTACGCACCAACACTGATGGTGCGAGGCGCCACCGGACGCTCCTCGCTTCGACGAAGCACCGCCTTCACTCTGGCGACGAGTTCGCGTGGCGAAAACGGCTTGGTGACGTAGTCATCTGCACCAAGCTCCAGGCCCACGATCTTGTCGACCTCAGAATCCCGCGCAGTCAGCATGATCACCGGCACTTCAGACGAGGAACGAATCTGGCGGCAGACCTCAATGCCGTCGATGCCCGGCAGTCCGATGTCGAGCAGTACCGCTCTCGGATCACGTTCCCTGAGGCGGTCAAGACCCTTCTCGCCATTCTCTGCGTGGAGCAACCGGAACCCCTCACGCTCGAAGTAAAGCCTGAGCAGGTCGGCGATCTCGTCTTCGTCCTCGATGAGCAGAATGGTGCCTGCGCTCATCTCGATCTCCTGCGTGACGGGGTGGCTCGATCACACACGGAGCGAGCCAGAGGTTCTGATCACCACTATCGGTGGCCAGTGTTAGAGAACTGTAAGAATCACCGCGGTTAGAGCGCGGCGTCTTCGAACCGATCTAACGGAAGCGGCTGTACCGTTGCTCTCGTCGACCCGCCGTCCCACTCCAGCCGGACCGCATCCCCCGGTTCCGCCTCCCGACGGATCATCGCAAGCGCAACTGGAGCCCGCAGTTGAAGTGATTCCCCCGTCGACGTCACCAACCCCAGCTCTCTGTCGTCATCCGATACCACCGCGCCAGGCGGCGGGATGATCGCATCGTGCACGAGGAGTCCACGCAGGTGGCGGTTGACGTGGCCCCGCGACTCGATCCGAGCCACCAATTCCTGCCCGAGATAGCACCCCTTGGCGAAGTCGACCGTTTCGGCGACAAGCCCGGTCTCTTGAGGGATAGTTCCTTCGTCGACGTCGACACCCATCTGCGGTTCTCCTGCCTCGATGCGTATCGTGGTCGCCGCCAGGCGGCCGATCCGGGTTCCGCCGCTTTCCACCACTCCATCACCCTTGGAACCTGCCAACAGGAACCGATCGAGGGAGCTGCGACCGAGCGGGAAGCGGGCAACGGTCCGTTCGGCCTGTCGCTGCCAGGTGTGCGCTTCAGGCACCGGCAGGTTCGCGGCCGCCACCACCTCAGCAGCTCGCGGCCCCCAGACGTCGACGGTCGGCGTTGGATCCAAGACGATTTCCGCATCCACGCGAATCTTGAACCGGGTGAGGTCTGCCACCACTTGTGATCCGAAGCCGGCGTCTGCGACCAGCCCGACCTCGGCCCGGCCGCGCAAGACCCAGAGCAGCGCCCGTAGCTTGCCCTGGGGCGACAGCAACAAAGAAGGTGCCGTTTCGCCGACTGCCATGCTGTCGATGGACTGGCTCAACAGGCCCTCGAGAAACACCACGGTGTCGGGGCCACGCACCCACACGGTTTCTCGACCGGAATCTACGACCGCCGCACCGCGTCGTGCCGCGAGGTACTCAGCGGTGACATCGCCGTAGGTGGCCGGAGGCTTCACGATGCACGCGTCCCTTCGAGGTCTGCTGCTGCCTGCAACGCCGTCAGCGCAGCCGCGGCTTTGGCCACACACTCCTCGTATTCCGCGGCAGGTTCGCTGTCTGCGACGACACCCGCGCCCGCCTGAACCCATGCCTTGCCGCCTGCGATCACCAGCGTCCGCAGCGCAATTGCAGTGTCGAGGTTGCCGCTGAAGTCGAGGTAGCCGACCGCTCCGGCGTAGGGGCCACGAGCGACTGGCTCCAGCTCGTCGATAATCTCCATAGCGCGGACCTTCGGCGCGCCCGACACGGTGCCGTGAGGGAATGTCGCACGCAGTACGTCCACCGGCCCCACACCAGAGCGCAGTACCCCCGATACCCCGGATACGATGTGACTCACGTGTGAATAGCGCTCGATGACCATGAGCTCATCCACCGCGACCGTCCCGAACGAGCACACCCGGCCGAGGTCGTTACGCGCCAGATCCACCAACATCACGTGTTCGGCTCGCTCCTTGGGGTCAGCCAGCAATGTGGCCTCCAGCTCAGCATCCTCATCTGGCGTCTCCCCCCGCCTGATTGTCCCCGCAATCGGCCGGCTGTAGGCGCGTCCGTCGCGCACCCGCGACATGAGTTCGGGGGATGATCCGACGACTGCGACTCCGCCGGAGCGAACGAAGAAGAGAAACGGCGATGGGTTGACCAGCCGGAGCGAGCGGTAGACCGAGAACGGGTCTCCGCCGAAGTCGACCTCGAACCGCAGCGACGGCACGATCTGGAAAGCATCACCGGATTCGATGTAGTCGATACAGGTGGACACCGCGGCTTCGTATTCCTCTCGAGTCATGCTCGCAGTCGCCCGAGCGGCTTCGATCCCGCCGGGCCGGGGGGCAGCCTGGTAGGCCCTGGCATCAGCCAGCCGGTTCGCCGCAGCAGCCAAGTCTGCCACCGCGGCATCGTATTGCGCTCCCGGGTCTTCACGTATGTACACGTTTCGGATCAACGTCACCGTCTGTCGGAACCGGTCGAAGGCACCAAGCAGGCCGACGAACTGCCAGGACATCTCCGCAAGGCCCCGATCGTCCCTGGGTCGGTCCGGGAGATGTTCCACATATCGCACCACGTCGTACGCCAGCCAGCCGACACAGCCGGCAAACAACGGGGGGACGTTGCGGTCGAGTCCGAGATCTGATGGAGGTGGGGTCTCGTAGCGCTCGAGGACCGCCTCCAGGACCGTGAGGGGGTCACCATCCGGGAGCTCTAGGTCCGAGCCGGTGACGGTGCAGACGCCTTGTCGTGCGGTCAGCGTGAACTCCGGGTCCCTTCCCACGAACGACCAGCGGGCCCATCGCTCACCACCCTCGACCGACTCCAGCAGGAACCCGTCGTCATCCCGCACCAGTCGTTCGAACACCGAAACCGGCGTCTCGCGGTCGGCGAGCACTTCGATCGCGAGTGGCACCACCGGGTATCCGGCGGCCAGTTCCACGAATCGTTCACGGGTCAGGTTGGGCTGCATGAGCCGGTGCAAGGATGCATGAGACCCGAGAGGCTACGCCGTTGCCCCGGTCCCGCAAGCCGCCGGTTCAAATGCCTCCTCAGATCTCGGTGAGACCGTCGAGGCCGAACCTGATGAGAAGCCGGCTGAAGAAGGCGTTCAGTTCGACGAGCTGATTGGTCACGAGAAGGAATCCGAAGGTTGCCAGCATCAGGCCAGATGCCACAGTGATGGGCGTGAGCCACTTCCGCAGCCTGCCGAACGTGGCGAATGCCTTGGCCAGTGCCAACGCAGAGATCAAGAAAGGTACTGCCAGACCGAGCGAGTAGAAGGCAAGGAGCAGCATGCCGCGGCCCACCGTTTCGCTGGTTGCCCCCAGCGCCAGTGTTGCGCCCAAGAACGGTCCCAAGCACGGTGTCCACCCGAACGCAAAAGCTGCACCCATGACCGGTGGCGCCCAGGGACCCAGTTTCGAGGGACGCACCTCGACCCTGGTGTCCTTCATGAACGGCAGCATGAACTGCGGTGTCCACACGGCGCTCACCGCGATGAAGAGGCCCATGGCAATCACCAGCCAGCCGAGCGCCGTCTGGAAGAAGGAACGCTCGCTGAAGAGGAAGGACCCGATCGTGGTCGCGCCAGCACCCAGTGCGACGAACACCGCGGTGAAGCCGGCGACGAACAGCAATGTCTTGCCCGTGACGCGCCGGAGCGAGACATCGCCCTGCGACAACTCGTCCACCGAGTAGCCGCTGACGAGGCTGAGATAGCCGGGCAACAACGGCAATACACACGGCGACACAAAAGATGCTGCCCCGGCAAAGATCGCGACCAAGATCGTCGCATCTGACATCCGGCTCTCCCCTGGACGAGAGTGTGTTTCTCTGGCGACCCAACCCGGTGGACGGTACCTTTGTTCCTGCGGGTACCGACGTTTCGTTTCTGTTTCGACGGGTCTGCGGGTGGCGCTAGTAGCTTGGCTCCCGTTCCTCCTGAACGATAGAACAGTGGAGGCAGTACGACGGTTCGAGCCAATCCATCCCGTGCTCAACCTCGAAGGCCGGTAATGTCGCCGACCATGACCCGAGACGCATCCGGCGTTGGCCCGAGCCGGCCGGCCAGGAGAACCGCCAAATGACCGTTGGAGTCGGGATGCGATCGCTCGCCGGATTCACCGCTCGCGATCGCCGGGCCATCTTCCTCATGGTGCTGGTGGCGTTCGTCGCCGGTTACGGCGGCGCCCAACTCGGCCACGTCAATGTGTTCGTCCGCCTTTCGTACGACCTGACGGAGGGCGGCATGTTCTCGATCTTCGGCATCACTCGGATGCTGTCACTCCTCGGCGTGGGTTTCGCCATCGCCGCCGACAGGCGCGGCCGCCGGGTTCCGTTCCTGATCGTTTTCGCGCTGCTCCCGCTGGCGAACCTGGCGACCGCCTTCGCCCCGGGGGTGATGAGCTTCACGGCCGCTCAATCGGCAGCCCGCATCGCAGTCGTGAGCATCGCCGCGCTCGCAGTAGTCATCCTCGCCGAAGAGCTCAGCCCGGGCGTGCGGGCCCTCGGCCTGGGCGTATATGCCCTTGCCCACCAGATGGGTACCGGGACCGGTTTGATCCTCCTCCCTATCGCCGAACAGAGCGACGGCTCCTGGAGGGTGCTCTTTGCGCTCACCGGTCTGGGGCTCCTAGTGGTGCCACTCGTCGCCAGGTTCCTTCACGAAAGTCGGGCCTACGTGCACTATCAGAAGAAGGTCACATTCGCCCAGGCGCTGCGTGCCGGACTCTGGGGTCACTTCTGGCCGCTGGCCGCTATGGCCTTTCTCGTGGCCGCATTCGCTGCACCCGCGATCGATTTCGTGCTGGAGCGGATGATCGACGATCTCGGATGGGATGCCGGTGCAGCCCGTTTCCTCCTCATTGTCTTCAGCGGTCTGGGAGCGCTCGGACTCCTGGTGGGTGGCCGCCTCGCGGACTCCCTGGGCAGAAGACCCACCACCGTGCTCGCCCTCGCCATGGGTCTCGTCGGAGGAGAACTCTTCTACATCCAGTCGAGCGGGTGGATCCTCGCCCCTGCGATCCTCGTGGCGAGTTTCGGGATTTCGATGCTCACCCCTGCCTTCGCAGCACTCCGCTCGGAGTTGTTCCCCACTCGGGTCCGAGCCAGTGCCGCCGGCTGGGTGACGAACGCTGGCATCCTCGGAAGCATCACAGGCTTCATGTTGGGGGCACTGGTCGTGGATCGCATCGGACTCTCCGCGACCATCCTCTGGCTCGGCTTGGGCGTCATCATCGCGATGCTGCTCGTTCTCAGGCTGCCGGAGACGAAAGGGCTGGATCTCGTCCGGCGCCGAGCGGGCCCCGAACGTACCACCACCACAACGTCGCAGCCCGCGCCGCCATCAGCACCACCAGCCCCCACCACACTCCTGCCAGGCCCCAGCCCAACGGAATGACGAGCAACAGGGCGGCACCGGCCACCACCGCAGACGCCAGCATCGTCCAGGCGAGGTAGTCGAAGGCGGTTGCCCCGATCGCGATACCGTCCCAGACGAACACGATTCCATTGACGGGCTGCATCACCACCACGAATGCATACACGGTACTGGTCGCCGCAATCACCGAGCGATCATCGGTGAACAGCCCGGGAAGCCAGCCGGCCAGTGCCGCCATGGCAATGGCCAGTGCCATCCCGCCGAGCAGCCCCAACGCGAGCAGGCGGTCCGAGATGGCCCGAGCCTGCACCCGGTCCTCGACGATCACCCGCCCGACCATCGCCTGGGCTGCGATCGCGAGCGCGTCGACCACCAGGGCTAGAAAGATCCACAGCTGCAACATCACCTGGTGAGCCGCGACCGCGGTGGTGCCGAGACGGGCAGCCACAGCCGTGGCCAGCGTCATGACTGCGAGTAACGATCCGGTGCGGATCACGAGGGCTCGCCCGGCGCCGAGCAAGGGCCGAAGCTCGACCCAGGTGGGCAGCGTCAACCGGATTTCCATGTGCTCGCGACGAGCCCAGAGCAGGGCGAGAAACCACACTGCCCCCGTCCACTGTGCAACCACCGTGGCCACCGCGGCGCCGGCGACACCCCATCCCAGGCCGAAGATGAGCATCGGGTCGAGCACCAGATTCACCGCGTTCAGGCCCAGCGTCACGACCAGAGGTGTACGGGTGTCCTGAAAGCCGCGGAACACCCCGTGCCCTACGGTGACCACCATCAGGGCAGGAAGTGCGAACGCTCGAATCGACAGGTACGTCAGCGACTCCTCGACGACACCGGCCTCCGCCCCCATGGCGGTCAGCAACGGCCTGCCCGCGGCGAGCAGCACGATCAAGGAGGCGACCCCGAGCGTGACCCCGATGTAGATCGCGTCCATGCTCATCCTGCCTGCGGCGCGGATGTTTCCCCGGCCCACCTCTCGTGCGACCAGCGGCGTGGTCCCGTAAGCCAGGAAGTTGAAGAGGGCAAAGGCAACTGCGAAGATCGCAGAAGCGACCGCGACCGCGGCTAGCGCTTCTGCCCCCAGCCGCCCGACGAAGGCGGTATCCACCAGCGACACCAACGGGTCGGCAGCCAGTGCGCCGAGTGCCGGCAACGCGAGTCGCATGATTTCCCGGTCGTAGGGGCCGGGAAGAAACACTCTCACCCGCCGGCTCGAGGTGAAGGGGACTTGTCGGGATAGGCACACCGATCCGCCAGCGGGCAGTCCCAACACCGTGGCCTACGGGCATCACACACGTCCCGCCCGAACTGGATCACACACATTGATATTCCGGCCCACTCCGACTCGGGATAGAGCGCCCGCAGGTCGGACTCCACCTTCTCCGGGTCGACCTCGGCCGTGAGCCCAACGCGCTTGGCGACTCGCTTGACGTGGGTGTCCACCGCAATCGCCGGCAGGCTCCAGGCCTCCGCCAGCACCACACTCGCCGTCTTGCGACCTACTCCGCGTAGCGTCGTCATCGCCGCAAGGTCGCGCGGTACTTCCCCATCGAACTCCGTCACCAGGTCCGCAGAGAGTGCCTGGATCGACTTGGTCTTCTGGCGGTAGAACCCGGTGGAGAAGATGACGGCCTCAACGTCCTCCGGGTCGGCCTCTGCCAGTTCCTCCGGAGTCGGCCACCGCTCGAAGAGCACCGGGGTAACTCTGTTTACGTTCTCGTCCGTCGTCTGGGCAGACATCACAGTGGCAACGAGAAGCTGCCAGACGTCTTCGTATTTGAGGGCCGTACCCATGTCCGGGTAGCGCTTCTTCAGGCGGTTCAGCACCACCCGAGCATTTCGCTTCTGCTCGGTGGTTGGAGCCGGAGACGGGGACATGAGGGCGCATGCTACCGACGCGGACCATCCGCCAGACGCGAGACGTGCAGCGGAACGATCTGACTTCCGGGAAGGCGGATAAGCTGCCGACGTGGATTTGAGTGAGGTCGTCGCCACGCGAGCGCGGGTAGAAGGGGATCTCGTCCTCGTCGACGAGTTCCTCAACCACCGCGTCGACCCGATCATCATCGCAGAGGTCGGGCGACAATTCGCGACCACCTTCTCCCCATACCGCCCTGACCTGATCTTGACCTCGGAGGCCTCAGGGATCCCACCTGCTGTCGTCTGCGGAGTGGAGATGGGCCTCCCCGTGGTGTACGCCAAGAAGTTCCTTGGCACCGGAAACCGCTACTCCTATTGGCGAGAGGTCATGTCTCCCACCAAGGGAGTGGAGTACCGCGTCGAGGTCGCCCGCCGTGTGTTGCCCCCCGGTGCCCGGGTCCTGGTGCTGGACGACTTCCTGTCTGCCGGACGCACTGCCGAGGCGCTCGGCCAAATCACGGAGGAGGCAGGTGCTGAGATCGTGGGCTTCGGGTTCGTCATTGAGAAGGGATGGCGCGCCGGCAGGCGTCTGCTCGAAGACCACGGCTGGGTGGTGGATTCGCTGGTGCGCGTCACGTCCGTCGAAGGCGGCTCTATCGAGGTCGCGCAGTAAAGACGGCTGGACTGGACGCGCTCCGCGCCGAGTACGCCCACTGTTCGGGTGTGGCCGCGACAATCCGATCGGGCTGCGCCTGGACGGCCTCACACTCACCGGCGATACCGTGTCTGTCGAGTTCTTGACTCGGGATGACTACGGGGGATTCGCAGACGTGCTCCACGGGGGGTTGTTGCCACCGCCCTCGACGAGATCCTGGCATGGACCGCCATCCTGGTCGCAGGCACCATGGCGGTCACCGCGACCATGGATATCCGGTTCCGCAATCCAGCTCCCGCCACCGGCCGCTACCTCTTCCAGGGCAATCTTGTCGAGCGGAGGGGTAGGAGACTCGTCATGGAAGCTGCCTGTTCGGTGGATGGCAGGCCGATTGCTGAGGCAAAGGCGTTGTTCATCGCAACTCAACTCATCGCGGTTCCGGCGACCGGGCTGGAGTCGGAGCCCCGGCAGAGGTCCGCTCAGGGAAAGACGGAAACGAGCGCAACTCCGAGCAGCACGTAGACGAACCCTGCAGCCACGCTCCAAAAAGCTCGCGGGTTGGCATCGGCATTGAGCCGCCGTTGCACCGCAGCACCGGCGTCTCGCCGCCGCCGCTTCGATCCCGACCGGTTGCCCTCCTCGTAGCCGCGCTGGCTAGCGCGCTTCTCTGCTGCCTCGGTCGCCTCTCGCTCCCGGTCTCGCATCCGCTCGTTCTCGTCCGCACTCGCCGTGAACATGCCTCCGAAACCGCCGGCGTTGAAGCCGGACCCGGACAGGCCGCCGACCAGCAGGAAGAACACCCCAACCATCATGATCATGTAGGCGATCGATGCGGTGATGCTCGATTCGGTCAGCAGTCCGATCGGCAGGCCGACCGCGACGGCGACTCCGAGACCGATGCCGAATACGGCCAGGTACTCCGGGAATCGCTCCGAAAGGGGCAGATCGTCAAAGCTCTTATCGAGGCCGTCTCCCGCTGCGGAGGACCCTGCGGTCGCATCATCGGTCATGAGCGGAGCCTAGAACGCCCTCCGCGTCTCGTCACCGGGGGACCCGGTCTGCAGGGGGCTGCACATGCTGGGCTTCCACCCTGCGCAACAACAGAATCGCGGCCCGGATGAAGCCGAGAAGCACGAACAGTGCAAGCGCCCCGACCGCAAGCATCTCGAATCCGGCGAAATAGGAGCCGCGGCAGCCTGCGATCCCCTCCGAGCACAGGCCCCAGCCCGTCCCGCCTGAATTGAGATCCATGATCACCAGTGCCGGAACGATCGCGACTGCCACGGCGGCGGCCACCAACAACCCAATAACGATACGCAGAACGACACTCACGATCATCAGGATACGACGTGACGAAGGTTTGCCGGTGCTCCCCGGCCGCTGCTACGGTGCGAATCACACGTCTGTGATTCGGCCGGATGCTCGCTGATACCCCCATCGCTTCATATCACCAAGAGTCCTTCACGCCGGGAGAACGCGCCATCCTGGCCCGCTTCTTCACCGACCTCGACGGACCCGTCTTCGCCATCGTCAACCTCCCCGAGGTGGTGAAAGGGGCACTCTTCGCCCGTTACAGCCGGTCGCCCAAGTCGGTGCGCAGACTGTTCCTCGACGAGTTCTACAACCAACCCGAAGCGGGAATCGCCGGGATTGCAGAAGAGCTCGAGGACAACGACCCCATCGTGAACCTCTCGCGGGCGGAGGATCTCTACCGCAGGGTGTTCTCAGACTACGGAGACGACTCCGTCGCTCAGCTCGGCGGAGCCCACCTCGCATGCGAACAAGCTTCCAACATCCTCACCAAAGTGCTCGAACGGGGACGGCTGGCTTCCTACCTCGAACAGAGCACGCGCTACATCTTCTACGACCAGAAGCTCGGCGACCGCTATCGGTACATCATGCCCCCCGAGGTCGCGGAAACGAGTCTTGCCGCCGACTACACCCGGACCATGGAGTGGCTGTTCGACACCTACACCACGCTTGTGCAATCCATGGTGCCCTACTACGAGACGCTCTACCCCAAGGATGACGCCGATTCGAGTTTCGTGTGGCGATCGTCTATCCGCGCCAAAGCTTGCGACGACCTTCGCGGTCTCCTTCCGGCAGCCACGACCTCAAACGTGGGGATTTTCGGGAGCGGACAAGCCTACGAAGCACTGCTGCTGAGAATGCGAGCCCATCCCCTCGCCGAAGTTCGAACGTATGCAGATCTGATGCTGCGCGAACTGCGCAAGGTGATTCCGGCCTTCCTGCGACGGGTAGACATTCCTGAACGCGGCGGAGCCTGGAGCGACTACTTCACCGCGATCGCAGAACGCATGAATGTGCACGCCGCAGACCTCGACGTGATGCCGGAAGAACGTCCAGAAGTGACCCTCGTCGATTGGGACCCAGACGGAGAGCGGAAGACCGCGGCAGCCGCGTTGTACGCCTATAGCGATCTCCCGGACGACCAACTCCTCGGAGTGGTAGACGGGCTGGCTGAAGATGAGCGGGCCAGGTTGATCGCGGACTACATCGGAGACCGCAGCAACCGCAGGCACAAGCCCGGGAGAGGGATGGAGCGCACCGGCTACCGCTTTGACATCCTCTGCGACTACGGCAGCTTCCGAGATCTGCAACGACACCGCATGCTGACGCTCGACTGGCAGCGGTTGTCCCCTGCTCACGGATACGTCACCCCTAATTCAATCGAAGACATCGGCGCCACCGCGGTCTGGCAAGAGGCCATGGAACGTACCGCGGCCCTGCACGACCGTCTCAAGGGCGATCTCGGGCCAGATGCGGCGCAATACGTGGTGCCGTTTGCGTTCCGCGTCCGTTTCTTCTTCCAACTGAGCGCTCGTGAAGCCTTCCACCTCATCGAGCTCCGGACAGGCCAGGGTGGCCATCCCGGCTATCGGAAGGTATGTCAAGCTATGCACCAGCTGATTCGGGACCAGGCAGGCCACCATCTCATCGCGGACGCGATGACGTACGTCGACCACAACAACTACGACCTCGCCCGGCTCGAAGGTGAGCGGCGGGCTGCGGCGAAGCGGGCTGCGTTGGGCGTCGAAGACCCCGGCTAAGCCAACTCCCGCGGCTCAGCCGGCGAGCGGGATCTTCAGCACGAGTGAACCATCCTCGACCGCCCACGAGGCGCTGGCCACGAGCGAGTAATCCAGGTAGTCCGACTCAGCCTGCGCGATGAACGCCCGCCGGGCGTCACTCTCGAGGGGTGGCACTCCACGCTCCTTCACTGCCACGGCCCGCTCGCGGAACCGCTCCAGGAACTGATCGACGTCCAGCTCTGCCACTCCTCGCTCCTTCTCCCGCTTTCTTGACAGATCGTACCCGCAGCTACGCTCGCGGCCGTGCTCGATCACAAGCTGCTCATCGTCTCGGGCAAGGGCGGGGTTGGCAAGTCCGCCGTTGCGGCGTCCCTGGCCCTACAGGCGGGACGGCGGGGGGCTAGCGCGCTGGCCATCTCCCTTGCCGACCCCATCGGCCTCGCCACCCATCTCGGGGTAGGCAGCCTCGGATACGACGCCAAACCGGTCGCGCCCGGTGTAGCCGTCGCTGCGGTAGACAGAGCCCGGGCACTCGACGAGTACCTCCGTCTCCAACTCCGGGTGCCCCGTGCCGCCCCCCTCGGGCAGTTCAGCCGGATCTTCCAGGTCCTCATCGACACCGCCCCAGGAGTTCGCGAGATCGTATCGATGGGCAAACCCATCTTCGAGGTCTGGAAGGAGGACTGGGACATCGTGATCGTCGATGCCCCTCCCCTCGGTCAACTGCAGTCGTACCTGGGCGCTCCGGCCACGATTGCCGAACTGGTGCCTTCGGGCGCGGTCAAGGAACAAGCCGCACGAATGCGGGACACGCTCGCCGACCAATCGACGAGCGGGCTGGTACTGGTCACCACTCCAGAAGAGTTGCCGACCATCGAGACTTCCGAAATGCTCGAACTGCTGGCGGACGAGCCGATCATCGACGTTGTCGGCGTCGTCACCAACCGGGTCATCACCCCCATGACCCTCGAAGCCGGCGTGTTCGACGCCCTCCCTTCCGGTTCCATCCGCGCCGCCGCCCACCTCCATCAGATGCTGGCCGCTGACCAGCAACGTTGGCTCGAGGTGCTCCCCGCAGGACCACAGCTGGCGCACCAGTTCGGTGTCCTCACCGCTCCGGAACTGGCGGCAACCCTCACCGACGCGTGGGATGAGCTATGAGTCGCCGCAAACCCCGCACCGCAACCGTCATCGTCACCGGAGCCGGTGGCGTCGGCAAGACGACCATCGCAGCTGCCGTAGGGATCGCCTCGGCTCGAGCAGGCAAGCGCACGCTGGTGCTCACCGTCGACCCCGCTAGACGCCTCGCAGATGCGCTGGGGATCGAGACGATCGGAAACGTACCGACGCCCGTCTCGGGCCAGACCGAGCTGTGGGCAGCCATGCTCGACGTCACCGCGTCCTGGGAGGGGATCATCTCCCGCCACGCCGAACCAGACGTCGCCGCCCGCCTCGAGCAGAACCCCTACTTCCGTGCGATTGCCGACCGCTTCCCCGCGGCCCAGTCGTATGCGGCAGGCGAGCAACTCGCCGAGTATCTCGAAGCAGGAGCCTGGGAGGTGGTCGTCGTCGATACCCCACCCGCCGGCGGAGGTATCGACTTCTTCGAAGCGCCACGCCGGATGCGTGAACTGATCGGGGGCCGCGTGCTGCGTTGGATCACAGGGGCCGGTCTGCCCGGCCGTAGAGCGCTGTATCGGATCACCGCACGCCCCATGCTGCGCCTCACCGACAACGTGCTCGGCGGACCCCTCCTGGAGGAAGTCGCCGAGTTCCTCCTCGATCTTCGCACGCTCTACGACGGCCTCGCACGCCGGGCGCAGGGTATCGAGCGGTATTTCACGGCGGCAACCACCGTCGTGGTGACCACCGCCTACCCGACGCCGCTGCGCGAAGCCCGGCGCTTCTACGAAGCCCTCCCGGACATCGCGGCCCCGCCGGCATGCGTCATATTCAATCGAGCGCTGCCCGCAGCATGGGCGGACCACGCCCCGGATCTGGCTTCGCAAGACTTGGACGCCGCTACCCAAATCGCACTTCACGTCAACCTGGAACGCTGGGGGGCAGAAGCCCGCCACCAAGCGGAAGTGCGGCTCGAGTTTGCCAACCGGCACAAGACCGTGCCGTTGCAGATCCCTTGGATGGAACATGCCCCCACGAGCATCAACGCCCTCGCCGCGCTCATCGATGAGGCAGACGCCCGGGTCCTCGAGGTGCTCGAGCTGTGACGACCCGTAGTCCCAGCGCCGTGCGGGTTCCGGGAAGCTTCTAGAGGACGGCGCTCGCTCCCAGCAGCTCCCGCAACTCTGCGTAAAGCGCCGAGCGGGGTTCCACCCTGTGCTCATCACCGAGGCGCACCACCTTCTCGCTGCCGTCTGCCGTCATGTGGAGATACACCGGAGCGGTGCCGGGATGGTTCTGGAGCGCGACGCGTATCCGATGGACGAGGTTCGGAGACAGTCGGGACGCGGCAACCTGAAGCCGCACCATGTCGCCCTCTTCGAGCGCCGGCTCCCGGATCTCCTGGGCAATGAGCTTGACCTCATCGCCCCGGTTGTCGACGCGGCCGCTGATGATCAAGAGTGCGTCTTCCCTCACCAGCGGCCCGTATTCGGCAACGGTGCGCGGGAAACACACCACCTCGGTGCTTCCCTGCAGATCTTCGAAAGAGAAGAAGTACATCGGATCGCCTGCCTTGGTATACCGGCGGGTGATCGGGCCGACGAGACCGCCCACGGTGACACTCAACTTGTCCTCCTGATCCCAGAGTCCCGGAATCGTGGACGTACACATCGCCTGCAACGCTCGTTCTACCCCCAGCAGGGGGTGATCGGAGACATACAGGCCCAGCATCTCCTTCTCGAAAGCCAGCCGAGTCTTCTTGTCCCACTCTGTGTCTGGGATCGGAACGACCACCTCCTCGACATCGCTGACATCACCGCCAAAGAGCGAGAATTGACCCATCTCTTCGGCCCGGCGCCTGGCGGTCGTGGCATCCAGCAGGTCGAGATACCGTTCGAACAGTCCACGGCGAGGATGCCCCAGCGAATCGAACGCACCTGCTTTGATGAGTGAATCGAGGGTCCGCTTGTTGAGCACCTGGAGGTCTACCCGGTCAATGAAATCGCCGAAGTCGGTGAAGGGACCGTTCTTCTCGCGTTCTCCAACGATCAGTTCCACAACTGCCTCGCCTACATTCCGCACTGCAGACAGCCCGAATCTGATCTCGCCACCCACTGCCGTGAAGTCGCTGCCGCTGGCGTTCACATCGGGGACCAGGACGCGCAGCCCCATGGTCCGGCACTCGTGAAGGTACAACGCGGTACGGTCCTTGTCCCGCTTGACCGCCGTGAGCAATGCCGCCATGTACTGCGCCGGATAGTGGGCTTTCAGCCACGCCGTCTGATAGGCCACGAGCGCGTACGCCGCGCTGTGCGACTTGTTGAAGCCGTAGCCCGCGAAGTGTTCGATAAAGCCGAAGAGTTCCCGCCCCAGCGCTTCGGTGTACCCGCTGCTGATGCAGCCGGCGACGAACAACTCCTCCTGTTCCTTCATCACAGATGGAATCTTCTTGCCCATGGCCTTGCGCAGCATGTCGGCCTCTGCCATCGAGAAGCCAGCCATCCGCTGCGCCGTCTGCATCACCTGTTCCTGGAACACCATGATGCCGAACGTGTCCCCGAGGATCTCCTCGAGATCGGGGTGGGGGTAGGTGATGTCTGCCTTGCCGTTCTTGCGGTCTGCGTACTCCGTGTGCATCCCTGCACCGAGCGGTCCCGGCCTGTAGAGGGCATTGAGGGCGACGAGGTGCTCGAAACGATCCGGCTTCAGGTTGCGCATCAGCGCCCGCATCGGACCGCCCTCAAACTGGAACACGCCCATCGAATCGCCGTCTCGGAGCATCGCGAACACTTTGTCGTCGTCGAGCGGAATCTCGTCGATGTCGATGCGGACGTCTTGCTCTGCTTCGATCAGCTCCAGAGCTCGCTCGATCGTTGCCAGGTTCCGCAGTCCGAGGAAGTCCATCTTGAGCAGCCCGAGTTCTTCGACGGCATGCATCTCAAACTGAGTCAAAACCTCAGCGTCTTCGCCCTTGCGCTGCAGCGGAACGATATCGGTCAGCGGAACCGGCGAGATGACGACTGCAGCAGCGTGGATCGAGTCCTGGCGGCGCAGTCCCTCGAGCCCACGAGCCGTGTCGACGACCTCCTTGACGTCCGGGTCGCTGGTGTAGGCCTCGCGCAGCCCGCTGCTTCCGTTGTACCAGTCCCTGGCATGCACACCGTCTTGGGCCAGTGGCGGGTCCAGGCACTGGTCGAGGGTTGCCTCCTTACCGAGAATTGCGGGCGGCATCAGCTTGGCGACACGGTCGCCGAGGCTGTAGGGGTGGCCGAGCACTCGGGCCGAATCGCGCAACGCCTGGCGGCCCTTGATGGTCGAGAACGTGACGATCTGAGCCACGTGATCCGACCCATAGCGTTCCGCGCAATACCGGATCACCTCGCCGCGATATCGCTCGTCGAAGTCCATATCGATATCCGGCATCTGGCGTCTGCCGGGATTCAAGAATCGCTCGAATATCAATCCGAAGTCGATCGGGTCGAGCTTGGTGATCCCGAGGCTGTAGGCAACGATCGACCCCGCGGCGCTCCCCCGCCCAGGGCCGGTGCGAATGCCGCGCTCGTTCGCATACCGAATCAGATCCCACACGATGAGGAAATAGGAGGAGAAGCCCATCTCGTCGATGACTCGCAATTCGTAGTCGATCCGGTTCCGGACCTCCTCGCTCAACTCAGACCCGTATCGTCTGTGGGCCCCCTCTATCACCAGCTTGCGCAAATAGCTGGTCTCTGTCATCTCCTCGGGTACCGGGAAATGGGGCAGAAGGATCTGCCCGAACTCGAGCTCGACATTCGCGCGCTCTGCCACAAGGAGCGTGTTGGTGCATGCGTTCGGAAAGGTGTCTTCCGGGAACAGCGCTCGCATCTCGCCGCTCGTCTTGATGTAGAACTCCTGCGACTCGAAGGAGAACCGATCCGGATCGCTTTTGTTGGCACCGGTTTGAATACATAGCAGCACGTCGTGGGCGTCTGCCTCCGCCGCATACGTGTAGTGGCTGTCGTTGGCAGCCAGCAGCGGAGCTCCGACATCCCTCGCAATCTCGAGCAGATCCGGCATGACCTTCTGCTGGGCAGGGATCCCGTGGTCCTGAAGCTCGATGAAGAAGTTGTCCCGACCGAAGATGTCTTGATACATCGCGGCTGCGGCCCGGGCTCCCTCGTAGTCGCGCGCCTGGCCGAGGTTGCCTTCCTCGTTCGAGACGTCGGGCGCCAGCAGCTGCGGGACATGGCCGCCCAGGCAACCCGACATCGCGATGATGCCCTCGGAGTGCTCCGCCAGCAGTTCGATGTCCATCCGGGGCTTGTAGTAGAAGCCTTCCAGGTAGGCGCGGCTCGCCAGCTTCATGAGATTTCGATAGCCGGTGTTGTTCTCTGCCAGCAAGGTCATGTGATATCGAATGTCATCGCGACGCGGCGGCCGATCGTGACGCGATCCCGGGGTGACGTAGGCCTCGATGCCGATGATCGGTTTGACACCTGCTCGAGTCGCCGCGCGATAGAAGTCGACGACCCCATAGAGGACGCCGTGGTCGGTGATTGCAACCGCGGGCTGCCCGTCTGCGGCTACCGCCTTGACCAGATCGTCGACTCTGGCGGCTCCGTCGAGCATCGAGAACTCGGAATGCACGTGGAGGTGAGCGAAACTGTCCAGGCTTTCCTTCTCCCTATCTCCGTCCGCGACACAGGCCGCCGCAGACTGTTTCCGGCCGTCATCCGCAGCGCATCGCGAACTACACCCATGTAAGCAGCTCTCCAGCAAGTCTTCCACAGCGCGAAATCCGGCCTCGGCGCCTGCGGTGCCTTTGAGTCGAACACCCCTCAGGTACCGGTAGCATGGCCTGCCACGAGAGGAGTGACATGCGCATCGGAATTCTGACGGGTGGTGGCGATGTTCCCGGATTGAACCCTTGCATCAAGGCTGTCGTCAACCGCGTCCACGACGAGGGCCACGATGTGATCGGGATCCGCCGCGGCTGGGATGGACTCCTCAGCTTCAACCCTGCAGATCCGGCATCGACCCCCGACAAGCTGATCCCGCTCACCCCCAAGATCGTGCGGACTGTCGACAGGACCGGCGGGACCTTTCTCCACACCTCGCGCACCAACCCGGGAAGGGTCCGGACCGAGGACGTGCCGGACTTCCTCGCCGTCCGTGCCGAAGGCGAGGGCCCCCATGACTTCACCAGCCATGCACTCGAAGTGCTGGAACACCACGGAATCGACGTCCTGATCCCCATCGGCGGCGACGACACCCTCTCGTACGGGCTGCGGATGCATCAGGAAGGTGTTCCCGTCATCGCGATTCCCAAGACCATGGACAACGACGTGAACGGAACGGATTACTGCATCGGCTTCTCCACTGCAGTCACCCGGGGAGTGGAGTTCATCCACAATCTGAGGACTTCCACCGGAAGCCACGAACGCATCGCAGTCATCGAGCTGTTCGGCCGCTACAGCGGGGAGACGTCGCTCGTCACCGCCTACCTCGCCGGAGTCGATCGCGCCGTGATCTCCGAAGTGCCGTTCGATGTCGACAAACTCGCCGCACTCCTCATGGAAGACAAGGCGGCCAACCCCTCGAACTACGCCATGATCACCATCTCCGAAGGCGCCCGTCCCACCGACGGCGACATCATGCTGGCCGGCACCGAAGACGCGTACGGGCACCGCAAACTGGGCGGCATCGGCGCCATGTTCGGCGAGGCGCTCACGGCACGCACCGGCGAGAAGATCGTCCTCCAGCAGGTCGCGTACCTGATGCGCTCCGGCCGCCCCGACTCGCTGGACCTCATGGTCGGTACCAACTACGCCGTCATGGCAGCGGACCTTGCGATCGATGGTTCAACCGGGAGGATGGTGGCGCTGCGCGGTGGGACCTACACGTCTGTACCGATTTCGGAGACCGAGGAGGGTGTCAAGCGAGTGGATGTCGGTGAGCTGTACGATGTGGAGAAGTACCGCCCGAAGGTACGCCACGTGCGCGGCAAGCCGATGTTCCTGTACTGAGACGCCTCGACGGCTCCCGTTGTGGCACCCGCCCCTTCTCTGAACCTTCACGAAACTCCACAACGAAGCCCGAGCGAAGCCGCTCCGAGGGCGTACGATGCCGGAATGGACTCAAGCGACACCGCGGCGCCGTCACAGATGCGCCCTCTCGTGCTCATCGTGGACGACGAGCCGATGGTGCGCGAGGTAGTGGCTTCCTACCTCGAGCGCGACGACTTCCGGGTGGCAACGGCAGCGGACGGTGACAAGGCACTGGCCTTTCTCAGAGACCGATCACCGGACCTGGTGGTACTCGATCTGATGCTTCCCGGAGTCGGCGGACTCGAGATCCTCGAACAAATCCGGGGCAGCGACGGCCCGGCGGTCATCGTGTTGACCGCACGCGGCCACGAAGCAGACCGGATTCTCGGGCTCGAATTAGGCGCAGACGACTACGTAGTCAAGCCTTTCTCCCCTCGCGAGCTTGCTGCACGAGTCAAATCGGTACTGCGCCGGGCGAGCCCTCCCCCGCCACAAGCAAGGATGGAGTTCACCAACCTCGCCATCGATCCGGCGCGGCGCGAGGTGATGGTCCGCGGTGACGTGGCAGATCTCACCCCGCGCGAATTCGATCTCCTCGCTTTCCTCGCCGCCTCTCCCGGACAGGTATTCAGCCGCAGCCAGCTGCTCGAACACGTGTGGGACTCCTCCCCGCACTGGCAGGACTCAGCCACCGTGACCGTGCACGTGCGCCGCATTCGTTACAAGATTGAACTGGACCCAACCGAACCCCGCTGGATCCAGACCGTGTGGGGACTGGGCTACCGCTTCGATCCATGAAACTGCTCGCCGCCCTCATCGTGACTATCGGGGTTGGCGCCCTCCTGGTTGCCGAGGCTGCCATGCAGCCTTCCTCACAGGACCGCATCGTGCTCTATTCGATCTACGGTTCCCTGGCCGTCGTCACCGCACTCGCAGGTTGGCTGCTCGCCAGACTGGCCGGTCGCTTCACGTCGGTCACCGCGGCACTCCAGGTGGTCGGGGTAGCGGCAGTCCTGGTAGCAGGTGCTTCTGTGGCAGTTGCGGCCGGATCCATGTTTCTCTCGTCGCACGACCTGCGGCTCGTGTACGTGTCGCTCGCCCTCGGAACCGGCTTGGGTCTGGCCCTCGCCATCACCGTTGCCCGCTCGATGACCGGCGATCTCCGCCGTCTCGAAGCCACTGCCAACGCCGTCGCCCAGGGCGACCTGAGCGCTCGGACCGGCATCTCGCGACGAGACGAGATCGGCACGGTCGCGACAGCCGTCGACTCGATGGCCGGTTCGCTCGACGCGGCCAGGCGGGATCGAGCGGCTGCAGACGCGTCACGGCGCCTGCTGCTGGCGGCCGTGGGCCACGACCTGCGTACCCCGCTTACTTCGATACGAGCCGCACTGGAAGCCATCCAGGACGGAGTGGCAACCGACCCCGACCGCTACCTGCGCACGATGCACACCGACCTCGACCAGCTGAGTGCTCTGGTGGATGACATCTTCCTGATGGCCCGGATCGAAGCCTCTGACCTGAGCCTGGATCCGGTGGCAGTCGATCTCGCCGAATTGGCGGACGATGCCGTCGCATCCGTGACCCCGCTGGCGCTGCAGCAAGATGTCGGGCTCGAAATGAACCGCCACGAAGCAGCGCAGGTTCAGGCCGACCCGGTAGCGCTGGGGAGAGTCATCCGGAATCTCCTCGACAACGCCCTCCGGCACAGCCCTCCGGGAGGCGTGGTAACGGTGGTCGTCGACGACGGCAACGGGCCGACCCTGACTGTCATCGATCAGGGCCCCGGATTCCCTCCGGAGTTCCGTGACATCGCGTTCGACGAGTTCTCTCGGTCGGACTCGGCTCGGGATCGGGTTACCGGGGGGGCGGGCCTGGGCCTGGCAATTGCCCGTGGCCTGGTGCTCGCGCACCGCGGAGAAATCTGGATCCCGGAAGGGCCCGGCGGGAGGGTGAGATTTCGACTTCCGGCTGCGGATGAGGTGAGCGCGGAGCCACCCGAAACCGCACGGACCGTGCCCACCAGCTACCCGGGGTGACGGAGCCGGCCAGCCGTCGACCGGCAGAGGGTTTCCCGCGCACTACTCACCAGCCGCATCGCGAGCAGCCCCAACCAGTCCCTTGAACGAGGACTCGATCGCAGCGATGAACAGGTCGAGGTCGGGCACGATGTCGTAGTCGGCGTTGAAGCCCCAGAAAACCGAACCGTTGTAGCTGAACAACGCGATCCCGATCCCGTGCCCCTCCCAGAGGGGAACCAGCGGGTACTGCGCCTCCATCCTGGCGCCGAGCAGGTACATCGGAAATTGCGGTCCCGGTATGTTTGTCACCGTCATGTTGAATGGTCGGGCCCTGGTGGCCAGCCGGCTCGCCAGCGACACCAGCGTCCCGGGTGCTCCGCCGCTGAGCTGCACCAGCGTGGCTGCCCCGAGCGCCTGATTGGTCTTCTTGAGGCGCTCCGTCTCTTCGCGTACTGTCTCGAGCCGAGCCACCGGGTCTGGATTCCCCACCGGCAGCGAAACCAGCCACATGGCTACATGGTTGCCCATCTGTCCCTGCGCCCCAGGAGCTCGCACTGAAACCGGGGCCATGGCACGAAAGTCGACGTCATCGACATTGAACCCCCGTACCTCGCTGAGGAAGGTGCGGACGCCTCCGGCAACCACAGCCAGGATGGCGTCGTTGACGGTTCCCCCGAGCCCATTCTTGATCTCCTTCACTTCGGCGAGAGGCGACTCGAGGACTCCGAAGCGGCGATTGGGGCCCACCCTGCCGTTGAGAGGGGTCTGGGTGGCCCGACTCAGCCAACCCGAACTCAGCGAGTGGCCCACTGCGATGAGCCGCGAAGCAGACTCGTCGATCAGCGACTGCAGATTCTCGGCGAATTCGTGCCGGCTGCGGATCGCTGCGACCAGCCTGCCAACTCTCCTGGCAGTCTCTCGCACGAACAGTTCGGCGCCCTCCGGCGCCGGACGCGGATCGAAAGCAGCCGGCGGCTCGATCTCCTCCTCCGGCTGCAGCGTCAGCAGCAAGGCCATGAGGTCGACTCCGGCGATCCCGTCGATCATCGAGTGATGGATCTTGCCGATGAGGGCAAAGCGGCCACCTTCGAGCCCTTCCACCACGGTGATCTCCCACAGCGGCTTCGAACGGTCGAGCTGCTGTGAAACCAACCGCCCCATCAGGATACTCAGCTGCGCTATGGACCCCGGTCGCGGCAGGCTCGCATGCCTGACGTGATAGGTGAGGTCGAACCTGTCGTCGTCCACCCACACGGGATGACCCTCCAGCGGGACCCGCGCCAACCGCTGCCGGTAGCGGGGAATCAAGTGCAGCTTCGAGGCCACGTGGTCGCGGATCCGGGCGATGTCGATTCCCCCGGCTTCGTCGAGCAGCGGCCCTGCCTCGAAAGTCGCCATGCCTGCGACGTGCATGTGCGTGTGGCCAGATTCCAGCGCGAGAAACGAACCATCGAGCGTGGTGAGTCGGTCGTAGTCGTCGTACACGGTCACCCCAATTCACGGCCTTTGGTCAGCCACCCACCACGGTTTCCGGGACCGTGCCCCACTCGGGAGGTCCCAGCGCGTCGAGGGTCGATACCAGATCCGATGGTAGCGGGGCAGACACAACGACCTCCCGGCCGTCCTCCGGATGGGGCAGGCTGAGCCGCGACGCGTGCAACCAGGTGCGACCCGGATCGGCGGCGACCGGTCCCGGCCGCCCGTAGGCGCGATCGCCGGAGACCGGGCGATCGATCGACGAGAGATGGACACGGATCTGATGCGTTCTCCCCGTCTCGAGACGGACCTCGAGCAGGCTGACACCCGGCCAATGCGCCACGCGGCGATAGTGGGTGCGGGCGGGGCGACCGTCCGGCCGCACCGCCATCCGCGTAGGGTGAACCGGATCCCTTCCCAGCGGGGCGTCGATCGTCCCGGTCGCGGCATCGAACGTGCCGACGGCCATCGCAACATAGGTACGTCCCACCCTGCGAGCCTTGAGCGCCTGCTGCAAGCTGACAAAAGCCTCCTGCCGTTTGGCGACCATCAACAAGCCGGACGTGTCCCGATCAAGGCGATGGACGAGGCCCCAGCGATACTCCGGTCCCAGTTCCACGAGTTCCGGATACCGACTGATGAGACCATTCGCCAGCGTGTCATCCCGATGCCCTGCGCCCGGATGTACGACCAGCCCCGCCGGCTTGTCTACGACCAACAGATGGTCGTCCTCCCACGCCACCGCAAACTCGATGTCTGCCGCGGCCAGATCTGCGGCGGGGGCAGGCATCACAACCTGGATCCCGTCACCGGCATTCACCCGATGTGACGCGGCTACCCGGCGGTCGTCGACGGTGACCTGGCCCGACTCCACCATCTGTTTCGCCTGGGCACGGCTCAGCCCGGCCGCGACTGCCACCACCCGGTCGATGCGCTCACCATGCAATTCGTCCGGGACACGGAATGCCGTCGTCTCACTCATCTTCCACGACGGCTGCCGGTTCGACCCTGCGCTTCCAGTCTCCGATGAGCATGCCGAGCAGCAGCATGGCGACTCCGACCGTGATCGCGGCGTCCGCCACGTTGAATGTGGGAATGAACCACCAATCGATCCAGTCGATGACCTCTCCGTCCAGAACGCCGTCCCCGCGGACGACCCGATCCATCAGGTTGCCCACCGCGCCGCCGAGAATGAGCCCGAGCGCCACGACATCGGTGCGCCGAGGCACCCCAGCCACCATGTACAGAATCACGAACACCACTCCAACGGCGGCGATCGCAATGAAGGTGCCGGAATTCTGGAAGCTCGAAAAGGCACCGCCGGGATTGCGGACGAGAGCAAACCGGAGGAAGTCGTCGATGACGACTATGACCCGATCGCTGAGTTCCTCCAGCGCCCAGGCCTTGGTGATCTGATCAAGGAGCACGACGAGCGCGGCGATACCGAGTGCGGTCAGGCGATCCTTCACACGCGGTCTGCGTGCTCGACCGTGGTGGTGGCGTAAGGCAGCCCCTCAAGCCTGGTGAGCGGAATCGGGTCTCCACTCACCTCGCAAGTGCCATAGGTGCCCTGCGCCATGCGGGCTTCCGCCCTCGCCACCTTCTTGAGCAAGCTCTTCGTGTTCTCCTCAACGGAGAGGTCCATTTCCAGTTCGAAGGCAAGCGAACCGCCGTCTGCGTTGTCGGGATCGGCGTTGTGCTCAGAGGCCGTCTCGGTCAGCCTGCTTTGAGCGCGCTGCAGTTCGGATTCCGCGAGGATCGCTTCGAGACGGATCCGCTCTTCCTCGAGCTTGCGCGCGAGGCGCGTCAATGTGGATTTCGCCAATTTCCTGGCCATCCGGGCCTCCCGGCGTACCTGCTACGAGATGGCGAGAGACGATACCATCTCGCAGCCCCTGCGCCGTCCCCGATCAAGCCGCAGCTCAACGCCGCAGCGCAGCAGTCACCGTCTCTGCATCTACGCCCATCAAGACGAATCGCTTACGCCGCTGACGTGCTCCCCTCTCCAGTTCGGCGGAGGTGGCACCTGTGGCGGTGCACAGCATTCGGGCGATCGCCCGGTTCGCCTTCCCTGCCTCGGCGGGTGCCGCCACCTTCACGCGCAGCGCACCATCATGTTCACCAAAGATCCCCGGCCGCCTGGCACCCGCGACGGCCCACACCGCGACCACCGCACCATCGGGATGCGGCGTGACGGCCGGGTGCAATGTCGCCATTCGCGCATCGTAACCCGGCGGGTACTCGCCCGGTTGCGGCAGGCGGGGCATGGTGGTCGCCACGGCCCGCATCCTCGACGTCTACCATGCCGCCACGGCAGTGACGAGAACGTGCCCTTCCGAGCACACGGAAGACAGCGAGCCGGGGTTGGTGCAAGCCCGGATTCCTTGCAGAAGGGACATCATCTCCGAGCCGCGGGAAGAGACCGACTCGGTCGGTGGTAGAACCCGCCGGTTGTTCCCCGGAACCCCGGGACAAATGAAGCGGTCGGGCGCGAAGCTCGACAAGCCGGGTGGT
Source organism: uncultured Acidimicrobiaceae bacterium (assembly GCA_964397045.1). Lineage (GTDB taxonomy): Bacteria > Actinomycetota > Acidimicrobiia > Spongiisociales > UBA5794 > CAYNHF01. The sequence continues at coordinate 28,986 of CAYNHF010000024.1, read as the reverse complement.
ACCGCGGGCCCCCTCGTCCCGGCTCAGGAGTCATCAACGGCTTCAGAGCATGACAGCGACAAGGACCCATGAGCAATCCACCCTCCGATCCCGCCACCGATTTCCCCCGTGTCTCCCCCCGCGCCGATCTGCCTGGCATCGAGAACCGGGTGCTCAGCTTGTGGGACGACACGGACGCCTTCGCCCGCTCGGTTGCGATGCGGCCTGCCGAATCGGAGTACACCTTCTACGACGGGCCCCCCTTCGCCAACGGGAGCCCGCACTACGGACACCTCCTCCAGGCAGCGGTCAAGGACATCGTCCCTCGCTACTGGACGATGCGCGGCCATCGGGTCGAGCGGCGCTTCGGCTGGGATACTCACGGGCTACCGGTCGAGATGGAGGTCGAGAGGCAACTGGGGGTGTCGGGACCGCGCCAGATCCAGGAATTCGGGGTAGACCGGTTCAACGAGGCGTGCAGAGCAATGGTGGAGCACACCACCGAGGACTGGGAGCGCATCACGCGCCGTATCGGCCGATGGGTGGACTTCGAGAACGACTACAAGACCATGGACGTCGACTTCATGGAGAGTGTGTGGTGGGTGTTCAAGACCCTGTGGGACAAGGGCCTGATCTATCAGGCCTTCAAGGTGCTCCCCTACTCATGGGGGGCCACGACGCCTCTCTCCAACTTTGAGGCAAACCTCGACTACCGCGACGTCGAAGATCCCTCGATCACGGTTGCGCTCCGAATCATCGAGCCACATGGTCCGCTTCGTGTCGGCGACGAACTCCTGATCTGGACCACCACCCCCTGGACGCTGCCGGGGAACCTGGCCGTGGCTGCCGGAGACGACATCTCCTACGCCAGGGTTGTGGGTGAACTCGACGGTCGCCCTGGTACCTACTGGCTGGCGGAATCGCTCGTTGAATCGATCTTCGGCACCGGTGTAGCAATCGCGCAATTGGCGCCAGGCTCGGAGCTGTTGGGAGCGTCGTACGAGCCGCCATTCGATTCCTTCGGAGGCGAACGCGACCGGGGAGCGTTCCGGGTCATATCGAGCGAAGACGTCACCACCACCGAAGGGACCGGATTGGTCCACATGGCTCCTGCATATGGAGAAGCCGACTTCTATGCCCTCCAGGGAGCAGGCATCAACGTACTGGTCGACCCCGTCGACGCACGCGGCGAGTTCACAGACGAAGTGCCGGAGGTTGCAGGCCAGAACGTCAAACAGGCAGACGCCGTCCTCATCCGCTCACTGCGCGACCGCGGTGTCCTGGTGCGCACCGAGCGCATCACCCACTCATACCCCTTCTGTTGGCGTACCGAAACTCCGCTCATCTACAAGGCGATCCCGACCTGGTTCGTGGCCGTCGAGACCTTCCGCGACCGTATGGTGGAACTCAACGAGCAGATCCATTGGGTTCCGGCAGCCGTCGGCGAGAAGCGTTTCGGGAACTGGCTACAGGGTGCTCGTGACTGGGCGATCAGTCGCAATCGCTATTGGGGAAGCTGCCTCCCCATCTGGGTGTGCGACGAGTGCGACGAACGGGTGTGTCTCGGCTCACGCGCCGAACTCGAGGCACGCTCCGGAGTGTGGCTCGACGATCTTCACAAGCACATCGTCGATGAGGTCACCTTCGACTGCGCAACCTGCGACGGAACGATGGTCAGGGTTCCTGAAGTACTCGATTGCTGGTTCGAGTCGGGGTCGATGCCGGTATCACAGCTGCACTACCCGTTTGAGAACCAGGACCGCTTCGATCGTGGTTTTCCTGCCAACTTCATCGCAGAAGGGTTGGACCAGACCCGGGGATGGTTCTACACGCTCGTGGTCCTGGCTTCCGCGATCTTCGATCAGCCCCCCTTCCGCAATTGTGTTGTCACCGGCCATGTACTCGCCGAGGACGGGCGCAAGATGTCGAAGAGCCTCAAGAACTACCCGGATCCGCTCCATCTCCTCGAAACCCACGGCGCAGACGCGCTGCGGGCATACCTCATCAACTCTCCAGTGGTGCGCGCAGACAACCTGCGCTTCTCCGAGGACGGGGTGCGTGATGTGGTGCGGACGGTGCTGCTGCCATTCTGGAATGCGTTCTCGTTTTTCACAACGTACGCAGAAGCAGACGGCATCACCGCCAAGGACCTGGCGGCTGCGCCTCCGGTGTCCGAAAGGGCGGAGATCGACCGCTGGATCGTTTCGGTCTTGCAAAGCCTGATCCGAGACGTCAACACCGAGATGGAGGAGTACCGGCTGTTCGCCGTGATTCCGCCGATCCTCGGGTTCATCGACGATCTGACCAATTGGTACATCCGACGCTCCCGCCGCCGATTCTGGCGAGCCAGAGAAACGGGCACCGAACACGACAAGCTGGCTGCATTCGCCACCCTCTACGAGGTTCTCGTGACCTTTACGAAGGTGGCGGCTCCCGTGATCCCATTCATCACAGAAGAGATGTACCAGCGTTTGGTGCGGGCGGTTGCGGTTGAAGACACGCCGCTGAGTGTGCACCACACCGACTATCCGGCTGCCAGGGTCGCCAATATCGACGAGGATCTCGAGGTGGCAATGGCGCTCGTTCGCCAGGTCGTCAACCTGGGCCGCGGCCTGCGCAAGACCCACAACATCCGGGTCAGACAACCGCTCTCGACGCTGACGGTCGTGGCGAGGGACGACGTCGCGGTCAACGCCATCGCGGCTCATCGAGAACTCATCGCCGAAGAGCTCAACGTCCACAACGTGGTGGTCGACGACGACGAAAACCACCTCGTCCATCTCGCCGCCAAAGCCAACTTCGCTCGCCTGGGGCCCCGCTTCGGCAAAAGGACCGGCCAACTGGCCGCCGGTGTCGCAGCTCTCGATCACGCGGTGGTCGATCGCCTGCTCAGCGGCGAGACCGCCGACGTGATGGGTGAATCGATCGCGGCCGAAGACATCGTGGTATCGCGTGAACCGCGCGATGGCATGATCGTGGCCGCTGAAGCGCGGCTCACGGTGGCACTCAACACGACCCTCGACCACGACCTCATCGTTGAGGGAGTGGCGCGGGAGTTGATCAATCGGGTGCAGGGGCTGCGTCGCGACCATGATCTCGCGATGGCCGACCGTGTCCGGCTGCGCTGGTACAGCGAAGATGCGGAAGTCGCCCAGGCGTTTGCGACTCGCGGGAACCTCATTGCAGCCGAGGTGCTGGCGGTATCGATCATCGAGGATCCCGCCGCGGGCACTGAGGTCAGCGTGAACCAGGCGGCCGTTCGGCTTTCGATAGAGATCGCCACGACAGACGCAGCGGACTGACCGTCAGCTGTTTTCGAGCCGTTCTCGCAAGCCAGCAAGTCGCCGCTCGTAGAACCCGGGTACGGCAGCAACGTCGGAGGCTGCGTCCCCTTCCGGCCGCTCGCCTCCCGCGGTAGGCGCTTCGCCGCGCAGATCGACCCCTTCGTCGCCTGTCGGCGAGAGTGCTTCGAGGTCCTCCACACTGTGCGTCTCGAGATCGATGAAATCCTCGAGCATCTTGATCTCCGTGCGGGTGCTACCTGCAAGATCCTCGAAGCGGGTACCCGCGTCACGAAGTGCGGTACGAAGTTGTGCCGTCCGCTGGTTGAGGTCTTTCGCCTCGAGCGCCGCGGCCTCGGTCACGATCACGGCCGAAGCTTCCGCAGCCATCATGATCTCGTTGGCCTCGGCTAGAGCCGCATCCAGCAACCCGGCGGCCTCGACCTCTGCGGCTTCAACGGTTTGGCCGGCACGGATTTCCGCAGCCTCCTGGGCGACAGGGGATAAGCCGGCACGCACGCCGTGTCGCGCTATCGCGGCTTCGGTAGCGAGCGCATCAGCCACTCCTCGCAGCCGCCTTGCTGCCTCGTTCGCCGCCAGCAACTCAGCATCAGACTCGCGTCGGCGTCGCAGTGCCTCTGCCCAGGCCGCGATGTCGTCCCAAGGATCGGCGGCCGGCTGCGGTTCATCTGACGTCGCGGTACCGGACTCCACGGGATCGGCTCCCGCAGTAGCCAAAGCCTGCCCGAGCACTCCTCCCGTCGGCTCGAGCCCCGGTGAGGGAGAAGTGGACTGCACGACGTGGGCCAGGTCGAGCGCGTGCTCGAGTCGACCGATCTCGGCTCGCGCTACGGCCAACGCTCGTTCCTGCTCGGCCAGAGTCTGGGCAACTCGCGCCACGTAGGTGTCCACTTGGACGACGTCATATCCGTCGCCGTTCCCGACGAAATGAGCGTCCGCAGCTTCACGTGCAGAAATGGCCATCAACGGAATGCTACTCACGCCGCTGCGACCATGCTCAACGCGTGGTCAGCAAACGATGCCACGCAGGATTGAGATCCCGAGAATCAGGATGATCGGCGACAAATCCAGTGCCACGGATCCCATACGAACCGACGGGATCAGTGCCCGAATCGGACGAAGGAGTGGCTGCATCACCTTCTCGAGTGCGTCGTAGATGCGCCGCACCGGGTGCCCCGAAGGCAGGCGGCCATACGCCACGACGTAGCTCAGGATCACCCACGCAATGATTCCCCAAAAGGCGATCTGGAGCAGTGTGCAGATGATCGTGGACATACGACGGAGTCAGTCGGCCAGCGGAGCCGAGTACAGGCCCAGCTCGGCGAGCCGGGCGCGTTCTTCGAGCCCGATGGTCACGTTGACCGGCATGACCAGAATCACCCCTTGGCCGATCTTGACCATCTTGCCCTCGAGCCCGTAGGTGAGACCACTGGAGAAGTCGACCAAGCGGCGAACCATGGCGGTTTCGGCGTTCCGCAGATCGAGCACCACCGGTCGCTGGGCACGAATGTGGTCGGCAAGAATCTGAGCGTCACTGAACGTGCGCGCCACGATGATTTCGGTTTCGCCACCTCCGTCATACATCGGCACGGTAGCCCCGTCTCCTGATACTTCCGTCACCAACACGCCCGCTTCGGCATGCTGTCGATTGGAAGAGATCCGACGCCGCTGCCGGCTCGGCGGTTCGACTCTGCGGCCTGCCACCACGGTCGCCGCTCTGGCTTCGGAGTCATTGCCGGGAGGTGGGGGCGGAGGAGCATCGACGCTACGAACCTGCGGCTGAGGCGCGCCGCCCGCGGCCTGGGCCTCACCGGAGGACTCGTTGGGGTCGTCGTCGACCAGCCCCAAGTAGAACATCGTTTTTTGCCACATCGAAGCCATCGGATACTGCCCACCTACTCGGCTCAGCTGCCCTGTGCGCTCAGGGCTTCTCCTCAAAGATAGCCCGTCCCACACGAATGATGGTTGCACCCTCCTCGACCGCGACCTCGAAGTCGTCCGTCATCCCCATCGACAGCTCCGCGAGATCCGGGTAGTCCGGCGCGAGATGATCACGTAGCTGCCGCAGATCACGGAACCACACGCGGCTGTCCTCGGGACGATCTGGCACGGGAGGAATGATCATGAGCCCTGCGGGCCGAACGCCGATGTCCGCGAGTTCATCCAGCCTCGCAGGGATCTGAGATGGCTCGACCCCGTGTTTCTGTGGTTCCATGGCGAGGTTGACCTGCAGCAGGCACGGCGGCGGCTGCGGCGTGATCCGGGACCAGCGCCTGGCAAGCGACACCCGGTCCATCGAGTGCAGCAGGAAGGTGTCTGCACCGATCTCGTTTGCTTTTCGGCTCTGTAGTGACCCGACGAAATGCCACCGAATGTCCCCCGGCATCGCGGGTACCTTCGCGGCCATCTCTCCCGATCGGTTCTCACCGAAGTCGCGCTGACCTGCCTCGTACAAGGGCATCATTTGCTCAACGGATCTCCCCTTCGACACCGCGACCAGTGTGATCGCAGCCGGATCCCTCGCGCACCGTTCTGCCGCTTGCTCAACGCGCGACTCGAGCCGGATCAGGAGTTCGGCAGCCATGCCACTGCAACCTGACGGAGTGTGGTGCGGTCCCGACGATAGGAGTGCAAATCAGCTGCAGTGTACGTGCAGGTCGAACTCCTGAAGGTCACCAGATCACCGAGCTGGGAGGCAACGGCTCCCGCAAGATCGACGCTCTGGGTTCCCCAGGTCGTCTCCGCAGCGTGACCCGGCACCTGATCAACAACTTCGTCCCCCACTTCGTAGCAGCAGGGCCCGATACCCGGCCCGATCGCCGCTCGCAGCGGCGTGACCCCGTGCTCACTTAGGGTGGCGAGCGCGGCATCAACAATCCCAGCAACGACCCCGCGCCAGCCGGCGTGGACTACAGCCGCTCCGGCATCGCCCTCGATGATGACCGGGATACAGTCTGCCGTCGCGACAGTCACGGGCAGCCCCGGCGTGGTAACGACGATGGCGTCCGCGTCGCCCAGATCACCTGGGTGGTCTGCGATTTCGACGTGGGCACCGTGTACCTGATGGACATAGGCCCACTCGGTAGGAATCCCCAATGGGCCGGCCAGCTTGGAGCGCTCGACCGGGTTGCGGCGGACGTCTCCCTCGGCCGCGGTGCCGAATGCGGCACCACGGAACCCGACCGGACGGATCATCCTTGGACGAACCCCGGGATGTCGACGTCGTCATCGTCATCGTCGTCGCCGCCGGTGTCGGTGTCCGGTTCGAAGGGCTGCGGCCGGCTCACCTCGCTCGAGAGCCGCGGCGACGTGTATGAGCTCACGGAACTCCGCTCTCGCTCGAAACCCGCTGCGATAACGGTCACCCGCATCTCGTCACCTAGCGCCTCGTCGATCACGGCCCCGAAGATGATGTTGGCATCGTCATCGGAGTGATCCGCGATCATCGATGCCGCCACACTCACCTCCTGAAGGGTCATGTCTACAGGGCCGGCAACGGACAACAACACCCCGCGGGCTCCCTCCATCGAGGTCTCGAGCAGCGGACTGGCAATCGCCTTGGCCGCAGCCTGCTCTGCCCTGGTCTCCCCGGTTGAACTGCCGATACCCATCACGGCGGAACCTGCTTCGGACATCACCGTCTTCACATCCGCGAAGTCGACATTGATCAGGCCAGGGGTCGTAATGAGGTCCGTAATGCCCTTGACCCCGTTCGTGAGGACCTCGTCCGCCAGACGGAACGCATCTACCACAGTCGTGGTCGGTTCCGCGATCTCGAGGAGTCGCTCGTTGGGGATGATGATGAGGGTGTCTACGGCCTGCTTCAGATCCTGGATTCCCTGTTCGGCCTGGACCGAGCGGCGGCGTCCTTCGAAGCCGAACGGCCGGGTCACGACGCCGACCGTCAGTGCACCGATGCTGCGTGCGACCTCGGCAACGACGGGGGCCCCTCCGGTCCCGGTGCCGCCACCTTCACCCGCGGTGATGAAAACCATGTCTGCACCCTTCAGCGCATCCTCGATCTCCTCACGATGTGCCTCGGCGGCTTCCCTGCCGATCTCCGGGTTGGCTCCTGCCCCCAAACCCCGAGTGGCATCGCGACCGACGTCGAGCTTGAGGTCGGCGTCTGACATCAGCAACGCCTGTGCGTCTGTGTTGACTGCAAGGAATTCGACACCACCGACGCCTGCTTCAACCATGCGGTTCACCGCATTGACGCCGCCGCCGCCGACGCCGACAACCTTGATCACTGCTAGATACCCACGTGGGCCGCGCGGCTCGCTGGACATTGAATCATCTCCCGTGAGGTTCGAGTACGAGATTAGCCTGTTGGTTGAGGTTCGGGTGGAATCTCAACCAGACTATCAAGTGGTACTCGAGGGTTGGCGTCATGGGGTTTGGCGACTGCCGGGCGCAGCGGTGATACGAGGTTGACGGGCGCCTGCTCCGTCAGGCCCGTGTCGAGGAGAGCTTCCAGTGCACGAGCCTTCTCTGCCATGTCGACCGGATGGCCAAGAGCAACCTCATGACCCGCGACATAGGCCGTCACTGCATCCGAGGAGCCTGTGACCGTGGCACCGAGCCGATACTCCCCCGTGAGGCTGCTGACGAAGCCGATCGCCCCGATGGCGACCGGATCGAGCACCTCGCCCGGTGCCAGGGTGTCCGAGCCCACACTCACGGTTGGAAAGCCGTTGGTTGGGACCGGTGCGACCTCGAGCACCGAACCGTCTGCTGCGGCCAGGACCCAGCCGTCTCCGGAAGTGACCCAGGCCGAAGGCGTGTACTCGAGCACCGTGATGGTGACGGAGCCGGGCCAGGTCACCGCAACATCAGCTGCGGCAACCCACGGATCGGCCACAATCTGCTCGACCAGACCGGCAGCGTCTGCCGAAATCGTGGGCAACCCCTCCGCGACACCGAATTCCTCCACTATGGCTGCCACGTCTGCTTGCGCCGATCCCGCAATCGTGATCTCAGACACGGCCATCAGCGGTGACTCGAACAGAAGCCAGCCAACGAGTGCCCCCGCAAGCGTCGCCGCGATGAGGGCCAGAATCCAACGCATCCTGCGGCGAGCACCAGCTTCGCGCACCGTCCGGCGGCGATCAGCAATCCTGCGATCCATGGTGGCGGTCATCCCGGCCCCCCTCCTGAGTCGTCCTTGTCTCGGGCCGTCGCGTCATCCACCACGTCGAATGGGCCAACGAACCGAATCTCCGTTTCCAACCAGATTCCTGTCTCCTCGCCGACCCGACCACGGACGGCGGCGGCTAGGTCGTATACGTCCTGAGCCTTTGCGGTTGTATCTGCCACGAAGAAGTTGGCGTGACGCTCGCTCACAGAAGCGCCGCCGCGACGAAGACCCTTGAGCCCGAGCGAGTCGATCAATCGCCCCGCCGACTCGCCAGGCGGGTTCTTGAAGACGCTGCCGGCGTTGAGGGTTCCGCCGGGCTGATGCTGCTTGCGCCACTGGGTCACCTCCCGCAGCAGACGCGCCCCCTCTGCCTGGTCGCGGGCAACGGTGCGAAACGACGCGGTGACGACGATGTCTGTCTGCGCCAGATTGCTGTGCCGATAGGAAAGATCGAGGTCGGCCGGAGTGGCTCTCCTGGTGGCGCCGGCGACGCCATCCAGCACCGTGGCGTACTGCAGCCAAGTAGCCGTGTCGCTCCCGTGACCCCCTGCGTTCATCCGCACCGCTCCCCCGACCGATCCGGGGATGCCGACACACCACTCCAAGCCGCCGCGCCCTGCGTGAACCGTATCCCTGGCAAGGCGGGGCAGGGGCACTGCGGCACCCGCCGTCACCACGCCCTCATTGCCGATGTGGAGTTCCGCGAATTCGCCTTCAGGACGAACCACAAGACCCGCGAAGCCGGAATCACTCACCACTATGTTCGAGCCCCTCCCGAGCACGAGCACCGCCATCTTTTCGCGATTGGCAGCGGCGAGAGTGTCCCGCAGTTCATCGACACTGCCCGGCTCGCTGTAGTACGCGGCTGTTCCCCCAAACTTGTAGGTTGTCAAGGGAGCCAGCGGGACATTCCGTTTGCAGCGTCCCTGCGCGACGAGGTCGTCGAGCGCCGCCGTAGCCGAGGAGTTCATCTGGCAGCCTCCAGGGATCGTGCGATGGGTTCGGCAAGGGTCGTGACGTCACCTGCGCCGAGCAGAAGGACCAGGTCTCCTGCCTGTAGCTGGGGAACCAGCGCACTCGGCACGTCGCCCAGAGATGGGACATAGTCGACGTCTCCGCCGGCGGCGGCCACGGCCTCTGCGACGAGCCGTCCGCTGACACCTGGCATTGGGGCCTCACCCGCGGCATACACGTCGGTCACCATCACGTGGTCCGCGGCAGCCAGAGGGCCACCGAATTCGGGAGCAAGGTCCGCGGTCCGCGTGTAGCGATGAGGCTGAAACACGGCCCAAACCCTCGTCCAACCGCCGAGGCGACCGGCTGCGATCGTGGCCGCGATCTCCGTCGGGTGATGGGCGTAGTCGTCCACGACCGTGACGCCTGCAATTCGGGCCCGCACCTCGAAGCGACGGCGCACTCCTCCGAAGGTCGCCAGCCCGCGTGCGGCAGCCTCGAGGCTGTACCCGAGCTCACTGAGCAGGGCAAGAACGCCTGCGGCATTCCGAGCCATGTGATCGCCAGGTCGCGGCACCCGGACCGTGGTCGCCGCGGTAGGCCCGGTCAGGGTGAACACCACGTGTCCGTCGCCATGCGCGAGATCCGTGATGCGCCACTGGGCCTGTGCGGAAGTCCCGTAACCGATGACGCGCGCCCGCTCGGCGAGTCGCCGCACCCCGGGGTCGTCCAGACATCCGAGCACCGGCCCTCTCACCCGATTCGCCACGAGGGCGAAGGCCTCTTCCAGGGTGGCGACGTTGCCGTAGTAGTCCAGGTGATCTGCCTCGATGTTGGTCACAACGAGGCCTTCGAGATGCAGACGACGGAACGTTCCGTAGGCCTCGTCCGCCTCCAACAGCAGTCGCGTACCGGCACCAAGGTGGGCGCCAGTGTTCAGGTCTGACAGTTCGCCTCCCAGGAGGAATGTCGGGTCGTGTCCAGCCGCCCGCAAGGCGGTAACCGCTAGCGCGGTGCTGGTGGTCTTGCCGTGGGTGCCGGCGAACCCGATGGTTGAGATCTCAGTCGTCAGCGCGTCGAGGAAGTCGGGGCGGGACCAGACGGGCACGCCTGCCGTTCTGGCTGCTGCCAGCTCCGTGTCACGCTCTGGGACCGCCGAACTGGCAACCACCAGGTCAACGTCCGCAATCCGGTCCGGCGCGTGGCCGACCCAGGTCTCGATCCCGAGATCGCCGAGTGCATCGAGCGCTCTGCCCGGCTTGAGATCGGACCCAGACACCACGTGACCTCGCTGCGACATCAGTTTCGTGATGCCGCTCATACCGGAACCGCCGGCGCCCACCACGTGGATCCGTGCGGCGTCGCCGAGCCCGAGTGAATCAGCCATCGACGACCTCGATCAGATCGCGGGCGATGGTCTCAGCCGCATCTGCGATGCCCACCGCGTAGGCATCCCTGGCCATCGCCGCCCGACGGGAGTCATCCATCAGCAGCTGTTGCAGTTCGACGGGAACCCGGTTGACGTCTTCCTCTTCGATCACGACGATGCCGCCTGCCCTCTCGAGCTGCCTGGCGTTGGCTCCTTGATGGCCCCCGGTACCAGCCGCGTAAGGGACCGCGACCGCGGGCGTCCCCGTCACGGCAAGTTCGCTGATCGTCAACGCCCCGGACCGTGACAGCACGACGTCGGAGGCTGCGTAGAAGTACTCCATCGACTCTTCGAACGCTCGGGGCCGCCAGATGACCGCTGAGCGTGCCGCGACGGGAATGATTTCTTCCACGTGGGCGGTCCCCGTCAGATGGACGATGGCGAGCGATCCCGGGTCGGCATCCGCCGCGATCCGCATCGTCACCTCATTCAGCAACTTGGCACCGAGGCTTCCCCCGATCACCCCCAGCACGGGACGATCCGCCGGCAGGTCGTAGCGCTCGAGTGCGGCAGGGTGCAGGGCCTGCCGCTCGAAAGCAGCCAACGGTGCCCGCAGCGGATTCCCTACCACCCGCGCTTTACGCAGCTTGCGGCGTGCGTCCGGAAAGGCCACATAGGATCCGGTGGCGCGTACAGCCACCATCCGGTTGGCGAGGCCGGGTATCGCATTCTGTTCGTGAAGGTAGACCTCAGCTCCCACTCTGCGACCGGCTAAGGCAACGGGCACCGACACGTACCCACCGAATACGGCGACGGCTCGGACCTTCCGTTCCCGCATTTCGGTTTCGATCTCGCGGGCGGCGCGACGCACCATGGCAGGCAACTTGAGATTGTCCGTCGTCAGAGATCGGCGCAGGCCCTTGATGTCGACGCCGTAGAAGTCGTACCCGGCTGCGGGCACTGTGCGACTCTCCATCCGGTCGCCGCCGAAGAAGACGATGTCGTTGCGGGACACTCCCGCAGCAACGAGTGCGTCGGCGACGGCCAGCGCCGGATAGACGTGACCCCCGGTCCCGGCTGCCGCCAGAGCAAACGTCATTGTCCCGGCTCCGATGAAACCCGACCCGCGGCACGAGCGATGTTCACGAGGATGCCGATGATGGCCAGATTCACGATCATGGCACTTCCCCCGCTGGAGACGAACGGCAAGGGAACGCCGGTGATCGGCATCACCCGCGTCACCCCACCGATGTTCACAAGAGCCTGGAAGCTGAGCCACGCAACGAGGCCGACCGCCAGCAAGCGGCCGAATCGGTCTGGCGCCTTCATGGCGATTGCCACGCCCACGATGCTGAGCGTCACGAACAGGGCGGTGACCACCAGTGTCCCGGCGAGTCCTGTCTCCTCACCGATGATCGCGAAGATGAAATCGGTGTGAGCGTTCGGCAGGAAGGACCAACGCGCCCTGCTTGCTCCGAGACCGAGCCCGAACCAGCCCCCGGTGCCGAGGGCTACCAGGCTCTGGAACGACTGCAGCCCCGCCCCCAGTGGATCTGCATCCGGATTCAGGAACGTCGTCACCCGTTCCCAGCGGTAGGGCTGGGAGCGGGCAAGTGCGAGAACACCAAGAGCTCCAACTGCACCGAGAGCGATCACGTAGCGAACCGGTGCCGCAGACACCGCGAGGACGGCAAAGGCGGCGCCTGAAATGAGAACCGTGGTGCCCAAGTCCGGCTGGACCAGCAGCAGAACCGCGACCGTGCCCAGCGAAATCACAACCGGCACCGCAACGTGGGTGAAGCTGTGGAGCCACCGCTCCTTGCGGCTGAGTGTGGCTGCCAGGAAGGCCACGACGGCGAACTTGGCAAATTCTGACGTCTGGACGCTGATCGGTCCCAGGTCGATCCAGCGTCTGGCGCCGCCGCGCACCTCGCCGAACAGCAGTGTTGCCACAAGGCCGAGGATGCCGATTGCGAGGATGGGCACCGCGAAACGGGAGTACCACCGGTACGGGAGCTTCACTGTGACCCCAAACGCCACCAAGCCGACCGCGATGAAGATGATTTGCCGCTTGACGAAGAAGAACTGGTCGCCGCCTGCACTGCGGATCCCTACCACTGAAGACGCTGACAACAACGCTCCCAGGCCGATGATCATGAGCATCGCGACCGGGAGCAGCAGCAGGACCGCGCGCCGTTCACCGGCGGTGCGAACCGCCGACTGCCGAACGGTCCGGGCGCGCGAGATCGGGGTCACACGGCTGGCCATCACTCAGACTCCTTCATTGCGCGGACGCGGCGGGTGAACTCCTCACCCCGGTGCTCGTACGAGTCGAACATGTCGAAGCTGGCGCAACCCGGAGCCAGCAATACCGTGTCTCCCGGCTCGGAGGCGGCATCAGCCCGCTCGATCGCTTCCGCGAGCGATGCGACAACGGTGGTACGGTCCGGGGCGGCTTCATACAACTCGGTGGCAGCCTCGCCGAGGGCCATGATGCGGCGTACCGAGGGGATCGCTGCCATCGGAGACAGGTCGAGACCCTTGTTGCGGCCGCCCGCGATCAGGATCACGTGCTCCAGACCTGCCGCAGATGCGACAACCGCATGCGGGTTGGTTGCCTTGGAATCGTTCACCCAGGTGACCCCGTCCCAGGCACCGACAATCCTGCTCCGGTGGTCGCCGGGCTCGAAACGCTCCACAACCGCTGCCACCGCGTCGGTCGATGCGCCCACGTGCCTTGCCAGCGCCGCCGCCGCGACAAGGTCGAGGGAGAAGCCGGCAGTGACCCCGGGCGCCGTCACGTAGTGGTCTCCCATGACCAAGTCATCACCATCCCTTCCCCAACCCTCAACCGGAACCCTGCTGCCGGATAGCGGTAGGACCCTCGCGGTGGCTCCGCCGACTGCCTCCACTGCGCCGGGGTCGTCAGCATCGAAGACGAGCAGGTCGTCCGCGCCTTGGCGAAGGTGAACCCTCGCCTTCGCATCGCGATACGCGGCGAACGAGCCATGCCAATCGAGGTGATCAGGAGCAACGTTCAAGATGGCAGCGCCTCGAGGGTGGAAGGTATCGGTCAGCTGCAGCTGGAAGCTCGATGCTTCGATGACCACAACATCCCAGTCTTCTCCGACCACGTCGGACACCGCATTGCCGATGTTTCCCGCCGCGCACGACCGCAGGCCGCTTTCGCGCAGCATGTCTGCCGCGGCCCGCACGGTGGTCGTCTTGCCGTTGGTTCCGGTGACGGCAACGTACGGTGCTTCGAGATGTCGCGTTGCCAATTCGAGTTCACTCCACACCACGGCGTGGGAGTCCATGGCGTCGACGACCGGGGGCGCGTGTTCCGGGATGCCCGGGCTGGGAACGACGAGGTCCACTCCGTCGAGCAACTCCGGAAGCCAGACCCCGCAGTGGACGTCTGCAGCCACTCCAGTCATCCCGGCGACCGCAGCCGGATTCGCGTCGTAGACACGGACCTCATGTCCCAGGCGGTTCGCCAGGCGGGCCGCGGCCACGCCGCTCACCGCGGCACCAAGCACCAGTGTTCTCACGGCAGCACCCCTTCTGCCGCCACCGCCCAGTCGGCGTAGAACAGACCAACCCCGACACCCACCATGATGCCCGAGATGATCCAGAACCGGATGATCACCCTGGTCTCCGGCCACCCGGCGAGTTCGAAATGGTGGTGCAGCGGAGCCATCCGGAACACGCGACGTCCGAAGACTCGGAACGAGAAGACCTGGGCGATCACCGAGGCTGTGATGATCACATACAACCCACCCAGTAAAATCAGGAGCAGCTGGGTATTCGTGAGCAGGGCCAGCGCGGCAAGCGCGCCCCCGAGGGCCTGAGACCCGGTATCCCCCATGATGATCTGGGCCGGAGCTGCGTTCCACCACAAGAAGCCGGCAGTCGCGCCTACCAGCGCCGCGGCCACCATGGCGAGATCCAGTGCGCCTTCAACCCCATAGAAGTCGAAATTGCGGAATTGCCAGAAGGCAACCAGCATGTAGGCGCCGTACACCAGCGCTCCCGATCCGGCGACCAGCCCATCAAGTCCATCTGTGAGATTCACCGCGTTGGCAGTCGCCGTCAACATGACGAGCACGAGCAGTGCGTATAGCCACGGACCGAGCTCCCAGCCGATCCCGCGAGTGAACGAAAGCTCGGTGCTGACGCCGGCCTCCATGGCACCCCACGCGAAGATACCGGCGACGATCAGTTGACCGAGGAACTTCCATCGCTTGGAGAGCCCCATGTTGTGCTTCCTGGCGTATTTCGTGTAGTCGTCTGCGAAGCCGATAAGCCCCATTCCCAGGAACGCAAACACGGCCAGCCACCCCTGCACGGCAAAGTCGTTCACTGTGAACCCGAAACCACCGGCGCTGGTCCACAGCCGGAGGTGAGCTACCACGTAGGCCGCGGTCACCGCAAACAACATCACGACCCCACCCATGGTTGGTGTGCCCCGCTTGTGCATGTGACCTTCGAGCTCTTCCTGGATGAACTGCCCGATGTTGCGGTCGCGCAGCACACGAATCGCCACCGGCGTGAGGAAGATGGTCAGGACGAAGGAGACGGCGGCGGCGATCAGAAGCGAAATCATGGGGCGGTCACCTCGATCAGTCGCCGGGCCAGATCCTCGAGGCCTACCGCTCGCGACGCCTTCACCAGCACTACGTCACCCTCGCGGAGGAACCCGCGCAGCACCGCTTCCGCCTCCTCCGGCGTTGCCACTGGGCGCGCAATCGGTCCGGCACCTTGGGCGATGCCGGGCTCATCGCCGATGACGATCACCACGGCGTAGCCGAGCCGCGCAACGAGTCCTCCGATTCTCAGATGCTCCTGTTCTGCGACCGGCCCGAGTTCTGCCATCTGACCGAGCACGGCGACGTGACGGCCCGGCAGCTCGGCAACGGTTTCGAGCGCGGCCGCCACCGAGTCGGGATTGGCGTTATACGAATCGTTGACAACTGTGATCGGACCATCGTGGACTTCCATTCGCCACGGTGAACCCCGGGCCATTTCGAGCCCGGTGACCAGCGTGTCCAGTTCGACGCCCAGTGCTTGCCCTGCGGCCACGGCGGCCGCGGCATTCAGTGCCTGGTGACGGCCTGCCATTTGTAACTTGATCGGTCGCTCGCCTGCGTCACACGTCAAGGTGAAGCTCGGGCGCCCGCGATTGTCGAGCGTGATTCCGGCAACTGCTACATCAGCACGCGGTGACTCGCCGAAGGTCACGGTCCGGCCCCGGTGACTCTGGTGCAACCGCGAATCATCGATAGGGACGACCGCAATCCCGCCCGCGCCGAGCGACTCGACCAGCTCCCACTTGGCCGCCGCGAGCTGTGCAACCGTGCCAAATGTCTCGAGGTGCACCACCCCAAGATTGGTGACGATCGCCACATCCGGCCGCACCGCGGGCATCAGCCAAGCGATGTGTCCCGCCCCTCGCGAGCCGACCTCGACTACGAGATAGCCTGCGCCGTCCGGTGTTGCCAGTACCGTGAGCGGGACCCCAAACTCGTTGTTGTACGAACGCGGCGATGCCCAGCAGGTTGGGAGGGCGGCTGCCAGCAAGTCCTTCGTCGAGGTCTTCCCAGTGCTGCCGGTCACCGCGACCACCGGCATTGTCAACTCCAATCGCCGCGCCGCGGCCAAGTCCCGGAGCGCCGCTTGGGTGTCTGCGACCCGAACGATGGGATTCCATCCCTGCCGATCGGGTGCGGAGACCACCGCGGCTGCGGCACCCTGCTCCAAGGCATGCCCAACGAAGTCGTGCCCGTCGAATTGGTCACCCGTCACTGCCACAAACAGCTCGCCAAATGCCACGCTGCGCGAATCGATCCCGACCGCGGCGATCGCCGTTGAGGAGTCGCCGCGGAGCGATCCGCCGGTTGCGTTAGCCACGTCTGCCAGCGTCCAGCCGAGGGTCATGCGCCACCCACCCTCGAGAGAGCTGCCAGCTCATCTCGTGCGACCTCGCGGTCGTCAAATGGCTCGATCCTTCCCCCAGCGAACTCCTGACCGGTCTCGTGGCCCTTCCCCAGAATCAGGACGGCATCGCCGGGGGCTGCCGCCTCGAGACCCGCACGAATCGCGCGGCGGCGGTCGACTTCAATGATGCAGGCTGCGTCGGAACGAGTTCCGGTCGCGGTCGCGCCTGCCACTACCTGAGCGAGAATCGCAGCGGGATCCTCGGAGCGGGGATTGTCAGACGTGAGCACCGCGACGTCGGCTGCCGCGGCGGCCTGGCCCATCAGGGGCCGCTTGTCCCGATCGCGGTCACCGGCCGCTCCGACGACCACGATCACTCGACCGCCGAGCATCGAGCGCATCTCGCCAATCACCGCTGTGATCGCTTCGGGCGTGTGGGCGTAGTCGACCACCACAGTGAAGGGCACGGGGGCCGCGATCACCTCGAGACGTCCCGCTACCGGCTTCAGCTTCGCGAGACCGGCTCCGATCGAATCGAGATCGATCCCAACCTCGAGAGCCGAGGCCGCAGCCACCGCAGCATTGGCCACGTTGAAGCGGCCGATCAGCGGCATCACCACTGCAATCTCGGCGGCGCCAGCATGGAGCGTGAAGCTGGTTTGGTCCTGAGCACCTTCGATGTGGCTCACCCAAACGTCGCACTCGGTAGAAGACCCGACGGTGGTTATCGGCAGCTGCGTCATCCCTGCCAGACGTTGTCCCCACAGGTCGTCGACGTACACCACCGCCTTGGCAGCGCGTTCGGGCGTGAAGAGTTCGGCCTTGGTCGCGAAGTATTCCTCCATCGTGTGATGGAAGTCGAGGTGATCTTGCGAGAGGTTGGTGAACGCGACCACGTCGAATCGCATGCCGTCGACTCGGCCCATGGCGAGAGCGTGGGACGAAACCTCGAGGGCAGCGACGGTGACGCCGGCCTCGACCATGCCGGCCAGCAACCGCTGGACGGTGTTCGACTCTGGTGTAGTGCGGTCCAGTGGGACCGGTCGGCGCGCGATCCTGGCTCCGAGGGTGCCGACGACCCCGGGAACTCCTCCGGCTGCCGTCACGATCGCCTCGAGGAAGTGGGTGACGGTTGTCTTCCCGTTGGTGCCGGTGATGCCGACCACATTCAGGTGTGCAGCCGGATTCCCGTACACGTGGACGGAGGCGCGTGGCAGCGCTGCCCTGCTGTCCACAACGACGAGCTGCGGGACGGCGGCCGCCACCGGCCGCTGAACCACCGCGGCGACCGCCCCGGCAGCAACCGCATCAGCAACAAGTTCGTGACCGTCCGATCGCGATCCGACGATCGCGACGAACAGAGACCCAGGCTCGACGCGGCGAGAGTCGTGGTGCACGGCGGACACGATGACGTCCGCTTCCGGGGGGTCGGCACCGATAGCTGCAGCGACCGACCTGAGGGTGACACCGTCAACGGACATCAGGCGAAACCCCCAGTCGATGCAGCGCCGCCTCCGCGATGCGACTGAACACCGGAGCCGCGGACACGCCGCCGAATTTCAGGTCGTTGCCGTCTGCTGCCTCGCCGTGTGGAGAGTCGAGCACAACTGCAATCGCCACCCTGGGGTTTTGTGCCGGGGCGATGCCGATGAAGCTGGCGATCCGGTCTTCGTCGGAGTACACACCCTCATCGACGAGGTACTTTTCTGTTGTTCCCGTCTTGCCACCCACGCTGTATCCAGCGACCAGAGCCCGCTTTCCGGTTCCCAGCTCCGCCTCGACCACACCCTGCAACATGCGCTGGAGTGTGACTGCGGTCTGTTCGGAAACCACCGGCCGGCGCAGTGGTTGGAATACATCGCGGGCACCGTCGGCATGGATTACCTCGCGCACGACATGAGGCTCAACCCAGACCCCGTCGTTTCCGATGGCCGCGAAGACTGCAGCCATCTGCAGCGGGGTGACGTCGACTCGATAGCCGATTGCAGTGGAAGGACCACAGGTGGTCTCGCACCAGTCCGAGACCGCGCGCAACCGACCGGTGGCCTCGCCCGGAAGATCGCCCGACGCCTGCTTCCCGAGGCCGAAAGCTTCGAGGTACTGATGGTGGAGTTGGTTGCCGATCTCTTGCTGAATCATGATCGTCCCGATGTTCGAAGAGCGCGAGACGATTTCGGCCACGGTCATGGCTTCAGCGGTCCGGCGGCCAACATCCGTGTACACCTTCGGCTCCGGCTCCAGCTCGATCGCCAATTCGGCAGGAAGCACGAACTCGGTTGACGGCTCGACCTTCCCTTCCTCGAGTGCGGCCGCGATGGTGACCACCTTCAGAGTCGACCCGGGTTCGTACATGTCGCTGGCGGCGCGGTTGCGGAACCAGTCGGCATCGACCCGTGACCGGTCGTTCGGGTCGTATGTCGGTACAGTCGCCATGGCAAGAACCTCGCCGGTCGCGACCTCGATAACGACGGCGGTGCCGGCGAGCGCTCCGTTCTCCGCGAGCGACCCGATGAGTGCCTGTTCTGTGATGAACTGGATCTCGCGGTCGATCGTCAAGACCATGTCGGCACCGTGCTGAGGAGGCTCCACCAGCAGTTGCCCCTGCGGGATCGGATTCCGATAGGGGTCGCGTTCGATCAGTCTGACTCCCGGCTCGCCGGCGAGTTCCTCGTCGTACTGGTACTCGAGACCCTCGAGACCGATCCCTTCGTCATCCTGGACGAATCCCACCAGCTGGGAAGCCAGGGCCCCTGCCGGATAGACCCGCTTGAACTCGTCTCGGAAGAAGATGCCGGCGATACCGGCTTCTTCGACAGCAAACTCGATTTCCTCGGTGTCCTTCCGCTCGAGGCGGCGCGCCAGATAGGCGAATCGGGAGCCGGGGGCCGAAAGCTTGGATTGCAGCTCGTCGCGGTCCACGCCCAGCAGCGGCGAGAGCAGCTCTGCGGCGGCGAGGGCATCCTCCACCAGAGAGGGGTCGGCGACGACGGTGACGGCTTTGATGGTCAGTGCCAGCTCCACACCGTCGCGATCGAAGATGGTGCCCCTGGCCGCCGGAAGCGCCTCCTGGCGCACCCGCTGGTCGAGACCCTGGGCTGCGTACTCATCGGCCTGTAGCGCCTGCACGTCGACCAGGCGGAGTCCGATCCCGATCCAGGCGGCGACAAGTACGACGCCGACCAGTGCGAGTCGGACATCGAGCACGCGCCACTGGGGACGCGCCACTCTATTTCTCCTCGTCGTCCGAGAAGCCGAGACCTCTCAGGCCGCCAGCGATCGGCCAACCCATTTCATTCTCTCCCTGTTGGTGATCCCGGCGGGGAGAGCATCCTGCTCCTCCGCCCCGGGTTGGCCGCGCCCTCCGTTTCCGGAGGGCCCGGCCGGGTCCTAGTCGGCGCGACATCCAGCTGCGGTCGCGTACCGATGTTCGAGATCCTCATCGGTGAGACACTCACGGCTGTGCGGTGAGCAGCGCTTTGAGCTGCGCCCACCGATACTCGGGATCAAGTTCCGCGGCGTCGACGCCTTCGACTTCGAGTGCAGCGAGTTCTGCCGGGTAGATCATGCCCATCTCCTGGGCGACCCGGGTGATGCGCTCCGGGCTCTGGAGGCGGGCAACTTCAACCCGCAGGTCCCAGTGGCGCGCCTCTTCAACGGCAATTATCTGCTCGAGATCCTCGAGCACGAACGCCGACTGATCGAGCGAGATCCGTGAGTAGATGAGGCCAAAAAACGCCACGATCACGGTCAACGCGAAGACGATCCACGGCTGCAGCCTTGGTCGCACCTTCCCCTCGCCGCGGGTGACCTGGAACCTGACGTCGGATTCGGCACGAGAGCGAGACGCAACAGTCATCCTGCGATCACCTCCGCCGCACGCAGGGTCGCGCTGCGCGCTCTCGGGTTTGCTTCGATCTCAGCTGGGGTGGGACGCACTCCGCCCCGTGTGAGCAGCCGCAACTCGGAAGTTGTCCCGCATCCACAGACCGGAAGATCCGGCGGACACGTGCAACCGGTCGCTCCGGAGGCGAGGCGGCGCTTCACCAACCGATCTTCGAGCGAATGGTATGCGATCACCACGACTCGACCTCCCGGTATGAGGGCTCCGATGGCAGCTTCGAGGCCATGCTCGAGCGCTCCGAGTTCGTCGTTGACCTCGATGCGGAGCGCCTGGAAGACGCGGCGAGCGGGATGCCTGCGGCGTCTGGCAGCTGCCGGGACCGCGTCGGCGACGACGCCCGCAAGGTGGGTGGTGTCTGTGATCGGGCGCTCGGCAACGATCCGCTGCGCGATCCGTCTGGCGAATCGCTCCTCACCCCAGCGGCGGAAGATTCGTTCCAGCTCGACGGCGCTGGACTCATTGACGAGGTCCGCTGCGCTGAGAGTGCTGTTTGGGTCCATGCGCATATCGAGCGGACCCTGGTTCCGATAGGAGAACCCTCTGGCAGCGACATCCAGCTGGTGGGACGAAACGCCAAGGTCGAATAGCACTCCAGCCACACGCTGGCTGTGACCAACGTCCTCGCAAGGTTCATGCGGCTCTTGGTCCCGGCCTGTGGAGATTTCCAGGAGGTGCTTGAGCTCGTCGAAATTGCCCGCCACGAAGCGGAGCCGGGGCTCCGGCGGGACGTTGGCTATCGCGTCTGGATCCCGGTCGATTGCGAGAACCGAGTCGGACGGACGAGCCAACAGCAGGGCTTCCGTGTGGCCACCGCCACCGAAGGTGGCGTCCACCACCAAGCCTGGGGGCGCTGCGGCCAGCAGCGACACCGCTTCCGGAATCATCACCCCGCGGTGATAGGGCCGATCCTTCGCGTTTGGAGTCTGACCCATGGTCAGCCCCCCGGAGCGCTGGCGCCGAAATGGAAGCGGGCGGAGTAAGGGGCCTTCCACTTGGCATCCGGGGGGCTGACGATGTGCCAGGACCCGTTGGTACGTTTCTCACGAGCTCGGCTGTGGGAACCGGCATCCACATCAGATCCCGTCTCCATCGCTCAACTCGTCTTCGATCTGAGCGAAGTACTCGTCGGCCTCGGCCGCGACCGCTTCCCACGCTTCGGGAGCCCAGAGTTCCACCCTCTCGGCAACCCCCACGACGGTCACGTCCTTGTGTAGACCGGCGAAGCTTCGCTGCTTCTCCGTGAGCTGGACCCTTCCCTGCCGATCCAGCATTTGATCGCTCGCTCCAGCAAAGAAGGAGCGAGCGTAGTTTCTGGCCCGCCTGTTGGTGCGGGGGAGGCGACTCACCCGAGCCACCTCTTCTTCCCACTGTTTCCTGGTGAAGACATAGAGGCAGTTCTCCTGCCCGGGAGTAACCACGCAGCCGGATTCGAGCTGATCCCGGAATTTGCGCGGCAACACGACACGACCTTTGTCGTCCATCGAGTGCTGATACTCACCCAAAAACACGCGTCACCGACTCCGTCACTCGCCAGTCATCTCCCACGGGGCCCCACTCTGCACCATTCCTCCCCACCTGTCAATCTTCTCGCCCCCCGAGATACCACCAGGCCCTCAATTCATGGGACGACCGCTCCGGCGGTGAGACGGCATCGATTTGTTGGCGGGTTCGGCCGCGGCTTCGATTGCGGTTGGGGTGGCGTGGAGCCAGCGGACCCGGGAAGCTCGATCGAGGACGGCGCGATTGACTGCGGTGCAGGTTCTCGTACACCGCAGTCCGGAGCACAGATTGGTCCCGCGCTTGCTACCGACCCTCTGGAGATGCCGCTGCCTCGCCGGCGGCGCCGCGTTTTTGCGGCTTCCGGGCGGGGTGCGGTCTGGCGTTCCCCGCCCTCAGCTGGATCTGAAAGAAGAAGACTGCCGGGCCTACTCGGGACCGGCATAGGCGCCGGCCGTCTCCGGGAACATGGCCTTGACGATCTTGAACAAGCTGATGTCGGTCGTGGCATCCATGTGGAGATACACCGCAGCGTCACGCAGGTACTTCTCGATGCCCAACTCGATCATTGCCCCGAAGCCTCCGTGTAGCTCCATCGCCTGGGTGCAGACCTCGAACACCTCCTCGGCGGTGAACACCTTGGTCATGTTGCACAGCTGGTTGGCGTCTGCGGCATCGGAGTCCACCGCCGTGGCGGCTTGACGAAGCAGCGCCCCGACCGCCTCGAGCTTCACCGCCATCTGAGCCAGGCGAACCGCAACTGCCTGGTGCTTGATGAGGAGCCGTCCTCCCTGAACCCGCTCCTGCACCCAGCGGGCCGTGTCCTCGTATGCCGCTACTCCGATACCGAGGTTCTTGGCTGCCTGGAGGATCTTGCCAGGGCGGAAATACACTCCCGCCTTGCCGAGGGCGTCGTCGCGGGCAAGTAGATGATTCTCAGGTATCCGACAGTCCTCGAAGGCAATCTCTCCATTGTTCATGTAGCGCCCGCCGATGGTCTCGTTGCAGCGAACTACCTCCAGGCCCTGGGTATCGCGCGGCACGAGGAAGCTGCTCGTGCTCTCCAAGATCCCCGCCCCGGGCTTGGTGTTGGCATACACCACATAAAGCGAGGCGTCGTAGCCGTTGCTGATGAAGTGCTTGCGACCGTTGATCACCCACTCGCCATCTTCCAGAGCTGCTTTGGTATCCATGGCTGCCTCGGGCTCGTTGTACGGCAGCCAACGATCGGATGCGCCTTTCGGCTCGGTGAGACAGTGCGCCATGAGGAACTGAGGGTCGTCCATGTAGCGGGGGAACCACACATCCTGAAGGTGCTCGGGTGCCAGTTCGCGCAAGAGAACCGCGATCTTCCAATTCTGCGCCAGCTTGTCTGCCAGCCCAACATCACCCCGGGCCAGTTCGATCGCAATAACGGCGAACGTCAGAGCCTCGGAAGCAGGATCGAGGGTGACACCGCCGTACTTGTCTGGTACCCCCAGGCTGCGCAACCCGGCCCGATCGGCCTCATCCAGAATCTGCGGCGCCAGCCTCCCCTCGGGATCCATCGACCACTCCCGCGCTCGATTGTCGCTGATGAAAGGAATCACCACCCGATCGACGAAGTCCCGAGTGGTCCGGCGCATCAGCCGCTGCTCGTCGGAAAGATCCCGTATCTCCATGCTCGTGCTCCTATTCGGGCCGTTCGTCGGACCTTCCGCACCATACTGCCGTGAACATCGGCGCTACGTGGAAGAAGCGTGTCGGGCGATGATGAGCTCGTCGGCGTGTGACGCGGCGGCTTCGCTCGACGCCTCTAGATGAACCTCGATCACCGTCCCGAGCAGTCCATGGTGGGTGCTTTCGAAAGCTGGGCGTCCTCGTTCGATGGTGCAGCCAGCGCCTGCAGGACGAGGTCGGCGACACGTGCCGGCGCGGCACCACCGCACTCCACCCTGCCCCGCCGACCGCACGGACCGCCTCGAGACGACGGTGGCGCATCTCCGTCAGCGTCGTCAGCGGAGCCGCCAGGCTGCGGCGGTGTTCACCGGAGGCCTGGCGAGGCTCCAGCTCTGCTGGAGCAACGTCGAGGAAGAGGGTGGCCGCGCCGCGCTCGAGCGCCTCGAGACACTTCGTGTCTTCCAGCACAGATGGTGCCGCACAGATCACCGCGGGTGTTGGCTCCTTCAGCGCCGCGAGGAGGTGCGCCGCTTCCATTGCATGGAGGGATGGCACCCCCTCGGCCAGCGCCACCTCGCGCCCCGTTTGCCCCG
Organism: uncultured Acidimicrobiaceae bacterium; assembly: GCA_964397045.1. Taxonomy (GTDB): domain Bacteria; phylum Actinomycetota; class Acidimicrobiia; order Spongiisociales; family UBA5794; genus CAYNHF01. The sequence continues at coordinate 4,658 of CAYNHF010000024.1, read as the reverse complement.
CTTCGCGTTCGATCGCTGCATCGGAGTCACTCCACGGACGGCCCAGCCGCTCGGCGACGATCGGGCCAACGGTGGATTTGCCTGATCCCATCAGTCCTGTGATCACGACATGTAGGAGGGCAGGGCACGACATGGTGGAAGTCTATGTCGAATGGCACAGCGTCAACCGGCAGCGAGCAGCCAGCGTGCCGTCTCGACATGGCGCGGCAGCGCCCGATCTGCCTCGATCCCCCATTCCACTGTGTGCGCGACTGCCCAGAGCCTGGCCCGTTCCCGATCGAGCCCCAGGATCCTCAACCTGCAGGACGAGCGACACGTGGCTGTCGTGGTAGGCCGGCCCAATCGTGAGCGACCAACACGCGGCAAGCTCCTCAACGAGGCCGGGGAGGGGCACCGAACCACGCCAGGGCCTCTGTCGAGGATCCCAGCCACTCGAGGCCTGCCGGAACCTCACCGCTCGACCACTCCATCGCGTCACCCTACGCGGCAGACCGCGTATCGACGGCTAGTAGGTTCCCACCCATGACCTCACAATCATCACCCATCGTCCTCGTCGGAGTAGGAGAAATGGGCGGAGTCTTCGGCCGCGCATTCCTGAAGGGCGGCTCGCCCGTCTATCCCGCGCTCCGTGGCACCCCGCTCGATGAGCTGGCTGCGGCCATTGCCCTACCGGAGTTGGTGCTGGTCACCGTGGGCGAAGCCGACCTCGACCCGGCGCTGGCCGCGGTCCCGGATCCATGGAAGGACCGGGTTGGTCTCCTGCAAAATGAGCTGCTGCCACGCGACTGGGTGCGCCACGGGATCACGGAGCCCACGGTCGCGGCGGTGTGGTTCGAGAAGAAGCCCGGCCAGGACGTCAAGGTCATCATTCCAACGCCGGTTGCGGGCCCTTGCGCGGCGACGGTCTCATCAGCGTTGGCGGGTATCGGCATCCCTGCGGCCGCGATTGCAGACAGAGACCTGCTGTTTGAACTGGTGCGAAAGAACCTCTACATCCTCACCGTCAACATCGCGGGCCTGGTGACGGGCGGCACGGTAGGGGAACTCTGGGAGCACCACGAGACGCTGGCGCGGGCGGTGGCAACAGACGTGTTGGCTCTCCAGTACTGGCTGTGCGGAGAGGACCTCGATTCCGAGCTGCTGATCGCCGGGATGGTCCAGGCCATCGCTGCGGATCCCCAGCACCAGGCCACCGGAAGAAGCGCCCCCAGCAGGCTGGACCGTGCCCTTGGACATGCAGACTCGGCCGGCATCTCGGTACCCATGCTCGAACAGATCAAGCGAGACACGAACTGACGGCCTAGCCTGGCTCTCGGTAAGCGCAGAACACCGGGAGGTCTCGTTGTGCACGTGCTCGTCGCTACCGACGGCAAACTCGAACCCAGCCAGGTCGTGAGCTACATCGCCCCGCTGGCCAAGGACGATACGGTCACCGTCATCACGGTCACTGAGATTCCACGCACGCTGCTGCGCGATCTGCGCAGCGATTTCGGCGAACAGCCCGGGCCTTCGGTCGCTACAGACGCCGAATACGTTGGCGTGAGCGGCGGTGGCTCAGACCCTTCGATCGGCTATCCGGGGGACGATGCGATTGTCGCCCAATATCTGACGAGTCGTGAAGTCGCGGTGTGCGCCCCGATCGTCGATGCGCTCGTGGAAGCCGGGATCACCTGCGCGTCCGAGTCGCTGGAGGGCGAAAACGCCGCGGCCACGATCATCGGAGAGATCCGCAGTCGAGAGATCGACCTCGTCGTGATCGGCTCCCACGGCCAGGGTCGGTTCGAGGGCCTTCTCGGTTCAACCGGCGCCAAGGTCACCCGACGGTCGACGGTACCGGTGTTGCTGCTCCGCGAAGCCGACTAGACGAACCCGGTCACGCCAGGCCGAGGTACGGCGCCCATTCGGGATCCGGTCTCGCTCCCATCGCTACCGCGATCCAACTCTGGCGGCGCGGAGCCGCAGGCCGCCGCTTGAGAATGAGGCCGGCTTCAGACGGAGTCCGACCACCCTTGCGGGAATTACAGCGCCGACAGGCGGCCACAACGTTCTCCCAGGTGTGTTTGCCTCCCTGGGATTTCGGGACCACGTGATCGATATTCTCAGCCGACTTGCCACAGTACTGACACCTGGATTCGTCACGGAGAAACACGGTCTTGCGGTTGAGGGGGACTCTTCGCCCAAACGGCACCCGTACGTAGTGACGGAGGCGGATGACGGACGGCGCCGCCATCTCGATGGTCTCCGACCGCCAGAGGTGGCCGTTCGACTGAACCACGTCCGCCCGTTCTCGTAACACCAGAACGAGCGCGCGCCGCACCGGAACCACGGAGAGTGGCTCGTAGCTGGCATTGAGCACAAGCGCCCGAGACATGAGGGGCAGGCTACCAGTGCACTCAGCGCCGCCGAGCAGTTAGCGTTGATCCTGTAGGAGCTGTCGATGCCAACCAAGTCAGCATCCGGTCGGGTCCTCACCTGGGCCACCGACCTCGATGAACCGACCGCAGCGCAGGCGGAGCGCACCGCCCGCATGCCGTTCATCGTGAACCACATCGCCCTGATGCCGGACGCGCATCTCGGGCTTGGGGCCACGATCGGTTCCGTCATCCCCACGCAGGGAGCCATCATCCCGGCGGCCGTGGGCGTTGATATCGGGTGCGGCATGATCGCGGTGCAGACTGATCTCGATTCGGCTGATCTACCCGATGACCTGCGGAGCCTGTTGCGCCGGGTCGAACGGAAGGTGCCTGCGGGTGTGGGCAAGGGTCACAAACCAGGCGGCACAGACGTTGGAAGAGGTGCCCGCTGGTTCGCGGCACATCCCAACGACTCGGTTCGTCGATTCGATCTGGCAGACAGGGCGGTCTCGCAGTTCGGATCGCTCGGATCGGGCAACCATTTCGTAGAGGTATGCCTGGATGGAGATGACAGCGTGTGGGTTGTGCTGCACTCAGGTTCGCGGGGAGCCGGCAACCAGTTGGCACAACGTCACATTGCCATCGCCAAGGCCGACATGAAGCGCCGACTGATTGACCTGGAGGACCGCGACCTGGCCTACTTCGTGGAGCAAACGCCCGAATTCAAAGCCTACATGCGTGACCTTCTCTGGGCGCAGGACTACGCCCTCGCCAACCGCGAGGCGATGATGGACGCCGTCCTCGACGCGCTGGCAAGGGAACTGAGGCGACGTCCGGCTGAGAAGCGCAGGATCAACTGCCACCACAACTACACCGCCAAAGAACGCCACCACGGCAAGGATCTCTGGATCACCCGCAAGGGGGCGATTCGAGCGAGAGTTGGTGATTGGGGCGTGATCCCCGGCTCCATGGGCACCAGTTCCTTCATCGTCCGCGGACTTGGCAACCCCGCCTCATTCGATTCCTCGGCTCACGGCGCCGGTCGCGCCATGAGCCGGACCCAGGCGAAGAAGACCTTCACCGCTGCCCAACTCGCCTCCGACATGAAGGGCAAGACCTGGTTGGTCGAGCGTGCTGCCCGCCTGGTCGACGAAGCACCGGGCGCATACAAGAACATCGACCGCGTGATGGGCGAACAGTCCGATCTGGTAGCGATCGACACCGAGCTGCATCAAATCCTGAACTACAAGGGCACGTAGCCGGCGCCTCACCGGCGGACCGGTCGCTCAGTAGCTCACCTGCGAGCCGAGCGCTGAGAAGACCGGTCACGAGTCCGCGACCTCACCGGCAGCTTGTCGATCCAGATGAGCAGACAGTCGCAGCAACGCTAGATCCCAACTCACGGCGCGAGTCTCGAGCCAGTCGGCGGCGTCGACCAATGGAGCAGTTGCGACCTGATAGCGGGTCTCCCTACCCAGGCGTTCCCCGGAGACCAGCCCTGCCGCTTCCAACGTCACGAGGTGCCGCGCGACTGCCTGCCGGGTGATGGGAAGCTCGGTTGCGAGTGCAGTCGCCGTCACCTCGCGGCCCGCGGCAACTCGTTCGATGATGTCGACGCGAATGGGATCGGCCAGCGCCCGGAAAGTGGCGGTGGCAGCCTGCGCCGTCACTGCGAAGCGCTCCGCAAATACGCTTCGAGATCTTCGAACTCTGCCTTCCAGCCAGACGTGTTCTCTTCCAGTGACTCATTCCGCAGGTCTTCTGGAAGCGAGGCAAACCCGGTCTCGACCACGGTGACCAGCGTATGGCCCTCCTGCGTTGCGAGGGAGAAGGTAACCAGGGTCGAGGGAGACTCGTCGAGCGGTACTCCACCGACGGTTGCCCACCGGAAGGCAAACGTGTGCGGCGCAGCCACGACCTCGACCTGTGCGGAGATCTTGTCCCCGTACTCGGACCAACCGAAACTGGCCCGTCCCCCCGGCCGGAGTTCAATGTCTGCGGAGTCCCCGAACCACTGCGCCAATGCGGCAGCGCTTGTGATCGCCTCCCACACGGTTTCAATGGAATGAGGCACCAGCATGCTCCGCTCGATCGAATCAGTCGATGTCATCCTGCCCCTCGAAATGTGCAACATTGGTGTTGCGCGTTGATATGCAACATATATGTTGCGCGTCGGCAAGTCAAGCCCTCCTCACCGCCCGCAGGGTCGGGTATCGTTGGGGCGTGGCGCGCTTCCAGCAGCTGTCCCAACCGAGACCGGCGGCAGCCCGCCCGCTGGAATTGGTGGAGCGCGACGTCCCCCAG
>CAYNHF010000023.1:0-34401 GCA_964397045.1 uncultured Acidimicrobiaceae bacterium | reverse complement strand
CGCTGACGTCGCGGCACCGGTCCAAGGTGTCGCACATCTTCTCCTGGCCCATCATCACATCGACCAGCGACACCTCCACCCGACCCGTGATGGCGAGCCGCACGTCCGCCCCCGTAGACAGCGCTCCCGTAGATTCGACCGTCGAGACCTCGATCGGCAGGTCGGGGCCCCCGATTCCCGCCACTTCGGCGGCAAGCACCACCAGATCGGGGGGATCGTTGAGCTTCGGAAGGTTCCAGTTGAACAGCAGGGGGAGCCGAAAGTCACCTTCCGGCTGCGAGTAGTCGTCCTCCATCGCTGCTACCTGATCCTCCAGCGCAAGGAGGACCCGAGGCTCGACGTCGAACGCCAGGTTGAGGTCGAGTGGCCCATCGCATGCAGACTCGGGGTGAACATCTACCTCCCACGCCTGACGAAGGGAGAACGTTTCGATGAAGTGTCGTTCGTCGTGCACGTGAAACCCGTGCTCGACGGCGTGATCCTTCAAATAGGTGATGAAGCCTGCGATGTCGATAGCCATGGGACGATGCTACAAGCGGGGGAGGTCAAACCAGTCGGTGGTCTCCGGCGTAGACATTGAAGCCCCCCGGGCGTAGGAAACCGATCACCGTCATCCCCAACTCATCTCCGAGTTCGGCTGCGAGCGATGACGCAGCCGATACCCCGCACACGACGGGTATGCCCGCGACTCCGGCCTTTTGCACCATCTCGAACGACACTCGGCCAGACACGAGGAGGATCGATTCGCCGATCGGCCATTGGAACCGTGCCGCGTGGCCGACCACCTTGTCGACGGCGTTGTGCCGACCCACGTCTTCGGCCAGCACCTCGAGCTCCCCGTCGGGTGAGAACAGTGCGGCGGCATGGAGACCGCCGGTGCGTCGAAAACCGGTCTGCGCCGCATACATCGCGTCGGGCAGCCCCAGCAGGAGCTCGGGGCCGAGGCTCGGTCCCGTAGGAAGTTCCGGAACCGCGACGCGAACGGCATCGATCGACGCCTTGCCGCACACACCGCACGACGACGAGGTGTAGAGGTTGCGGCGGAACTGCTCGGGATCAACCTGCACTCCTGGGGCCAGCCGGATTTGCCAGCGGTCCCCCTGATCACTTCCGGGGACTGCAGTGACGGTATCGACCTCTCCCGGGCCAAGCACAATACCTTCGGTGATCGCGAACCCCAGGCCGAGTGCCTCATCCTCCCCCGGCGTCCGCATCAGCACCGCGATCGGTACGTCAGCCAACCGGAACTCCACCGGTGATTCGGTCATCAGCAGGTCGCTACCGGTCTCGACGGTCAAACTCGAGCCATCGCGGCCGTACCGAACGATCGCGCGGGGCGTGGTGGATTCCATCCCGAGAGGTTAGGTGCCTCGCCTCTCCTGGTCTCGCCTCCAGCGGCGGTACCCATCGCCGGCAACGATGTAAGCACAGGGAGGGTGACCACACTTCTCTGTCGTGTGTACCTCTCGGCAAGGTCCCGACCGGGACGCAAGAACGTGGGCGTCGTCGTCACGCGTCCGGTAGCGTTCCCCACCGGAGGTGCAGATCGGTGGTCCAGGCGATACGCACGGGGACGTTCACATTCCTGTTGACCGACATCGAAGGCAGCACCGCGCGTTGGGAAACCGACCACGAGGCCATGGCTCAGGCCGTCCGTCGGCACGACGAGCTGACCGCCGACGCGGTCGCCGCTGCTGGAGGCGAGGTCGTCAAGTCCACGGGTGACGGCAGCCTTGCCGTGTTCTCCAACGCCGCTGCAGCGGCGGGAGCTGCCCTGACCCTGCGCGCCGCCCTCGAATCCGAGCCCTGGCCGGCAAGCGTGAATCCCATCCGGGTACGTATGGGCATTAACACCGGCCCGGCTGAAGCCCGCGGTGGCGATTACTTCGGGCCGACCCTGAACCGAACCTCACTGCTGGCAGATGCCGGGCACGGTGGGCAGGTTCTCATTTCCGAGACGACCCGTCGACTCCTCCCCAAGAGAGACATCGATATGCAATTCCTCGGCGAACACCGGCTCCGAGACCTCCTCGAACCCGAATTGATCTACCAGCTCGGCGACCCAGAGGCGTCATACGACCCGCTTCGGGTCCTCGACGAACGCAGCCACAACCTTCCCGTCCAGGTGACCTCCTTCGTCGGCCGCCGTCGCGAACTGGCGGATGTTGTGAACCTCGTGACCCAACACCGCCTCGTGACACTCACCGGACCCGGAGGCACCGGCAAGACCCGGCTCGCGCTGCAAGCTGCTGCGGAACTCACGGCTCGTTTCGATCACGTCACTTTCGTGGCGCTCGCCAGCGTTGGCGACGCCGACGGTGTGCTGCCGGCCGTCGGCGATGCACTCGGGCTCCAGGACCGATCCGCGTTGTCCCTCCCTGAGGTGATCGACCGACACGTTGCGGGACGCAGGTATCTCATCGTGCTCGACAACCTCGAGCATGTCATCGGGGCTTCGCCGGACATCGGTGCGCTCCTGGAGCTGTCTGCCGACCTCCACCTGCTCGCCACCAGTCGTGAGATCCTCCGGCTGCGAGCGGAACACCATCTTCCGCTAGACCCCATGGGGTTACCCGAGCCATCGATGAACGACAACATCGAGGCACTCGCCAACGTCGAGTCGATCCGCCTTTTCGAGGAACGGGCTGCCGCCGCTCGGCCCGGATTCACGATCGATGAGACGAATGGGCCCGAAGTGGCGGCCATCTGTCGGCGGCTCGATGGGCTGCCTCTGGCGATTGAACTGGCCGCCGCACGTATCCGCCTGTTCACCCCGAGCCAGCTGCGGATACGGCTGGAAACGGACCAGGGGGCGCTCGGTGCGGGGCCCATCGACGCGCCCGAGCGGCAGCGCACCCTCCTCGATACGGTCGCGTGGAGCTACACCCTCCTCGACAATGACGAGCAGAAACTGTTCCGACGCCTTGCCATTTTCAAGGGCGGCCGGTCGCTACAGGCGGCGGAAGAGGTGTGCATGGACGGCCTGGACCTCGATGCCACCACCGGAATTGAGGCGCTCGCCGACAAGAGCCTGATTCGCATCGGCCAGGGTGGAACGGGAGATATTCGAATCCACCTCCTCGACACCATCTTCTGGTTCGCTCGCAACGCTCTGGAGAGCACCGGCACGTACGTGGATCTTCGGGGACGCCACGCGGACTACTTCGCTGCCATGGCGCGTGCCGCCGAGCAGGAATTGCGAGGCCCCAATCAGGCAAACTGGAATGTGCGCCTCGAAGAGGAACGACCCAATCTGGTCGCGGCGCTGGAATGGTCCTTCGGGCCGGGTGCTACCGGGAAGGGTCTGGAAATCGTCGCCGGGCTTCGGGATTTCTGGTTCTACCAGGGCCACGATCGTGAGATGGGACACTGGGTTCGCCAAGCGATGGCCGAAGTCGCCGATGCCGGTCCCCACCTCCAGGCGGGCGTCTATCTGACGGCAGGGTTCCATTCGTATCTTGGCTACCGGTCCGACAGCGACGCTCTCTTTCACAAGGCAGTCACGCTGTACGAGCAGACGGGCGATCCGGCACGGCAGGCGCTGGCTCTCATCTGGACCGCCGGTTCCCGCGAGCTACTGGGTACGGACATCGATGGCGCCCGACACGCCGTCAACGAAGGCCTCGAACTCGCGCGGGGCGTCAGCGCGACTGCTCACGAAGCCCAGGCACTCAACATGCTCGGAGAGCTCGAGCGCGCCCAAGGCAACTACGAGCTTGCCTGGAATCTCCAAAAAGAGGGACTCGAGCTGTCCCGAGAAGCCGGCGAGCTGAGGCGCGTCGCCATGGTGACGCACAATCTTGGACTCATTGCCCACCATCTCGGCGACGATGAGGAGGCGGAACGACTCCTGCGCGAGTCGCTCGAGCTCTCTCTCGACCAGCAGTTCACGGCGCAGACCGCGCACTCCTTGTTGAGTCTGGGGGAACAGATCGCCCTGCGCGGCGACCTGGAGACCGGAGCCCTGGCCATCGGGCACGCGGACTCGGTATTCGCTCGGATGGGCATCCGCCCGCAACCTGCCGACGAGCCCGACTACATCCGGATCCGCGAGTTCGTAGAGCGCGAGATGGGCAGCGACGCGTATCGAGATGCCACCACCCGCGGCGCGGCGCTCGACCTCGACCAGGCCGTTTCGTTGGTCCGCGCCTCCTGAACCGCGACTCCCCTGTGCTGGCGTAGCGAGCGGGAATATCGACCGCCGTACGCAACAACGCTGGCCTGCACTCCCTACTCTGGCGGCATGAAGTTGCGCGATCAGTTCACCTTCAAGCAGAAACCAACCGGCCTCTTCAAGTGGTTTCTGGGCATGCCTCGCTGGATCTTCCGGCTGCGGCTCGGGTCTATGTTCGGCCACCGCTTCGTGCTGCTCGAACACTACGGACGCAAGAGCGGCGCGATCTACCAGACGCCACTCGAGGTGGTGGTCCGCGACGGCGATACCTACACAGTGTGCTCCGGGACCGGGCCCCGTGCGGACTGGTACCTGAACCTCAAGGCGCGGCCGGCACACGGCCTGTGGGTCGGGTCACGACTCCATCGGGTCGAACAACGCTTCCTTCCCGACGAAGAGGCGGGCCAGGCGCTCGCGGACTACGAGGTCGCGCATCCGAAGGCAGCCAAACGTCTCGAGGAAGCCATGGGGGTCGGGTACGAAGACATCGGAGTGCCCCGGATCGAGGCAGCGCAAGCGATCCCGATGATCGAGTTCGAACTGGCCGACTAGTCCCGACGCTGGACGTGCTGGAACCCGAACCGGCCTTTGATGCATAAATGCCCGTTGGTGGTGCTGTGATCGAGCGGTGACGTGACCTTGATGATCTCGTTGTCCTGGACATGGAGATCGAGGTTGCACCCGACCCCGCAGTACGGGCAGATCGTGCGGGTGACCGTCTGGGCGGATTCGTCCCAGGTGCCCGCGTCGCGCATGTCGAACTCGGACTTGAACATCAACGCCCCGGTGGGGCACACGCCAATGCAGTTGCCGCAGTAGACACAGGCAGACTCAGGCAACTCGACATCGAACTCAGTGGAAATGGTTGCCGCGAAACCGCGTCCTGCGACCTGAATGGCGAAGGTGTTCTGCGCGTCCTCGCCGCACGCCTCGACGCACTTGTAGCAGAGGATGCACTTGGCGTAGTCGCGGACGTACAACTCGTCCTCGATCTTGACCGGCTGTGCAACCGTTTCCGGCTCGGGAAACCGCTGAGCGTCGACGCCGTAGCGGTCCATCCACTCAACGGTGCCGCCATCAAGCAGCGACAGATCGACCGAGCTGGCAAGAAGCTCGAACACCAATCGGCGACTGGTGGCCACTCGATCGCTCTTGGTGGAAACCACCATTCCTTCCTCGATCCGGCGCGAACAGGCAGGTACCAGTGGGCGCGATCCCTCGACCTCGACGACACACACCCGGCAGGTGTTGACCGGCGTGAGATTCTCGAGGTAACACAGCGTCGGCTGGTCCTTCCCAGCGCGCCGCATCGCCTCGAGCAGCGTGATGTCCTCCGGGGCCCGCACGACGGTGCCGTCGACTTCAATCTCCACGATCCGACGCGGCGGAGCGAGATGTTCCTCGATCAAGGCCTACCCCCGATCAACCCGAGACGCAGGGCCGATTGGATCGCGGAACCCGCGGTCTGGCCCAGCCCGCAGATCGAAGCATCTCGCATCACCTGATCGATCTCAGCCAGCAGCGTGACCGACGAAGCGCCGCCACCACTGCCGAATGCCCCGAGCGCCTCTTCCTGACGGACGGTGCCGACCCGACACGGCACGCATTGGCCACAGGACTCATCACGGAAGAACTCGGCGATTCGTGCGGTGATCGCGGAGAAGTCGGTCGCTGTGTTGTACGCCATGACCACCCCGGATCCCATGGGGATGTCCGCCGCCCTCGTCGCCTCAAAGGTCAGCTCGACGTCGAGTTGGTCGAGCCCCACGAAAGCCCCCGCCGCTCCTCCCAGTAACACGGCGCGAAGTTCGCCGGTCGGCCCACCGGCAAGATTGAGCAGCTCGCGGATGCTGGCCCCGAAGGGAACCTCGTAGACGCCGGGATTCGCCACGTGCCCCGAGATACAGAAGAGCTTGGTGCCAGTCGACTCCGCGGTCCCCGTCTCCGCGTACCCGGCACCAGAATCGATGATGATTCGGGGCACGTTGGCCAGGGTCTCGACGTTGTTCACCACCGTGGGCCGTCCGAAGAGCCCGGCCTCCGTCGGGAAAGGAGGCTTCTGGCGGGGCTCACCGCGCCGTCCCTCGATCGAGTTGAAAAGCGCGGTTTCCTCCCCGCAGATGTAGGCACCTCCGCCCCGCCGGAGCTCGATGTCGAAGGCGAAGCCGTAGTCGCCGACATCATCACCGAGCAGGCCGGCGCTGCGCGCCACATCCACCGAACCCTGCAGCACCCGGGTGGCTTCGGGATACTCGCCCCGGACGTAGAGGTATCCCACCTCGGCGCCGATGGCAAAACCGGCGATGGTCATCGCCTCGATCACGGCGAACGGATCGCCTTCGAGCAACACCCGGTCCTTGAAGGTCCCGGGCTCGGACTCGTCTGCATTACACACGACATACCGAGGGCCGGTCTCGTCTGCGGCACTCCGCCACTTGAGTCCCATCGGGAAAGCCGCCCCGCCACGGCCCCGAATTCCGCTGGCCACGACCTCATCGACGACACCGGACGGTCCGAGTGCGACTGCTCGCGCCAGGGCGACGTATCCGCCGGAAGCCCGATACCCGTCGAGGGTCGGTGCAACGGTGCCAATCCGGCTCAAGAGCCTGAGTCCGCCCGAACCACGTTCGACCTGGGGCGCAGACAGCCCGACTTCATCTGCAGCGGGAGTCTTCCTCAGCAGGGCAAGGGCACCCGTCGGATCCAGACCGGTCGCAGTGCTCGCGCCGGTTGATGTGTCCTGGACGAAGGCGGCCGGAGCGCGTTCACATTGCCCGACACACGGTGATGGCACCCATCCGGCACTACCTGATGTCGAACCCGGCGGGCCGGCCGCGGCTTCGAGACGGGCTTTGATCGCATCAGCACCCGCCAGCTTGCAGGCGATGTCATCACATAGGTGCACCATCCGGCCCGGCCGTGGTTCGGTGGCAACCAGCGAGTAGAAGCTGGCCACTCCATAGGCATCTGCCGGAGGGACAGACAGTTGCTCGGACAAGTAGCCGAGCGCCCCCTCACTCACCCAACCGATAGCATCCTGAACCGCGAGCAGTGTCGGCAGGAGCAGGTGGCGCTGGGAGCTGGCTAGATGGAACCCGCCGTAGGCAACGTGAGAGTGGCCTGCCGGGTCTCCGACCGGGTCCCGAGTCGCCCCCAGTCGATCGAGCGCGCGATCGATGGCTTCCCGCTCTTCGGCGGTCGCCTGCGCGGACATCACGTGGAGATCTATGGCGACACCCCCGTCGCTCGATCGACGGGCTCGACACGTACGGCCGTCGCTTTGAACTCAGCGGTGCCCGATTTGGGGTCCCACGCGTCGATCGTCAGGCGATTCACATCGGCCTCATCTGGAAAGTGAACGGCCATGAACACGAGGCCCGGCCGCAGGTTCGGCTGGAGATGCACCGGTACTTCGATAGCACCGCGGCGCGAAGTCACCTGCACCAGATCACCGGTAGCCAGCCCGAGCTCGATGGCATCCCCCGGTGCAATCTCGAGCACACCACCACGTCGAATCGGAGATGGGTAGTCGTTGCTCTGGACTCCGGTGTTGTAGGAGTCGAGAGTGCGACCCGTTGTCAGCCGGATCGGGAACTCGTCGGACAATTCGTCTACCGGCGGCACCCAATCGGTGGCGACGAAAGGCGCCGGGTCTCGCGGCAGCGGATCCTCCCACAGCCAGCCGTGAAGGTACAGAGTGCCGGGATGCGTCTCGTCCGGACACGGCCACTGCAGCCCTCCCAACTCCTCGAGGCGCCGGTACGACATGCCGGAATGCATCGGCGAGAGTGATCGCAGCTCGTCCCATGCTTCCTCCGCCGTCGGCACGCCCCAGCTGTGGCCCATGCGGTTGGCCAGCTCGCAGAGGATCTGGATGTCGTCGCGGGCCTCCCCCGGCGGATCGAGCGCCTGGCGCACCCGCTGCACTCGCCGCTCCGATGAGGTCACTGTGCCGTCGGTTTCTGCCCACGACGCCGCTGCGGGCAAGACGACGTCCGCCAACTCTGCCGTAGCGGTGAGGAACATATCTTGCACGACGAGGCAGTCCAGGCCCGCCAGTAGCGCGCGCGTATGGTCCACGTCCGCCTCGGACTGTGCCGGATTCTCCCCGATGACATACAGCGACCGCAGCTCGCCGGCGCCCATCGCCTCGAACATCAGGCTGAGGTGTTTGCCCGGCTCAGCAGGCACCTCGGCACCCCATTCTGCCTCGAACTTGCCCCGCAACTCACCGTCCGCGAGGTCCTGAAATCCCGGCAGCTTGTTGGGCAGCGCCCCCATGTCGCCACCACCCTGCACGTTGTTCTGGCCCCGCAGCGGGACGAGGCCCGATCCATAGCGACCGACGTGTCCGGTGAGCAATGACAGGTTGATCAGGGCCAGCACATTGTCGGTGGCGTTGTGGTGCTCCGTGATACCGAGGGTCCAGCACAACTGGGCGGTTCCGGCCCCGGCATAAGCATGGGCGAACTCACGAATCGTGGCGGCCGGTACACCTGTGATCTGTTCGGCGTGTTCCAACGTGTATGGCTCCACGGCTTCGCGGTACTGCTCGAAACCCGACGTAGCGTGATAGACGAAATCCCAGTTGACGAGATCGGCCGCGATGATCTCGCGTCCCAACGCGTTGGCAAGCGCGATGTCGGAGCCAACCTCGATGCCGAACCACACGTCCGCCCATTGCGCCGACACGGTGCGGCGCGGGTCGACGACATACATCCGAGCACCGTTGCGCACTCCCTTCATCAGATGGTGAAAGAAAATGGGGTGCGCGGCACGAGCGTTCGAACCCCACAACACAATGAGTTCTGTGGTTTCGATTTCCTCATACGAGGAGGTGCCGCCTCCTGCTCCGAACACTGCCGCCAGACCGGCGACGGAAGGAGCGTGTCAAGTGCGGTTGCAGCTATCGATGTTGTTCGATTGCATCACGACGCGAGAGAACTTCTGTGCCATGTAGTTCATCTCGTTGGTGGCTTTCGAGCACGAGAACATGCCGTAAGCGGTGCCGGGGTTGGCCCCGAGCCCGGCCGCGGCACGATCGAGCGCCTCATCCCAGGAGGCTTCGCGTAGCACGCCGTCGTTGCGCACCAGCGGGGTCGTAAGCCGGGTGTGTCGGTTCCTCATCTCACCTCCCTTCGCATCGCACGACGAGGCTAGCCAAGAGAACGAGCGGACGGCACGACAGGGCCGCAGTGGCCGGTACTTGAGACAAACAGTCGCTTCAGAACCAGGACGAGCCGGCTGCCTACCGGAGCCGCCCCACGATGCGTTCGAACTCGTGATCGAAGTGTTCCTGTCTCGTTACACGAATCGCCCCGTACCGCCAGCCCCAGGCGTAGCTGGCGGCCATGATGCCGATCGAAGTCACTATCAGTGTGGTCAGTGCGGCCATCAGGAACCCCAACGGCCGCGATCTCCCGGGTATTTCGAGATTCTGCGTACATGACTCGCCGGTCGGGGCTGGGAGCGCTGAGCCAGCGGGAGTGGGGGCACGGAGACAGTGCCGAACGACCCTAGCCATGGTCCATCTATTCGGCCCGAATAGAGCATCAGTAGGAAGTGCTCCTCGGACCCTGTTCGCCACGGGAGGAACCTTGTCGCAGACGGCAGCGTCCCGCGACCGGTAAGCGGCCCGAGGATCTCTGCTTCGCGATGTTTGGAGGATCGTCATGGCCGCCACCAATCCCCCCGCCGGGAAGATCGATGAGTACGTCCCCGAACACACGATGGGTCTGTTCGAATGGCTCAACAAGCACATTTGGCCGATCGCCGCCCTTTTGGTGGTGCTTGGGGTGACACTGGCTGCGCTCTTCCCCGTCATCGCCGACGACGGCGAGCCCTCGTTTGATCCCACAGGAGAGATCTACGAAACGCAGGATCGGGTGGACTCGGCGTTTGCCACCAGCTCGCCGATCCGGGGCGTGTCGTTCATCGTCGAGTCTCCGGACGGCGGCGATGTCCTCACCAGGGACGCGCTGCTCGAATTGAAGCAGAACCAGGCCGCGCTCCTGGCCGATCCGGTAGCCCAGGAACATCTAGCGACCTCGTTCGACCGGGACCTCGGTATTCCCGTCACCGGGATCTTCTCGCTGGCGGACGCCGTCGACGCCGCCCTCCCCGGAGGCCTCGAGGCAGCAACGAATGCCGACGTCAAGCTGGCGCTGAGCGAGTTGCTGGCAGACGACGCTCCGACCAGCTCGCTTCGCTTCCTGCTCTCCACGACGTCCACCACTCGGGAACCGACCACCATCAACGGCCAGCCGGTCGTGGTGTGGGAGTCGCCGGCTTTCTTCGCCACATTGCTGTACGACTTTGACTCCTTCGATGAACCTGCCGAGGAGAGCTTCGGCGACACCGTCAAGCTGGGAGCAGAACGCTGGCTGAGGTCGGTGCAAGTCGATCTGCGGGGGGAGCAGAAATCCGTCACCGTGATCGGGCTGGCCATCGACGGAGGGCTGATCAGTCAGGAGCAGGGCGAAGCCGCCGGCCCCTACATCTTCGGCGCCGTGGCCTTCATCCTGCTCTTCGTCGGTGCCTTGCTGCGTTCCTACTGGGCCGCGATGGTGGTCGCCGCCGGCCTCGGCATCGTGATGATGGGTTACAACGGGATGAACGCCATCCTCGGCCTCAAGACCGGGTCCCCGCTGCTCATCATGATCGTCCCGATTGCGCTCATCAGCTTTGGCGTCGACTTCTTCATCCATGCCAGCGGACGCACCCGTGAGATGCAGGTTGACGGGTTCTCGCGCAAACGGGCTTACCCGCTCGGCATGACTGCGGTCTTCGCGGCACTGCTCCTCGCGGCGTTGTCCTCGGCGGCCGCCTTCCTTTCGAATACGGTTTCGGGAATCCCGGCGATCATCCAGTTCGGGGTCGCGGCTGCGGTAGGTCTCCTGATCTCGTACCTGATCCTGGGGTGGGTCGCCCCGAAGGTGTTACTCTCTATCGAGAGCCACCTCGGCCCCCGGCCGGCCGATCTCAGCCACTGGCGAACCGTCACACAGAAGATCGGGTTCGTCATCGCGTCGTTCATCGCGGGCATCGCAGTCACCATGGCGATCGTCTTCCCCGCCGTCGGCTGGGCCGGCTATCTGCTCTTCCTGCTGTTCCTGATCTACGTGCCATACCTGTTCACCCGACGCCGGAACCGGCGCGCCGCTGCCGCGGAGCGCCCCACGACCGACGCGGTCAAGGGGGCGGGGCACGGCTTCAAAGCAGCGGGGACGGTGGTTCACTTCCTGGCCCGCTGGCGGGTGTTCACGGTTCCCGTGGTGGCTGTGCTCGCCGTGTTGGGGCTGATCGCCGCCTCCAACGTGGAACGGGGGTTCGAGGTCAAGGACTTCTTCTCGTCGAAGACCGACTTCGTGATCGGCCTCGACAAGCTCGAGACCTACTACGGCGGCGGCGGCGGGGATATCGACTACGTGTACGTCGAAGGTGACCTCACATCGCCCGACACCCTGATCGCCCTGGTAACCACCGAAGGCGAGATCGATGCCGCGGCGGCTGTGGAGAGTGACGTCCTCGGTGCACCGATTTTCATCAGGGACTTCAACGGCAACGTCGAATTCCGCCCGAACGCGGTGACCGTTGTCCGTCTGGCAACCGCTTCGGAAACGAGCCGGGCCGCGATCGCGGCGGAGACCGGGGTGACGATCACCGACACCGATGGCAACGGCTTCCCGGACGACAGCACTCAAGTCGCGGCGATCTACGACTACGTACAAACCAACGGCGTTGTCAACGATGCCGGCGAGCAGGTGTTCCGCCCCGACCAGATCGAGACGTTCTTGTTCTTGGAGGACGGAACCCAGGGAACGGTCATCGCCTTGAGCATGGCGACGTTCACCGAGGACGAAGTCATTCTGGCCGGACGGGCCGTCCTCGACGAAGCGGCTACCGGGCTGGAGTCGTCGCTGAGCGGGGAGTCCGTGGCCATCTTCGTGTCCGGCGGCGCCATCACCGCCCAGAACACGCTCGAGTCGTTCATGAACGCGATGCTCATGTCGCTTCCGGTAGCAGTGCTCCTGACGTCGCTGCTGGTGTTCATCACCCTCTTCTTCGTGTTCCGCAAGTTCGGACGGCGAATGGCATCGATCCTGAAACGGTCGACGCGCTACGCGCTCGTGTCCATGGTGCCGATTCTGCTGGTCGTGGCGTGGGTCTACGGATTCATGTACCTCGTCGGCTATCGCGTCAACATGATCACGGCGACGATCGCCGCAATCGCGATTGGTGTCGGTGTCGACTACGCGACGCACTTCACGATGCGGTTCATCGAGGAGTTCGAGAACGAGCCGAGCCGGTTCCCTGCGCTGCGCAGAGCGGGTGAAGGGACCGGCGGCGCGCTGACGATCTCGGCGGCCACGTCCATCACCGGCTTCCTCGTCATGGCCGCGGCTCCGATGCCGATGTTCCAAACGTTCGGCGTGCTAACGGCCGTGATGATCTTCTTCTCGTGGCTCGTTTCACTCCTCGTGCTGCCGAGCCTGCTCATGCTGATCACCCCGTCTCGCAAGGGCGACGAGAGGGAACAGATGATCGGGGAGGTCACCCACGGCGGCGACTTCGAGTATGAGCCGCACGCTCGCGAAACCGCGGTACGCACCGGGGGTGACGCCAAGTAGCAGTCAGCCGACGCGGGAGCTCCCGGCCGAGCCGTTCGGCCTCCCGGGGCGGCCAGGCAACCAGCACAATCCGAGGAGGAGAACACCAATCAGGAGGCGGTGATGGAGGACACACTGCGATGGATCGGCTTTGCGCTGGGAGTCGCGCTCGCCATCGCAACGGTGATCGCCGTCATGAAGACGTTGATGGTTCCCCGCCGTTCATGGTCGCTTGTTGCCGCCTCTGTCGGTCGGTTCGGCTATCGCGTCTTCTACGGCACGGCTCGTCATTTCCGCCGCTTCGATCTTGCCGACCGTTTCCTCGGATTCGAGGCTCCGACCGTGGTGATCCTCACGTTGGCAAGCCTCCTGGGTCTCTTCACCGTCGCCTTCGGGCTCATGCTGTTGCCGTGGGCAGACATCACCCTGGGAGACGCGCTGCGCGAGAGTGGGTCTTCGATGTTCACGCTGGGTTTCGTGGCGAGCGCGACTCCCATCCCTACCGCTCTCGACGTTCTCGCCGGGGCGACCGGGATGATCTTTGTGGCGCTGACCATCGGGTACCTGCCGACCCTCTACGCCGAGATACGCCACCGCGACAGCCTCGTCAAGGAGCTCGAAGTGTGGGGAGGCAAGCCTTCCTGGGGCCCTGAGATTCTGGCCCGATTCGCGCTCGCAGACGCACTCGACCGCCTGCCGAGGTTGTATTCGTCCTGGGACGGCTGGTGCGCACGGGTGGCAGACTCCCACATGAAATACCCGGTACTCACCCACTTTCGCGGGCCTCGCGCCAGGAATCACTTCATGATCGCGCTCCTCGCCATTGCGGACTCTGCGGCGCTCGACATCGCCCTGCGACCGTCTATAGATCACACCGACGCCCGACTCCTGCTTCGCCAGGCATGTTCGTGTGCGCGCGACGTTGCCTACCCGATGCGCCGAATTGAAGACGGTCCAGCAGAGCCGTGTGTCGACCGTGCCCAATTCCAGAGCGCGTGGGATCGCTTGGAGTCCGTCGGATTCCCTCTGGAACGCTCGGCCGATGAAGCCTGGCCCGTGTTCTGCAGCCTGCGTCGCGACTATGCACCTATCGCGTGCCAGTTGCTGTACTGGACGATCGCCGCACCGGCGCCGTGGAGCGGATCCCGACTGGGTTTTCCCGACATCACCGATCAACCTTCAGCCCCCCTCGAGTGGTCGATTGCCGGAGGTGCCCGGCGTTGAGGGCCCCGATCTGCAGCTTGGTGGCGTGATGGGGCGCCGGGTGCCGATGATCGTGGTGAGCGGCCTCGACCAACTCGAGGGCGAAATCGCCGCCGCTCCCAATCCGGTAGTTCTCGTTTTCGACGCCGACAACACGCTCGTACCGCAGGGCGCATCCATCGACCACTTCCAACGAGAGGTCGTGGCCGCGGTCGAGCGTTTCGGTACACATCCGAACGTGAGGCGGGTCATCGTGCTCACCAACGGTCCGGATCGGGGCGTTCCCGACATTATCCATCGCGGCAATAAGCCGTGGACCACCCGCCGCAGACTCGACCTCGAGGGCGAAGGCTCGGTCTGGGTCGTCGGTGATCAGGTGCTGACGGATGGTGTGCTGGCGTGGCGCATCGGGGCCAGATACGTCTCGCTCGCCATCGACGTCGAGCATGAATCTCCAGCTCAAGCGCGGATGCGCCGCATCGGCCGGATGATCTCACCCCTCTTCTTCGTGTCGTAGCCGGGCGCCGTCATCGACCGCTCCCGTGTCGGCATTGTCCAATCTCTGACATTGCGCCCTGCAGAAGGATTGGGAGTCGACGTTGACCTGTCCAAGACGATCGATGTGTTCTCCGACGAAAGGCCAGGCAGATGACAAAGACGAAGACCCGGGGACGCGTCCGCGTCGAGCAGGGCACCAAACGAGTCCGTATCTACCTCGCCGGCGAACTGGTCGCCGACACGGTTCGGCCGAAGTACGTGTGCGAAAAGCCCTACTACCCGGTGTACTACATCCCCATTGCCGACGTGAAGGTGGACTCGCTGATCCCCACTGGCGAAGTGGCGCACTCCCCCAGCCGAGGCGACGCGGTGGTGCACGACGTGAAGGTGAACAAGGCAACGGCAGCAGGAGCGGCGCGGGTCTACATGGCTGGACCCATCGACGAACTCGCGGACACGGTGGCATTCAAGTTCAGCGCATTCGACTGGTTCGAGGAAGACGAACAGATCTATGTGCATCCTCGCGACCCCTACACCCGCATTGACATCCTGCAGAGTTCCCGCCACGTCGAGGTGTTCATGGAAGGCACCAAGGTGGCAGATACCCATCAACCGCGACTGCTATTCGAAACCGGCCTACCTACCCGGTACTACATCCCGGCCACCGACGTGCGCATTGATCTGCTCAACCACTCGGAGCTGACTACCGAGTGCCCGTACAAGGGAACCGCGCACTACTACAACGCCACCATCGAAGGCAGGACCATCGACAACCACATCTGGTGGTATCCGGCTCCGGTCGCCGAAAGCCAGAAGATCGCCGGCTATCTCGCTTTCTACAACGAAAAGGTGGACATCGTCGTCGACGGGATCGAGCAGGAGCGGCCGCGCACGTTGTTCTCCTGATACACGTACGGATCAAGGTCGCGGTTCGACATTCCGTAATATGAAGACATGAGCCTCTCG
The DNA here is from genome assembly GCA_964397045.1 of uncultured Acidimicrobiaceae bacterium. Taxonomy (GTDB): domain Bacteria; phylum Actinomycetota; class Acidimicrobiia; order Spongiisociales; family UBA5794; genus CAYNHF01. The sequence goes on along the minus strand of CAYNHF010000023.1, from coordinate 18,951 downwards.
TTTCTCGGTGGGTATGTACTCGGGCGCCAGGACTCGGCTGCCACCGCTTTGCGGGCCGCCGCCATCCCTGCGGCCGGAGGCCCAGGCGCGGAAGACCTGCTGGATCTGCACGATCGGATCGATCGCCTGATTTTGGTCGTTGGTGCCATGGCTGAGATCCTGGAAGACGCAGGCCTGATCTCTGAAGAACAGCTCGCAGACCGGGTGTTGCAGTTGGACGAGGCAGATGGGATCGTCGACGGCAAACGAACCCCACGAGCCGCGCGCTGCCGTGAATGCAATTCAGCTGTTGCGCCGGGCCTGACCGCTTGCCAGTTCTGTGGCACCGCCGTGGCGGCAGCGGACACCCCGAAGCCGCTCGACGGCATCTGAGGGCGCAGAGGCCCGGTTATTCGCGATCGCGTCTAGTTTCGATCTCACGCAGGGAGGGACACCGCGTGAGCAGTCGAAGCTGGGCGCCGTCAACGGAGCCCCAATCCTGGAGCCCGGCGTCGTGATCGTGCTCGGGGCCGTCCTGGCAACCTCAGCCGCAATCGTCATGACGGTCGCCGTTCGAGCCACCCAGCGCGCGATCTGGGGCGACCCCGGACCCGGCTGGCTCCCCGGCGTCACCCCTGACGACGTGGCAGAGCTGTCGACCACCATGGCGAGGACCGCGCACCTCTATCGCGATTTCGGCCATGAACGCGCCGTCCATCGAGCGATTCGCGCCCTGGATCGTTCCGGCCGGCAGCGGCCACGGGTCTGGTCAATCGCCACACTTGATTGTGACACGCTCGGACGAAGTACCTGGTTCCGGCTCGAAGACGGCACTGCGGTGCGGGTTGACCAGCCCGTCGCTGCGATCTCCGGTGATCCCCATTCCGAGACTTCGACTCCTGAATCCCTCCTCGCGTCCGCCGAACTGATTGCGGCGCATCAGCGCCCGAACGAGGTGGTCCTGCACTTCCGCGACGCCGGAGCCCGAATCGAACTACGCGGTTCGGGCGCTGCGATCCTCTGACGGCGACGAGACCATACGCCGCCCCGGTAGCCTGAACGCCATGCCCCAGACGCACCCCATCTATCCACTCAGCTCAGACATCGTCGACACCATCGCTTCCTTGTGGCCCGATGCCGCCACCTACATCGGCATCCACGAACACGACGATCGCTGGCCGGACTTGAGCCCGGACGGCGCAGCCGAGTCGCTCGCGACGCTTGGCGCCTGGCGCCGCCGAGTCGCCTCGCTCCCCCCGGCAGACGATCACTGGAGCGCCCTGGCGGTGGCGGTGAACCTCGACACGCTGGACGAAGAGCTGCAACCATTCGAGCACGGCGATTACCTCGCCGACCTCAACTCGATCGCCTCACCCCTACAGTCGCTGCGCGAAACGTTTGATCAGATGCCGACCGCCACCGCGACCGACTGGGAGAACGTCTGCGCTCGCCTGGAGGGGCTCCAACCGGCACTCGCCGGTTATCGCGCCAGACTCGACTTCGGGATCGAATCCGAACGAGTCGTCGCGATCCGCCAGGTCGAAGCGGCCGCCCGCCAGGCCACCACTCATGCGTCCGCCGGCTCGGCACTCGAACAGCTCGACACCGCGTTTCACGGCTCGGGAGTCGACAACCCGATACTCGCCGTCAGACTCGATCGAGCCCTCACCTCCGGCAAGGCAGCCTTCGGGGAGTTCGCCGGCTACCTGCGGGACACCTATGCCCCCACTGCCCGGCAGGAAGATCCGGTAGGAGAGGAGCGATACGTACGTGCCGCCCGGCGCTTCCTCGGGACCGGCATCGACCCTCCACACATGTACCAGTGGGCGTGGGAGGAGGTGGCCGAGCTACGCGACCACATGCGCCATCTCGCCACCGACATCGCCGGTGAGGCCAGCGTGCCGGCTGCGCTAGACGTTCTCACCAGCGATCCCGATCGGGCGGCTCCGAGCGCCGCCGCTTTCCAGACGCAGATGGCGGATCTGTTGGCCGCTGCGCTCGACCAACTCGCCGGCACACACTTTGACGTTCCCGACCCAATCCGATCAGTCGAGGTAAGGCTGGCGCCTCCGGGCAGCCCCATCGGCGCCTCATATGTGAGTCCGTCGGAGGATTTCGCCCGCCCCGGAACGGTCGAATGGGCGCTCGACGGTGAAGGTCCGGTGCCGCTCTTCGATCAGGTCACCACCGCTTACCACGAGGGATTCCCCGGCCACCACCTGCAGAGCGGCATTCAGATCTCACTGTCGGACCGGCTCAGCCGACTCCACCGGGTCTGGACGTGGCTGCCCGGCATCGGCGAAGGGTGGGCGTTGTACGCCGAACGCCTGATGGACGAGCTGGGCTACCTCGACAAGGTCGATTACAGGTTCGGGCTTGCAGCAGCTCAGATGCTGCGAGCCTGCCGCGTGGTGCTCGACATCGGGATTCATCTCGGGTACCGGATCCCGGAAGGTCAGCCCTTCCATCCCGGCGAGTCGTGGACTTTCGAAACTGCGGTCGAGTTCCTGATGACGTACGCCGTGCTCGGCGCGACCTACGCTTCGGACGAGGTCGTGCGGTACATGGGATGGCCCGGCCAGGCGATCTCCTACCGGTTCGGCGAACGCTTTCTCATCGAGTCTCGCGAAACGATGCGGCGCAGCCAGGGCGCCGACTTCGAGCTCAGAGCGTTCCACGCCCGAATCCTCGAGATCGGCCCGGTGGGAATCGACCTCGCTCGGACCACGCTGTTGGCTGCCGACCCGGCATGATCGATTCGAGAGCTCTGGTGCTGGGAGAGGCAACCGCCGCGGCGCCGGGTCGTGCGGTGGTCAATGCAACTGATCCGACCCGTCCGGGGTTCATCTGGTTGAAGCAAACGACGGGACCTCCATGTCGATCGCGACCATGACAACCGCACTCACCGATCGCCTGGCCAATAACCTCGAGGGAAGCTTTCCTGAGCTTATCCGGACCCATCAGGATGGGATCTACTCGGGGGTGCGCAGGTTGGCGCCCGGGTCCGCAGACGCAGAGGACATCACTCAGGAGACGTTCGTGCGAGCGTATCGAGCCCTGCAGGGTTACGAAGCGGATCGAATTCGTCGGCTCAAGCTCAAGGCCTGGTTGTGGACGATTGCACTGAATCTCTGCCGGAACGCCGCCCGGTCCCGGTCCCGCCGGCCCAAGACCGTTGCCCTCGATCCGGGGCACGACAGTCCTTCGCCAGACTCGGTGGAGGGCGACGCGCTGGTGTCCGTGGGCGAGTTGGTGTGGCAGGCGAGGCTCGACATGCTGCCATCACGGCAACGCACCGCGGTGGTGCTGCGCCACGTTGTCGACCTGTCGTATCCAGACATTGCTGCCACCCTCAAACGACCGGAAGGCTCAGTGAAGTCGGACGTCCATCGAGGACTGGAACGGCTCCGCGCCATCATCGAAACGGAGGAGATCTCATGACCGATCGCATCGCATCCGAACTCTCCGGTCTACAGGTCACCGCACCGGCCGGCCTCGAAACGGACGTCCTCGCGACCGTTGGGCTGCTCCACAGCTACTGCACCGTGCTGGGCCCCATCGGCCCCCTGCTCGTCGCGTGGTCACCTCACGGCATCACTGCCATTGCGCCGCTCAGCGCAGGCCGCGCCGATTTCGTGGCCGATTACGAAGCCCGGACCGGGACCGCGCTCCTGGAAGCAGACGTTCTGCCCGACCACTGGTCACGCCGCCTGCGCACTGCAATGGAGAGCGGCAAGCTCGGGAGTCTTCCGGTGGACCTTTCCTCGCTGACCCCCTTCCAGCAGGCCGTGTTGCGCAAGACGGCTGAGATCCCGCCCGGCGAATTGCGCACCTATGGCTGGGTGGCTCGCGAGATCGACAAGCCCGGCGCCACACGCGCGGTCGGGTCGGCGCTCAACCGCAACCCGGTGCCGGTGGTGATCCCATGTCACCGGGTCTCTCGCAGTGACGGAACCGTCGGCAACTACGCCTACGGGCCGGAGATGAAACGTAACTTGTTGAGTACAGAAGGGCTGGACCCTGACGCGGTAGATGCCCTGGCGGAACGAGGAGTGCGCCTCACCGGCAGCGACACCACACACATCTTCTGCTTCCCAACCTGCCGTCATGCCCGCCGCACCATGGACATCCACCGGGTCGAATTCCGCAGCGAAGGCGAGGCGCGGGCGGCAGGCTACCGGGCGTGCAAGGTCTGTCGGCCGGCTGCTGCCGTGGCGTGACGTCCGCTCAGACCAGAAAGTCCACACCGGCGAGGGTCTCGCCTTCCCTCCAGGTCGCCGGGCTGTCTTCTCTCAAGTCCTCGAACAGCTCAACGTACCCGAGCACGTTGAAGCCGGCCTCGCGGTAGAAACGGATCGCCTCGGCATTGCGCGCTACGGGACGGACATTGAACGTCCTGACACCGGCCGTGACCGCGCCGACTCTGGCCGCATCGACCAGCTGCCTCCCGATGCCATGGCCGCGGTGCGAAGGCGTCACAACCAGCGGCTCCAGCTCGCACGCGCCGTCCTCGAGAATCAGACCGCTGAGACCCACCACCCCCCCATCGACCTCCGCCACCCACAGATGCTCCGGACCAACCCGCTCCAAGTGGCCGTCGAACTGCGATCCGGGGTCGTCGCCTCCAATCCAGGGTGCCTCATAGATCTCCCGGTGTTGCTCAGTGAGCACCACCCACATAGCGCGGCAGCCTTCGAGATCTGATGGCTCATAGTTTCGAATGCTGATCACTGCACCCTCCCTCTCATTCCGCCATTGTCGTCCGGACCCTCCGCCTGCTCCAGCCGGCGGGCGCCTCTAGCATCTCAGTCATGAGCGAGGAACTCTTCGAGTACATCCGGACGTCCGTCATCGGTAACGACGAGGTGGTGACCGGGCCGTTCGGGCCGCGCCGGGTGACGTACGCCGACTACACCGCATCCGGCAGGTCGCTTTCGTTCATCGAGGACTACCTGCGAGACGCGGTGCTGCCGCTCTACGCCAACACCCACACCGAATCTTCGGGCACCGGCCTCCAGACGACACGCTTCCGTGAGGAGGCACGCGCCATCATTCGTCGCTGCGTGGGAGCGGACGACGATCACGTCGTCCTGTTCTGCGGCTCGGGCATGACGGGAGCCGTCGACAAACTCATCGGAGTGCTCGGACTCACCATCCCGCACGAACTCGACGTGGAATACGGCCTGTCCGATCACATCCCACCGAACGAACGGCCGGTCGTGTTCATCGGGCCATTCGAGCATCACTCCAACGAGCTGCCGTGGCGCGAGTCCATTGCCGATGTGGTGAGGATTGACGAGGATCCAGACGGGCACATCGATCTCCAGCTGCTCGAAAAGCGCCTCATCGAGCATGCGGATCGTCCATTGAAGATCGGGTCGTTCTCTGCGGCTTCAAATGTCACCGGGATCACCACCGACACCGCGGCCGTCTCCGCGCTGCTGCACGAGCATGGGGCCCTTTCCTTCTGGGACTATGCCGCCGCGGCGCCGTACGTCGAGATCGACATGGCCGCCCCTGCCGGAGGACCTGCCACCGCAGCCAAGGACGCCATCTACCTCTCGCCACACAAGTTGATCGGTGGCCCCGGCACGCCCGGGGTGCTCGTGGCGCACAAGGACCTGTTCCAGAACGCGGTACCGGACACGCCGGGGGGCGGCACCGTCGCATACGTGAACCGCTTCGAGCACCGCTACCTGAGCGACATCGAGCATCGCGAAGAGGGCGGGACGCCGGCAATCATCGAGTCGATTAGGGCGGGCCTCGTGTTCCAGCTCAAGGAGGCAGTGGGGGTCGATGCCATCCGGGAACGGGAAGAACGGCTCATACACCGCGCCATCGCCTCCTGGGAGACCAACCCCGCCATCGATGTCCTTGGCAACCACGAAGCCGAACGACTCTCAATCGTCTCGCTGATCGTTCGCCACGAGCAGCAGTACCTCCACTACAACTTCGTCGTGGCCGTGCTCAACGACCTGTTCGGCATCCAGTCCCGCGGTGGGTGCTCCTGCGCCGGCCCCTACGGGCACAGCCTGCTTGGCATCGACGAGGAACTGTCCCGCCAACTCGATGCCGAGGTGGCGCTGGGATGTGAAGGCATCAAGCCGGGATGGGTCCGCGTCAACTTCAACTACTTCATTTCGGAGACCGTATTCCAGTTCATCCTCGAGGCGGTCCACCTGGTTGCCTCCGAGGGATGGAAACTGCTCCCGTTCTACCGCTTCGATCCGGAAACCGGGCTGTGGAAGCACCGTGACGCGACCCACCACGTGCCGCTCAGCCTCCACGACATCGACTATCGCTCCGGGGCGATGGTGTACGAGCATGAACGCAGGCGGGCACCAGACAGCCACTTGGCGGACTACCTCGAAGCAGCCCGAGCTGCCTTCGCTACGGCCCAAGAAGAACTCCCCGAGCCGTTCGGCCCACCCGAGGTGACGACCGGCTTCGAGGAGTTGCGGTGGTTCCCGCTGCCCGATGAGCTCCGCACCGGCTGACCGGTGGCCGGCGGTAACCTGCCGCCTGTGGCCGAGGACCAGAATCCCCCGCAGTGGTTCGCAGACGCGATCGCATCGCCGGTGATCGACCGCAGCGTCGACGTAGCAGGCACCGCCATCCACTATCTCGACTGGGGAGCCGCAGGGCGCCCCGGGCTCATTCTGGTGCACGGCGGAGCAGCCCATGCGTACTGGTGGAGTTTCGTCGCCCCATTCTTCTCGCGTGACTGGCATGTGGTGGCGCTCGACCTGTCCGGCCACGGCGACAGCGGGCGGCGGCCGGACTACCACAAGGAGTTGTGGGCGGACGAAGTCCTGGCGGTCGGCGTCGACGCCGGTTTTGCCGACCCACCCGTTGTGGTCGGCCACTCGCTCGGTGGCATGGTGACGATCACCGCGGCCGCAAGCCATGGGGAGGAACTTGCCGGTGCGGTGATCGTAGATGCTCCGGTACGCAGGCCGGCCCCCGAGTCCGAGGAAGGCCGCCGGGGGCGTACATTCCGCAATCCTGGGGTGTACGCCACGTTGCCCCAGGCAATGGGGCACTTCCGCCTGGTGCCCAGCCAGCCGGTCGGCCACGCCTACATCCTCGAACACATCGCGTTCCACTCGCTGCACGAGACCGAGCGAGGTTGGACGTGGAAGTTCGACCCCCACGTGTTCGACCGCTCTCCCGTTGCGCTCGGAGAACAGCTGGCCGCCGTGTCGTGCCGGGTAGCGCTCATCCGGGGCGAATTCTCGGTGATCGTTCCGCCGGACACCGCCGAGTACATGTACGACCTGCTCGGTCGGCTGTCGCCGGTGGCTTCGATCCCGGAGTCGTACCACCATCTGATGGTCGACCAACCCCTAGCGTTCGTGGCCGCGCTGCGCACTCTGCTCGCAGACTGGGACCACTCCACGCCCTTCCGCAGCGCATCCTGACCGTCTCGCGCCTCGACGCTCGCAAACCCACCGTTCAGCGAGCGACGGTTCCTGCCGATATGGAACGAGGACGCCACGGCTCGCCGGGGAGCAGATGCACATGCCTCACAATGGAGGAACTCACCTGAGCCTTGCTGAGGCCTACCACGCGACCCAGACATTCCTCGCTCACATCGGACTCACTCCATCCCGGGTCGACGAGCCGGTCGACGGTGTCATTGAACTGGAAGCAACCGATTTCATCGCCCGGGTGAAGTATGAGAACGAAGAAGTCGGCCAGGGAGCGCTGATCGCTCTCATCAAGGCAGCCGGCGACGAGATCCGGGGGCGCATCCTCTTCTCGTCGACCGGCTTTTCCAGTTCGGCCCGCGGCCTGGCGGAGACCCATGCGATCGCGCTGTTCCACATCGATAGCGAGGGCGACATGGTTGCCGACTCGACCGCGGCCCGCGCCATGATGCCGCGGGAAGCCTTCGTGGCGCCCTTCGCCGACCCGACCGTGGTGCCGTTCCCAGAAGAAGGCGCCAATCCCTTCGCGCGACCCGAAGGGGCCCCGGTGATCGAGGACCACGAGTGGCTGGAGTGTCCGACCTGCGGAACCACGCACCATCCGGACGCCAGCTTCTGCGCCACGTGCGGTGGCTCTGTCGTCGCTCGCGGCGAGCTGGGCCCGACGCACGCGTCCGGTAAAGCAGTCGGCGATCGCGCCCTACCGACCACTCCGACGGGCAGCAGCACCCCAGTGCCGCCACCCACGAGCGGAACAGCGCAACTGAAATGTCGCACCTGCGGGTCTCAAGACATCGAACTTACCGGCGCCTGAGCGGTTCTGGTCGGCTCGAGGCCCGTTGCGAGCAGCAGTGGCGAGTGGCGCTCAGGGAGCGGCTGTCGTCGCCGTCGTCGCCGGCACCTCCGTGGTCACCGGGACCGCTGTAGTCGAAGACGAACCGTCGTCGGAACCGTCGGCGAGGATGGCAATGAACACGACCACCACGACAAGCAGCAGAATGACACCGAGCACAGTCCCAAGGAACGAACCACCGCTCTTCTGTGTCAACTGAACCGTCGGCTGTGCGGCCTCCTTGGCCGGTGCAGGTGCCGCGGACCCCGGCGCGGGTGGAGTGGTCGCAGCCGTTGCCTCCATCGGGTTGGGATCGGTACCGCTACTCCCACCGCTGCTGATCTGGTTGGTCCAGATGCCGCCGTCCCAGTAGCGATATAGGTACGAACCCGTCGGGTCGTTGTACCAGCCTGGTTGTGCGCTTTCGCTCATGCAGTCCTCCGTCTTGTCGCGTCCGCCCCAAGGCTACGGGACACTCCTGAGTCAGCCAACTGCGACACGGAGGAGTCGCTGCCGTTGGGGAATCGACCCAGGTGGTGAACGGTTGATCCGGTGTGCCCCGCGCCACCGAGCCCACGCGTACTTACCCCCTTCCCGGGGGCCGGATCGGGACCAGCCGACTCGCCGACTACCCGCGCACCCTGATGCGAGCCACGTGGTTGACCGGCCCCGCCACCGTCCCACTGCGACGTGCCCTTCGCTCCGATGGCGGTCGCGATGTGCCGGCGAGCATGCGGCGGCTGGCAGCCCGGGCAATCGACCAGCTGGAGGCAAGGATCGAGTTCGTCGGTTTGGATAGGATCGAGCCAGGTTTGCCATACATCGTGGCTCCGCTCCACGAAGGGCTCATCGACCCCGCGGTCGTCTTGCAGCTGCCTTTGTCGATGGTGTTTGCCATGCGCAGCGAGTTCTACGAATGGGGCGGTGTTGGGCGATTGCTGCGCAAGACCGGACAGATCCCAGTCGACCCGGAACGTCCCCGGACGGGTTACCGACAGCTGCTCGATCAGGCCCCGGGTCACCTGGCGGCAGGAAGGAGCCTGACTATCTTCCCGCAGGGTACGGTGCTCGGCATCGAGGCGGCCTTCTCACCTGCTGCGTTTCGGCTGGCGAAGCGATGCAACGTGCCCGTCCTCCCGGTGATCCTCACCGGTACTCATCGAGCGTGGGAGTACCCTTTCTCCCCCCGGGTCCGCTTCGGTGTGCCGATTCGAGTGGAAGTCATGGACCCGATCCCCGGCGACGAAGCGGCCGCAGGGTTCCGCGTGCTCGAACGGAAGATGAAGGCGGCCGCGCTGGCATCAGAGCCTCAACCGCGACGCTACGTACCTGAACGTGACGGATGGTGGGACGGGTACCGGTTCACCATCGATCCCGACTTCCCCAAACTGGCCGAACGTGTCGGCAGACATCGGGCCGCGTCTGCACAGCACGCTGTCACCACCCAACCCGAGGCGCCCGCCGGCACCAAACGATCGCCGCCGATCGAATTCCGGAGATAGTGCGCGGCAACAGGGGTACGGTGTGGCCGAGCAACCAGGAGGCCCACGCCGTAGCGCTCGACGCCGCCATCACGCTTGCGACCGACCGAGTGGTGACCCCCATCGAGGAGACCCACCATGTGATCTCGCGCCGGTGGTTCGCCGGCCTCGGAGCTCCCGCCCGACCCGTGCAGGTCGCCCAGCTTGCAGTGACGAAACTCGCCTACGGATCAGTCAGGCTGGGTGGGGCCGTGGTGGGTGCCTGTCTTGAGGCCACCAGCGTTCTCGACGCAAGAACAGAAGACTCGATCCAGGCTCTTGTCACCGGACTGTGGGGCGACGATCTCGACCGATACGAGGATCGGCTCGACTCCGCGATGAGCGTGCGGGATCGCCTTGGTGCATCGGTCTCGGTTGCCTCGGAGCTCTCGGCTGCCTTCCCGGAGGCAACTGGACGGATCATTGTTCTGGTCCACGGCTTGGTGGAGACCGAACGGTGTTGGACCGGACCGGTGGACGGAGCAGGTCTGATCGAGGCCCTGGACGGCAATCCGCGGCTGACGCCGGTTGCCATCCGCTACAACAGCGGCCTGCGCATCTCGGCCAACGGATCAGATCTCGCGCGATTGCTCGAGGAGGTCTACTCCCGGTGGCCGGTCCCGGTACAGTCGATCGCCCTCGTCGGCCATTCGATGGGCGGACTGGTGGTCCGCAGCGCCTGCACCGCCGCGCGAGCTGCGGAGTATCGCTGGATCGACTCCGTCGGCGACCTCGTGACCGTGGGTGCTCCTCACCAGGGCGCCCCGCTCGAAAAGGGAGTCAACCTGGCGGCATGGGGTCTCAGCAAGACTCCATTCACCCGGCCTCTCGCCGACTTCCTCAACAGACGAAGTGTGGGGATCAAAGATCTCAGGTACGGCGCAATCGCCGAGAGTGACTGGAAGGGGGCCGACCCGGACGCGCTGTGGCATGACACGGTCGGCGATCACGCGCTGGCGCCGGGTGTGTCCCATCACTTCGTCGCTGCGGCGGTCACTTCCGATCCGACACATCCCGTCGGCGTCGCCGTAGGTGATCTCGTGGTCCCGGTCGCAAGCGGCACAGCAAAGGGGCGCCTGGACCCGACCAATGTGGTGGTTGTAGGAGGGAAACGCCATGGCGACCTCCTGGGTGATTCCGTCGTGATTAATCAGGTGATGGACTGGTTGACGCCGAGGGCGCGATGAAGCGAGAGACGTGATGAGGAAGCACCGCACGCTCCGGCGACCGTGAGATCCCGCAAGCCGCCTAGTGCCGTCGAACCAAATAGAGCACTGCCAGCGGAGGCAGATCGAGCAACAGCGACTGCGAACGGCCGTGGGATGGCTCGTCATCACTCTCGACGACCCCGGTCGACCCGAGTCCGGTGCCCCAGAACCGCACTTCGTCCGAGTTGAGCGCTACTTCCCACTTCCCGGCGTGGTCTACGCCAACGCGGTAACCGTCCCGGGTGATGGGCGTCAGGTTGGCGACCACCAGCACGGTCTCCCCTTCAGCCTTCCGCAGGAACGAAAGCACGCTGGCCGCAGCATCCGTGGCATCGACCCACTCGAAGCCCTCCGGTTCGTAATCGTGGCGGAACATCGCGGGAGTTGCCCCATAGAACGCGTTCAGTTCGCGTACCCATGCCTGCGCACCCGCGTGGTTGGGGTACTCCGTGACCCACCAGTCCAGCCCATCATCCACGTCCCACTCCGAACGTTGCCCGAACTCGCCGCCCATGAACAGCAGCTTCTTGCCTGGCAGGGCGAACATGTACCCAATGAGCGCCCGCAGGTTGGCGAACTGTTGCCACTCGTCACCCGGCATCTTGTTGACCAGCGAAGACTTGCCATGCACCACCTCGTCGTGGGACAACGCCAGCACGAAATTCTCGTCGTACTGATAGAGGCCCCGAAACGTCAGCTGGTTCTGGTGGTAGGAACGATGCACCGGGTCGTTGGCGAAGTAGGCCAGCGTGTCGTGCATCCAGCCCATGTCCCATTTGAAGCCGAACCCGAGACCACCGGCGTCGACCGGTTTCGAAACGCCAGGCCACGCGGTCGACTCCTCCGCAATCGTCGACACTCCCGGCACGGATCCGTAGATCATCGTGTTGAGACCTTGCAGAAGACCCATCGCTTCCAGGTTCTCATTTCCGCCGAATTCGTTCGGGAGCCACTCTCCTTCTTCGCGCGAGTAGTCCCGGTACAGCATGGAAGCCACGGCATCTACCCGGAGCGCATCCACGTGGTAGCGGTCGAGCCAGAACATGGCACTCGAGTTGAGGAAGCTACGCACCTCATTGCGCCCGTAGTTGAAGATCGCACTGTCCCAATCCGGGTGCCACCCGAGCCGAGGATCCTGATGTTCGTAGAGAGCCGTGCCGTCGAATTGGATCAATCCGTAGTCGTCGGTGGCGAAGTGAGACGGCACCCAGTCGAGGATGACACCGATCCCGGCCTGGTGGAGCACATCGATGAGGAACATCAGGTCTTGCGGGGTTCCGTACCTGCTGGTCGGCGCGAAGTAACCGGTGACCTGATAGCCCCACGAAGGGTAGAACGGATGCTCGGTGAGCGGCATCATCTCAACGTGGGTATAGCCCATGTCGACCAGATACCCGGCGAGCAGCGGAGCCAGTTCCCGGTAGGAATATGAGTCGCCGTTTGGTTTCTTCCGCCAGGAGCCGATATGCATTTCGTAGATGCTCATCGGCTCCTGATGTGGTCTGTGCTCCGCACGTTGCTTCAGCCAGGAGCCATCTCCCCAGGCATAGTCGAGGTCCCACACCACCGAAGCAGTCTTGGGGGCGACCTCGAAGAGAACCCCGAACGGGTCGGACTTCTCGAGCGTCTTCCCTTCCTGGGTAGCGATGGCGTACTTGTAGGTGTTGCCGGCGTGAGCGGTCTCGGCGTGGCCCCGCCAGATCCCGGAATCCGAAGGCAGCAGCGTATCGACGCCCTGCTTCCACCCGTTGAAGTCGCCGATCACCGACACGGCAGCGGCGTTCGGCGCCCACACCGCGAAGTGCGCACCCGCGACCACCAGGTGCGACCCCAGGTGGTCGTACATCCGCAGATGGGTGCCCTCGTTGAAGAGGTAGATATCGCGATCTGTCAGGAATTCAGCCAAGTAACCACCGGAGAGCGTGTCAATGAGCTTACCGGTACGAAGGTCGTGTCACAGAGTCGCCTGTTCCTCCTCCGGAACCGCAACCCTGGCAATACGCCTGGTGAAGTAGTAAATCCGCTTCAGGTTGGCGATGAGGTCGATCTCCAGCCGGTAGTTGGCCACCCGGTTTGGTTCGTCGACAACGAGTCGCTCTGCCTGATGCAGCACCGCGTCTCGCTCGAGATCACGGATCGTGGACTTCATTGCGGAGACCTGATGCGCCGCGGCCTGGTCCTTCTGGGTCACCGCGACAAGTGCCAGGTCGAACGCGTCGAACACCGCGGCATGCAGCGTTCCAATAACCTCGCGGGTTACATCGCTGACCTCGACATTGGTCTCGATGCGCTGGATTCCCAGCGCCACCACGTTCGTCTCGATGATGTCGCCGATGGCTTCGAGCGCATTGGTCGCTTCCATGAGATCCATCATCTCGTCGCTGCTGGCCTCGGACAGCTTCGACTGGCTGATTCTGCCCAGGTATTGCAGGATGAGGCCGTGGAGCCCATCGACCTCGTCGTCCATCGCCTCCACATCGGCGAGATCGTCGATGTCGCCGTCCAGCACCGCAGGCAGAACGTCGGCGAGCATCCCACGCACCCGTGACGCCATGCGCAACATCTCCATCCTCGCCTTGGAAAGGGCCAGCTCAGGAGTAGAGACGAGCCCGTCGTCAATGTACTTGGGGTGCATCGCTCGGGGGTCCGGCTTGTCCGGGACCAGTCGGGTGACCAGGGTCGCGAACTGATTCACGAAGGGAAGAAAGATGAGCGCGTTCGCTACGTTGAACACCGTATGCGCGTTGGCGATCTCGCGCGGCGTTCCGCCACCGATGCTCTCGACAGCAGATATGAGCACCCAATGAACGGCAGCCAGATCAGCACGCCGATGACGTTGAAGAGCAGGTGGGCCACCGCGGCACGTTGGGCGTCGCGTGGCTTGCCGATGGCGGCCAACAGAGCCGTGACCGAGGACCGATGTTGGCACCGAGAATCAGCGCGATACCCGCCTCCAGACTGATGAGGCCCTGGCCAGCCAGCACGATCACCACACCCGTGGTCGCAGACGAGGACTGGACCAGCGCGGTGAACAGGGCACCGACCGCGATGCCGAGGAACGGGTTCTCCAGGGCGGCCATTGCGTCGATGAAGACGTCGTACGTCCGCAACGGCGCCATCGCCTCTCCCATCACCACCATGCCGAAAAAGACGAGTCCGAGCCCCATGATGGCCGAGCCCTGCGCTCGATGCCGGGCTCGCTTCGTTGCCACGCTGATCAGGAACCCCATCGCCACCAGAACCAGCGCCCAGCGGGTGACGTTGAACGCGATGATCTGCGCCGTGATCGTGGTCCCGATGTTCGAGCCAAAGATGATCGGGATCGACTGAACGAAGGTCATCAACCCAGCGCTGATGAAGCCGACGATCAGCACCGTCGTCACTGAGGAGGACTGGACTACAGCGGTGATCCCTGCGCCCGTGAGGAGTCCCGTGAACCGGTTCGATGTCAGACGGTCCGGGATGGAGCGGAGCCGGTCGCCTGCGATGACCCGCAGTGATTCCGTCATCCGATCCATGCCGAGCAGGAAGAGCGCCAAACCGCCCAAGAGCCCGACGATCAGGTCGAACCGGTTGATGTCCTGGGTCGTTTCACCGACCTCCGCGGCCACTGCCAGCGCGAAGTGCATCAGTGCAAAGTCATGCCGTCATGAAGCCGGAGGTGGAAGAAGCCGGCCATGAGGTCAATCGCGGTCGTCCTTGGCTTCGTCGTAGTAGTCGAGCCGATCGATCGGCGCCACGAGAGCAGTCATCAAGTTCATCACATGCGCGGTGATCCGCTTCAGGAACCGGTAATACAGGGCGCGAGCCACCGCGTCGGACACTGCCCCCGTCGATTGATAGGCAGCCTTCACCTGGGCGTCGTAGTCGTCGAGGAATCCGTCTGCCTTGTCGATCAACCGTTGCGCTGCCTCGGAATCCTGCTCGTCGAAGACGTCTGCAGCATCCGAGATGAGTTGGGCCACATTGGTGCTGTAGGACTCGAGTTCGGCACGATCCGGAGCGTCCTCGAAGTCGACGCCGTACTTGGCCAGGTCGTAAATGTTCTTCGCGTAGTCCCCGATGCGTTCCGCGTCCTTGACGACACTCATGTAGGCCAGGACGAGTGGCAGGTCGACATCTGCCGTTACCGAAGAGTGCACCATCAGCGTTCGCCTCACGTCCTGCTGGGCTTCGTTGATCTCGCGATCGGTGCTCTTGACTTCCTTCTTGGTTTCAGGCGACTTGCCGCCGCCGAAGACCGCTCCGGCGGACGCGTCATAGACGACTCGACCGTCGCGCAACATCTGCACCAGCTGCTGCTCCACAGCCTCGATACCCGTCTGGGTGTTGCCTCTGAAGAAATCCATGACCATGACGACGCTCCTAGCTCAACACCAGGATACCGACAAGCGGTAGCACGATGAAGACTCCGATAACGTATCCCACGGCCAGCGCGGTGCGCTCCATCGCAACGTCTGCCAGATAGCCGGCGAGCGTTACCGGCAAATAGCGGATCCTCTTCCACGGAAACAGGATCACGATCGCAGAGATGTTGAACAACAAATGGGTGAGCGCAATGGTGAGTCCGCCGATCGTGCCCGCCGCCAGCGCGGCCAGCATGGCCGTCACGGTGGTCCCGACGTTGGCACCCAGCGTGATGGGATACGCGTTGCGGATCATCAGGACTCCCGAAGCCACGAGTGGGATCAACACCGACGTGGTGATACTCGAAGACTGCACGGCCATGGTCACGACCACACCGACCGCCATACCGATGAGACCGCTCTTGGCGAGTACCGCGTTCAGCGATCGCTCGATCCGGCTCGCTACCAGCACTCGCATGTTCCGGGTGATGAACATCAGCGTGATGAAGATGAGGCCGACCCCGAGGATGATGGTCGCCACCGCCAGCACCCGTTCATTGCTGAAGAGGAGTTCGAGGATCTCCTCGAACCGAGCCGCCCCCCACTTGACTCCACCCTTGATCGGGCTGTTGAAGGTGGCGACTTCCGTATCGCCGCCTGCAAGGAACTCGGCGATGGCTGCCGCCGACTTCGAGAGAAACCCGGTCATCAACTCGAGCGGCAACAGAATTATGACGGCCAACACGTTGAAGAAGTCGTGCATGGTCGAGGCCTGGAAGGCGAGGCGGAACTCCTCACCCCGTCTGGCGTAGGCAAGGGCGACGATGGTGTTGGTGATGGTGGTACCGATGTTGGCGCCCATGATCATCGGCACTGCTGAGTCCACCGTGAGGACCCCGGCCGCGACCAGCCCGACGATGGTCGACGTGGTCACCGAAGACGATTGCACCAGCACCGTGGCCAGCACGCCGACAAAGAGACCTGCCAGCGGGTTCGACACGCTCTCGAACAGCGCATCGGTGTAGTCGCTACCGAGACCCTTGATGCCGCCTTCGAGCAGCTTGACGCCGACCAGAAACAGGTACAGCAGGAGGACTACCAGCGCCGCTCGCACCCACGGCGGCATCCGCGGCGGTCCGCTCGCCGGAACCGGTGGCTGCTGCTCGGACTCGGTCATGACACCTTGGGGGAAGACAGCGAACGTCGGCTTGCGGCGCAAGCTTGGCAAATCCCCCCACCCGAAGCAACTCGCCATCAGCCGATCTGAACACAGTCACGGCCCGGCTGCGAAACTGGTCTCACCAGGACCCGAGGAGCCGCATGGACTACCGCACGATCATCGAACCGTTCCGCATCCACACTGTGCAAGCGATCGACCTGCCGGATCCCGCGACCCGTGAGGCCGCACTGGTGCGATCCGGGTACAACCTCTTCGGCCTCCACGCCGATGAGGTGATCATCGACTTGCTCACAGACTCGGGTACCGGGGCGATGTCGTCCCGACAGTGGGCAGGGATGATGCTGGGCGACGAGTCTTACGCGGGCAGCCGCTCCTTCTACCGATTCGAAGCGGTGGTGAAGGACCTGACCGGCTACGCCGAGATCATCCCCACCCACCAGGGCCGCGCCGCCGAGAAGATCCTGTTCACGGTGACCGTGAGCGAGGGTGACGTCGTACCCAACAACACCCATTTCGATACCACCCGGGCCAACGTCGAATATCGGGGCGCCCAAGCCCAAGACCTGGTCACCGCCGCGGCCAAAGACCCTGCAGTGGTGCTGCCGTTCAAAGGGAACATGGACGTCGCTGCGTTGCGAGAGTCGATCGAAACCCACGGCACCGACCGAATCCCGCTGGTGATGGTCACCGTGACGAACAACTCGGGCGGAGGCCAGCCGGTGTCGCTGGCGAATCTCCGAGAAATCCGAGCGGTCTGCGACGAGTTCGAACTCCCGATGATCCTCGATGCATGCCGTTTCGCGGAGAACGCCTGGTTCATCAAGCTCCGCGAGGAGGGTTATGCAGACAAGTCGCCAAAGGAGATCGTACAGGAGATGTTTTCGATCGCAGACGGCTGCACCATGTCTGCCAAGAAGGACGGCTTGTCCAACATCGGTGGCTTTCTGGCGCTCAACGACACCGAAGTCGCGATGCAGTGCCGCAATCTCCTCATCCTCACCGAGGGATTCCCCACCTACGGTGGGCTCGCGGGATACGACCTGGAGGCGATTGCCACCGGACTCGAGGAAGTGCTCGACGAGGAGTACCTGCGGTATCGGATCCGTTCGACCGAGTATCTGGCCGACACCGTCCATGCGGCAGGCGTCCCAACCGTGCGTCCACCGGGTGGCCATGCGGTCTACCTCGACGCCAGCGCCCTGCTGCCGCAGATCCCGGCGCACGAATACCCGGCCCAAGCACTCGCCATCGAGTTGTACCGGGCGGGCGGCGTTCGCGGCGTCGAAATCGGCACAGTGATGTTCGGTCGTCCTCGACGAGGCGAGCCAGACGAACCGGCACCGATGGAATTGGTGCGTCTCGCGATCCCACGGCGGATGTACACCCAGAGCCACATCGACTACGTCGGCGAAGTCATCATCGACGTGGCGACTCACGCCGACGAGATGCCGGGCTACCGCATCGTCGAACAGGCCCCCTGGCTGCGACATTTCACCGCCCGATTTGAGCCCGTCGAGAAGGCGTGAGATGCAGCCCCACTCGATTCGGATCACAGGCCTCGCTACCGAACGGACGGTATCTGCCGCCGAACTGAGTGCAATGACTCGCACGGCTTCGGACGCCGCGCTCGAGGTCGCCGACTTGCTCGACCTGGTCACCATCCACCCGGAAGCCAGGCGGATCCATGTAACGAGCGTTGATGGCAGCTATTCGGCCTCGATCCCGCTTGAAGCCATGGTCCGCGGTGGTGTCATCAGCTTCGAGCAAGACGGCAACCGTCTCCGGGTGCTCGACGGATCCACCCTCTGCTGGAACGTCAAGGCGGTTGGCGAGCTACGGCTCACGGCAAGCCGGGAGCCGGACAGCGTCCCGGAGAGGCCGCCTCACTGAGACGGGTGACCGCGGCCGGCCGCGAAGTGAATCTGACGATGATTGCCGGTAGCCTGTGGGCACACGTGCGCGTGTCAATAGGGGAGAGGGCAGACGCCGTTCGCGGCGTTTCTGTGGTGAGCACCGACAAGGGATAGGAGCTTGCTGCCGGGCCCGTATGTGAGGGATCTGAGGTTCCCACGTGCCGGCGTCCGGAGCGCTGAGGACGCCGCGAGTTGCGGCAACGAGGAGGACCCATGGGTGGGGGACGGAAGCCGTATTCACGCTATTTCGCGACCTTGATCGCATTGCTGGTGATCGCCACCGCACTGGTGGCTGTCAGTGCACCGGCGGGAGCGGATCACACGGCCGACCCGACAAGTGTGACGATTGCTGGTTCGCTCCAGGACGAGTTGGGGTGTCCGGGTGATTGGCAGCCCGACTGTGCCGACACTCACCTGGTGTACGACGCCGACGACGACGTGTGGCAAGGGGTGTTCAACGTTCCAGCCGGCAGCTTCGAGTACAAGGCCGCCCTCAACGACTCGTGGGACGAGAACTACGGAGCCGGCGGTGTCGCCGACGGA
>CAYNHF010000022.1:0-9598 GCA_964397045.1 uncultured Acidimicrobiaceae bacterium | reverse complement strand
TCTTTGCATGCGCCACCACGATGGGTGTGATGAGCGTCCAGGAGTCGGACCTGATAGACGGATGCGACATTGCAGGGGCTGCCGCGTTCCTCGACTACGCGGCGTCCGCCGACGTGCAAATGTTCGTGTGAGTCCTCCCGGTAGCTCCCGCCGTCCATGCCTCCGGGGGACCGGGAGCCACAAAGCAGTGAAAGAAGGAATTGGGTTCGTTCGGGGTGAGGTCGACTCGGCCATGATTGCTGGTTTCTTCCACGATCGGATACTCAACCAGGTGCAGTTCGCGCCCTGGGTCAGGAGGAGCTGCGGCGCCGACCCGCTCTCCGACCCCGAGTACAAACAACAGTGGTGCAGTCGAACCTCGAAGTTGTCCTGAACGGGATCGTTCCCTAACTCGGAGAGCAACCGCAGATCTGCCACGCGGCCGCGCGAGATGTGTTGCGCATGTTCCGATGCGTCGGTTGGGCGCCCCGGCTCTTCGATTTCAGAAGGTCACCACGCGAGCACCGGTCTGCAAGATGTCGGCCACGGTGTGGTGGGTTCCCTCCGCTCCGACGGTTCCAATGTCGAGTTCGACGAGCGCTTCGGTTTGATCGAACCGCTCGGTGGCGCAGAAGTTGCAGGCACCGGCCACGACCGGTTTGACGTTGTCGAACAGCTCTCCGTAGTGCTGGGTGAACTTGTCCGCCCGCTCTGCAAAAGCGGTGGCCCAGTTAACGCCGGCGCCATGTAGGTACACGGCCACGTCATCGTCGGCTTCCTTCAAGGACTCCGCCGCCTTCAGTAGATGCACCATGCGACCGTTGGCTTCTGGGCTGCCCGGGTCGCTCATCATCACCAGAGCAATTGCCATTCTCACCCTCCTGTCTCGGACGACGATAGCTGCCGGCCACGGCAGCGAGAGTGCAGGTGAGACCGGGTCTCTGCAGCCGGTGCAAGGCACCTGGGCCGGTGATGTCGGCCTGGGTCGACCTGGGCGATCCGAGCAGTATTCGGCGAACCACGGCCCTGATGTGTCGGGCGGAGCCGCCATCGCCGCCTTGATCCGGCCTCAGCTCGCCAGGCGGGCATCAAGATTCGAGGAGGCGCCTGAGGGCATCGATGTTGTTCTCGATGACGCGAGCGACCAGGGCGCGGCCCAGCAGTCGGTCGAGCAATGCAGCCGTTGGTCCACCGACGAGGGTGTAGTTCATTTCAAGGGTGTACTCGGTGGTCCCGTCAACCGCATCGAATGTCTCCACTCCTTTGCATCGCGTCATGCCCGGAGGCCGCCCAGAGAATTCACGCTGCTGGTTGGTCTCGACCCCCGTGATCTCCCATTCGCCGAGAAGTTCGACTCCCGCCACCCTCATCACCTGGGTGTAGGTGGCACCGATCTCGTCGAGGTGCCCTGTAGCTTCGGTGACCCGATCGAACGCTCCGTTCCACTCGGGCAGGCGGTCGGGGTCTACCATCAGCTCCCAGACGCGTTCGGGTGGAGCATTGAGACGAAACGCCCTGCGATAGGTGCCCATAGTCCAAAACCTCCGCCACCAACCTATCGGATTCCCAATGCTGTGGGACGAGTCGGCTACGGGCATTCCGCGAGTGCCAGACACCCCTCTGAGTCAATTACGCCGGCTGATCAACGAGTTGGAGATGGAACCGGATAGCTCGTAGATCCGTACTGGATGGCAAGGCAAGCCGGGTATACCCGCGGGAGGAAACATGTTCAAGAGTGGCCTGTTGATCATTGTGGCATTGGCGCTGGTCACAGCGGCCTGCGGCGACGACGACTCTGAGCCCGCAGGGCCTGCGGTGCAAGTGACGAGTTCCGCGCTCGGCGAAATCCTCGCCGACGCAGACGGGAACACTCTGTACCTCTTCGTGCCGGATAGCCAGGGCGCGAGCGTCTGCAACGACGAGTGCGCGAACGCCTGGCCACCCCTCACGACCGAGGTTTCCGCTGGGGACGGCGTGGATGCGTCGCTGCTGAGCACCACAACTCGTGACGATGGTTCGATACAGGCCACATTCAACGGCTGGCCGCTGTACTACTTCGCTGCCGACGCCAGCGCGGGTGATACCAACGGGCAGGGAGTCAACGACGTATGGTTCGTGATTTCCGCAGCTGGAAACGCCATTCCATAACGAGGCAGATGCGCTTGTACGCTAAGTAGTAGCGACACGAGGGACCGGCACCAGAATGGGATCCAGCCTCATGGAGCGGTTTGCATCGGGTGACCCGGAAGCGGTCCGCGAACTCTACGCACTTTACGGCAAAGCCGTGTATACCGTGGCCGCATCATCCCTACGGGATCGAGGACTGGCTGAGGAGGCCGTGCAGTTGACTTTCCTGCAGGCCTGGCGTTCGGCCGAGAGATTCGACACCGACCGGGATCCGGCACCCTGGCTGTATGCGATCGCTCGTCGCAGCGCGGTCGATGTCTATCGACGAGAGCGGCGGCATCTGGGGCGCCAGTCACTCGACACCGCGGCTGATATGGCCGTGCTTCCCGAGTCGTTCGAACGGACGTGGGAAGCGTGGCAAGTTCGACTCGCGATTGAGCAGATGCCGCCCATCCAGCAGGACATCATCCGGGCTCTGCATTTCCTCGGACTCACCCAAGAAGAGGCCGCGCAGCGCCTCGGCCTACCCGTCGGTACCGTGAAGTCGCGATCCCACCGGGCTCACAAGCGCCTGGCGACGTTGCTCGAGCACCTGAATGAGGCCACAGCATGAAATGTGACGACGCCCGCACCGCATACCTCTCCGGCCAAGCGACTTCAGACCAGATGCGGCACTTGGAGACATGCGCGCAGTGCGGCGCCGAGCGCACTGGACTGGAGGCGTTTCGCTCCTCGCTGGACGACCCGATGTTCTGGGAAGAGCCGTCGGCCACCGTCGAAGATCGGGTGGTCGATCTGATCGGTGGCCGCATCGACGCCGACACCGCGGCTCCTCTGCACCGACGGTGGTGGACTGCGGCCGGCGTCGCCGCGGCGGTCGCCGTCGCCCTTCTGGGAACCTGGACCGTGACTCGCACCCCATCTGCCGATTGGGAGGTGTCGCTGCCGGGTACCGCCGAGGCTCCGCAGGCATCCGGCGTCGTGCGAGGCTGGAACGAACCCGAGGGCACGCGGCTCGCCCTCGAGGTCGAGGATCTACCCGACGCTCCCACCGGTTCGGTCTACGAACTGTGGTTTTCGGAGGGGAGCCGGCATATATCTTCCGGGACCTTCATCGCAGCAGATGGTGTCGAACTGTGGGTGGGGGTCTCGCGGCGTGATTTCCCTCGGCTATGGATAACGCTCGAGCCTCTCGATGATGACGAGAGTCCCTCCGGGTTTACCGTCATGGACACCGGCTGAGGCATGCCAACCACTGTGTTGGCCTGACCGAGCATCAAGTGGTCACCTCATGACCCAGGTTGACAGCTGAGTGACCGATCCGCGGGCTCCTGGCGCCGAGCCCAGGGTGCCCGTCAGGCCGCAAGCGGCGGGCCTCGCTGCGAGGCGTTCGTAACCCGCAGATTGTCTCAGCTCGCGCCGTTCGTACTTTCGGATCATCCGTCGAGTTCGGACTCGCGGGCGCCAACCGTTTATGAAGCCGGATCACGCTCGAGAAAGTTTCCGCTGCAGGTCGCGTACTTGTCGGCATACTCGGGAACCATCGAGAGCCGCCCTCCGTACAGTCCTGTACACGACCCGGAGGGGAAGAATGAGAAAAGCAATCCTGATGGTCTTGATGGTCGCCACGATGATGTTCGCCCTCTTGCCGGTGGCATCAGCACATGTTCATGGCATCACGCCTCTGACATGTGAGGGTATCGGCAATGCCAACTCTGGCGGCAACGGCACCAACGGCACGCCTGCAGACGACGCAAACGGCGGTCCGATCGCAGGGCTGATTCCGCGTGATACGGGCAATGCGCCGATCAACCCGGGTGATGGAGGGTTCCGCCCGCTGAACAACCCACACTGCTGAGTTCGGATTCCTGACGCGGTGCCTGGGCTCGGAGCAGGCCAGGCACCGCGGGAACCGACGATCTGCAGCTGGGCTTACTCTCGCTCGCTTGGGGCGTGCATGGGGCCGAACCGTGCCACTGCACTCAGTCAGCTAGCTGTATTGGGCAGGGAAGGTTGTTGACGCGGTTGATGGTGTGCGAGCAAGTGCCCTTCGGCTCTAGGCGACCTCGGCGGGTTCGGGGAGCGTGCGTTACATGCTCACGGTGCGCCGCAGGTCCAGGACAGCGCTGGCTTCGTGCTGCATACTGGTGGTGCTTGTCGGTGCGTGTTCTAGCAGTGATGTCCAATCTCACGCCTGGGATGAATTCGGCAGCGAATACGACGTGGCCAACGTCATCACCGACATGGGCGACTTCGAGGTCGTGTTCAATGAAACATTCGCTGAGCATGAAGGCTGCGAGCAGGCATACGCCGCGGCCAAAGAAGCGGAACAGGGATATGGGGGCGCCCTCGACTCGTGGGTTGACGATGCGAGTTCAAAGCCAGGCTTGGGATATGACCGTTGGGTGGCACGCTTCCTAGCAAGCACGCGCTGGCTCAGGCAGGAGTCATGCGAGGGGGCACAAGAGTTCATCCAGGTGGGCTAGCCCAGCAACGGCCCCCTGACATCGCAGCACATATGTCGCGCTCCTGGTTCATCCGTACGGGGGGGTAGCGCGGTTGCACCCCGTCTGCTCCTAGGTTTCGCGCTGTCTAACGGCTCGAACCCGGAGGGAGCAAAACGGGGTGCAGAACAACAGAGTATGACAACGGGGCAACGAAGGCTGATGGCCCGCACCCACCACGGCGACATCCGGAGAGTCGACGAGGAAATGAAGGCCAACAAGAAACTCACGGAGTCGGCCTGATCGCCGCCGCTTTCCTGATCGGCTACGCCGGCGACATCGGCCGTTTCGCGTCAGCTGACCACTACCCCGCATGGCACAGGACCGGATATGGGTGGCTTCCTCACAGCAAATGCTGTACCTGCCGACCCACGGTGAGCGAGACGAGCACGAGCCAGGACATGTACGGAAGCGCCATGATCGCCCCCGCTCGGAGCGGGTCCACACCGTAGGCCTGTCGAGTGCCGGCTATAAGCAACCCCGGCATCCATTGACCATCGATCCGACGGCCAGGATGAGCGCGGGACCTTGGACGCGGATACCGACCGACAGGACCTGGATGACCAGTCCGATCACGAGCAGCGGGAGGTGCGCGTATCCATAGAGCGTCAGAAGCAGGCCAAATCGGACCTTAACCTCGAGGATGATTCGAGCGAGCAGCCACGCTGAACCCGTGAGGCAGATCCACGAATAGAGGCCGATCAATACGAGCCGGAAGGAAGCCCGCGGAGCGGTGAACGCCTGCATGCCGAAGCGATCGAATGCCAGCAGGGCATATGCTCCGATCACGAGGGCGAACGCTCCTCCGGCGCTACCGGCGGCGGCCGATCGCTCCCAACCTTCGCGGTCGAGTCGGAGCAAGCGGGTGACGGCGGTCAGGGGGACCACACCCTTCCGTCGGGCCAGAAAGTCGAGAAGTCGCCGGGGAAGGAAGTGAACCCGGGGAGGGAGTCGAGCACTGCGCCGACGAGTGGACCCCGCCGAGCGATTCCTCGGAACGGATCCCACTCGGTTCCTGTTCGTCGGTCGAGGAGCCGACCGGCTAATACCTCGAGTTCCACCACCTCTTCGTCGAGGCGGCGGGAGAACACCGACCACCGTTCCGGCGCGTTGGGGTCGAAAACGACGGCGATTTCGACACCGGCAACCACGTCGTTGACCACGCCGTTCGGTGCCAACTCGGCGGTCGGATACGCTGCTGCCTCGGTGCCAAAATCGACCACGACGTACAGATCTTCAACGTCGAATCTGGTTGGTGCCGCCGGAGCGTCGAGGGCGAGTGTGTCAGGGTGCGAGTCGAGCCAGGCCGACCACGTGGTGAAGGTCGACGGGTAGAGCTCGAGTCGGGCCCCTCTGCGGGATCCGACGATGGCTTCACCGAGAGGCTGGCTCCACACTGTGCCGGTGCCGTGATCCCACCACGTCATGGCATTGCCCCACAGGGCACCATGGTTGCCGAACATCAACGTCTCCCCGTCCAGTTCGCGGTGATGGACCATCGCCGTTCCGCACAGTGGTCACCAGCTGACGAGAATCGGGTCCCCGCCGATCTCGTCGAGCACCATCTCGCGACCGTTGAGGAAGCTGATCGGATACGCCTTGGCTCTTCCCTCGGTCGCGACACCGATCACCTCGGCATCGCCCGGCCACCCTGCGAGTTCGCCGACAACGAAACTCGGGTCGTAGATCGGCTTGATGGCGTCGCGGGGCAGGAGTTGACGGAAGCCATGCGGCAGGGTCTCGCCTGCGGTCACCGGGTTGTAGGCGTCCCCGGCCTCGACTCGAACTCCGGGCTCGGTGGCGCCCGGGACGCCTGGGGCGAACGCCCAGATCGTTAGCAATCCCAGACCGACGATGAGCGCGACCAAGGAGGGTCTCATGCCCGCACCAACGTACGCTCGGTGGCGCCTGGTTCCGGCGATGACGAGATTGCGACAGTGTTTTGTGGTGCCGCGGTCGAAGGCTGCCAATGCCGCCCGGCTAGTCTCGCCACCATGGCCCCCACGCCCCGGTGACCTCGCTGAGTTACAGGACGATGCGGTGACGGCGGCCGCCGTTGACCGGATAGTCGCCGGTGCTAGGACCTCGACTTCACCGCTCACGAACTCAACGGGAGACCTCCACAAATCCTCAACCTGATAACACCGCAAAGGAGACTCGCCGAAGCGTTGCAATGACCCCTTGAGGCGGCAGCCGTTATGGGCGGCATGACCTCCGGTGCGCGGTAGGACTGTGGAGGGCCGGAGCGGATGTGAGGAAGGTGCCAGCAATGATCGAACGTGCGAATGCAGCGTGGGTGAAGGATCTGATCGGGGGAACTCAATACATGGTCTCAGCGACGACCGATGGAGACGGTCCTTGGGTTGCTCCCGTGGAGCCAGTTGTTGACGAGGATGTCAACTTCTACTTCTTCTCGACTCTTGATGCCCGACACAGTCGCCACATCGACAGCGGTGGCCAAGTCGCTGCGGTGATGTTCGGATCTGAGCAGCCGGACCACACGCCGACCTTGACTGCGAACCTGAATGCGGTGCAGATGACGGGCGAAGCAAGGAGACTGGATCAATCCGAGCACAACGAGGCGGTGAAAGGAGCGATCTGCTTCTTGAAACCTCCCATGCTGCCCTATGAGGTCCACGTGTTCACTCCCGACCGGTTCTATGTGCCAGCGATTGAGAACGGTGTCAACTCCCGCTACGAAGTCACCATGGCATAGTTCGCCAGCTGGATGCATATGTGCTGCCGCCTCAAGGCGTGAACGCCACACGTGTGACGGGTTCGTTCGGGGGGAAAGTCGGTCTGCCCGTTTCCGTGGTGGTCGAGTACTTCTTTCCGACAAGAAGGGGCAACGCTGGCAGTCCAGTGTCGGAGATCGCGAAAGAGCGTCAAACGTGACGGGTCTGGCTGGCTGGGGCAACAGGTGTCGATTTGCTGGCGTGCTCCGGCATGGCAACCGGGAGTGCGGCGATGACTTCGAGGCCGCGCTGGTTGCGCTCCTCGATCGTCATGTCGTCCCACCGCTCGATTTCGCCGAGGGTTCGCTCGATCCATTGGTCGATCATGTTGGTGAGGCTGATGAAGAAGTCCATGCCGAGGGCGCGGATGTAGGCCTGGTCTTGCAGGGCTCCTTGACCTTCGAGATACTCTCGTTTCACCTCGCCGGCGAACATGAGCATGTCCCTCGCATCCGCCTGCACCTGTCTCAAGCTAGCTTCGAGCTGCTGTTGAGAGCCGACCGGTGCCACGAAGAGACGAAGCAACACCTCGAACTCCATCGCGAACGGCGCAACCGGTGTGGCGAGCCATTGCCGCAGCACATCGAGGCCCGCCTCGGTGATTCGGTAGATCGTGCGAGCTCTCCTTCCGGTGTGCTCGATCGATGTCTCCGCGAATCCATCAGTGGCGAGCATCTTGATCTCGCGATAGATGGCGCTCTCGGCCTTCGGCCAGACAAGGCGGAAATACCGCACTCGTTGTTGGACCAGTTCGTACGCCGGCCACGGCCGGAGCGCGAGTTGGGCCAACAGTGCATACGACGTGGTGGTCAGCTTCCGGTCCATGGACTCCCTTGACATACTCCTAACGCTACTATAGCGTTACTCGCGTTTGGAGTATATGTCTTGTTGTGCCGAGCGACGATGGGGAGATGAGCGATGACCGAGATGTCGATGTCAAATGATGCTTCAGGAGCCAAGCCGCACCGCGACTTCGAGACAATCATCATCGGTGGAGGCCAGACGGGCCTCACCGCGGGAAGGCTGCTCCAGAAGTACGACGCCGACTTTCTGATCCTCGATTCCAGCCCGCGGCTGGGCGACGCCTGGAGAAATCGCTGGGATTCGCTCCGTCTGTTCACCCAGGCATCCATGAACGGGCTACCTGACATGGAGTTCCCCGGCTCCAGCGACGCGTTCGTCGGCAAGGACCAGGTCGCCGACTTCCTCGAGACCTATGCCCGCGAGATGGACCTGCCGGTCAGATCCGGGGTGCGTGTCGAACGGTTATCGGCGAGCGATGAAGGCTACGGGATCGAGACAACAAATGGCCGGTTCACTGCGACGAACGTCATCGTCGCCATGGCGGACTACCAGAAACCCAAGTGGCCCGACTTCGCCGGCGAGCTCGACCCAGGCATCGTCCAGATGCACTCGACCGAATACAAAAACCCGACGCAACTAGCAGACGGACCTGTCCTTATCGTCGGTCTCGGCAACACCGGAGCCGACATCGCCTATGACCTGGCACAGAGCCATCGGACGATCGTGGCCGGCGACCCTAAGGCAGGCGCTATCCCCTTCAAGCTGGAAGGATGGTTTGGGCGCCACTTTGGCACGAGGCTCGTCCGATTCGCCATGGTGAGGGTCCTCAACACGTCCACGCCGATCGGGCGGCGCATCCGCCCCAAAATGCTGGACGGTGGGCCGCCATTGGTGAGGGTGCGCCCGAAGGAACTCACCGAAGTGGACGTCCGCCGGGTTGGGCGAATCGGAGGCATCGAGAACGGCAAACCGGTCACGGAGGACGGTGAAGTGCTCGACGTTCCCAACGTGATCTGGTGCACCGGTTACCGCGCCGGATTCGACTGGATCGACCTGCCCGTGTTCGACGACGCGGGTCGGCCCACCCACACCCGCGGGATCGTCGAGAGCCAGCCCGGCTTGTACTTCCTCGGTCTGTACTTCCTCCACGCAGTGTGGTCCGAGACCATCACCGGGGTCCAGCCGGACGCCGAATACACCATCGATCACCTCATGGAAAGACAGACGGCATTAGCCGACGCCTAGGACCAGGCACATGCCGATCCACTCGCCCGGACGACTCGACAGCTGCCGCATTCGCGTCTCGGGTCACCAAACACGACTCCCCGGCTAGATGCTTCTATGTCTGTCAAGTGGTGGTTTGGGGTGGTTGGTGTTCGAGGAGTCGCCAGACGCGGCGGGCGATGTAGCGTTTGATGCAGCGTCGGATTTCTCGGTCGGTTTTGCCCT
>CAYNHF010000021.1:0-120941 GCA_964397045.1 uncultured Acidimicrobiaceae bacterium | reverse complement strand
GCCCGTTACCCCGATCTCCCGGACCCCACCGCCAAACGTTTCTACTACCTCGGGGCAGGTGCGACGCTGTGGGTTGCCTGGCAGATCTCCACCGCAGCCGGGGTACTGCTCGGCGCCCAGATTCCCGACTCCTGGTCGCTCGGATTCGCCATTCCGCTGGTCTTTCTCGCCCTGCTGATGCCCACCATCACCACCCGGCCGACCCTGATCGCCGCGGTGGTCGGCGGTGCGGTTGCCGTCGCCGCGTTTTCCGTTCCCTACGGGCTGGGACTCATCATCGGGGCCCTCGCCGGGGTCGCCGCAGGCGTGGTCGCAGAACGGGTCATGTCATGACCGAATTCGTGGCCATCGTCATCATCGGCACCGGCACCTACCTGACCAGACTGTCGTTCATCGCGGCGGTGGGTGATCGCCAGATGCCCGACTGGGCCCTGGTGCCGCTGCGGTACGTGGCTCCCGCGGTGCTCGCAGCCATCGTGGCTCCCGCCGTGATGATCACAGACGGCTCGATATCACTGGCACCGGCTGCCAACCCCCGATTCCTGGCCGCAATCGTCGCCGGATTGGTGGCGTGGCGATTCCGCAACGTGATCGCCGTCATCGTCAGCGGGATGGGCACCCTCTGGCTGCTCCAGGCCCTCTTCTAGCCGGCAGCCGTCCTACGAGGTACCCGGTTCGTCTCCCCGCTGGGCGTGAATCCTGCCGTCGGTGCCGCGCAGCGACATCCCGGTGCCGTGGCCGTACCGCACCTGGATGATTTCGCCCAGGATCGCGATCGCCATCTCCTCGGGGGTTTCCGCACCGACGTCGAGCCCGATCGGGCCGTGAATCGAGTCGAGTTCCTCCTCCGACCAGCCCGCCGCTGCCAGACGATCGAGTCGGGCCCGATGGGTGCGCCGGCTTCCCATCGCGCCCACGTACCGCACCGGGGCCTCCCTGACCACAGGGAAGATCGGGTTCTCGAACCGGGCATCGTGGTTCAACACGACCACATAGGTCCTGGCATCGGGCGTGATCTCTTCGAACACCTCGTCCGGCCAGGCGACGATGAGGCGATCGACGTGCGGGAAACGTTCTTCGGTCGCCCACGCAGGACGGGCGTCCGCCACGAAGACCCGGAACCCCAGGTCGCGGGCGAAACGGGACAGCGGCTGGGAAATGTGGCCGGCACCGAAGATGAGCATGACGGGAGGCGGCGCCACCGTCTCGATGTAGACCTTGGTGTCTCCGTACTCCAGCGTGCGGCTCTGCTCGTGTGCCATCAAGGCCGCGGCGTCCGCCAGCACGTCGTCGCGGACCGAATCCGGAAGCTCCCCTGCGACGTAGCCACGATCGGCATCGACCACCGCACCGGCCCCCAGATCGGGGCCGGCAACCACCTTCACCACCGCACCGAGGCGCTCTTCAGCCACCAGGGCCCTGCCGGCCTCAATCAACGAGGTCACCATTGCTCGATGTACACCGAGATGGTGCCGCCGCACGTCAAACCGACCTCGAAGGCCTCCTCGTCTGCGATGCCGTAGGTGACGAGCTTGGGCGTCCCCGTCTCGAGAACCTGCTGCGCATGGAGAAACACATCGTTCTCCACGCAACCGCCGCTGACCGAACCCTCCATGTCACCCGTCGAAGACACCAGGAACTTGGCACCCTCAGGACGCGGCGCCGAACCGATCACCGAAACCACCGTGGCGACCGCCACCGACTTGCCGTCCGCCGTCCAACGGTCGTAGACCTCCAGCGCGTCTTTCATATGCACCCCGCCATCTGGCTCGGGACAACCTTCATTGCTGGAGCTTATTCGGCGCGGGCAGGGAACGGATCAGCGCACCGCCCGGCGCGGGTCACCAACCGACTCCAGCAGGCGAACCACGTCGGTCAGATCTCGCAAGGTACCGGCGGCGAGCAGATCGTCGACGTGGGGGAGCGCAGCCTGCATGCCACGAGTCTCAGGAGCGAAGCCCGGCCGCCCTGCCAGCGGGTTCAGCCAGATCACCCGGTGCATCGAGCGAGCGAACCGGCGCATCTCGACCTCGAGCAACCCAGGATCGCCCGTGTCCCACCCGTCCGAGATGATGAGACCGATGGCACCGCCGCGTGTCACGCGGCGGCTCCAGGTCCAGTTGAATTCCTGCAGCGCTTCGCCGATGCGGGTGCCGCCTGCCCAGTCTTCCACCGTTTCCCCCACCCGGCGCAGTGCCTGGGTGGCGTCGCGCTGGCGCAACTCCCGGGTGATCCGGCTCAGCCGGGTCGCAAACACGAAGGCCTCCACCCGCCCCAGGCGTCCCTGCGCGGCGTGGACGAAGTTGAGGAACATCTCGGAGTAACGATCCATCGAGCCGCTCACATCTGCGATCACCACCAGCGGCCGCTTGCGGGGCCGCCGACTGGCGTACGCCAACGGCATCAGATCACCCTCGGGCCCGGCGAGACCACGGAACGTGCGCCGCAGATGCGGTCGCGGCCCGCTGGAGGCAGGCAGCCATCGGCGGGAGGCGGCGTCGGCAGGGCGCCAGCGCATCCGGGCGATCATCCGCAGAATCTCCTCCTTCTCGTATGCGGTGAGATCGGCGAAATCCTTCGACGCCAGCCGCTCGGAATAGGAACCACCGACGGTATCGGACACTTCCTCCAGTTCATCTGCAGCCATCTCTGACGTCGCAGGTGCCAGCAGCGGCAGGCTCGCCGAAGGCTCCTCTTCCGGCCCGAATGCACCCTCCGACTCATCCGAGTAAATCACCTTCGGGCGCGCCGCCCCGAAAAACAGCTCGAAAGCGTCGTCGAAGCGGGGCACCTCGGTGGGCCGCACCACAGTGACGGCTTTGAACGCGTGATAGACATCGTCGCGGTCGGTGAGGCCTACCGCCCTGGCTGCAGCGGCCAACTCGTTGGCAGTCTGCGGTTTGACTCCGAGGCCGGTGGCGCGCAGGTAACGGACGAAGTGCACGAGATTGGCGGTGAAGGCATCCGTCACGCCTGGCTCCAGCCTGCCGCAACGATCACGAAATCGAGACCAGGCCCTCGACGCCTGCTGCCCGGATACGTTCGATGTCTTCCTGGTACTTCAGCACCACGCCGAGCGTCTCATCCACCGTCTCCGGCGAGAGGTGGTGCGCCCCCAGCACGGTCAGCGCCGCACCCCAATCCAGGGTCTCGGCGACGCCGGGCGGCTTGAACAGATCCATGTCACGCAGCTGTTCCATCGCCTTCGCCAGTTCACGCGCCAGATCATCGCTCACCTCAGGCGCCTTGCGATGCAGGATGGCGATCTCACGCTCGAAATCCGGGTAGTCGATCCAGTGATAGATACAGCGGCGTTTCAACGCATCGTGGATCTCGCGGGTGCGGTTGGAGGTGATCACCACGACGGGCGGCGTCTTCGCCTTGACGGTGGCCACTTCGGGAATCGTCACCTGGAAATCGC
Source organism: uncultured Acidimicrobiaceae bacterium (assembly GCA_964397045.1). GTDB lineage: Bacteria > Actinomycetota > Acidimicrobiia > Spongiisociales > UBA5794 > CAYNHF01. The sequence goes on along the minus strand of CAYNHF010000021.1, from coordinate 117,520 downwards.
TCAGCAGTTCGAGGAGATAGGCCTCGAACTCTTCGTCTGCGCGGTCCAGTTCGTCGATCAACAACACCGGGCGCCGCCCGGTGGCTCCCAGCTCGATCGCCTGCAGCAGCGGCCTGGCCACGAGGTAATCGCGCGACATGATGTCTTGCACCTCCGGCACCGACCCGTCGTCGCGGGCCTCGAGCAGGCGGATCGCCAGCATCTGGCGGGCGTAATCCCACTCATACAGGGCGTGGCTCACGTCGAGGCCCTCGTAACACTGGAGCCGGATCAGGTCCTCCCCCAGCATCGCAGCCAGCACCTTGGCGACCTCGGTCTTGCCGACTCCGGCTTCCCCTTCGAGAAACAGCGGCCGGCCGAGTTGCAGCGAGAGGTGGACCGCCACCGCCAGCCCACGGTCCGCCACGTAGTCGTGGCTTTCCAGTGCGGTCTGCACCTCGGATACTGAGTCGGGGATCATCTGCCAGATGCTATCGCCACGCGGCGACCTACGTCGGCTCCGGGGCGCCGGGCCCGCCGTCCGGTCCGGGATGGCCTTCATAACGGAAGTGCGGGTCATGGGGCAGGTCGAGCCTGCCCGCCCGCAACATGGCATACGGGCCCGGCTCGAGGAAGTTGGACACACGCGACGTATAGACATCCGCATACCGCTCGACCTGGCGGGCGAAGAGGCTCTTGTCCACCCCGGCCCGCATCAGCGGACCCCACTCCGGGTTACGTAGCCGCGAAGACGCACCAGCCAGCGGCGAGATCAGCTCATCGAGCGCAGCCAACTCCTTACGAACCGCCGCTTCGTCCCCCGGAGCCACATCGGAAGGTGGCGGCGTGTACTTCTTGCGCTTGCGCAACGCAGCCAGGCGAAGCGAGGCCAGCCTCGCCTCGAGCAGTTGCTTCTGATCCATCAACTCGTTGAGCTTCTCTTGCTCCGGCAAGAAGTCGTCCAGCGCTCGCACCTCCGGCTCCATCTCACGCAGGATGAGAGCGGTACGCCAGCGCAGCATCGCCTTCGACACGTGTACGTCTCCGAAGAGGTGGTCACCCACATAGAGGATCTCGTCTCCGGCAAGATCGAGCCGCTCTTCGACGATCCCGGCGTTGCCCCCGTAGTACACGGCGCCGTCTTCCAGCGGCCCGTCGTGTGGCTGCAGCAACGCGGCGTCCTCGTCGATGATTCTGAAGAGCGGGTTGCGGGATGAGAAGAAGCGCGGTTTCGCAGAAGACACGATCACCGTGTCGAATAGGTCCCGCCAGGTCTCACCGTCTGGGAGATACGGATCGAAGGAGTACGTCATGATCGGCCTGGCGTACTCCCACTCCGAGTTCGTGATCAGCAGCAGGCGCTTGCCCGCCGCCCTCTGGTCGAGCAGTGCCAGCGCAGTGTCCGGGTCGCGCACGATGTAGCGATCGGGGTCGGTCAAGATCTCACGCTTCAAATCCCCCTCGTTGTGGGACTGGTCGATCACGTCGACGACGGCATCGTGCAGGTCGGCGTAGGTCATCCGGCCCGGCAACTCACCGCCATCGAGGAGATCGACCAACCCGGCGAGGAGCGCCGCTTCCGACAAGGAGAAGAGGGTGTTCATGAACTCGAACCGGTCCTCACCGAGGTCGACGAAAACCCCGGCATAGGCACTGCGCAGCTCGTCGTAGCCCAAGAGCCGGGTGCCGTGTGCCGCCCGGATGACATATCCGAAGCGGGTCGCCTTGACGAGATTGCCGGACTCCCGGTCGATCGCCAGGCCACGGGTCACCGAGTCGGCATCGAACTTCAAATCCTTGACGGGCCAGCCGCGCTCGGCGAGACGGCGGCGAGCATGAGTGAAGGCGAGTCGCTCCCACTCGTCCGCCTTGTAGTGCACCAGGGTGTAGTCCATGTCGTACCCGATGGCGCGTATCGACCTCAGGTTCAGGGTTCGGTTGACGAACATGCCTCGCGGCGAACGTGCATACGGATCGGTTCCGGTGTTCATGCCGGCCGGTACGGCAGGTACGTCGGATCCCACTGCGCCGCGGCGATCTGTCCGTCCACATCTTCGATCGGGTCTGCCACACCGTCTGCGATGGCTGCCTCGGCGACGGCTGTCGCCACCTTGGTAGAAACGTCGCGCACCGACGTGATCGAAGGGAAGATCTGGCCCCGCTCGAGCAGATCCGGCCCCACCTCACCGGCGAGGGCCCCGGCCGCAGCCAGGAACATGCCCTCCGTCACCATCGAGGCACCGACGGTGAGCGCCCCCAACCCGATACCGGGGAAGACGAACACGTTGTTCGCTTGACCGATGGAGTGGACCTGCTGGCGGTGGGTCACCGTCGGGAAGGGGCTGCCGGTGGCGATGATGGCCCGGCCTCCGGTCCAGGCGAGCGCATCCTGCGGCTCGACCTCGGTGAGGCTCGTCGGGTTGGACAGCGGCATGATGATCGGCCGATCTGCGTAGCGAGCCATGCGGGATACCACTCGCTGATTGAAGATGTTGGCAACGCCACTGACCCCAATGAGTGCGGTCGCCCTGGCGTTTCGCACCACATCTTCCAGGTCGATCGGGTGATCGCTGATCTGCCAGTCGGCCACAACGCCGGTGGCAACGGCAAGCCTCTGCTTCGCGGGCGACAGGTCGGGCCTGCCCTCGACGATCAGTCCGCGGGAGTCGAGCACGAAGATCTGGTTGCCGACGTCTGCCGGGGTCGCCCCATCGTTGACCATCGCTGCCGCGATCTGGTCGCGGATCCCGATCCCTGCGGAACCGGCGCCCACAATGACTACCCGGTGGTCCCGCATCGAAAAGCCAATATGGCGCGACGCCGCCAGCAGGCCGGCAACCGCCATGGCGGCAGTGCCCTGGATGTCGTCGTTGAACGAGAGGACCTGCTCCCGGTACCGCTCCAGGTTGGTGAAGCTCGTCCGGTTGGAGAAGTCCTCCCATTGCAGCAACGCGTCCGGGTACACCACCTGGACCGCCGCTACGAACTCAGCAACCAGCGAGTCATAATCCTCACCCCGCAGCCGGCGCTCTCGATATCCCAGATAGAGCGGGTCGCCGAGCAACTCCTCATTGTTGGTACCCACGTCGAGCGAGACCGGAACCAGTCGCGCCGGGTGGATGCCTGCCGCCGCGGCATACAACGCCAGCTTCCCGATCGGAATCCCCATCCCGCCTGCTCCCTGGTCACCGATCCCGAGGATCCGCTCGTTGTCGGTGACCACGATGACCGGGCGCGGCAACTTCGGCCGGTTCCGCAGCGCTTGCTCCATCTGTCCCCGATCGCGCGGCGTGATGTAGATGCCGCGCGCTCTGCGGAAGATCCGGCTCCAATGCCGGCAGGCATACGCCACGGTTGGGGTGTAGATGATCGGGACGGTCTCGGCGAGGTTGTCCACCACGAAGCGATAGAAGAGTGTCTCGTTTCTGTCGAGCAGGCCGTTGAGGTAGACATTGCGCTGCATGTCGTCTTCCTTGCGGTCGAACTGGTCCCGCACCCTGGCGAGTTGCTCCTCCATCGTCGACGAGTGGTCGGGCAGCAGGCCGTGCAGCCCGAACGCATCACGATCCTCACGGGTGAACGAAGTGCCCTTGTTCAAGACGGTGTTCTTGAGCAGGTGGACGCCGCGCAACGAAACGGCGAGATAGTCCTCTTCGGTATCTGTGTCCCGGGCGATGCGGAATCCGAGTTCTTCATTCATCGCGGCTCAGCTTACGGCGTTCACCACCCGGGTCCGGATGGCAACGATCGTCACGGGGAAGGAAACCGGTAGACCGCGACGAGGCCATCCTCTCCTGAGCAGTCCGGCGGTCCAGGTTGCGTCCCCACGAACGTGTAGCCGGCGCGGCCTGCCACCCGCAGCGACGCCGCATTCTCGGGATGGATCAGCAAAAAACAAGAGGTGACCCGTGAGTCTTGCAGGGCGACTTCGGTGCCTGCCAGCAACGCGGCTTGCGCCGCACCCTTGCCTCGCGATGCCGCCGCGATCCAATACGACAGCTCAGCGTCGCCGCCGGCGACCGCGATCCCCAGATTGCCGAGCAACGCGCCATTTTCCGCATCCACCACGGCGAGCGCTCGCTGGCTTGCGCCTGCGGCCAGTGCAGCCGCGCACTCGGCAGGACCCATCGTCTGCGACTCACGGGTCCAGCGGAGAATCTCCTCGTCCAGCGCAGCGACGTACCACACCGCCTCCTCGGGTTGCCATGGCCGCAGCCTGATGCGAAGCCGCGCCGTCGGCGGCTTGCCATCCGCGGATTCCACACGAGACGACATCAGGAGGTGAGCCTCATTCCGTCTCCGGCTCAGCGACAGATTGCTCGACGGAAGCTTCCAGTTCGACGACTACTCGCTCCACTGCCGTCCTTGCTCCGGCGATGCGATCTCGACAGACGGCGATCAACTCGGCAGCCCGCGCCACCCTGGCTGCCAACACATCCACATCGACGTCATCGCGCTCGATTTCCTCGAGGATTTCCTCGAGTTCTCGCATGGCGTCTCCGTAGCCCAGGTCCGCGGCCTCATCCATCGTCGTTGTCTCCCCTCAACTGCGGTCGCGACCGTAGCGATTCCACTCGCCCGATGGCCTCGCCATCTGCCAGCGTCGCCGTCATCGTATCCCCCGTCTCCAGGTCGTTCACCGATCGAACCAGCCCACCTACTTCGTCGCGGACGATCGACCATCCCCGCGCCAGCACCTGCCGCGGGTCGTGCGCGGCAAGCACCGCCGCCTTCGCAGCCACCAACCGGGCCGACTCTTCGACGCGACGCGGTGCCGTCCGACGCAACCGTCCTGCTACCTCGGCGACGCGGTGTTCCTGGCGCTCCATCGCAACCTCGGCCACGGTCTCCAGCCTCCCCCAATTGCGCTCGAGACGTGCCGTACCCCGCTGCAGGCGGCCCGACGCACCGATGCGAACCCGCCCGGTCACGTCGCCCAGGCGACGGGCGCTGCGCACCAGGCGCGAGCGGGCACCGGCAGCGATGGCGCTCCCCAACGCATCCAGTCCCTGGTCGAACGCAGCTACCCGGCCGACGATGGCGGCGGCACACGCGGTCGGAGTCTTGAACGTTGCCGCGGCGACGCGGTCGGCGATCGCCTCGTCTACCTCGTGACCGATCCCGGTGAAAACGGGCACCGGGGCGGTCGCGATCGAGCGCGCCACGTCCTCGTCGTCGAAGCCGGCCAGGTCACTCTGCGATCCTCCGCCCCGCACCACCGCGATGAGTTGCACATCAGAGGCGACCGCGGCAGATATCGCGCTCGTGAGTGAAACTGAAGCCGTTGGACCCTGGACCCGCGCGTCGACTGCAACCACGCGAAAGGCGAACCCGCTCGACTCCAATTCGGAAAGGAAGTCCGCTTCGGCTGCGCTTCCTGCGCTCGTGACCAGACCGACCCGCAGCGGCACGAGCGGGATCGCGAGCTCCCGATTGCGGTCGAGCAGCCCGGCGCTGGTGAGCAGTCGCAGAATGCGGGCACGCTCTGCGGCGTAGGCACCGACGGTGTAGTCGGTGTCAACCGACGTCATCCGCAACTGCACCGCGGCGCGGGGACCGTAGAACGACACGGTGCCGCGCACTCGAACCCGGATGCCGTCTGTCATTCGAGGCGCCCCGGCCGCCATCAGTGCCCGATTCACCACCTCCCGGTCGGAGGCGAACAAGGTAACCGGAACCACGGCCGCGACGCTCGCCGGTTCCGACACCGCGACGGGGTCGACCAGCGAGAAGTACACATGGCCCCGGCTGGAGCGGCTCAGGTCCCGGATCTCTCCCTGCACCCAGACCGGATCGGGAAACGCCCTCGCGATGGCTCGCGCGGCACTGCGGGTCAGGTCGGCAACGGTGAATGTGGCTTCTTGCACCGCGGCGACGGTACACCAACCGGCGGTGTGGTTTTGTCCGGCGGGCCCGGCAGTTACCGTTGGCCTCGTATGTCGACATTCTCGATTGACCGGATCCGCTCCACGCTGAAGAAACGCGGCACGGCTTCATTCCTCGCCGCCTCGCTCGTGGTGGGTATCGCCGTGGGGGCAGCCGCCGCGTTGCTGATCTTTCTGGTGCGGGTGTTGGGCGACATCACGAAAGAGGCGATCGACGACAACGGGACCTGGATCCTCCTCTTCAGCATCCCGATCGGGATCGGCGGGTCCTGGCTGATTGCCAGAGTGGTGTCGAAAGAGGTCGAATCCGGCGGCGTCACCGAGACGATGGTGGGCCTGTCGCTCCACGGTGGCTACCTCTCCACCAAGACGATCATCGCCAAGCTCGCCGCTACCGCGACCACGCTGGGCAGCGGAGGCTCCGGAGGTCGTGAGGGCCCGATCGTGATGATCGGCGGTGCGATCGGCTCGTCGTTCGCCCGCTACACCCGATTCGGCGAAGACCAGATCCGGAGCCTGGTCGCAGCCGGCGCAGGTGCCGGCATCGGTGCCTCGTTCTCAGCTCCGATCGCCGGGATGCTTTTCGCGATGGAGGTGCTGCTGGGCAACTTCGCCATCCGCCACCTGAATGCGATCGTCGTCGCGTCGGTCGCCGCCGCCGTCACCACCACCTCGCTCGTCGGCGAGGACCAGATCCTTTCCGCCCCACCCCATCAGCTGAACGACATTGCCGAGCTCTTCCTCTACGCCCTCCTGGGTCTGCTGGCCGTGGGGTTTGGGGTGATCTTCCTCAGGGTGCTCGACGGCATCGACATCCAAAAACGACTCTTTGCCCAACGCGACTGGATCCGGCCCCTCAGCTTCGGCCTGATCGTGGCGCTCATCGGTCTCGTCGACGTCCGGGCGATCGGAACCGGCCAGGAGGTCGTGGCCGAACTGGTCCGCCTGCCTGCAGGCACCAACGAGCTGTGGCTGCCGCTGTTCGGCTTGGCGCTCGCCAAGATGGTCACCAACTCGGTAACTCGTACCGGCGGCGGCTCAGCAGGAACATTCATGCCCAGCCTGTTCATCGGAGCCGCGATCGGTGCCGGCCTCGCCATCCTGGTGACCCCGGTGTGGTCGTTCTCCGAGCTGGAGCCGGGGGCCTTCGCAGTCGTTGGCATGGCGGCAACCTTCGCGGCGGTGGCTCGGGCGCCGCTCACCGCGATCATCATCGTGTTCGAGATCACGGGTGACTACGGCCTGGTGCTGCCACTGATGTTGGCCACCGCACTGGCGACCTTCATCGCAGACCGGATCCACCCTGAGAACTCCTACCTCATCCCGCTGCGACGCACCGGACTCCACCTCATCAAGCAGGAGGACATTGATCTGCTCGACACCGTCACCGTCGGGCAGGTGATGCGATGGCCCGGCACCCTGCTCCAGGAAGACATGACCATCAGTGCCGCCGAGGAACTCATGACCGAAGAACATCATCACGGCATGCCGGTGGTGACCAGCGGAGAATTGACCGGCATCCTGACGCTCAGCGATATCGCCCGCCGCGGCGACCCCGATGGGTCCGCCCTCGTCCGCGAAGTGATGACCCCCGACCCCATCACCGTGGAGCCCACGATGCCGGTGTCGAGCGCGCTGGCACGGATGGCCGCCCTCGGCTACGGCCGCATGCCCGTGGTGGCAGACGACGATCCCCGCAAGTTCGTGGGCATGTTCCGCCGCGAAAGTGTCGTCCGCGCCTACCACCTCGCCCTCGGAGGAGCGACCGGTCGGCATCTCTATCGTGATCGCGCCAGACAGCGCGCCCAACCGGGGGCATCGTTTTTCGAGCTGCCGGTGACCGCCGGAACCATTTCGGACGGGGCCAGGGTCCGCGACCTCGACTGGCCGGAAGGTGCCACGCTGGTTTCCGTCCGGCGTGGGCAACGCGTGATCATCCCGCACGGCGAGACGCAGCTACGCGGCGGTGACACGATCACCGCTTTCGGGACCGGAGACTCGAGAATCGAGCTCGCCGCAGTGCTCGAGAACGCCGTGGCGCGGCAGGAGGCGCCACCGGAGGGGTGAGCCGCGACTGTTCACCCGGCGGCTGGGATCGCCTCCCCCGACCGAATCGGATCAGACCGCAGGGTTGATGCCGGCGACGGGCCTGCCGTCTGCAATGGCAGCCAAAGCGTCTATCACCAGGTCAACGTCTTCGGGTGTTGTGTAGTGCACGAACCCGATCCTGACTAGACCCCCATCATCGATCACCCCAAGTCGGGTCATCACCTCGACCGCGTAGTAGTGACCAGACCACACGAAGATCCCGATCGCTCCAAGCATGGCGGCAACCTCGTCGGGAGCGACCCCGGCAACCGACACCGCGAAGGTGGGGGTCCTTCCATCCGGGGAAGGTACGCCGAACAGTCCGATCCCCGGAGTTTCGGCGACTCCGGCAAGGAATCTGGCAGACAGACCCTGTTCGTAAGTCGCGATCGCTCCCATCCCCGACTCCAGCGCCTCGCGCCTGCCACTACCCGTACCGAGCGAAGCCAGATAGTCGACCGCCGCGGTCACGCCTGCCAGGCTCTCGAAGCTCTGGGTCCCGGTCTCCCACTTCCCGGGCGGGTCGGCAGGCGCCGGGCGAATCTTCACGGCCTCGATCGATTCGAGCCACTGCCGCTTCCCGTAGAGCACCCCGGTGTGGGGACCAAAGAACTTGTAGGCAGAAGCTACGAGAAAGTCGGCGTCCACCGCCTGCACATCGACGATTCCGTGCGGGGTGTAGTGCACCGCGTCCACGTACGCCAGGGCTCCCACCTCATGCGCCGCCGCCGTTACCTCGGCGACGTCCACGATCGATCCGAGAGCGTTCGAGGCATGCGACACCGCGACCAGGCGAGTTCGGTCCGTGATCACCGCGCGTACCGCATCAGGAGAGAGCACGCCCGTGGCCGGATCGAAGTCGGCAAAGCGGACCGTGACATCCTGCTCACGAGCGGCAATCACCCAAGGCCACACGTTGGCGTCGTGGTCGAGCCTGGTCACCACCACCTCGTCCCCGGAACGCCAGGTGTGAGAAATCGCCCTACTGACGGACAGCGTCAGGCTCGTCATGTTCTGCCCGAACGCGATTTCGGCCGGCTCGGACGCATTGAAGAGGTCTGCCATCGCCTTCCTGGCCTCTTCGGTTATCTCATCCGAGTACTGCGACGTGACAAATGGGCCGTCGTGATTCGATCCGCCGGCTCGCAGATAACCGGAGATGGCGGCAATCACCGAGTCCGGAACCTGGGTTCCGCCCGGTCCGTCCAGGTACACCGCGGGACGACCATCCACCAGACGGCTGAGCGCGGGAAACCGATCCCGGGACGCCGCGAAGTCGTTCACTTCTTCACCTCCGTGTCCGGCCAGCAGCCTAGGTCGCGATTACGGCCCCCGATCAGGCCAAGGGAGGCGGACCTCCCGCTTCCACGGCCGGCGGGGTCCTCCCCCACAACCCGCTGCACTGCAATAATCCACTTTCGAGCGCGCCAAATCCCCCGATATATTCTGTACCCATGACCACGTCCGAAATCATTCCCGTGATCCTTTCCGGTGGCAGCGGCACCCGGCTCTGGCCCGTCTCGCGGGCCGTCGAGCCCAAGCAACTGCTCGCGCTGACCGGTGGGCACACGATGCTGCAGCAGACCGCGGACCGTCTCATCGGGCTGGAAGGGCTGGGCCGCCCCACGGTGGTGTGCAGCGCGGCCCACCGCCACCTGGTTGCCTCACAGATGGAGGCTCGAGGGCACGAAGCGCGCCTCATCATCGAACCGATAGGCCGCAACACGGCACCGGCCGCCGCAGCTGCCGCCCTCGACGCATCCGCCACGGGACACGATCCCCTACTGCTGGTTCTCCCTGCCGACCACGTGATCGCAGACACCTCCGCCTTCCAGGCGACCGTGGCTGCCGCGGTGCCGTTTGCAGAGGCCGGCCATCTCGTCACGTTCGGTATCGTTCCGGACGCGCCGGAGACCGGCTACGGCTACATCGAGATGGGAGAAGCCGTCTCCACCGAGGCCTACATCATCGACCGATTCGTGGAGAAGCCGGACGCGGCTACCGCAGGCACGTACCTCGCAGGCGGGAAGCACCTCTGGAACAGTGGGATGTTCCTGTTCCGTGCCTCTCGCTACCTGGCGGAACTGGAGGCGCACGCACCCGAGATTGCGGCCGCGGTCCGCACTGCGGTCACCGCAGGCTCGGTGAACGGTGCACTGGTGCTCGACCCGGACGCCTTCGGGAGTTGCCCCAGCGACTCCATCGACTTCGCGGTAATGGAGCACACCGCATCCGGGGTGGTGCTCCCGCTCGAGGCCGGCTGGAGCGACGTCGGGTCCTGGAACGCCCTGTGGGAGGCGCTCGACAAGGACGACGCAGGGAACGCCACCGTCGGAGATGCCCTCCTGCTGGAGTCCACCGACTCGTACATTCACGCCACGAGCCGCCTCGTCGCCGCTTACGGAATCGACGATCTGGTAGTGGTAGAGACTCCGGACGCGGTGCTGGCGGTCCCGCGAGGTCGTGCCCAGGGCGTGCGCGAGATTGTCGAAGCGTTGCGCGACCGGGACCGACCGGAGGCAGGGGCGGCCAGCATCGAACACCGGCCGTGGGGCTCTTTTGAGATACTCACCGATGGCGATCGATACCAGGTCAAGCGTCTGGTGGTCGTTCCCGGGGCGAAACTGTCACTGCAGTCGCACCGTCATCGCGCCGAAGAATGGGTCGTGGTGAACGGAACTGCAGAGGTGACACGGGGAGACGATCTCCTCCTGGTCCAGGAGGGAGAAACGGTTTCGATCGCGATCGGTGAACGTCATCGTCTCGCCAACCCCGGCGCGGTCCCTCTCGTTGTCATCGAGGTGCAACTCGGTTCGTACCTGGGTGAGGACGACATCGAACGCTACGAGGACGATTACGGAAGGAGCTGAGATCAGTGGAGATCGTCTTTGGACTTGTTGTGGTTGCCGTTGTTCTCGGCGTCGCCTACTGGCGATCGACCCGGCAGCGGAAGGCCATGGAAACTGAGATGGGCATCGAACCGGAGAAGAAGCTGAGCAAGCGCGAGAAGAAGCTCGCCGAGATTCGCGCTAACGACCCCGATCCGGTCATTCCCACCTTCGAGGAACTCGTCGCTCAGGAGATGGCTGACACCGGCGTCAACGACATCAGCGGAAACCAGGGTTTGGCAGATCCGGTCAAGCTCAAGGTGTACCACCGGGACATCAGGAATCTGGCAGACTGCCCGCGTGAGGCTCTGCACTACCGCCTCTCGTATGGGATCGAGGCCGAATCCGCGACCGTCGACGACGTCCGCCTCGTCTGCGACGCCGAGGCCGCGGCCGACATCAGCGAGGGAGATCTTTCCCAAGCTGAGCCCACCGCCGAAGACACAGAGGAAGCCTCCGACTCGAGCACCTAAGCCTCGACTACGCGCCGCCACCCGACCAAGGGGCCGTGTCCGGGGCGCCGGGTCGAAGGCACGCCGCTAGCTTGGTCGCCGATGTCAACGCAGCAACCAGTCGTCGCCGTCTTCGGTGCCTCTGCGGCCTCCCCCGGTGACTCAGACTACGAAGCCGGCTTCCGATGCGGTCGACTCCTCGCCGAAGCGGGCTTCAGGGTTGCCACCGGCGGCTACGGCGGCCTCATGGAGGCGGTGTCGCACGGCGCGGCCGCCGCGGGTGGCCATGTCATCGGTGTCACCGCCCCGGGCGTCTTCCCGTCGCGACCCGCCGCCAACGCGTATGTTCTCGAAGAGCGCATCGCCCCCAGCCTGACTGAACGGATTCACGACCTGGTGGATACCTCGGCGGCGGTGATTGCGTTGCCGGGCAGCCTGGGCACAGCCACCGAGCTGATGGTGGCCTGGAACCTGGCCTTCGTCGCCCAGTTTTCGGGCGCAACCGCGGTTCCGGTGGTGACGGTTGGCCCACGATGGCGCCGCGTCGTCGGCATCCTGGCCAACGAACTGGACACAGACGGCTCGCTGGTGACATGCGTCGATTCGGTCGAGGAAGCAGCCGCGACGGTGATCCAACGGCTCCGGCCCTAACCGAGATCGGGCATACTTCCGACCCGTCTCGCGATTCACGACCCGGAGCGGCCAAGGGCCTACAACGCCGACCTCGGCCCATGCGCCCAATCTGTGGAACGCCGAAACCATTCGGCCGCCAACCGACTCCGCGCATACCACTCTGGGTAACCACGCGGCGCTACGCTGGCAACATGGATGAACGCCCCGCAATTGTGAGTATTCAAGAGTCAGACGACGGCCAACGCGCCCGGGTGGTCATCACCCTCGCGTGGAAGGATGCCAAATTCGCCGGTGAGGCCATCGGGGACTCCGATTGGTCCTACCGTCCCCGTCTCGTCGGGGAGGCAACACTGCGCGCCGTCGAGTGCGTGACTGAGAGCGAAGTCAATCTCAGCCTGGCTGCCATCGCAACGACCCCGCTGGGCGAGGGACAGGTGGCCATGGCTCAGGTGATGATGGAAGGCGAGGATGAACCACTCGTCGGAAGTGCGTTGCTCGGATCAAACGACGAAGCAGCTGCCACCGTGAAGGCGGTGCTCGACGCGCTCAATCGGAGGATTTCAACCGTCCTCTGACGTTCCGTCGAGTTCGGGCAGCAGTGCCCACAACAGGTCACGCACGGCAACGATGCCGAGAAGCTCGCCCTCGTCCATCACCGGCAAGTGCCGATAGCCAGTCTGCATGAGCCAGGTTGCGGCCTCGGTCACCGACACCGAAGGAGCCATCACGTCCGGGGCTTCCGCCATGTATTCGGCCACCGGTGTGGTGTCCAGATCTGCTCGGTCGGCGTTGGCCTCCAGCAAGTCACGTTCGGTGAAGATTCCCACGAGCTCCCGACCGTCCGCTACTGCCAGGCAGTCGACTTCTTGTGCTGCCATATGGGTGATTGCGTCGCGCAACGAGGCTTCTGCGCCGATGATTTCGGCCTTTCCGCCTACGAGCGCCTGCAGTTTCACGATGCCTCCGTGCGGTTCTGCAGCACGGACACTAGCGGTGGTGGACCCTGGCTCATCCAAGAAGACTCACCAACCCGCCAGCCTTTGACCCTGGGTGCCCTGTCGCGTTGCAGAAGGGCCCCAGAGTGGTCGCGACCGGCGCCGTGCTTAGAGCAGGTCCTGCTCGCGGATCCCGAAGCTCGGGTGACGCAAGCGGCAGAGCGCCAGCTTCTCGAGTTGGCGAATGCGCTCGCGGGTGAGGTTGAACTCCTCGCCGATCTCTTCCAGCGTGCGCGGCACGCCGTCGTAGAAGCCGTAGCGAAGCGCCAGGATGCGGCCTTCACGTACCGGGAGCCGCTCTACCGACTTGCGCAGGCTGTCTGCGATATCAAGTTCCTCAGTCACCCGAACCGGATCAACCGCATCCTCATCTTCGATGAAGTCACCAAGCTGGGCCCCGTCCTCACCAACAGGCTGTTCAAGGGACACGGTGTCTGCTACCCCGAGGGCCAGTTCGACCTTGTCTACGTTCACTCCGGCCTCTTCGGCGATTTCCTCCGGCTTCGGCTCGCGACCGAGCTCTGCCTTCAGGCTCGCCTGAGCCGCACGCACGGCAGCAAGCGTGTCATGCAGGTGCACCGGGATCCGCACCGTTCGCGATTTGTCTGCGATGGCGCGGGTGATCGCCTGACGGATCCACCAGGTGGCGTAGGTAGAGAACTTGAAGCCCTTCCTCCAGTCGAACTTCTCGACGGCGCGGATCAGGCCGAGGTTGCCTTCCTGGATCAGGTCAAGGAAGTCGATGCCGGAAGTGTTGGCATAGCGGCGAGCGTTCGCCACCACGAGTCGGAGGTTGGCAGTGAGAAAGGCGTCCTTTGCTTCCCGGCCGTGGCGGACCTTGCGCTTGAGAGCCATCTCTTCGGACTTCGTTGCAAACGTGCGTGCCTCGAGCTTCTCTTCGGCGTCCTGGCCTGCCTCGATCTTCTGGGCGTAGTCGACTTCCTTCTCGGCCGTGAGCAGCTCGTACTCGCCGATTGCAGTCAGATACTGTGAAACGAGGTCGGTGGTGAGGCGGCCGCGCTCGTCGGTCAGCTTGTTCTTGTCGCGGTCCTTGCGCGAGCGCGACAACGTGTCGCGGTCGATGCGATCCTTCGCTTCGGCGCGTTCCTTGACCGCTCGATCGAGCGTCCTACTACGCGATTTACCACCGTTTGCCATCGATTGAGTTCCTCCAGAACGGTCCGTAGCCCTTGATACGCCAAGTCTTGTGCACTTCGTGGGGTGACCAGAAGGTCTTGTGAAGCCCTTCACAAGCCCGGGCCTAGCCCAATATCACATATCGCCGCGCCTTTGTGAAGTCCTTTTTCAGGGGTGGAGCCGGCACTAGTCATAGCGCCGATCGCCGCTCCAGTATTCCCACTCCCGTAACGTTTCCGGCAGGTTCGCGGTCGCGAGGTCGATCTGGCGGCGTAGGCGACAATCCCGGGCGAACCTAGGGTGATGCCATGACGCGACTCACCGATCTCGATCCGACCGCGCTGTCTCCCTACCTCGTCCAGCACATCGACAACCCGGTCGAATGGCACATCTGGGGTCCCGATGCGTTCGCCGCGGCTACACAACGCGACGTCCCTGTGATTCTGTCCGTCGGCTACTCGGCCTGTCACTGGTGTCATGTGATGGCCCACGAGTCGTTCGAACACCTGCCCACCGCAACCTTCATGAACGAGCATTTCGTCAACATCAAGGTCGATCGCGAAGAGCGACCGGACGTCGACCGCATCTACATGGATGCAGTTCAGGCGATGACGGGGCACGGCGGATGGCCGATGACGGTGTTCATGACACCGGACGCCGAACCGTTCTTCGCGGGCACCTACTTCCCACGCGAGGCGCGAGGCGGTCACGCGAGCTTTCGCAGCGTGCTCGAAGCGATCACAGAAGCCTGGAAGGAGCGACGCAGCGAGCTCGACGATCAGGCGACGCGGCTCACCGCAGCCGCAACCCGGCGCATTGCACCATCCGCAGAAACGCCGGGAGCGCCGGCTGTGGATCAGGCCATCGACTCGCTGATCGCCAGCTTCGACGCAGCGCACGGAGGCTTCGGCGGCGCACCCAAGTTTCCGCAAGCACCGAACTTGGAGCTCATCCTGCGGATTCTGGCGCTCGACCCGCAGGGCCGGCGGGCAGATCGGCTGCGCACCGTGCTCACGACGACGCTCGACGGCATGGCGAACGGCGGGATCTACGACCACCTCGGTGGAGGCTTCGCCCGCTATGCGGTCGACGAGCGATGGCTGGTCCCGCACTTCGAGAAGATGCTGTACGACAACGCACTACTCGCCCGCGTGTATCTCAGGGCGTGGCAACTGACGGAGGACACCCGCTACCGGGACGTGGCGATCGCCACGCTCGATTACCTCGAGCGAGACATGCAGGATCCGGCAGGCGGGATGCACGCAGCAGAGGACGCAGACTCCGAGGGCGAGGAAGGCAAGTTCTACGTGTGGACGCCTGCGGAGCTGGAGCGCCTCCTCGGGAGCGACGCCGGTCTCATTGGAAACGTGTTCGGGGTAACGACGGCAGGGAACTTCGAAGGGGCCAACATCCTCTACCTGCCCGCAACCCTCGAAGTGGTTTCGCAGCGACATGGAATCGACCAAGCCGACCTCCAAGCCAAGATCGACACCGCCCGCGGAATCTTGCTGGCTGCCCGCGAGGTCAGAGTCCGACCCGGTAGAGACGACAAGGTGATCGCAGCCTGGAACGGTATGGCCATCCGCAGCTTCGCTGAAGCGGGTGCGGTGCTCGACAGCCGCAGGTACCTGGAGACCGCAACTCGAATCGCCCGATTCGTGAAGACCCGGCTGACCACGGAGGACGGCAGAATCATGCGGAGCTGGCGGGGAGGCACTACCTCCGTTCCCGGGTTCTGCGATGACTACGCAGCCGTCGCGGTTGGATACCTCAGCCTGTATCAAGCGAGCGGCGACCCCGAATGGTTCGAGGCAGGACAAGCCACCACGATGGCAATGATCGAACGGTTCGGTGCGAGCGAAGGTGGGTTCTACGCGACAGAAGCAGACAGTGGCCTCGTGACGAGACCCGTCAACCTGATGGACAACCCAACTCCCTCCGACAACGCCCTCGCCGCAGAAGCCCTCCAGATGCTCGATGCTCTCACCGGGGACGAAGGACTCAACGCTCGGCTCGACGGCGTGTTCAGAGCCGGCGGCAAGTTGATCGACCAATATCCCGGTGCAGCCGGTTATCTCATCGCGGTCATGGCAACCACCCAGGCCGGCGTCAAACAGGTCGCCATCGTCGGCGCCCCAGACTCGCGCCGCCACCTGACCACGGTGGTGTGGGAAGCGTTTCGGCCGGCCTGCGTGCTCGCCATCGGTACCGGTTCCGACCCCAGGATTCCGCTGCTGGCCGATCGCAGCCCCGGCCCGACCGGCAGCCTTGCGTACGTGTGCCATCACTTCGTCTGCGAACTGCCGGTCTCAGATCCCGCATCCCTTCGCGCCCAGCTGGACTGAACCGCGACGGTCCCCGGACCGGCCCCTGGGGAAAACACCTGACAATCCCCAATGCTTCGTAGGCTTGGGCCCGTGGAGAACAGCGCTACTTGCATCTACTGCGGTTCGGAACGACCGATCGCCGAAGATCTGTGCCCGACCTGCGGCCGACCGTGGATCGACCAGTGGATCGAGGAGGCGGGCGTTGGCGCCGTCTCGGCGGGAGCGGTAGCTGCCCAGCTGGGTCCGGCCTCAGAAGCAGCCGCAGGCACCGTCGCAACCACCCCCGTCACCACGAAGGCCGCGAGCAGTGGGCGAAAGCGACGCCCCTGGATCATCGCCGCTTTGATCGCGGTCGCCGTGATGGCGGTCTACGGCGTGGTCTTCGGAATCGCCCTGTCCGATACCAGCTCGTCGCCGACGACCACAGGAAACACCATTGGGCTGGCATCAACCACCACAGAGACCGTAGCTCCGACGACTACGGCATCCACGGCTGCAACGACCACAACCACCACCCTCTTCTCGCCGATACCGGCAGTCGGCGACCCGATCCCGTTGGATGAACTGACACTCGGTGCCTTCTCGCTGGGCCCGCTCGAGTTCGGAGACACCGAAGATGAGGCGCTCGGCCGTCTCGTCGCCTCGCTCGGCCAGCCGGACGAACTGCGTGACATCGGGGAGGCGGAAGGGCTCTGCCCCACCGACTCGGGAAGCGAAGCAAGCTGGGGATGGTTGACCGCCATCTTCAGAGAACAAGGAGACACCGATGTGCTCCTGGCGTATCGCTTCGTCGCCGATCCCGAGCAGCCCGATCATGAGACCAACGAGCTGGCGACGATCTCCGGAGCGACGATCGGCGACACCATCGGCGAGATACGAGCGATCTACGACCCGCTGCCGATCACCACGAAGGAACTCGACGGTGAACCCGGCTACATACTGACCCGGCTCAGCGACGAGCGAACCCTCCTCTGGGGTTACGCGGCCGGCGATACCGACGACGACCTCATTACTACGATCTTCGCCCCCCGTCCCTGCGATGGAGGCCCCTTTGCCAGTGACTGAAGAACCCCGTCGCACAGCGCGCCAACCCGCATAACATGCGGCCCCCGCTGCTGCCCACCACGAGATGACCCGTGCCAGTTGAACCCGCAGCCATCAAATCGACGACCAGTCGCACCCTGAACCTTGCCAACGTTGGTTCGGTGTTGCTCGGCGCGCTCACATTCGTTGGGCTGGCACTCGCTTGGGACAGCTATCTCGGTGCATTGGTTGCCGCGCTGCTTGCAGCCGCCGTCACCGGAGCGGCCTGGTGGCTGTGGGTGAGATCGACCAAACCGCCGGGCACCGAAACCGGCTTGACGGCCCCCGAGATGGGCGTGATCCCCGCCTACACCCCGGTTCCTGCGCCGACGCTCTCCGACCCAGACTCTGCTGCGGCGGACGCCTACAACCAGATGTCTGCGTTGGTCGAGGATGCAACCGACTCGACTGTGCTGTTGGTCACCGGACCCTCACCGGGTAGTGGCGCCAGCAGCGTTGCCCTGAACCTCGCAATCAGTTCGACTCGAGCCGGCCGCAAAGTGGTCCTGGTGGACGGGGACCACGACAGCAAGGGTCTCTCTAGCTTCGTCCGCACCAAGGACGGCCCCGGACTCACCGAACTCGCGGCCGGAAGCGCCGACCTAGCGCAGGCAAGCCGTATCTGGGTGCTCGACCCCACCAGCCGCCTGCCCTTCATCCCGAGCGGCGCTCGTGCCCCCAGCAACGGAGACGGGCTCCGCAGCGAACCCGTCGCAGACGCCGTCGACCGCTTGAGCGAGGCAGCCGATCTCATCCTGATAGATACCAGCCCGGCGACTGACGACGAAGCGATCGACCTTGCAGCCCACGCAGACGGCTCCATCCTGGTGGTACCCAACCAGACGACGGCCGCGACGGCCCAGGCCGCCAGCCGCCGGCTCGAGGAAGCCGGTGCTCCCGTCGTCGGCTACGTCATCAATGGTGCGCCGCTCTACCGCCCTCCAACGCTGGGGCGAGTGCTGAAACGGTCAGTGGCCGCGTTCGCCGTCGCGATCATCGCCCTCCTCCTCTGGAATGGATTGCAGATATGGGATTCTTGGCGAACCGCCGAGCGGGAGAACCTGAATGTGGCGGCGGCAGCCGATCTGCTCCCACTCCCGGCGGACAGCGTCATCTCAGACGAACTCGACACCCTCACCGAGGAAGTAGGTGAAGAACTCGAGGAAGACATCGCTGCGCTGGTCGCACCCCCACCGCGCGACGAAGAGGAATTCCAGTCCTTCCTCATCGTCGGCACAGATGCGGGAGGAACCCGGGCAGACGTGATCATCCTTCTCCTGCAGCCGCCCGGCGAAGCCCCCGCGATGGTGTCGCTCCCCCGTGACCTCTGGGTCCCCAATCGGTGCACACAGAACCTCACCCGCATCAACGTCAACCTGCGGGGTTGCGGAAGCGAGGTCAACGGGCCGACCCTGCTGGCGCTGGCGGTCGAAGACTTCACCGGCATCGCAGTCGACCATTTCGCTCTCTTCGACTTCGAGGGATTCGAGCGCGTCATCGACGAGTTGGGGGGCGTCCAGATCTGCCTCGAATACCAGGTGCGCGATTCTGCGTCAGAACTCAACCTGCCGGCGGGCTGTACGAACGCCACCGGCGCCCAGGCACTGAGTTGGGTCCGATCCCGCAGCACCCATGAGAAGGTGGATGGCGTCTGGCGTCGCATGCCGAACGCCAGCGACCTCACCCGGAACCAGCATCAGCAAGACGTGATCCTCGCCATGGTCGCCAAAGCCAAGACATTCGAGTCGCTGAGCGAGGTAGCCAGTAAGTTCCGCAGCTTGACCGAGTTCTTCACGTTCGACGACCAGCTGGGCTTCACCGAGGCCGTTGCCCTGGCATGGTCGCTGCGGGATATCGATATCGTGACGGTGGAGCGGATCAGGATTCCGGTGAGCTACCACACCACCAACAAGGGAGCCGAAGTGTTGCTCCCCAAGGTGGCGTTCAACGAACTGCTCGAAGAGGTCTATCCAGCCAGCCAGGATCCGGCTTGAAGTTCCCCGCAGATTCGGGAACCCCAGACCGGCAACACACCACGAAAAACCACGACAGACATAAGATAGGCGTACCGGCGACAGCCCTCAGGCCGTCGCGGGTGATGCGCGAAAGGCAACCAACTCCGTGACCGACCAGCAGGGCCCGCCAGATGGGCCAGACTTTCAATCGCCCTATACGGAACTGGAGGATCTCACCGGTGCCGAACCGCTCCCGGTGCTCGAGGATCCAGCCCAGCCGGCAGCTACGCCACCGCGATCACCGCTCCTGACCGGCCTGATCGTCGGGCTGCTCCTCGTGGTCGGAAGCATCGCCGTGTTCCAGTTGCTCGGTGGTGGCGACGACGAAGCTGCCGCGGAAGGCACCACAACCACGGCAGGGCAGTCCACAACGACGACCACCACAGCCTCTGCAGCAGGCTCCACCCCGACAACTGAAGCTTCCACGACTGAAACCACACCGGCGGTTGTAGCCGACTTTGACCCCTACGTCGCCGCCGGAGATCCAGTGCCGATCGACCAGCTGACCCTGGCCGTTGACGGCGTCGGTCCGATCCTCTTCGGCACCGCCGCAAGCGATGCCGTCGGGCGGCTGATCACAAGCCTCGGCGAGCCAGACCAGGACGACGGCCCGGTGGTGTCCACCGGCGCATTTGGAGCCTGTCAGGGTGACATCGAACGTATCGTCCGGTGGGGCCCGTTCGTCTCCGTCGTCACCGTGGACGCAGACGGCACCGAGACATTCGCCGGCTATCGCCTCGACTTCTCCTACGGCGACCTCAACTCGCCAGCCACCGACCTCGCGACCCTCAGCGGGGTCAAGGCGGGAGACCCTGTGTTGCGTCTGGAGCAAGTGTACGAGGCATTCGACCTGCGCTACGAGGTCATGGCCGACCTCGGCAACACCTTCCAGGTGTACAGCCGCAACAGCGGTGACCTTCTCCTGTGGGGACCCGTGACGTCATCGGAGTCGAACGGGATCGTGCTGGGCATCTACGCCCCAGATGCCTGTGACCGCGTCTGAGCGGACCATCCGGCGGCCCACGGCACGCGGCTAACATCGCCGTCGATGACGGCTGAGATCCCCCCAGCAACCTTCAACCGGTCCCGAGCGATCCTTGCCGGCGGTCTGGCCGGTGGCGTCTTCGCCCTCGGCCTCACCGCCTGGGTCAGCGGCCGCTTTGCGCTCGGCTCTATCACACTGGTCGATGCAGCCCCCGCCTACTCGGTCAGCACCGGTGCTGCGTACACCGCGGTCATCGTGTTCGCCGCACTGGCAGCCCTCCTGGTTGCGTCTGCCACCTACGCGCAACGGCGCACCGTCGAACCAGACGCGGCGCGTTTCCCGATCCGGTACATCACGCCAATGGCGGCCGGCGTGGCAGTGATCATCGCGTACGCGGTCTTCCGGATCGGAATCGAAATCGCGGGTGACGTCGAAGCGGGACTCATCACCATCGGCGTAGCCCAAATGACCAGCGTCGTACTACTCGCCGGTCTCACCGCAGGCGGGCTCACGACCGCTGTGGTCGACACGCTGGCGCGCCCGGCGTTCATCAACGTCGAACCGGACGAGATCCCGCAGTCCAGCGGCGAGATGATCGGTGAGATGATGCGGGCCGTCGGGGCCCCCGTCCTCGGGATCGTCGGGGCCGCGTTGTTCGCGATCCTCCTCTCCCAGCTGCTCCTAGCCATCGAGGGCGCCGCGGCAGTCGCAGTATTCGCCGTCGTGGCTGCGGTCATTCTCGGTGGCGCAACGTTGATCGCACTCCGGCCGTGGGACAAGGATCAGCGCCCCGCCGGATAGCCGCCAGTCCCGGATGATGACCTCGTTCGGGAGGGACTTCACGAAGTGAGGTCACCCCGTCGGATCGAAGACTTCTATCGCCACGAGTGTTCCGTCATCCAGCGTCTCGAACACGACCTCGACGGGCGCACCACTGCGCAGGTGATCCTGTAGGTGGGAGATGGGAGCCCGGTCGTGAAACAGAATCCCGGGACTCGGCACGAACTCCGGCCGGGTGCCGTCCGGCAGCACCAGCACGAATCGGCTCACTGTGGTCAAGTCACCCTCGACCTCGACAACGATCCCCGTGACTGTCTCCTGTGCCGAAGCACAGGACACGAGTCCCCCGGTCAACACTCCTGCCACCAGCGCGAGTCCGGCCGCTCGCCTCAAGACTGTGACGAGTGGGCGCGATCTGCGGCGTCATACCGCTGCTCTTCTGCCCACCAGTTGAAGAAGATACCGGCCATGAACCCCCAGATGATCAGGCCACCAATCACCTTCATGGACAAGCCTGCCAGTACCTGATCCGTATGCGCCGAGATCCCTCCGACTCGCGGTAGCTCCTCGTAGATCTTGTAGAGAGCAGAGTCACCGAGCGTGAGGAAGGACGCAGGAATCGTCGGCACCAGCGACTGGAGGAAGAGATAGCCGATCTTCAACGGAGGTGAGAGGTGCGGCAGTTCCGGAAGGGGCGCCACGATCGGCCACCACATGATGATGCCGGCGACGAGCAACAAGGCGTGGAGAACGAAGTGGGCCAGTTCCGACCGCAACATCAGTTCGACCACGGCCGGGACGTGGATGAGCCCGAGCATCGCGTTGAAGATGAGCAATGCCACGATCGGCTTGGTGACGAAGCGCACCACAGGCATGATCGGCTTCACCGCCGCCCGGATCAGCCACCATGGCGTGCCCCACAACAGCAAAGGCGGAGCGATCAGTCCGAACACCATGTGCTCCCACATGTGCACCACGAAGAGGCTGCCCGTCCCGAGGTCGTGCAGGGGCCACGATGACACCAGCAGGAGTGACAGCAGGCCGCTGTAGAACAGAATTCGCTGGCGGCGGGTCACGATCGGCTCGCCCTGCGGCGCCATCGTGGGCCCGAGGCGCCGGATCCCGAGTTCGTAAGCCACTGCCATCGCGATCAGCAGTCCGAGAACATCGAGGTGCATGTGAAACGCCAGCACCTCGTCCGTGGTCTGGGGCAACGCGGCAGCCAGCATGTACGCCCTCCCTTCTCAGAACGCCTGCAACGCCAGCAGCACAACGCTGAAAATGATCAGGGCACCGATCACGCCGATGAAGAAGAGGTTGCGGTAGATCGGTCGATCGAACTTCAGGTGCATGAAGAACCCAACCACCATCAGGAACTTGATTGCGCCCAACAGAAGCAGCAGCGGCACGGTCACTGAGTCGAGCGCGTCGATGTACGGGACCGACACCTCGATGGCGGTGAGCACCGCGAGGACCAGCGCGATCATCCAGTACAGCTTTGGGGTGGGTGACCCGGTGTGGGCGGCCTCTGCCATGTCAGACCTGAAGGAGATAGACAACGGTGAAGATGACGATCCAGACGATATCGACGAAGTGCCAGTAGAGGCCGACCAGTTCGACGTTGAGCCCGCGATCGGGGAACAGCCTGCCCTGGAATGCCAGGATGACCATGGCCAGCAGCAACGTGACCCCGATCGCAACGTGAGCGCCATGGATGCTGGTGAGCATGTAAAAGGCGGATCCAAATGGGCTGGTCGACGCCTTGAGACCTTCATGGATGAACTCGGTGAACTCGAAGATCTGGCCGGCCAGGAAGGTGGCGCCGAGCAGCGCCGTGGCCGATAGCCAGATCCGGGTCTGTCGCATGTCGCGGCGCTCGTAGGCATGGTGGCCCAGCACCATGGTGAGCGAACTCATCAGCAGCACGAACGAACTGGCAGAAGTGAATGGAATATCGAAGATCTCCGACCCAGGCCCATCGTTCGTAGTGTTCCGGTAGAGCAGGAACGTGGCGATCATCGCTCCGAAGAAGATCGCCTCGGAGCCGAGGAACACCCACATCGCGGTCTTCCGCACCGGCCCAACATCGTGTTCGCCGGTATCGTCGTCATTGACCTTTCGGAACTCGCCAGCGGCGTCGACTGCGGTCACCTCAATGCTCCTTCACCACAGGTTCGAGCGACCATCCGAACAGGCCCCACATCATGACAACCGCGCCAACCCCGACGAAGAACCAGCCGACGGGGAGCATCACCAGCCCGAAGCCGGTGATGACGATGCCGAGCGCCGACAATGCCGGGTAGTAGGAGGGGCTGGGGAGATGAATGCCGCTGGCGGGATCGTCGTCCTCACCGCCTGTCTTGGCTTCATCCACTGCTAACGCTCCGCCGCTGACGGGTTCCATCTTGACCAGCCGGCCTTCCTCGTCTTCGGCGTACTTGCGATGCCAGTAATCGTCGAGCGAGTTCACCTTGGGGACCTCAGCGAAGTTGTACTCAGGGGGAGGAGATGGGATCGTCCACTCGAGGGTTCGGCCGTCCCACGGGTCGGGTCCGGCAATCGCGCCGGACCGCTTGCTCTTGATGATGTTGTAGATGAACAACAGGATCGAGACCGCGATGATGAACGACCCGATGGTCGCCATGGCGTTCCAGAACTCCCATCCCAGACCGTCTGGATAGCGGTAGGTGCGGCGCGGCATCCCGTTCAATCCCAGGATGTGCATCGGTCCGAAGGCGAGGTTGAAACCGATCAACATGATCCAGAAGTGCCATTTGCCGATGCGCTCGTCGAGCATCCGACCCGTCCACTTCGGGAACCAGTAGTACGCGCCTGCCACGTATCCAAAGACGGCACCACCGAAGAGGACATAGTGGAAGTGGGCCACCACGTAGTAGCTGTCGTGCTGCTGCGTATCTGCCGGGACCACTGCATGGGTCACGCCGGACAGACCGCCGATGACGAACATCGCAATGAAGCCGAGGGAAAAAAGCATCGGCGTGTCCATCCGTAATCGCCCACCCCACGTGGTGCCGATCCAGTTGAAGATCTTCACGCCGGTGGGGACCGCAATGATCATCGTGGCAATGGCGAACCCGGCTTCGGCCACCGGCCCCATCCCCGACGTGAACATGTGGTGGGCCCATACGCCGAATCCGACGAAACCGATCGCCGCACCCGAAAAGACGATGAACGGGTACCCGAACAGCGGCTTGCGACTGAACACCGGGAGGACCTCGGACACGATCCCCATGGCAGGCAGGATCAGTACATACACCTCAGGATGACCGAAGACCCAGAAGAGATGCTGCCACAGCAGTGGATCACCCGACGCCTGAGCGACATAGAACAGTGTCCCGAAATTGCGGTCGAAGTAGAGCTGGAAGAGGCCGATGCTGACGGCGGGCAACGAGAACAGGAGGAGGAACGACACCACCAGCGACATCCACACGAACACGGGCATACGCAGAAGCGTCATCCCCGGGGCTCGCATCGTGAACACGGTGGAGATGAAGTTGACGGATGACGCGATCGACGCGATCCCCAATAGGTTCAGCCCAATCGCCCAGAAGTCCATCCGCACCGTTTCTGTGATCTGCTCAGACAGCGGTGCGTAGCCGACCCAGGAACCGTCGGGTGCCCCGCCGAGGAAGAAGGAGCTGTAGATCATCACGCCGGAGAACAAGAACAGCCAGTAGCTGAAGGCATTGAGCCGTGGGAAGGCGACGTCGCGTGCCCCGATCATGATCGGGAGGAAGTAGTTCGTGAAAGCTGCCGCCACCGGCATGATCACCAGAAAGACCATGGTGAGTCCGTGCATGGTGAACAGCTGGTTGTAGGCCTCGGCAGAAAGCACATCGCCGTCTGGGCCTGCGAGCTGGGACCGGATGAGCAAGGCCTCGAGCCCGGCGACGATGAAGAACACCAGGGCAGTCGTGCCGTAAAGGAGTCCGATGCGCTTGTGATCGACGGTGGTCAGCCACGACCACACGCCGGATCCACCAGGGATCCGTGATGGCGCTTGTGGTTCGGTCGTCACTGCCATGGGCTGGCCCCTCCTCCGGCGTTGGGGGCTTCTCGACGGATACTCATTCCCAGGCCTCCAGCAGTGCCACGAGCCCTGCGATCTGTTCCGGCGTCAAACCGTAGTCGGGCATGCCGAGGATGCGCCCTTCCTCGAGATCATTCAGCTGGGGTGCCATCGGCTTCAGCTCCGACGGGTTGTCGAGCCAGGCAGCCACCAGCTCCGCAACGTTGGGGTGGATGCCTGCCGCAAACGTGTCCCGGCTCCCGAAATGGGTGAGGTTCGGCCCGAGTGCAGAACGGAACGTCTTGTCGTCGATCGAGATGGAGTTGGCCGTTCCGAGGGTCTCAACGGTCCCTTCGACATCGACGGTGGCCTGGTGACAGGCGGTGCAAGTGTTGTTGAAGGTGTCGAATCCTTCCACGAATGCGACGCCGGCGGGTACGGTGGCGGGCTGAGCTTGCTCCTCCAGCCACACCGCGAATCCGGCCTCGTCGTGGACGAATACTCGAATCCGCATGTCGGCGTGCGCCAACCCACAGAACTCCGCGCATTGGCCTGGAATCGGCAAACCCTCTGCGGTCGGCTCGAACGGATGCAAGGTGAGGTAGTTCACTCTCCCCGGGACAACATCCCGCTTCCCGTTGAGGGGTGGCACCCAGAAACTGTGAATCACGTCCGCCGAAGTCATCGCGAGATAGCTGTCGACGCCTGCCGGTATGTGCAGTTCGTTGGCCGTCGTGATGGGGGTGCCGTCTGCGCCGAGGTGACCGGGGTATTCGAACTCCCACCACCACTGGTGTCCGGTGACGTTGACGTTGACCACGTCGGGCCCCGTCGGTTCCGCTCGAAGCTCGAAAATGCCCGCAACCGTAGGGACCGCGAGCACAGCCAGAATCACAGCAGGAACGATCGTCCACGAAATCTCCAGCGTGTTACTGCCGTGAAGCTGGACCGGACGACGGTCGTCGTCCTTGCGTTCCCGGAACCGGAAGATGGCGTACAGCAGCGCAAGCATCACCAGCACGAACACCGCAGTCGCCATCCAGAAGACGATGGTCCACAGCTGGTCGATGTTCTCCGCCTGCTCGCCCTCGGGCAGTAGCGAACTCTGCCGCCCGGAACCCGAACAGCCGCTGATGACAAGCCCCGCAAACACGGTGATACCGGCAAACAACCGCCGACGGCGTGCTGATCCGATCGATCGCTGATTCACCTGGTACTCGATCCCCTCATGGCATGTGGCCTGGAGTGGTCGGCATCGTAGACAAGGCAATCGGTTCGGCGAAACTTCACCCGAGATAGGCGGCCAGCTCTGCAGGATCCATGGCACCCTCAAATCGAGCGACGATGACGCCGCTCTCATCGGTGACAAATACCCAGGGTTCGGTGGGGAGGGCATAAGCGACCACGGCGGGTGCGATGTGTGACAGGTCCGGTGCGAAGTTCGGATCGGTGAGGTCCGTGAATACCTCCACGTGAACGAAGTCGGCCTCTGGATACACGTCGATGGCGTCCTTCATGTTCTCCAGCAACGGTCCGCAGGCAGCGCTGACGCAGTAGGCGGGCGTGCTGAAGACAATTACGGTCGGGCGGCTGTTGGCGAGTGCTTCGTCCAGGCTCAGCTCATAGAAGCGGCGATCCGGCAGCGGGTCGGTCGTCAGCTCCTCGAATGAGTAATCGCTGAGGGTCGGCGTGGCGAGTGACGGCGCGACTTCATCAATTCGAGGGGCACACAGTGCATACCCCTGGTCTGCGGCGTCTTCGGCCCGGCAAGCATCGGACACGACACTGAACGGGACGGGTTCGAGCGGCTCGCCCGACTCAGGGATCACCGTCACCTCCCACAACCCGTCTGTCCCGAACTCGAAGAGGCCCCGATAGAGACCTACGGCACCGGGGACCATCCAGGTCCAGCCTGCCTGTTGCTCCTGCACTGCGGTCGGATCGGCCACCGGGGCCACGGAAAGGGTGACATGATCGTCGGGGGATCCCAGCCGAGTGCCGTCGAGCAGCGCGACCCCCACCAGCAAGCGCTCCGGCCCCGTCGCCAGGTCGGTACTCGCACGGACCGCGATCGCACCCTCCGGGAAGGTCGAGCCTGCCGGCTCCTCGAGGTCGGTTGTCGAGGCGGCCCCGGTTGTGCTCGTGGCGCCGCCGTCATCACCACAGGCCCCGGCGACGAACGCCAGGATCACGACCAGGGAAGCGACACGAATCTTCACGACACGGAAAGCTAGCGTCATATTCGGATTGTGCGACTCTCAACATCGGACGCGTTTGGCAGGAAGGGCATGCCTCAGATCGATGCGCCCATCTCGCTGGTGCCGCCGGGCATAATGACGGCGGTGAACCGACCAACCGGGGAGGCAGGATGCGAGCGATCGTCGTAGGGGCGGGTGGCACAACCCGCGAACTCCTGCGGCGACTCGGCGAGGCGTGGGACGTGGTCGTAGTCGCCAGGGATGGGGAGTTGCTCGATTCTGCGGCCGCCATCCGACCCTTCCAGGCCATCGTTGGAGACGGATCAAGCGCGGTGGTGTTGCGCAGGGCCGGGATCGAAGAGGCAGATGCATTGGTGGCTGCCTCCGCGGATGATGACCGCAATCTCGAGGCGATCCGGATCGCAACCAAGACCGGCGTTCTGCGGATCGTCGGCGTTGCCGCCAACCCCGAGCGAATCGCCGACTACAGGGAGCTGGGCGTACCTGCCTATGCCCCCGACAGTCTCACGTCGCGGCACGTCGAGGTCATGCTCGAGCCGCGCCGCGTTGCCTCCACCGGCTTCGCGGATGGCAAGGCCGAGGCGGTTGAGGTTTCGATCCGCCCGGATGCGCCGGTGCGCGGCCGCACCTTGCGGGACCTGCACTCCGAAACGTGGGTGGTGGCGGCCGTCCTGCGCGACGGTGATCTCATCATCCCGCACGGTTCCACGACCATCGAGACCGGAGATCGAGTAACCGTGGTCGGTTCCGCAGCCGACTATCAGGGAATCATCAAGGCATTCACCTCGGGCGAATCGAGCTTTCCCCTCGGGTACGGGCGCAAAGCCGTCGTCGCCATCACCTCCGAGAGTGACCTCGTCACGCTGCTGCCCGAGGCAATCAGCTTCGTCAGGAATTCGCGCACCGAAGCGCTCACCGTCGTGCATCGCGACCAGGCGGCCGAGAAAGACCCGGCCCGCGCTGAGGAGATCGAAGCATTGGTGGCCGAAGTGGAGCAGCGGACCGTGGACATCGATCTCGAGCTTCGGCCGGCCACCGGTTCGCTCCACGACGAGCTGCTCCGAGTTGCCGACCACGAAAGCGTTGGGACGATGGTCGTCGCCGCGCCGCAGGGAGGCAGGTTTGGACGGCGGCGTCGATACGTGCGATTGCTCAACGAATACGGGGCGGCAGGTGTGCCGATTCTCGTCTCTCGCGCACGACACCCGTACAGCGAGATAGTGGCGCCGGCGCGCCAGACCAAGAACGGTGAGCTCGCCGGCAGGGCCGCGATCGACGTGGCCCGCAGCACCGGCGCTTCCCTCATCGGTGTCTCGGTTGTGGGACCCAGCTTCACCACCAGCGGCGATACGCTCGATGACGCGAGAGCCTCGGCAGGCTGGCTTCGCGAGGAAGCAGCTGTGCAGTCCGTCAACGTGCAACGCGAGATCCGGAGGGGCAACCCGGTCCGAGTGATCGAGGAACTCTCGCAAACGGCCGGTCTGGTGGTCCTGGCAATGCCATCACTACCGGTGCGGCTGATCCGGCCGGGTGTCACCTGCTACGTCACGGAAAACGTCGACGCATCGGTACTCATCGTGCCTCCGATCCCGTGACAACTCACTGGCTGCTGTCCGCTGCCGAGGTGTCAGAGGTACTGCCGAGCGCGTCCGGCTTCGTCCTCATTGGGGCAGGCGCCTTCGTGCTACCCATCATCGCCCGCCGACTCGGCCTCCCGGCTGTGGTACTCGAGATCCTCTACGGCCTCATTCTCGGTCCGGCAGTTCTCAACGTGATTCGCACCTCGAGTGCGGACGCAGATTTCATCGCGTTGCTCGCCGAGCTCGGCCTGCTGCTCCTCATCTTCCTGGCCGGCTTCGAGATCGACTTCGACCGGCTGGAGCGTCAGGGTGCAGGCCCAATCCTGACCGGGCTCGCTGTGTTCGGGATCTCGCTTGCCGCGGCCTGGATCGGCTTCGGGTGGCTGGAGATGAAATCGACCGACCAAAGGATCTTCCTGACGCTGCTGGTATCCGCTGCTTCGCTTGGCATAGTGATTCCGGCGCTTCGCGACACCAACCGCACGGCGACGCGCCTAGGCCAGTTGGTGATCGTCACTGCCGTGCTCGCCGAGTTCCTGTCTGCCGCCGCCATCGTCATCTTCGGTGGGTTCGTCGAGAACGGAGTGGGCGTCAGCTTGCTGGGAGTCCCTGCACTCTTCTTGTGCACCTGGGTAGCACTGGTGATCATCCGTCGGCTGGCGTGGTGGTACCCGGCGACCTTCGAACGGCTCTTCGCGGAGCGTGACCCGGACGAGATGGGAATTCGGGCCAGCCTCGCACTGCTCTTCGTCTTCGTAGGTCTGTCGCTGGCGCTCAAGGTCGAGCCACTGCTGGGTGCCTTCCTCGCGGGCGCCATGTTCGCCTACCTCTTCCGCAACAACCAGCGGCTCGAGACCCGCCTGAGCGGCTTCGCCTTCGGCTTCTTCATCCCGGTGTTTTTCATCAACGTGGGCCTGCTATTCCCCCTCGACGCCCTGCTGGAGCCTTCGGTGCTGGCTCGGGCCGGCGCACTGATCGTCATCGCCCTGGGAGCCAAGATCATCGCCTCGCTGGTATTCACCACACGCGGGCTGACCCTGCGCGAGTCGGTGGCTTCGGGTGTGGTGCTCGCCGGTCAGCTCAGCGTGATCATCGCCCTGGCTGAGTTCGGAGTCGAGCTCGGCCTCATTGATGAAGGACTCGAGGCCGGCGCGATCCTGCTGGTTGGCATCACCGCGATTCTCTCTCCGATCGCGTTCAGATTGCTGGCGCCCCCGCTACCGACAGCACCGACGGAAGCCGCCTCAGACGAACTGCGGTAGCGGCTTCACCAAACGCTTCGCCAGCCAATGGCCTCGAGGGTCGATTGGACGTCATCGGTCGTCTGCACCGTGTCGAGTAGTTCGCTGAGTGCGTCGAACAGCTGACCCAGCATGCGGATCAACAGCACCGCGAGGAGCCCCAGCACGATGACGGTAAGGATCGTCCGGGTGTAGGTGAGCCACGGCTTGTTGGGATCGTAGATCTCACGAATCGGGTTCCAGCGGCGGGGCGCCTCCGGTTCCACCAATGTCAACATCGCGGTGTCGGTTGCTACCGGTGCGGCGACCACGAAGGGGGCACCAATCGCCTCCGTCGGTTCTTCGGTGAGGACGGCGGCAGCCACCCCCTCCTCTGTCTCTTGGGTTTCCGGCCTTCCCGTGTCTCCCAATGTGACGCCCGCCACCACTCCCCCAACCGCGAGGAAGGTGTCATCGAACTCGACGCCCGGTTCAACGGCGGGCACGACCGGCTCAGGTTCCTGCTCCTTTGACGGGGGAAGTGGCCACACCGCATCGAGCACCTCGGGATCGACCTCGAGCACATCAACCAGGGCAGGACGAGCATCAAGGTCGGGCGCAGCCTCACTCCGTTCCCAGCTGCGAACATCTTCCTTCGAATGTCCGACGCGGCTGGAAAACTGGCTCAGCGACATCCCGTGCGCCAGACGGCGTTCACGGATCAACTCGCCCAGAGTCGTTGGTTGGCTCACTCAGTACTTCCTGGTCGTTCCGGCAGGATATCCCACCACCCTGGGTTTCCAACGACGTTCGGACGAGCCGGGTTCCAGGAGGGCACTGAGCAGGAAAGAGCACTGCTTCCTTCCCGACCTCGCAAGCCGGCCGGTCTTGACCCTTGCCGCTCTTTCGTACCACCGAGCGAGAAAGTGAGAAGCGGCCTCGCTCCCGAGCCAAAGAGCAGCCGCTAGCCGGCGGCTCCTCTTGCGTCCGCAGCCATTCTCTCTCGGGATTGTCAGCCAGACGCCGGCTCAACGCCCAGTTCGGCCAGCAAGCCTCGCACCCTCAGCTCAATCTCATCGCGGACCGGTCGCACCGCGTCGGCAGACCTGCCGGCGGGATCCTCCAACTCCCAGTCCATGTAGCGAGTGCCGGGGTAATAGGGACACTCATCGCCGCAGCCCATTGTCACAACAATGTCCATGGCTCGGACGACGTCATCAGACCAGGGTTGGGGAAGCGCACCGCTGATGTCGATCCCACGCTCTGCCATGACCTCGACGGCGGACGGGTTGACCCGCTCCCCCGGCTCCGAACCACCGCCGAAGACTTCGACTCTGTCGCCGCCGAGGTGGCGCATCCATCCGGCAGCCATTTGCGAACGCCCGGCGTTGTGGACACACAGGAACAACACGCTCGGCTTCTGAGTCTCGCCATCTCCTTCAGCTCGCAGCAGTGCTCGGATCCGATCATCGCTGAACTGGGCAACCGCGGGTTCGGTCGCCAGACCTCGCGAGCCGAGCACCTCTGTCGAGTCCGTGACAATGCCGGCAATGGCCGCATCGTCGACTCGCCCCCGGTACTCCTCCGCCAGACGTTGCGTCACCGCTGTGATGTCACTCGGCTCGATCTGGTTGCTCATGGCGGCAATTCTCGCAGGAGCCGCCGCTTCCTGAGGCAGCGGAGTCGGTTGCGGGTCCTCGAGTCAGTGAGGGGCAGTGTGAACCTCCGCGAAAGCAGCGGGTGCACCTGATGGGGGCGCACCGCC
Source organism: uncultured Acidimicrobiaceae bacterium (assembly GCA_964397045.1). Lineage (GTDB taxonomy): Bacteria > Actinomycetota > Acidimicrobiia > Spongiisociales > UBA5794 > CAYNHF01. Next base: position 85,459 of record CAYNHF010000021.1, on the reverse strand, counting down.
GCGTGACCGTTGCAGGCTGTGGATAGCGACGGCAGCCAGCGCCGCCGCAGCCGGCGTGAGGGCGACAACGCCGACTCCTCCGAGCACTAGGCCCGACACCATGACAAGGCCCCACACAACGATCCGGGCGAATCGGACCCTTCTCGCCGACAGGGGCTCGGCGCCCACGTCGGTGGTCGATCTCACCCCTTCGATACGAAGCGCGACCATCCCCGCGATCCCTGATGCGACCAACAGAGCGGCTTCTCCCCCTGCCAGGCCGTGCGCTACCGGGTTCGCCCGAAAAGGCGTTGATACGATCGCAGCCGTCGCCAGCATCGAGCCGGCACCGATAGCAGACCGGCGATGGAGACCCTGCGCGACCACGAACCCCCCTGCCATAGCGGCCGCCACGAGAAGGCCCCCCTGGCGGCTGCCGACGAGTCCGGCGAGAACGACCATGCCGACCGTGTCGATGATGGTTAGCCGACCGCCCACCGTACCCGAGATCATTCGAGCCGCCATCAGCGCTCCGACGACGAGGAGGAGCGATGGCCGCCCCATTAGGAGGAGCGGTAGTGCCAGCACCATCGCGATTGATGCAGACCCGGAGTGGTCGGGGTCGATCTCCCGCGCCAAGGCCCAGGCGAGAAAGACCGCACCACCGGCGGCGACTCCCCACGACACGGAGTCGGCGCTCGCCATCGCTGCAACGGCAGCTGCGGCGAGGGCGGCGACCACGGCTCCACCCAGCACAAAGCGATTCGATCTCACGCCCGGATCGATCTGGCGGCTGAGGCGAGAGATCTTGGTGATGTCGACGGGTGGTTGCTTCATCCGCAAGGTGATTCGACGCCGAACAGGAACACGGATGGACGAATCACGCATCGCCGCCCAGCAACTCGGACGGATGCGGGGAATGACCCGCTACTACCACGCCAGGTTCTTCTCCGATGTGCGGTTCACCACGGTGGCAGCACTCGTCCTGCTGGTGGTCGGGTGGTGGGAAGTCCCCGAAGCCTTCTTGCTGGTCCCGGTCGTGGCGCTCCTCGGCGCCAACGCGACCGCATTCGACGCTTCCTATCTGATCCTCGCCCGTCAGTACGCTGCCCGGCTGGAGCGTTTCCTCAACGACGCCACCGACTCGAACGTGCTTGTCGCTGCGGAGCTGGAGGACCGCTACTTGTTCCCGTTGGACGAGCCCAAGGTGGTCACCTTCCGTTTCGGATCGGTCTTCACCTGGTTTGGATGGATGACGCTGCTCTACACAGTGACGGGCGCGGTCGTCTTCCTCTTCGGTCTCGGACTCGGGTGGTCAGTGCTCGAAGCAGCCGGAACCGGATGGACCGTCTTCTACATGACCGTCCTGGTCGGGCTCACTGCCGGATCACTTGGGGTTGGATCCTGGTGGTTCGTCGCCGGTGTGGGAGAAGCCAGACTCCGAGCCGTGCTCGACGAGCGGTTCCCTGATCCGGAAATCGGCTGACCCCGGTTTCGCCGGAGCCGCCGGAGCGCAGGCCTGACGAGCCATGTCGTCAGCGGGCTGCCACGATGAACGCTCGAATCCGACCCCGGACCTCGCCATCACCGAACCGATCCGCAACCGCCACTGCCGCTCGCTCGGTCATCTCTGCGAGATCGGGACCGTGCCGATCCTCGATCTCGGTGCGAAGCGGAGTGCCCTGGCAGTAGGCGATCGCAGGGATTGAGGGGTTCGCCGCAACGCTGACCTCCTCGCCTGCTGTCACGGTCACGTCGCCGAAGCCGGCAGCCTTCAGATCGCTTCGATAGATCTCCGGATCGGAATGACCGTGAGGCGTCCTCGCGAGAAAACGGGGTGGATCATGTGAGAACGCATGCGCTGCAGCTTGGGTCACGACGTCGGCGAATTCGTTCTCCTCGATTCGATCCCACATGCTGAAGACGAAAGATCCACCCCGCCGGAGGACTCGGTGGGCTTCCCGGTATGCCGCAACCCGGTCGGGAAAGAACATGGCACCGAACTGGCAGAACACGAGATCGAAGCTGTTGTCTCCGAAGGCAAGGTTCTGGGCGTCTGCGGCACGCCACTCGATCCGATGATCGTCGGGCTGCATCGATTCCGCATGGTCCAGCATTGGCGCGTTGAGATCGGTCACCACGAACCGGACATCTGGTTGCAGGATCCCGGCGACGGCACGGGTGGCGACCCCACTTCCTGCGGCGATCTCGAGGATTGAGGCCGGAGCCAGGGCGGACACCCGCCGAGCGATGTCGTCGGCATACGGTTCGAAGATCAAGGGAACGAGGTGCGAGTCGTAGATCTCGGCGATCGAACTCGAGAACTGCTTGTCGACCTCTCGCACGGTGCTCCTCTCCGCTGCAGCCGCCACCCGAGGGATCGTCGACCTGCGACGACCCTACACCGACGTCGCGGGTCGCCCCGGCCTGCAACCACGGCGACCCGGGTAGATTCACCCATGGAGGCGTCAGGATGCCTGGTGGGTCCCGCGGTCTTCAAAACCGTTGAGGGGGCGACAAACCCCCTGGCGGGTTCGATTCCCGTCCGCCTCCGCCAATGAACCTGAGCGACCCCAACCGGGGTCGCTCAGTTCACAACAAACGGGGAATCGAGCCGACCTACCGCACCCCGGTCGTTGCCCTCACTGGGCTGGAGGCCGAGTCCGAATCCGCTCCACGCACTGGGGCGAGGGGTTCGATTCCCGTCCGCCTCCGCCAATGACCACCTGACCTTTGCAGCACATATGCGCTCCCTGGCAGCCGTTTGGGATCAGCAGCTACTGCCAGCTCGTCGGTTGCTTTGGTGGTCCGGGTGTCGAGTCGTTGGGTTCGTCGGTCCCATTGCGCGCGGCCGTCCCTTGCCGGGAGGTCAGGCTCGGGTGATGCGGCGCCGCTGCTGGGTGGTTTCGACGTCTTTGCTCTCGTGCATTTCGTCGTGGTCGTCTTCTTGTTGCTCGTACCAGTCGGCGTAGGCGTTTGAGCCTGAGTAGGCGGTGATGCCGTGGAGCAGGATGCTGAGGGCGACGGTGAGGATGACGATGTTGACCATGAGGTCCGTAGCGGGAATGTCGACTTCTTCGATGACGATCGCAGCGAAGATGAGTGAGGCGAGACCGCGGGGCCCGAACCACCCCATGTAGAGGAGGGTCGGGGGGCGAAGGTGGGTCCCGATCATGGAGATCGCCACCGGCAGCATGCGGACGAGGGTGAGGCTCAAGAAGGCGTAGGCCAGCATCTCCCAGGTGAACTCGCCGAAGCGGGGTTGGAGGAGCAGAGCGCCGAAGATCATGAACGCCACCATGGTCAGCACCTCGGCCAGATCTTCGGCGAAGTTACCGATGTCGGGATACGACGCCACGACGAGACGCCCGAAGGTGAGGCCGCCGACGAACGTGGCGATGAACCCGCTCCCGCCGAGCTCATCGGCGACGACGTACGCCACCACCGGCACCACAACGACGGCGATCTGTCGCCACATGGGCACGATCCATCCCCGTTCGCTGCTGGCGATGATCAGGCGAGCGGACACCCACCCGATGGCGAGGCCGACAACGACCGCAACCCCGATCGCGGTGAGCAGCAGGGAGCCGAGATTGGCGCCCTCCTCGGCTTCGCCGATCGCAATGAAGAAGAGCAGGAAGGGAAGAGCGATTCCGTCGTTGAGCCCGGATTCGATGTTGAGCGCTTCCCGGATCCGGACCGGCACCCGTGTGTTCGACACCACGGGCTTTCCGAGCGCAGCATCGGTGGGGGCCAGAATGGTGGCCACGACGGCGGCACCGACAAGGTCAAGTTCGGGGAAGACTCCGGCGGCGATGATCGCTCCAGCGAGGATGATCAACGGCATCCCCGGGACCAGGAGACGGCTGGGAAGCTTGCCTTCTTCCCGCCACGATGCGATGTTGGTGGCCATAGCGTCGGTGAACAGCACGAGGGCGAGCGTCATCTCCAATGCCACCTGCGCCACTCCGGCGACATCACCGGTCGGCTCCTCGCCGACCCCAACGGCGACCACCACGACCCCGACTGCCGCGAAGAACATCGGACCCGTCATGATGCTCCGACTCAGACGCCCCGAGACGAGGGCGTAGATCCCGATGGCGGTAGCCCCAACAGCAAGCAATCGAATGTCCACGCCACCCTCCCTGCAAGCCACGCTACCCGACCAGCCGCGAATCTCGATCGGCTGAACCGAAAAGCCGGTGGTTTGGGCGCTCACGGCCACGGCCGCGACATCACTGCGATCTAGCTGTACTCGGCCGTCCGGGCAGTTGGTGCATCTATGCTCGGGAGCGAATTAGCCGATGGAGGGGAGTGTCCGACATGACGGGTCCAGTGGAGTCGGATGAGTCTGGCCGATACAACATTCTGTTCTTGACGACGGATCAGACTTATGCCCACGCACCCCGTCCAGACGGCTACGAGTTACCGAATCGGCAGCGTCTCGAGGACGCCGGGTTGGTTTTCGACGACTACCAGGTGAATACGGCGTTGTGTACTCCGTCGCGTTCGGTGATGTACACCGGAGTCCATGCGGTGCAGAACGGGATGTGGGACAACACCAACATGGCCTGGATAGACGACCTCGACCCGGAGGAAGTTCGTACCGTTGGGCACATGTTGCGTGACGCCGGCTATTACACGGCGTTCAAGGGGAAGTGGCATCTCAGCGTGATTACTGGGGAGCACACTCGGGACGTATTGGAGCCGTACGGGTTCTCGGATTACCAGGATTTCGGTGAGATCTGGGGTGAGGTCCGCGACGGCTATGAACGTGATGGTGAGATCGCAGCCGACGCCGCGGAATGGCTCACGGACCGGGCTGGGAAGATCGCCGAATCGCAGCCGTGGTTCCTTGCGGTGAATTTCTGTAACCCGCACGACGTCATGTTCTTCGACGCTGACGGCACCGGGGACACCCAGGTGAGCGGGCTGGTGCAGATCACCACCGAACCTGACGACCCGATCTACCAGCAGCAGTGGGACATCGAGCTCCCGTCGTCGTTCGATGACCCGCTCGACCAGCATCCCGAGGCGGTCCGCTACTACCGCACCCTGTGTGACATCAGCTACGGGGAGATGCCGACGGATCGGCACGACATGTGGAAACGGTACGTGAACTACTACCTCAATTGTCTGCGTGACGTGGATCGGCACATCGGGGCAGTGCTCGATGCGCTCGAAGCCAGCGGTCAAGCCGACCGGACCATCATTGTGTACACCGCTGATCATGGTGACATGGTTGCTGGGCACGGGATGCGCCAGAAGGGAGCCATCCCGTTCAAGGAGGGGTGGAACGTTCCGTTCGTGGTCGTGCATCCCGACTTTGCTGGTGGTCGCACCACCGATGCCGTTGGTACCAGCGTTGACATTGCACCAACGTTGCTTCGCTGGGCCGGGGTCAGCGCGGAGCAGCAAACCCAACGTGACCCGCAGCTACGAGGCTTCGATGTAGCAGGCATTGTCGCCGACCCCGAGGTGTTCACCGCTCGCGGCTCAACTACACAACCCGGAACAGGTGCGCTGTACACCTACGACGTGTTGTGGGCGGTTGATATGGAATTCATTGCCGAGGTTGCCTCCGGAATGATCGACTTGGGCGACGACGAAGACGCCGCCCAGGAGGAGCAGAGCAAACTCGACAAGGCCAAAGGCCTCGTCAACTCGATCCGCGACTCACACTTCGACGCTCGTCATGTCATGCGCGGCGTCTACGACGGCCGCTACAAGTTCATCCGGTACCACGCCATCAACGAACACAACCAACCAGCAACGACGGATGACCTCTACCGAGACAACGACGTGGCGCTCTACGACCTGTGGGAAGACTCCGACGAGATAGACAACCTCGCCAACCGTGACAACCCGGAATTTGACGAGGCGGTTGTCAGCTCCATGAACGATAAGCTCAACGACCTCATCAGAGACGAACTGGGTGACGATCCGGACATCGTTGATCGACCCCTGCTCTTCATGGGAGTCGCCGGATTCAAACAACGCATCAAGCAGTAACCCGCAGGCTGCCTCGACGGACTGACGAGCGGGCATAGTCCGGTGCCGAACTCGGTGCCACGACGTGGCGTAGCCAAAGGAACTCAACGGCCCTGAAGGGTCTACTCGGCACTGGACCCGCTGCGCCACAACGCCTAGCCGGGTCTAGACGGCAGCAGACGGAGACAGTCGGAACACCACAAGCCCGTCTTCAAAACCGTTGAGGGGGCGACAAACCCCCTGGCGGGTTCGATTCCCGTCCGCCTCCCCGAGTAGAAGGTCCGATCCCATCAAGGACCGGACCTTCTGCCTTCGAAACGAGAAATCGAGCCGACCAACCGCCCCCCGGTCGTAGCCCTCACTGGGCTGGAGGCCGAGTCCGAATCCGCTCCACGCACTGGGGCGAGGGGTTCGATTCCCGTCCGCCTCTCTGGCTATGTTGAGCGAACAGAGCTTCGTTGATCGGAGGGTCATGATGGATGTTCCTAGCAACCCGTACGGACGCAGGCCGGGAGGCGGAATCTCCCTGCCCGCCGAGTATCGACCAACGCCCTCGGTCACGAACCGCAACTACTTTCCGCCGGGTGAGCCGCTGGCCGAGGGAGAGATGCGGGTATCGTTTCCCGGCAGCACGCCATGGCCGCCCACCCAAAGCCAATCGGGCACTTCCATCATGGTCGAGCTGGGAACCGGTGCAATGTCGCCGCGCCGCTTCTTCTTCGATCTCGGGAATGGCTCAGTGAAGAACATCCTGGGCATGGGGGTGCTCCCGGCCGAGATGTACGACATCTTCATCAGCCATCTCCACGTGGACCATTACGCGGACCTGCCCTACATGTACCCGTTCACCGCGACGATGGGTCGCTTCAAACCATTGCGGGTATACGGCCCATCTGGATCGCAACCACACCTGGGTACCCGCCATGTGGTGGAGAAGATGCAAGAGATGATGGTGTGGCACACAGAGAACTTCGAATCGATTCCGGTTGGCGACGGACTCGAAATCGAAGTCACGGAGTTCGACTGGCGCGACGAGAACGGCATTTGCTACGACCAAGACGGGGTGAAGGTCCGCCACTGGCCACGGTCACACGTCAAAGACGGTGCTTCGGCGTACCGGCTCGATTGGGAAGATCACAACCTGTCGTTCGTGTGGACGGGTGACGGGCGACCCGACGAGAAGACGGTGGAGTACTCCCAGGATGTGGACGTTTTCGTCAGCGAAGGCCAAATGGACACCCCATCGCTGCTCGCCATGAAGTGGGGCACCCAGGTCGAAATGACCCAATACACAATCGACACCTACCACACGCCCTACTACGCAGCGGGGTACCTGTTCAAGCAAGTCAATCCCCGTCTAGCGATGATCACCCACACAAACTTCGAAGACACCCTGATGGGCGAATCCATCGCCGAGGTCAGGGCGCACTGGCCGGGGTTGTTCATGTTCGGTGCACCCGACGTGGTGGTGGTCAACGTCACGAAGGACGCCATCTGGGGGCGCAAGGCCAACCTACCGCACGGCTCACCAGTTGGTGCTCTCGACCCGCGTCTTCTGTTCCCGCCAGGCCAGTTGCCCGATACCGTCAGGATGCCCGATCCCACGAGACCCCGCGAGGACCAGCAGGAGCAGTTTCTCCGCGACATGGAACTCGACCCGCACGAGTACTACCCACCCGACGTGGACCGTGACATCACCAACATTTGGCCTGACGATGGCATTAGCCTCGACGTCAAGAAGATGCTCAAGGCCCGTGGTGTCGATCCGGACGAATGAACACGGTCACCTTGCTTCGGCCTTCCCATGGCGAGGCTCGGCATCCTCGGCCAAGCGTCCGACGAGACTGGAACCGTGAACCGGTCAGAGGATCGTGACCCGCTTCGGTTACCGGTGCCACAGCGTGGAGTAGCCAAAGCAACTCAACGGGCCTGGAAGGGTCTACACGGCACTGAACCCGTTTGTGTCACCAGGTCTAGACAGGTCTAGACGAAAACAGAAGGCAACGGGAAGTCCGTCTTCAAAACCGTTGAGGGGGCGACAAACCCCCTGGCGCGTTCGATTCCCGTCCGCCTCCGCCAATGAACCCGAGCGACCCCAACCCGTGTGACGTACAGCGACTCGCCGCCGACGTGGCCGCTACCGGGACGGATCCGGGTACGGTGTCGGACGGCGATTCCAGGGCAATGTTTCGGGATTCTGACTACGCGTCGCGCTCTGCCAGCCTCTTGATCTCGAGCATCATCTTGCGGCTCATCACGTAAGTGATGACTTCGACAGGGAAGCGCCCAAACGCGAGGCGGCTCTTCCAATCCGGGGTGTAGTCGTAGCGGCCCCTGGTCAGCAGTCGGCTGCCGCGTTCAGCGCCCGGGTTGACGGCGAACTGCCAGGTTGACATTCCCCAGCTCTCCTCGACACCGATATCGGCGGGTGACCCAAAAAGCACAAGAGCGTTCGGAGGATCCACGAACTCTATTCGCATCGGCGGTGCGGTCGGATGCAGGTAGATATCTTCTCCAACCGCCGGATGCTGGTGGTCGGGAAGGATCTCTGTTGTGTTGGTGATCCTGCAACCGGCAATGTTCTCAAGCGTCTGATAGCTGTAGAAACCGCCGCCGCGCTGGCCGACTTGGGCAATCCAGGGCCACACATCCTCCGGCGAAGCATCGACGGTGATTCCCAGGGTGTATGACCACTTGGGTTCGAGCACGAACTCATCGCCCGGCAGAGAATCGGTTGTCTCCGTTCCCACCGTGCCCCAGCGCAGGCGCCTCCGCCCGATGAATGGGGTGGCCATCAAGTTCCACGCAATGAGGGCTACGCCCTCAAGCGCAGCCACAACGCCGACGCCGGGGGAGGGAGCTGTGCGATGTCCAAGCCATCCGCTGTCCGAGTCCGCTCCGGCCGCCATATTGCCCTCCTCGATGTCCTTTCGATCATCCTGTCGCAGCGCGGGAAGGTCTCCCAGGGCCGGAGGTCCCTGGGAGCGTGTCAGATACTCGATGGCGAAAGGTTCCCACCAGGCTCTACCGAGACAGCAACGTGGCGCTCTACGACCTGTGGGAAGACCCCAACGAGCTAGGCAACCTCGCTAACCGCGACAACCCGAAATTCGACCAGACGGTTGTCAGCTCCATGAACCTGAAACTCAACGACCTCACCAGAGAGGAACTGGACGACGATCCCGACATCGTCGATCGACCTCTGCTGTTCATGGGAGTCGCCGGATTCAAACAACTCATCAAGCGATAACCAGCAGGTCGCTTCGACGTGTCGATAGGCGGGCACACCGCCGTCAGGCGACTCGTTCTATCGAAGGCGGCTTCCACGTGCCGTTGAGGATATGGGGGCCGGGGTTGTACATCCGGAAGATGATCCGGAACAGCTCACCCTGGGGCGTGGTGGGTAGCCAGTTGGACTCCCTCCCTGGGCCGGGAGACTCCCGCTGAATGTAGATATCCACCGACCCGTCCTCGTTGTGCGCGAAGCCCGGCGTCAGAGTCCCCAGGGCGTAACGGTTCGTGCTGCTCTCGGTGAGGAACCCCGGCGGGTGGGTGTACATCGTGAGGGACCAGAACTCATCGACCGGTGGAAGCTGGTCCTCGTCAAAGTGAATCGTGTACTCCCTTCCACCGACCAGCGGCTCTCCCGCGTTGTCCATGAAGCATCCGATGTACAGCGCTTCGCGTGCGTCGTTGGCCAGCAGTCCAATCTCGGCCGTCACCAGCCGCAGGTGGTAGTCCGTGCCGAAGTTGCCCGATCGGCTGGGATCCGGGATCAACCATCCGTTGACGTTGGGAACGCAGAACGGCATCTCCCCTAGCAAAGACACCAGCCCCTGATCGATCCCCCGCCGCAAGCCGTCGACCATCGCAGGATGCAGGCGGTCGGCGTCGAACTCGGTTCCTGGTTTGATGCCGATCCGTTCGAACAGTCCCAGGGCCCCGGCGTCCGTGGGCGGTGGCGGGTTCTCCGTGATGACCCAGTTCAACATCCGAAGGAAGTCGAGCGAATCACCGTCTTTGAAATCGAGATACGGCAGAGGCGTTGCGGCCGCGGCGGCTTCGCTTGTGTTGCCGGACCACAAGCTCAGTGGCGTGAGCTTGAATTGCTTCTGCAACCCGACCGCGGGCGCCTCCTCGTCGTCCAGGACCGCGACCCTGGCCAGCAACGCAATGACCGGCGTCGGAGCGGTGACGCTTCGGTTGAGTCCGTTCGGGAGCACACCACGCCAATCGGGCCCGACCTATGCGTAGGCACCCGCGCCGTCGCCCTGCCGCTTCCCTATGTAGGCAAAGCTGTTCGTGTAGAAGTCGGCAATCTGCACGGTCCAATAGCGATCTTCGATCTTCGGGACCTCGATCACCACCGGCTCCACTGCCAGGTCGACGAAGGCCCGCGAGTACACCGCGTCATTGATCGGCGTCACTACGAAGCGGTCCTCGTGCGTAGCACGCTTGGTGTGGCCCAGGCGGTTCACCGGGCCGTTGTAGTTGGGGCTGGTTCGGTCGTAGTGCCATTCCCAGCGGCTGCGATACATCTCGATGGCCGGGTAGCCATATTTGAACGCCTGCAAGCCAAGGGAGTAGCCGTCCTCCTCTCTCGACAGCGCCAACGCTGCCTCAGCCTGGGTCTTCAAAGCCGCGAAATTGCCCACTCTTCGATCCTATCCCGATCGGTCACGTCTTCCAGATAATCACCGACGTCCCACATCTCCAACAGGGCATTGAGTCCCGAATCTCGATCGGGACTCGGCGCCACCGATCGGGCCCCGCGACCAGTGCCACTCCACGGGAAGCGGCCACAGGAGACTCGACGGGTCGCGTGGTCGGCGCGCCCCCCGGCGTCACCTTCGTAACACCCGCGGAACACCGAGGCGGTCTGCCCCTCGAAAATGCACTCCGAGCAAGTCATGATGGCTCTACGCGCTCGGGTAGAACTTCCGTCTCGCCCACAGGGCGACGTAGACGAGGCCGACGAGAGCCGGCACCTCGATGAGAGGGCCGACGACGCCGGCGAGCGCCTGACCCGAGGTGATACCGAACACGCCGATGGCCACCGCAATAGCGAGTTCGAAGTTGTTGCCCGAGGCGGTGAAGGCCACTGCCGTATTCCGCGGGTAGCTGAAGCCAAGGCGGAGCCCGAGAGCAAAAGACACACCCCACATGATCCCGAAGTAGGCGAGCAGCGGTAGCGCGATCCGGACCACGTCCCAGGGGCGGGAGGTGATCGCCTCACCCTGGTAGGCGAACAGCAGGACCACCGTGAACAGCAGACCCCATAACGCCAGCGGACTGATCCTGGGGAGGAACTGAGTCTCGTACCAGTCGATGCCGTGGGTGTGTTCTCCCCAGAGCCGGGTGAGGAACCCCGCGACGAGCGGGATCCCCAGGAAGATCAGGACGGCGCGGGCGATCTCCCACATCGAGATGTCGAGGGTTTCGGTGCTCCACCCAAGCCAGCCAGGGAGGACGCTGAGATAGAAGTAGCCCAACAGGGCGTACGCCAGGATTTGGAACACAGAATTGAGCGCGACGAGGACGGCCGCTACTTCTCGGTCGCCACAGGCAAGGTCGTTCCAGATGAGCACCATGGCGATGCAGCGGGCCAGCCCGACAATGATCAACCCGGTGCGATAGGCGGGCAGATCAGGGAGCAGCAGCCAGGCCAGGCCGAACATCAGCAATGGACCGATGACCCAATTGAGCACCAGCGAGGTACCGAGGAGGGTGTGGTCTGCGGTGACGGTGCCGAGTTGTGTGTAGCGAACCTTCGCCAGCACCGGGTACATCATGGCCAGCAGCCCGATGGCGATCGGCAATGACACGTTGCCGACCTTCATTGCGTCGAGGCCGTCATTGAGTTGGGGAACGAGCCGCCCCAGCGCAAGGCCGAGCAGCATCGCCAGCCCGATCCACAGCGGCAGGAACCGATCCAGAACCGACAGTCGCTCGAGGACCGCCTGATCCTCCCTGGAGGCGGTCACGGCAGGAGACCCGCCGGCAGGGCTTCGCAGATTATGTCCCGGGCGGTTCCGGTCAACCTGTAGTCAACCCATCGACCACGTCTCGAACCCTCCACGAGGCCGGCATCGCGCAAGACCTTCAGGTGGTACGACAGCAGATTTGGGGCTACCGCCACCGTCTCCTGGAGTTCACATACACACCGGGTTTCGGCAGCAAGCGCGTCGAGGACCCGTAGCCGGAGCGGGTCGCTGAGAGCGGCGAAGATTGCCGCCCTGGCCTCAACCGATCTTGATTCAAGAACTTTCGAATCCACCTCGCGACCGTAGTACCCAGCGAGCTTGGTCCCTAGAGCCGAATGCCCCATCGGCCCCACGCTGCCATCTCGACAGCCGACAACTGTCGAACTGGCCGAGTCAGCGCGGGCGCGTGACGGTGGTGCTATCTCTGGCCCCAGCGGAACGCGGGAACGCTCGGCGTCGACTCTTCGGGAAGGCGGTAACGCACCACGAAGAGAGACAGCAGTGCGGCGCCAAGGTGCACCGGGAGCCGCGCCTCGACGGAAGGCGGGTTGCGAGTGACGACTGCCAGTTCATCCTCGAACTGACGGAGAATCCACCGGTTCGCTCTACCGAGCCGCGGCTTCTCTGCCGGATAGAGCACACATGCGTAGTCCTTCCCGTTGATGCCGTAGGTCCCGTGCGCCACACCCGCCATCGCGACCTTGCGCCTCGCCGCATCGACGATCACTGGGCAAATGCTGCCACCGGCCCCGATCGACCGGACCGTCCACAACTCCCCGTCTGCGAGTTCGATCTTCTGACCATTCCCGAAGTAGACCTTGAACCATCCCGTTCGACCCATGCGAACGATCGTCTCCCCACCCCGGGTCAGCTCGTACAGCGGAAACGACCAGCGGCCGATCCGACGAACACTCGCCTTCCCCACGAGCCAACGCGGCGCTTCGGCCTCACGCGATCCAGCGCCTGCGAAAGGAAGCGCCCCTTGCATCGGTTGTTGTGCCTCTTCAGCAGTCTCTTCGACGATGTCACCCATGACATACCCTCCCGGTGGGAATCGTCCGTCGGCGACCCCGGCGGTACCGGTTTCGGCTGCTCCTCAGTCTGGCATTCCTTCGCGGCCCCCGACAGGGGACAACGGCCCGCTTCGCGGCCCGCGCGGCCATCACTCGTGCCGCCGCGAGGTGCAGTGGCGGGCGGGACGAAGCAGAGCTGCAACGGTTCTGGAAACGCGCGGCCTCCGTCGACTTCTCCTACAGGTGACGATCGGCTCTAGCGAGCGGCTCAGGAGCACCCAACGATGGCACGATGCGAATGCGCCGCGTCTGGGCCGGCACTTGTCTGGCCGCAATGGTGGCCTCCTGTGGTGGCGGAACCCTCACCGTGTCGGAGTACGCCGAACAGGTCGAAGACTTGGTCGCAGTCATGGAGGCGCAATTTGCGTCGCTTGACAGCCAGTGGGAATCCCACGCCCCCACCGTGGACGGTGCTCGGGCGTACTGGGACGGTCGACTCGAGATCCGGTACGAGTTCCTGGAGAACATCCGAGCACTGGATGCGCCTGCCGCGGTAACGGACCAGCACACAGGAGCCATCGACGTGTTCACCAGGATCACCGAGGCGGATGAAGCCCTGGCCGCTCGTGTCGCCACCCTCGAAGCGGTCACAGAACATCGCGAGTGGCTTGCCACCCCCGAGGGGGAAGCTTCACTCGCCGTGCTCGAAGAGGTGTATGCGTTCTGCCGCGCCAGCCAGGCAGAGTTCGACGCTACCGAAGAGGGCGAATCCTTTGGTGTCGACTCCTGGCTCAGCCCCGAGATGAGGGAAGCGGTCCGAGTCGCCTTCGGATGCCCTCCCCAAGAAGCCGGGTAGGCGACGGGCCTGCGACACTCGGTATCGAAAGCCGGCCTCAAGCCTTGCTGCGATCACACCAGTCGTCGAGAAGTCGTTGAGAGTCGCCGCAGTGCCAGGACAGCGCGCGCACATGGAGATCCAAAGAGGTTCCGTGTTGGCGCCTCGAGGACTCATCCGAATTGCCGTTCAGCGCCGTACCCGTATCGTTTCCCGATCCACCGAGAGGACTCAGATGACCGCGCAAACCGTCGACGGGGAGGCCCTCGCAGTCCCGGAGGGCCGCTTCACCCGGCTACGTCGCTACAACGTGCTGATGGGCACGCTGCATCTCCTGCAGGGCGTCCTCATTCTGGTGTTGGCGACCGACTTTTCCCTCCCGGTCGGTGCCACGTTCCTGAATGGGCCCCCCGGCGTGACCGATCCGACCTACACCGAACTCTTCACCGTGAGCCTCGCCTGGGGGGTTGCGCTGTTCCTCTTCATGTCGGCGGCTGCCCACTTCATCATCGCCTCGCCCGGCGTGTTCCCCTGGTACAAGGCAAACCTGCTCAAGGACCGCAACTACGCCCGGTGGATCGAGTATTCGTTCAGCTCGTCCCTGATGATCGTGTTGATCGCCATGCTCACCGGGATCAACGACATCGCCGCGCTGATCGCCCTGGCCGGCGTCAACGCCTCGATGATCCTCTTTGGCCTGCTGATGGAGAAGTACGAGAATCCGGGCCGTCCGAACTGGCTCTCCTACTGGTTCGGCGTGATCGCCGGAGCGGTGCCCTGGATCGCCATCGCCGTCTATCTCTTCAGCCCGACCACAGACGCGTCTCCTCCCGGCTTCGTCTACGGGATCTTCTTCTCACTGTTTATCTTCTTCAATAGCTTCGCCATCAACATGGTGCTCCAGTACCGCCAGGTTGGTAGGTGGCGTGACTACCTCTTCGGAGAATCGGTCTACATCCTGCTCAGCCTCGTCGCCAAGTCGCTCCTGGCGTGGCAGGTATTCGCCGGAACCCTGGCCGGTTAGCGGAGACCGCCGGCGAGACCAACCGCGGTCCGACCGACCACCCGGGTGATCTTGGGCTAGCGGCTCAGGAGGGGGTAGTCTCCAGCACTCAGTTCATCGATATGAGGACGCAATGGCTGACACGCAATTGATGGTGTGGATCGACCAGGATCTCTGTACCGGAGACGGTATCTGCGAGGAGATCTGCCCCGACGTGTTCGAGGGCCGCGACGACGGTCTATGGGTAGTGAAGGAGACCTCGGCCTACTTCGATAAGGACGTCATCTTCGACGGCGAGGACGGCGATGGGCACGGCCCCGAGGGTTCCCGCGGCGTAGCCCGCGTTCCAGACAGCTTGACCGACCTGGTGGTTGAATCTGCTGAGGAATGCCCTGGCGAGTGCATCATGATCGAACCCTTCGACGCAGAGGTTTTCGCCGGGCGCGGTGCCTGAGGCACCAGGTCGAGCCGAGTCTCAGCCGGTGATGTAGCTTTCGAGCTGTTCGATCATGAACCGCTGCTCTTCGATGACGGCGCGTACGACATCTCCAATCGAGACCACGCCGACGACATCGGTACCGTCGACCACTGGGAGATGGCGGATTCGCCGGGCGGTCATCATGCTCATGCAGTCGTCCATGGTCTGGTCTGGGGTCACCGTCAGCACTTTCTCGGTCATGATCTCGGACACCTTCGTGTCCCGCGATCCCCGATTCAGGAGGATGACCTTGCGGGCGTAGTCCCTTTCCGACAGGATGCCCACCAGGCGCCCTTCCTCGAGAACAATGAGCGCCCCGACATTCTCGGCTGCCATCATCTCGAGGGCTTCGTACACGGAGGCATCGGGCGACGTTCCGAGGACGTCCCCGCTCTCCTTCTCCTCGAGCACCCGCGCCACGGTCCGTTGCATGGTTCGCTCTCCTCATGTCCGCCTGCGGCCAACGTACACGCGGTTGGCTGTACCTTCCAGCGGAAAGAAATCACAAGCCGCGATCGGCGTGCGCCAGCGGTTCAGTCGACCTCGCCGAGGTAGGCCTTGCGCATGTCGGGGTTGGCGAGCAGGTCGGCTGCGGTATCAGACAGCACGATTTCACCGGTCTGAAGCACATAACCCCGGTCGGCGATCGACAGCGCCATGTTGGCGTTCTGCTCGACCACGAACACGGTGGTCCCCGCTTCGTTGATCCGCTGGATGATCTCGAAGTTCTGCTCCACGAGGACCGGGGCCAAACCCATGGACGGCTCATCCATCAGCAGCACCTTCGGCTTCGCCATCAAAGCCCGACCGACGGCAACCATCTGCTGTTCTCCGCCAGACAGCGTGCCTGCCTTCTGGTTGAGGCGCTCCTTCACGCGAGGGAACATCTCGTAGATATGCTCGTAGTCAGCGGCAAAGTTCTCTTTGTCCTCGCGCAGGTACGCTCCGATCTCCAGATTCTCCTTCACCGTCATCCGCTTGAAGAGTCGCCGGTTCTCGGGGACCATCGATACCCCGCGGCTGACGATATCTGCGGTGGTTCGACCAGAAATCACCTCGCCATCGAGTACCACTTCACCGCTCGACGGGACCACCATGCCCAGCACCGTCTTGAGCGTTGTGGTCTTTCCGCTGGCATTGCCTCCGAGGAGACACACGATCTCGCCATTGTTGATGTGAAGATTGACGTTCCTGAGAATATGAGCAGGCCCGTAGTGAGTGTTCACGTGACGGAACTCGAGAACCGGCTGCGAATCGCTCATTCAGCGTCCACCGACTCTCCATGGCCGGCGTCGGAGCGGCCCAGGTAGGCCTCAATGACATCATCGTTCGTCGACACGTATTCGTAGTCACCCTCCGCGATCTTCACCCCGTGGTCGAGCACAACAACACGATCGGACACGTCGCGAACGACGGGCATCGCATGCTCGATCACCACCACGGTGAATCCCTTCTCGTCGCGAAGCTTTCGGATGAGCCCGGTCAGTTCTCCCGTTTCCGCAGGGTTCATTCCCGCGGTCGGCTCATCCAGCAGCAGCAGTTGCGGGTCGGTAGCCATGGCCCTGGCAATCTCGAGGCGGCGTCGGTTGGCGTAAGAAAGCACGAAGGCCGGCTGGTCGAAGCGGTATCCCATGAGGCGGGTGCCGAAAAACGACAGCGTCTTCTTGGCATTCTCCCGGATCTCCGTCTCCTCACGACGGAAGTTGGGGGTGTTGAAGAGAGCGGCAAACACTCCGGCCTTGGTGTTGGCGTGCTGGGCAACCATCACATTTTCCATCACCGTGAGGTTCGGGAACAGGCGGACGTTCTGGAACGTCCGCGCAATGCCCATCACAGAAATCTCGTTGGGCTCGAGGCCTGCAATGTCCTGATCGTCGAAGATGATCTCGCCCGTGTCCGGTGTCACCAAACCCGAGATCGCATTGAAGAACGTGGTCTTACCTGCACCGTTCGGCCCGATGACACTGACGATTTCACCCTCGTCAACATGGAAGTCGACTCCACCGAGTGCCTGCACCCCGCCGAAATCGACACGCAATGCTTTGGTTTCGAGGAGGGGCATCAGGCATCCTCCAACGCGGGATCGTCCGGATTGGCCTCTTCTCGCGTGGCCTTGTCCAGCCAGGCATCCTGATAGAACTCGTCCTGGTGCAATTCGATCTGCCGTCTTCTGCTCGGGATGAGGCCCTCCGGACGCTTCAGCATCATCAGGATCAGCAACAGGCCGTAGATGAGAAGCTTGTACTCCTGGAACTCGGCCAGCAGGCCAGGCTGAGTCGGCCCACCGAGCACCCCGATCAATACGACCGCACCAACGATCACGCCGGGAATGCTGCCCATGCCGCCAACGATCACCACCACGAGCACAATCAGCGAAACCAGGAGCCGGAAGCTGATCGGGAATACCGAGCCCACCTTGACGGCAAACACCATGCCACCCATCCCGGCGATGATCGCCCCGATGACGAAGGCCAACAGCTTGGTCGTCACCGGGTTGATACCCATGGTCGCAGCCACGTCCTCGTCTTCACGAATGGCCGCCCATGCCCTACCGACGCGCGAACTCTGCAGCCGCCACGACACGTAGATCGCGATGGCAACGAAGAACCCCGCCAGATAGAGAATCGCTTGCGGGCTGGTTCCCTTGATCACCACCGGCCCCAATTCGGCTGAGGGGATGTTGATAATGCCCTGGGCACCTCCGAAAAGGCCAGACGACCAGTCGGAGAGGAAGAGGATGCGAACGATCTCGCCAAATCCGAGCGTAACGATCGCCAGATAGTCCCCACGCAGCCTGATCACAGGAGTACCCACGAGGACACCAGCGAGGGCAGAGACCATGAGCACCACGACGACAATGACGAAGCCCTCCAGACTTACGAAGTCGAGTGTCAGCTCGGGCGTCAGGAACGGCGAACCGGGCGAGGTGAGCACCGCGGTGGTGTATGCACCCACCGCGAAGAATGCTACGTAACCCAGGTCGAGCATCCCTGCGTAGCCGACGACGATGTTCAAGCCGAGCGCCATCATGAGGAACAGCCCGACGTTGGCGAACAGTTCGTTGACGAGCGTCCCCATGATCATCGGAAGAAGGATGAAGGCCAGGGCCACCAGCCCAAAGATCACAATGTTGACCTCGTTGCGCCGCGGCGCATCCAGGTTCTGGTAGCGGTCCCTGAAGCTGGTAGTGGATCCGATGGAGCGATATCTCGACGCGGCAGCCACGACGAAGATCACCACCGCTGCGGCAATGGTCAAGCCGCCGGTACCGGCGTACAGCCAGTCGACGAGGGAGTCGAGGCCGACTCCTTCGAGCAGACCGGTCACGGCGATCTGCGCCAGCGCGATGCCGAACGTCCAAATCACGCCGACGATGAGCGCTGAACGGAGGCGCGAGGTGAGTAGGTGGAGCGCCCCCCCGACGAGCCCCAACAGGATGGAGCCCAGCACCCACAGCGCGACCCCGGTGCCGAGCCCTCGCCCGAAGGTCAGTAGATCGACCAGGGCATCGGAGAGATTGGGGAAGACCTCACGCAGGTCGAATCTGTCTATGAAGACGATGAACAGGCCGAACAGCAAACCTGATAGGGCGCCGACGATTACCCCGGTGCCGAGTTCACGGCCACCCTTCTCGCGAGTTTCCACTCCTTCGAGCTCTTCCTCGTTTGAGGCGATGTAGGCGTACACCACTGGTGCCCAGATGAGAGCCAGGAATCCGAGGGACAGGATCGGGTCGATGACCGTTCGTTTGTCCAGGGTTTCGACCATGCCGATGGCGGCGGCAAACGACATGCTGAGTCCACCCAGTGCCCCCCATTTCAGGGCTCGACCCATATCGAAATCGTCGGCAGACTGGGACACAGCGGGTGTGGCGTCGACGGCCATCAGGTGCGGTCCGTTTCTGATAACTGTTCACCCAGCAAGCCGGTCGGCTTGAAGATGAGCACGAGAACCAGCGCAGAGAAGGCAACAACATCCTTGAGCTGGGTGAGGCTGGAGATGGTCATGGACCAACCTGCGATGCCGGCGATACCCAGGAGCAACGACACACCTCCGAGTGCCGTGATGGTGTACCGGCGATTGATCGCAGCCCAGGCCATAACGGCTAGGCCGGCGAGAGCAAGCGCCAACCCCAGGCCGTAGGGAATCCGGTACGCCAATCCCCGCAGCACGATGTTGGGTCCGAGCGCCTCGAAGAGGCCGAGGGTGAGGCCGCCGAGCATGGCGCCGACGATATTGCCGATGCCCCCCAGTACAGCTGCCGTAAACGCCTTGATGCCCGGCAGGAAGCCGACCAGGAACCATACGCCGCGAAAGAGCATCGCCCACAAGATTGCCGCGATCCCGGCCATCGCACCACCAACCGCAAACGTGACGACGATCGTCCGATCGACGTCGATGCCCATGAGCGCTGCGATCTCTTTGTCTTCCGCCACCGCGCGCATGGCTCTACCGACTTTGGTGCGCTCGACGAACAGCCACAGACCCACCATCGACACCAAGCCGATCACGATGACCAGCAGCTTGGTGCCCTGGATGTCGAAGCCAAGAATCGACACGTCGTCCGAGAGCCACTCCGGCATCGGCGGGTACGTCCTGACGGCTGGTCCGAACAGTCCGAAGTATGCGTACTGAATGAAGAACGAGATTCCGATCGAGGTAATCAGCGGGATGAGCCGGGGCGCATTACGGAGCGGCCGATACGCAACCCGTTCGATGATCACGGCGGTCAACGTCGACGTGGCGATCGCGACGCCTGTCACGATCAAGATGGCGAGGATGAAATTCGACTCCCACAGGCCGGAGTCGAAGAAGGCGTTGGCGACGAAGAACCCCACCATTGCCCCGGACATGAACACTTCGCCGTGGGCGAAGTTGATGAATCCAAGAATGCCGTAAACCATCGAGTAGCCGAGTGCCAGCAGGCCGTACATGGAGCCCTGGGCGACCCCGGCAACGATCAGGTCTTGGATCGCAGACCAACCCAGGCCTTCGCCGGCAAGACCAAGACCGAGAGCACCAATCAAGCCCCACGCGAGCACGAACAGCGCAACGACCCGGACGACCGTCAGGAAAGTGTCGACCCAGTTGAACTTGTAGCCGCGGATCAGTTGGTCGCTCTGTGCCGGGTCGGCGGTGGTAGTCATGGCGGCCGATTCAAGCGGAAAGAAGGGGCCGCCGTCGACTCATATCGACGGCGGCCCGTTTCAGTGGTTGTCGGGTGGCTTACGGCGCGTAGCTGTAGACCACGTTCTCCACCGTGGCCTCTGGGTTGTTCGCATCCTCATGCAAGACGACCGAGATCCGCTGCGAGCCGCAGTCCCCGAAGTCGTCGCACGTGAGTGAACCGGTGATCCCGGCGAAGCCGGTAATGGCGTTGAGCGCATCCCGGACCCCCTGGAGATCGATCCAGAGGCTTCCATCCTGCTCCACCGATGCGGCTTCGATCGCCGTCAGTAGAAGGATGGTGGCGTCGTAGCTGTGTGCCCAGAACGCCGCACTCGGAGCCTCGCCGTAGGCCGCTTCGTAGCGGGCCAGGAATTCCGTCGCGTTCACTCCGGTCACGCTCGTGTTCTCGCCGAAGCGAAGATCCGGACCGGACAGGTACGTTCCCTCGGTCTCCGGGAGCACCAGGAAGTTGGTGGTCAGGATCCCGTCCGCGCCGATCATGGTGACGTCTTCCATCCCGGTGACGTCCCCAGCCTGCTGGGCGATGAAGCCGCCCTCCGGCATGAAGATCGGGTAGTAGAGCGCCTCAGGCTCGCTGGCTGCCACCTCGGTGAGGACCGGCACCATGTCGGTGTCGCCCTTGTTCACCGCCGTGAAGGCCGTGATCGTGCCGCCGAGCGCCTCGAAGGAGGTCGCGAATGCCTGAGCCAGGCCGTTGGTGTACGGATCACCATCGTGGATGGCCGCTGCCTTCGTCAGTCCGAGTTCGTTGAACACGAAGTCGGCGACTGCGGTGCCCTGGAAGAGGTCGTTGTGCGCCGTGCGGTAGTAGCCGGTGCTGTACGCATCGCCGGCAGTTCCCTGCAGGTCGGACGTCAGCGAAGGTGAGGTGTTCGACGGGGAAATCAGCACCATGTTGGCGCCGGTGATCAACGGCGAAGCTGCCGTGGCTGCACCGGAACACGAGGTTCCAATGACTCCCACAACGTTCCCTTCAGCCACGATCGACTGACCCGCGGCCTGACCACCCTCTGCGGAGCAGAGGTCGTCGAGTCCGGTGCCGAGCGACACATTGAAGCCCTTGACGGCTCCAAAGTCTTCGACGGCCAGCTCTGAGCCACGCTGGTTCGGGATGCCCAGGAAGGCGACCTCACCGCTGATGGCCTGGAGGGTGCGGATCTGTATGTCCTCACCTGCCTTCACCTCAACTGCACCGAGCGGACCCGGCGTGAAGCCGGCATCGGCCGTGGTGGTAGTTTCTGCGGCCGTTGTGGTGGTGGTTTCCTCCGTGCCCTCTGTCGTCGTCGTTTCCGCGGACGTGGTCGACGTAGCTGCGGCCACCGTTGTGGTGGTCGAGTCGTCGCTCCCGCTATTCGCGATCACGGCGATGACGATGACGAGGACCACCGCGCCGCCAACGGCGAGCAGGATGTTTCTCGTTCTTGGTTCCATGCTTGTGCGCCTCCAATAGGAGCTAAACCGGGCGGAGCCCGGTAAGAGTGGCGAAGAGCATACCGAGCCACCCCTGCGATAGCGACCGGTTCCTGATCTAGGGTGAATCCCGTGCGATATCTCGACGCCGCCCAGACTCGCCGGGCCCTCACGATGGCAGCGTGCATCGATGCGATGCGGCATGCATTCTCAGACGCAAGGGAAACACCGGTCCGAACCCAACTCGGCAGCTCAATGTTCATGCCGGGCCGGATCCCAGGTACCTCAGGTATCAAGGTCGTGTCGACCGAACCGGGCAATCCGGTTGGAATCGTCGTGGTGTTCGACGAGTCTGGCACCCCGCTGGGTGCGGTTGACGGCCCGACGCTCACCGCGATTCGCACCGGAGCCGGATGCGGGCTGGCCACCGACCTACTGGCGGATCCAGAGGTGAAAGTTCACGCCATGCTCGGTGCGGGGGCAATGGCATTTGACCAGGTAGACGCGGTCCGGACCGTCCGACCCATCGAACGCATCCTGGTATGGAGCCGCAACCCCGCCCACGCGGCCCGGTTGGCGGAGCGAGTCGGCGCAGAGACCGTCGACAGCCCAGACGAAGCCGTGGGCATCGCAGACGTGATCTCGACTGCGACCCCGTCCACCGTGCCACTGTTCGCCGCAGGCTCGGCGCGCCCCGGCACTCATGTCAACGCGGTGGGAGCGTTCACCCCTCAGATGGTGGAACTTCCCGCCGGACTGCTGCGTGCCGCTTTCGTGGTGGTCGATGATCGAGAGGCAGCGTCCGTCGAAGCCGGTGATCTCATTCAGGCAGGGGTCACGCCGGATGCCGCGGTCGCCGATCTCCTCACCGGCCGGAGCGAAGCGCCGCAGGGGGCGACGACGGTGTTCAAGAGCGTCGGCATCGCCAGTCAAGACATCGCCGCGGCACGGACCGCGCTGGATCGAGCTGCCGAGATCGGAATCGGAACCGAGATCCCTGACTAGGCAGACGTTGCAGCCGAGCCGGCGACTGCGCTGAAATCGGTCGTCAGGATCGTGGCCCACAGGTCCATGCCGTACCAGACGTTGCCGACCCGGACGTTCTCGTTGGGCGCATGCTGGTTGTTGTCGTGGTTGGCGATCGGCACAATCGCCACCGGGGCGTTCAACAACTCCTCGAACTGATACAAAGGAACGGATCCGCCGAACGTCGGGAGCGCGACGACCTCGGCCCGCGAAGCCTGCTGCGCCGCGTCGAGAAGCAGATGTGCCAGCGGAGCGTCCATCGGAATGCGTGCCGCGCGATACCCCGTATCGCGATCCATCCTCGCCAGAAACCTGTGGGAGCGACGTTCCTCGGCGGTCGGTTCCCGGTCCAGCACCACGTAACCCGCACGCTCGAAGTGCGCCTGCACCCGATCCAGCGTCCGACTGGGATTGTCACCCGCAGCCAGCCGGATATCCACCGAGGCAGAGGCTGTGGCAGGTACGACGTTCCGCGCCGCCTCCCCAACCCCCGCCGACCTCAGCCCGCGCACATTGAAAGACGGGATCATCAGCCGCTCGGCGTAGCCAGCATCCGCGACCTCCGGCCCTGCAAATCCCAACTCCTCCTGGAGCTGGGTCTCGATGGCCGGCAGGCGATTGATCGCGTCGCGATCGGCGTCGGTCATCGGCAGCGTATCCGCGTAAAAGTCCTCGATGGTGACCCTGCCGTTGGCGTCCTTGCAGCCGGCAAGGAGCGAGGCCAGTTCCAGTGCAGGGTTCGGCACCCAGTTCCCATAGTGACCGCTGTGGAGTTCCCGCTCGGGTCCAAAGACGGTGAGGTCGAACCCGCAGTATCCCCGCGCACCGAATGAGATCTGGGCGGCACGTGTTTGGTGGACCGGACCGTCGCAAAGGAGCCATCCGTCCGCCTGCAGCCGGTCGGACAGCGCCACCATGTAGTCCCCCAGATGGGGAGAGCCAGCCTCCTCCTCCCCTTCGAACAGAAAAACCAGGTTGACTCGACGATCGATCCCTGCCGCATCAAGCGCATCGAGCGCTCCGGTCAGCGCCGCGAACGGCGTCTTGTCATCGGACGCTCCGCGGGCATAGATCCGCCACTCCGGGTCGATCGTGTCGCCGGGACCGGGGAAGGCAAGCCGTTCTCCGCCTGCATGCCACGGTGCTGAAGCCAGGGTTGCCTCGAACGGGCCCGTCTCCCATTCTTCCGGATCGACCGGCTGGCCGTCGTAGTGGACGTACATCCCGAGGGTTGCCGTGGGTTCCGCCGCGGTCAGCGCTCCGACAACCACCGGGCCGGCTCCTGCCAGTTCAACGACCTCCAGATCCCCACCTCTGGAGATGAACCAATCGCGAATCTCGGCTGCATTCGCCCGCAACGCGGCCACGTCCCCGGTGATGTTCGACATGCGCAGCAGTCCAGCGAACCGCTCCAAGACTTCCCAACCGCGTTCGCGACGGAACCGTGCCGCGGCTGCGAGCGGATCCGGCGGTCGAGGGGCCTTGCTCATGGCGGCATCGTAGATCTTGACCGCCGGCGATACCGCACCCTCTACCATCGCCCCATGACTTCCGGCCACACCGGTCGCCGCGGACCCCGTCTCACCGCCACCGTTACCGACCTCGACGTCGTCCGGCAGCTCGCGTTCCTCGTCGGGCTGGTGCGCAAGAAGGAGGACGTGCCCGAAGGCGAAACCAGCCTGGCCGAGCTGGCTCTGCTCACCGACACCGCGGGGAGCGATCCGGTAGGCCAGGAACTGGTCAAGCGGAGCAGGCCGGACCCTGCCACGTTCATCGGCAGCGGAAAGGCGGGCGAGCTGGCCGCCGTCACCAAGGCGCTCGATGTCGATGTCGTCGTCTTCGACAACGATCTGTCGCCCGCCCAGCAGCGCAATCTGCAACGGATCTTCGAATGTGACGTCGTCGATCGAGTGGCGCTGATCCTCGACATCTTCGCCCAACATGCCACCAGCCGTGAGGGCATGGTGCAGGTGGAACTCGCCCAGCTCCAATACCGCCTCCCGCGACTGCGCGGCAAGGGAATCGAGCTCAGCAGACTGGGAGGCGGCATCGGCACGCGGGGGCCGGGCGAGACCCAACTGGAGACAGACAGACGTCGCATCCAAGACCGGATCGCCAAGCTGCAACGAGAGCTCCGCAATCTCGACCGGGGGCGTGACACCCGGGCGAAGTCGCGAAGACAGTCGCAGCTGCCGGTTGCCTCCATCGTCGGGTACACGAATGCCGGCAAGTCGACACTCTTCAATGCGCTCACCGACGCCGGGGTCCTGGTCGAGAATCGTCTCTTCGCCACCCTCGACTCCACCGTCCGGAAGCTGGAGCTACCGGGTGGGCAGGAGGCCCTGATGTCAGACACCGTCGGATTCGTCAGGCGCCTGCCCCACGAGTTGGTGGAAGCCTTCCGGTCCACGCTCGAAGAGGTCAAAGACGCAGATGTGCTGGTCCATCTGGTGGACGGTGCCGATCGAGATCCGGACCGCCAGGTCGAGGCAGTCCGCCAGGTCCTGCGTGAGATCGGAGCCGGCGATATCGAAGAGTTGCTGGTGGTCAACAAGATCGACATCGCGGCACCCGAGGCAGTGGAGCGACTCCTCAAGCTGAACCCGGGGGCGGTAGCGGTCTCTGCAGCCACCGGAGAGGGACGCGAGGGACTGAGCGCTGCGATCATCGAGCGCATCGAGGCCGGTATGGTCGAGGTCGAGTTACTGATCCCCTACGAGCGAGGTGATGCGCTCGCAGCCGCCCATCGCGCGGGTGAGGTGGTGAGCCAGGAGCATCTCGATGGCGGAACCGTGCTGCAGATGCGGGTCCCTCCAGACGCCGTCTTCGAGTTCGACGAGTTCAGGACCAACTAACCCCAACCCGCGAGTTTGCACCCTTGTTCTTGCGGATCGCGCAGATTGCCGACCTGCGGTTATGTCTCCGGAAATCCGCAAGAACAGAGACTGCAACTCAGGGTCAGGGAAGCCGAACGGCTTCGATCGGGCACTCGTACGAGGTGCTCGTGGACGTCACCTCGAACCCGAGGCCCTGGTACAGGCTGAGGGCTCCCGTCGGGTTCTCGACGTGAACGCCCAGGGCGGCGTCTTCGAGACCGCGCGCCTTGAACTCGCGCAGGGTTGCGCAGATGAGGGCGCTTGCCACGCCTCTGCCCCGCCAGTTGCGCGCCGTCGAAATGAACTCGGCCCAGCCCCGGCGCCTATCGAACTGCTCGTTCTCCTCGGGGCTGATGAACCCGCGTACCTGACCGACCACCCGATCCCCATCCCACGCCACTTTCCACAACGTCTCGTCGCGCTGGGTGAAAGCCAGAAACGCCTCCCAAGCGCCCTCTCCCTGCTGTCTGCTCCCCCAGTGGTCCTTGAAGGCCTCTCGATCCGCTTCGTAGATCGCTCGAAGATGGCCTTCTTCGACAGGTCGCAGCTCGAGTTCTGCAGGCAACCGCCGGTCGGGAATGTGGTCGAGGTTGGGGCGGACGAGGTCCGCGTCGTGCTGCCCCGAGGAGTAGCCCCGTGCCTCGAGCAGCCCGGCGAGCACGGGATCGTTGTTGAAGACATCGGTCTGAAGCGATCCGGGTCCCACAGTTTCGGCTCGCTCTCGACTGTGGGCGATTGCCCATTCGATCACCGCTGTGCCAATGCCCCTTCGCTGCCACGCGGGGTCGACGCGCCCGCTGTGGCGGAACACACGGCGGCCAGTGTTCTCCAGGAACGACCAGGCGAGCACATAGGCGACCGTCTCGGATCCCACGTCGATGAACAGATAGTCCGAGTCGCGGTCGATGTTGTCGTCATTGGCCAGCCAGCTTTCGAGTTCGGCGCCGGTGACGTGCACCTCGACACCGAGATGCACCATCGCCGCGTTGTACAACCGCGCCATCGCCGACCACTCGGCGTCCGATTGCCAACCGCGCGCCGAAATGTCCGGGATGGCCGGGAGATCAGCAGTTGTCATGGGTCGAAAACTAGCAATCGTCGGTTGCCGCGGTGCCTCAGCTGAAGAGATCCATCACGTCGCCCCCCGCCGGCTCATCTGGGTGATCCTGGGCCGCCCTCCGCTGTGCCACCACCGGGATCAGGACGGCAGACACGTAGATCACCTGCACGCCCAATGCAACAAGACCTGCCAGCGCCAGGCCGAGTTCGACGGGCCAACCGGGCACGAGTGGCAGCAGCGCGCCCATCACCCACGCAAATTGGAAGAACGTCTCGCTGTTCGTGAAGGCCCGCCCCCGCGCTCCTGCCGGCATGGTCGCTTGCAGCAAGCCATCGAAGCCGAACTTTGCCGTACCCCAGGCAAATCCTGCGGCGCCTGCCATCAACGCCGCGGCAGCGAGGCCGAACCAGGACTCGGGGTCCGAACCTCCGAGCGTCTGGGCAGTAAGAAACGATGCACCTGCGAGGATCGCCAAAGCAGCGACCACCATCGGCTCCTCGCTGGTGTACCTGTCGAGCATCGGGGTCACGACCGCAGCCATGAAATAGCCAAACCCGGCTGAGGCCAACAATGCGCTGAACGACAACACTCCTGCCTCGACGTCGCGAAAGGCGAAGGCCAGAAGCAGCAGAAGGAAGCCGTTGAGGAAGCGTACCCCGGCGGTGGCGAAGCGAGCCAGCCGCACCGAACGAGGCATGAGTTGCCGGGGAGAGACGGATCGTTCCAGCCGGGTTGCTCGGAAGGCAGCAACGGTTGCGGCGTCGAGCACCGGCAGCCCGCGGGCCGACATCGCAGACCAGACGTACGCCCCGGCAGCGATCGCGAGCACGAGCCAGGAGCCGGCAATCCAGAGCGCCAATGCCCCGAAGGGCACGAGAAACGTCGCCCCGAGCACACCCACCCTGGCCAGTTGCGCATTCGCGGAGATCAAGTCGGCGCGGCTGTCGAGGACCACAGGCAGCAGGCTGCTCTTGCTGATGCTGTGGAACCGAGAGAACACCAGCAGCAGGAATGCGAGCGGGAACACGATGAAGGAATCGATCCAGACCGCGATCGCCAAGGCGAGGACGGCACGTACGGCGGCGCTGATCACCAACCCTCCACGGTACGCGGTTGGATAACGCTCGTAGAGACTCCCTAGAAACGGACCGATAACCGCAAACGGAGCCAGCGTCAGCACCAAGTACAGCGCTACGTTCTCTCGGGCTTCGGTGGAAGGAACGGAGAAGAAGAGGGTCCCGGCGAGCGCGACCGCGACCAGTGTGTCCCCACCCACCGATCCGGCATGAGTCTCGGCCAGACGCTGGAATCCCCAGCCGCGCGAGGTGAACATGCGGTACAGACGGGTCAGGACGAGCTGGGAACCGGCAACGGCTGCTCCGCCGAAGCCGGACGACCGCGACGTACGTTGCGGAGGTTGCTGCCGATCGTCCACGTCGCGAAACCTAGCGCCTCGGGCCGCGTGTTTGATCGGCAGAGCAGGGGCAGGGTCGATTCCATGGTTGGTCACGACTCCAGAGCCGGGCGCCGGTCGCCACCCACACGGATCGGAACCTGAAGGGCCGCCGAAGCAATCGCTCCAGCGGCCCGGTTGGTCTTGCGACGACATGTCGCCGACCCCGTTTGATCACATCGGCATCCGATATGGGAAACCTTGAGCCTACGTGGCGACCTCGGATTGGCCCATCGCTGCCAGCTCCCTTCGAATGGCCCCTGCAGCAGCCTCGAGATCCGCAGGATCAGGATCCGGATCCGCGTTCGCAAAGTCGAGGTCGTTGACGTGGGAAATCGGGGTCACATGGAGGTGGACGTGTGGAACCTCGAGCCCGGCAATCATCAGTCCCACCTTCTCGGGAGTGAAGGCCACATCGAGCGCTCTGCCGATGATCCGGGCCACATCCGTCAGATGTCGCATCGTCGCCGGATCCAAATCGACCCAGTGCTCAACCTCATCGCGTGGAACCACGAGCGTGTGACCCGGCTGCAGCGGATTGATGGAGAGGAACGCCACACAGACGTCATCCTTCCAGACGAACTTACCGGGAATCTCGCCGTTGATGATGAGCGTGAAGACGGATGGCACCGACGTAGCCTACCGAAGGGCGAGATGGTCAGCGGGCACAGGGTGCCGTCTCGTTCCCGCCCGGGAGGCGTAGCCTGGAGGCCGAATCAGGGAGGTCCTGCATGCGCATCGCAATCATCGGCGCCGGATCATGGGGTACCGCGGTCGCGGGCATTGTCGGCACCAAACATTCGGCGGTGTTGTGGGCACGCCGTCCGGAAGTCGCAGCGGCCATCAATTCGACCCGCCACAACCCCAGCTATCTCACCGGCTACCAGCTTCCCGAATCTGTGACCGCCACAACCGACCTTTCCGGAGCAGTCGGCAACGCGGAGGCGGTGATCTTCGGTGTGCCGTCACACGGCTACCGCGACGTCCTCGATCAAGTCGCAAGCCACATCGCACCGGACACCCCGGTCGTGAGCCTGACCAAGGGGATCGAACAAGGCACGCTGATGCGGATGACCCAGGTCACCGCTGATGTGCTGGCGGACCACGACTCCGGGAGCATCGGGGTGTTGACGGGTCCCAACCTCGCCAACGAAATCGCGATGGGGCAGCCGGCCGCGAGTGTGGTGGCATTCGAGAATCTCGACGTCGCCGAACTCTTGCAGGGCATCTTCATGACCCCGACCTTCAGGGTGTACACGAACACGGATGTCGTCGGAGCCGAAGCCGCGGGGGCCCTGAAGAATGCCATGGCCATCGCCGCCGGTATGGCGGACGGACTCGGCTTCGGCGACAACACGATGGCGGCACTCATCACCCGGGCCCTCGCCGAACTGACCAGGCTTGGTGTTGCCATGGGCGGCAGGCCAACGACATTCGCAGGGCTCGCGGGTATGGGGGACCTGATTGCGACTTGCTCCAGCTCGTCGAGCCGCAACCATCGCGTGGGTTACGGCCTCGGAAGAGGTCAGAGCCTCAACGAGATCATCAGTGAAATGAACATGGTGGCCGAGGGCGTCAAGAGCACTCGTGGGATCTTGGACCTTGCCGCCCGCCATGAAGTGGAGATGCCTATCACCGAACAGGTCGGGCGGGTTCTCTACGAAGGAGCGTCTCCGGCTGAGGCCGTTGCCACACTCATGACGCGGGGGGCCCGCTCCGAACACGATACGTACGATGCCTGAGGTCGTCACTGATGAAGACGGAATCACCCGATGCCAGTGGGGTACCACTGCAGTCGACTACATCAGCTATCACGACACCGAGTGGGGCCGCCCCGAATCGAATGAGTTTCGGCTCTTCGAGAAGCTGTGCCTCGAGGGGTTCCAGAGTGGCCTCAGCTGGCTCACGATCCTGCGCCGCCGCGAAGGGTTTCGGGCTGCCTTCTTCGGGTTCGACTACAACCGGGTAGCGGGAATGACGGAACGAGACGTCGAACGGCTGGTGCAGGACGAGGCAATCATCAGACACCGTGGAAAAATCGAGTCCACCATCAACAATGCCCGGATGGCTCAGGCGCTGGTCACGGAGTACGGGACCCTCGGGGCGTATTTCTGGAGTTACGAGCCGGCAGACTACGGGCGCCCGGCGGCCACCAGCCCCGAGTCGAAGGCGATGGCAAAGGACTTGAAGCGGAGGGGATTCACCTTCGTCGGCCCCACCACCCTCCATGCATTCATGCAGGCCATGGGCATCATCAACGACCACATGCCTGCCTGTTTCGCTTACGCGGAAGTCGAGGCGGCGCGGAGCCGGTTCGACCGACCAAGCCCCTGATGGCGGAATGGTCTGAGCCGGCGCTACCTGCGGGGGAGAGCGCCAGCTACCTGCGAAGCAGATCCCGCAACGACGTAGCAGTAGCCACCGCGTCGCGGCCGGCTGCTTCGCCCAGGTGGGGAATCTCAGCCGCGTGCTTGGCATACCTGGAGACACGTTCAGGCTCGTCGAAGGGTGAAGGCGTCTCCGGCTCTGCTTCATCGACAATGTCGTAGGGAGACATCGGGCGTGTCTCCGCTGCCGGCACCGCGGCTACAGGCTCGGGCGCTGCGACGGCAGCAGCTTCGTCCCGAGCAGCCTGGATGATCTGCGCCGCCTCGGCCTGTGCGTTCTCGATGAGTTCTCGAGCGTCTGTACTCGCCGAGCTGTACATCTGGAGGGCGTCGCGTTTCGCGGCTGCTCGGATGCGGTCAGCTTCTGCTTCAGCTTCGGCGAGCACGGCGGCCGCGCCGAGGTCGTCGGTCGCGTCGCGGTCGACCACAGTCAGGTGGGCCGCGTTCGCCTCCAGTTCAATGGGAGACATCGCGGTCGGCTCGGAGGTCAACTGCATGGGCGGGTCGCTCCGCAGATCGAAACTGATTGCACGTACTAGTCATCGGCTCGGACCAGGCCGAACAAGAGGCTCAATACCGCCGTCCCACCATGACTAGTCACTGCCGGCATCATCCGCGAGTTCCTCAGCTGCCGCGTGGCTCTCGTCGACTTCCACGAGTGCTGCGCGTTGGGCTTTGCGACTGTGATCGAGGACGAGCTGCATCAAATCCTCCACATAGCCGGGATC
This sequence comes from uncultured Acidimicrobiaceae bacterium, assembly GCA_964397045.1. Classification (GTDB taxonomy): domain Bacteria; phylum Actinomycetota; class Acidimicrobiia; order Spongiisociales; family UBA5794; genus CAYNHF01. The sequence goes on along the minus strand of CAYNHF010000021.1, from coordinate 54,046 downwards.
GACGCCGAGATGCTCGGCATCGCCTCGAGCCTCGGCGATCAACTCCGCCTCGCGCGCCGGAGTGCGTAGGGACAGGCCGCGCGCCGCTTTGATCAAAGCGATCTCGATGGAGCTGTGAAGGCGGCGGGCGACGAGCTTGACGAGTTCGCGGTCGATGCGATCGATCTCGTCCCGCAGCATCGGGATACCCAGCGACTCCATCAGCTTGCTGAATGCTGCCGGAGTGATCTGGCTGCCATTCCCAGCCTTCGCGGTATCGGGATCGGGGTGGACGGCGACGATCAGGCCATCGGCGCCGACGCTGCGGCCGGCAATGGCGAGCGGCGCCAACAGGTCGAGACCGCCCTCAGCAGGCGCCGGATCGATGATGACGGGTAGATGGCTGAGGCGCTGCACCACCGGCACCGCAGAGATGTCGATGGTGTCTGACGTCCTCGGATCGAAGGTCCTGCTCCCTCGTTCGCACAGCACCACCTGGTCATTCCCCTCGTCGAGGATGTATTCGGCAGCCATGAGCCACTCGTCGATCGTGGCGGCTGGAGACCGATGCAGAATGACCGGCAGGCCGGTCGCCCCTGCTGCGCGCAACAGAACGAAGTTCGCCATGTTGTCCGCCCCTACCTCGATGACATCAACGTGGTCTGCCACCTGATCAACGTGGCCCGGCTCCAGCACTTCGGACGAGGTGGGTAGCCCGGTGTCATGCCCGGCGTGTTCCAGCAGCCACAGCCCTTCTTCTCCCAAGCCCGGGAATCGGTAGGGAGAGGTCTCCGCCCGGTACGTGCCGGCGCGCAGGACCGAGGCGCCGGATGCGACGGTGGAGCGAGCCGTGACCAGAATCTGCTCCTCGCTCTCGACGGCAACGGGCCCGGCAAGGACCGGATACGACCCGTCGCCAAACCTGACGTTGCCAACCGCAACGACGGTGGTTTCGATATCCGGCCGACGATGGCTTTTGAGCGTCGGCTCCCTGGGACCGCTCTCGGTCATGATGGTGCTCCTGGTCTGGCGGCCCGGGAATGCAAGAACCCGAAGCCGCTGCTGGCTTCGGGCTTTCGGATGGCGGCTGTGGCGTGGTTCAGCGCGTCGTCTCTGCCCGGGCCAGTGACCCGGTAAAGAGATACGCAAAGAAGCGGTGGCACGTCGTCATCGAGGCCAATGTACCCCCGGACCCCCCCCTTGGCAACCGGGCGGAAGCGGCCCCCGGACCTCGGAAGGCGCATTGCCGGTCAGCGGGTCTCGAGCGTCCTGCGGGCGGCAGCCCCGAGCAGGGGAGCCACCGGTTCGAAACGGGCGAAGCGTTCATCTGTGGTCTGACCGGCCGCATACCTGGCATAGATCTGCTCGATGATCACCGCAATGCGGTACAACGCGAGCCCTTCGTAGAACTCGATGCCCGAGACATCGAACCCCGTTACCCGGGCATAGATGCGCCGCGCGTCCGATTTCGAGAGGTACGGAGCCAGCGCTACCGCCCGCTCGCCGAAGACCGGGTACGAGGGACTGTCCGGATCCGGCCAGTACGCCAACAGGGTGCCAAAGTCGACAAGAGGGTCACCCAGAGTGGCCATGTCCCAGTCGAATACCGCGACAACTTCTCCCCCGCCGCCCACCATCGTGTTGTCCAGCTTGTAGTCGTTGTGGAGCAACGCTGCGGCCTGCGGTTCGGGCAGGGAGGTCTCGAGCATTCCGGAGACCGCGTCGAGGTCGTCGACATGCCTGGTCTGTGCCGCTTCCCACCGTGCTCGCCAGCCCGCCACCTGTCTGGCGACAAAGCCGTCCGGTCGACCCAGTCGACCCAGGTCAACCGTGTCAGGGTCAACGAGATGCAGTTCACCCAACGTGGTCACCAGATCAGTGGCGAGCACGTTCCGAATCGCCGCATCGTCCGAAGCCCAGGCTCGAGGCCACTCGCTGCGGATAACCCAACCGTGCCTACGCTCCATGACGAGGAAGGGTTTGCCCATCACCGACCCGTCCTCGCACAGGTGGTAGGCACGTGGAGCCTTGGGAAAGGCCCGCCAGAGTTGGGAAAGGACCTGAAACTCCCGGGTCATGTCGTGGGCCCCGGCTGCCACTTCACCGAGTGGTGCTCGCCGCAGCACGTACTCGCCTCCTTCCGTGATCGCCCGGTAGGTCAGATTGGCTGCACCGCCCGGAAATTGGTCGAAGGCGATGTCGCCATCTCGACCCACGCGTTCGGGCAGATGATCACGCAGATACGTGGCCACGGCTTCCTCGTCGAATCGCTCTTCCGGGCGAATCGGCGCGGTGTCGCTTGCGTGCACGTCCGCGACTCACCCAACCCCGGCCCACAGTGCGCCCAGCAACAGCGCGGCACCGAGCACCGGCAAGAGAACCTCAATCAGCTGACGGAAGCGTGGCTCGATGCTGCGCCACGGCTCGGATGTTGTCTCACGAGTGACTATCACCGCCAAACCGGCGACGACGAGCACACTTCCCAAAACCAGAATGACGGTCTCGGCTGCGGTCATGGGACGAGCCTACCGAGTGGCCGCACAGGTCCTACCGGATCAGGTGACCAGGACATCCACGGCCATCGCCACGAAGAGCGCGGCCAGGTACGCGTTTGAGTAGGCGAAGAACCTCATGACCTCACCAGGGAACCGCCGGAGCCGCCTGGCACGAGCAATCATCCAGGCTCCGAGGGCCGTCGCAGCCGCCAGATAGAGAAGGCCGACCGCCCCGGTCGGGTAGAGGAGCAGCGATACTCCGACCATCACGTACGTGTAGGTGACAATGTGCTCGATCGTTCTCTCGGTGCCCGCCACAACAGGCAGCATCGGCACGCCGGCCGCCGCGTAGTCGTCCCGGTAGCGCAGCGAGAGTGCCCAGAAGTGGGGCGGCGTCCAGAAGAACACGATGGCGAACAACACCCAGGCCGGCAATGCCAGCGTCCCGGTCACCGCCGCCCAACCCACCAACACGGGCACCGCGCCTGCGGCACCTCCAATGACGATGTTCTGCGGAGAAGAACGCTTGAGCCACAGGGAGTAGACCACCACGTAGAAGATCAGGCCGAGTGTCGAGAGCACGGCTGCGAGCAGGTTCGTAGTGAGCCAGAGCCAGCCGAACCCGGCGACACCCAGCGCGATCCCAAACAGCAGCGCGGGCTGCGTCTCGACCCGTGCCGTCGGCAGCGGACGGCGCCGCGTGCGGCGCATGATGCGGTCGATGTCGCGATCCACAACGCTGTTGATAGTGTTCGCTCCGCCGGCAGAGAGGGTGCCTCCGAGGAGCGTGGCGACCACCAGCCACAGTCCAGGCCATCCGGCTGCTGCAACGATCATGGCGGGAACCGTGGTGATCAGAAGCAGCTCGATGATGCGCGGCTTGGTGAGTTCCACATATGTCTTCACGAGCTTCCAACCGCCACCCGAAGCATCGTGTGGGTCGGTGATGCGAACGTCGGGAGCGCTCATCGGTCTGCGCGTTCTCGAGGCTGAACAGAACCGACGCCGGTCTCCGCCGTGGTCAGCAGGGTCGCAGCAAACAGGATATAGACGATCCAGAGCGCATCTGCCAGCAGCAGGTGCGCCACCTGTGTCTCCATCGGGGTCAGGAGCGCAATGTTGGAAATGCCGACCACAAACTGAGCGACGATTATGACCTGGACGGCCCGGCTCAGCAGGACCACCCGCGCAGCGCCGCTGGTCAGCGATCTCACGATCGCGAATACAGCCAAGCCGCCCAGGATCGCGAAGAACGGGTGCACGCCTCGTACCGCCACCAGCAGCCCGGCGACAGGCGTGGTATCCAGGTCCACCGACTCTGTCACGGCGAGCGTATCCGCAAGTGAGTTGATCGTTCCGGTTATGGCAACGATGACGATGATGGTCGCACCCCCGAGCAAGCGCCCTCGTCTCGGGTCGTCGCGGGGCAATGAGCGGCCCCCGCCCGCAAAGAAGGCAGTCAGCGTCAGCGCCGCAACCATGAGGAACGTGTTCACAACGTGGGCCGCGTCCGCGACAACGCGACCCACCGAGGCATCGTCCTCCACCCAGCCGAACAACACGAGCGCGGCGCCGATCAGGATCTCGAGCACCAGAAACACCGAGGCCCACGCACTCGCCTTGAACACCCGGTGTGAGGTTCCGTACAAACGCCAGGCGGCGACCAGCATCACCACGAAACCGATACTGAGCGCAGTGGTGAGCATCCGATGAACGAACTCCACCACCGTTGCCTGGTCATTGAGACCGGGGAGCAGCGCCCCATCGCACCGCGGCCAGCTCTCACCGCAGCCGGCCCCCGACGAAGTCGCCTGCACGACATCACCGCTGACGATCACCACCACAGTGAACGCGAGGACCACCCACACCAGCCAGAGAAATCGGCGTTGGGCGAGCGAGGGGTCAGAAGCAGAGGAGCCGGAAGACACTGCAGAAGGGTACCCGGCGCCGGCCATCACTCGGCTTCCGCCGCGGCAAACGCAACAATCTCTTTGACGATCTCGTCTGCGCGGTCGTAGACCGCTTCGTGACGTGCTCCGACCAGCTCGACCACTTCCGCTGCAGGTAGCCTCCCTGCCAGCTCATACTGCGCCGCCACCGGCATCAACTGATCTTCAGTCGTGATGACAACGCAAGTCGGCACGTCCAGCCGCCCGACCCATTTCGTCGAGTCGAACCGCCACACCGCGGCACCTGCCTCGAAGTACAGGGTGGGATCTCGCCGCAACAGCGATTGCCACAGCCAGCGCTCATGGTGCGGATCGAGCGCAGTCGCCCGGCGCAGGATTCCGAGAGAGACCGCCGTCATCTCGCGGACGCTGACTCGTGCCACGGCCCGAGCCAACACCATGCCAATCCGTGCCGTCCAGCGGTGCTCTGCTACTGGGCGCGCTGCCGTGGCGATGAGCATGAGGCGCTTGACGTGACGGGGGTGGCGGCGGGCCAGTTCCTGCGCCACCATCCCGCCGAGCGAATAGCCGACAACGGTGGCGCGCTCACAGCCGACCGCGTCGAGGATCCCAGCGAGTTCATCTGCGAGATCTGCTACCTCGTAGTGGCCCCGGATCCAGTCTGACTTTCCATGGTTTCGGTGATCAGGGACGATCACCCGGAAATGATCGACCAGCTCGGGAATGAGCCGATAGAAGGCCATCTCCCCATCGAACGACCACCCGTGGACCAGCACCAGGGGCGGAGCCTCCTCGGGACCGATCTCCCTGACGAACAGTTCGTGCTCACCTACGAAAATGGTCCGGCCGGGCACCCGGATCGGCCGTTGCTGCGGGGGGAGGAACCGCGGAATCATCTCGGGCCCGAAGAGGCGCCACGTCAGCCATGAGCCGAGCGCGGCTGCTGCCAGGCGACGAAGCAATCTCATGGCCCAAAGCCTAGGTGCGTTCTGTGAATGGAGAACCGGGGGGGTTACTCGAGATCGTCCAATGCGAACCGATTCTCCTCCACAGGTGCCCCTGCAACGAGGTGTTCAACGATGATCCGTTCCATCACTTCCAGGGTGACCGAGTGGTACCACACCCCCTCGGGATACACGACGCAGATCGGTCCCTGCTCACAGACCCGCAGACAGTCGGCCTTGGTGCGGAGCACCTCGCCGCGCCCGGTTTCGTGCGGGGGCGGAGCGTCGCTCATGTCACTCCCGCGCCAAGTCGGAGGCGCCGAAGCCAGACCCAACTCCTTGAGCCTCGCTTTCAGGTGTCGCCACACCGCGGCACTCTCCTCGTAGCCGCTGCAGCGTGGCGTCGACTGCTCTGCGCACAATATGACATGGTGACGCAGTCGCCCGATGCTCAGCGCGTCCGCGATGGCGTCGAGACGGTCGGGTCCAACGTCACCCATGACCGGGAATCACCAGGATGCGACCACTGGGGCCGTCTTCGAACGACCGCTCGGTCACCCGCCCCACAGGTACCGCCATCACTTCCTCCTCTTCCAGGGCCTGCAGCAGGGCAGCTTCGAGCGGCGCCTCGACTGCGATAAGGAGGCCTCCACTTGTCTGGGCGTCTGCCAGCAGAATCTGATCGGCATCTTCGGCGTCGCCGAAGACGGTGAATCGCGATGCAGCAGCCAGATTGCGCCTGGTTCCGCCGGGCACCACATCGGCAGCCGCATAGTTGCGGGCACCCGGCAGGATGGGGATAGCCGCGAGGTCCAACTCTGCGCTGCAACCACCGGCGCGAAGCATCTCACCCAGGTGCCCGAGCAAACCGAATCCGGTGACGTCGGTGGCCGCCTTCGCTCCGACCCGCCGCATCGCATCGGCCGCCCCGACGTTGAGCGCCGCCATGGAGGCGACCGCGGCGTCTCGTTCGGCGGGTGAAGCCTGCCCCCGCTTGATCGCGGTCGTAATGAGCCCGGTGCCGATCGGTTTGGTGAGCACGAGAGCATCTCCAGGCCGAATCGCCTCGTTGCTGATGATGTCGTCCGGATGGATCAGGCCGGTGACCGCCATCCCGAACTTTGGCTCGGGATCATCGATGGTGTGACCTCCAACAAGCGTGCACGCCGCGGCCTCGAGTATCGAGGCGGCGCCTTCGAGTACCTCGCCGAGCATGTCGAGTGGGAGAGAATCGCGCGGCCATCCCACCACCTGGAGAGCGGTGAGTGGGCGGCCGCCCATTGCGTACACGTCTGACAGGGCGTTGGCCGCGACTATACGTCCCCAATCGCGGGGCTCGTCCACGATGGGAGTGAAGAAGTCGACGGTTTGGACTAGGGCCAGGTCGTCGGCGATGCGGTACACGCCGGCGTCGTCTGATTCGCGCATCCCGATCAGGAGGTCGGGGTGCATCGTCGAGGGTTGATTGTCCAATCGGCGCAGGACCTGCGCCAGCTCATCAGCGCTGAGCTTGCATGCTCAACCGGCGCCGTGGGAGAACTGTGTGAGCCGTTTCACCATGTCACCTCCCCCCGTTCTAATGAGCCTCGAGATCGGGAAGGAGTGTACGGCGCAAAGGATGGGGAGGGGACCGGTGTGGCGACGGGTTTTTCGACTCGCTGTCGAAACCGGTCTCCCTAGCGTTCCGGGTGGTCAGCGACATGTCGCGGGCCTCGGACTCTCTCGTCCCCCCTGGAGAGTCCGAGTAGCTCGACCGCCCGGCCGGTTCAACGAGCCAGCCGGGCGCTCGGGCCTCTCTTTGGCCGGCCGGCATCAAACAACCTGCCACGGGCCGGCGATAGGCTGCTGTCCATGAGATTTCGACTCCCCAGTCCCGCCTCGGTCGCCACCAACCTGCGCGATCTGGCCCGCCGCAAGCCCGAAGAGGCGGAGGAGTACCTGGATGCTCACCAGACCGAGTGGGAGGCACTGGCCGAGAGTAACCCGCCGGATGCGGCCGACATCCTCGAAGCCCTCGACGAAGAGGGGGCAGCAGACCTGCTCGCCGACCTGGAACTCGACGAAGGTGCCGAGGTCCTCAACGAGATGCGTCCGGAAGCCGCAGCCGACGTCGTCGAAGAAATGAATGCCGCGGCTGCCGCTGCCTACATCGAAGAGATGGAAGCCGACCAGGCCGCCGACCTTCTAGAGGCACTCGAAGAGGACCAGCGTGAGGCGGTCCTGGAGCGGCTGTCTCCCGCCGTCGCGGCCGCCGTCCTCAGCCTCCTGAAGTACCCCAAGGACACCGCAGGTGGCTTGATGACGACCGAGATCGCAACCTTGCCGACGGCGATGGCTGCCGGTGAAGCCATCGAGGCGCTCCGCAGACTCCACGACGAACTCGGGTCGAACCTGTCGTACGTGTACGTGGTCGATGACGCCGGCCGCCTGACCGGCGTCGTGTCGTTCCGCGACCTGACCTTTGCTCGACCCGGCACGCCCATCGACGCGGTAATGGTCGATGATCCGGTTGCCGTCACGACGGAAACTGATCGCGAAATCGTCGCCGACCTGGTGCAACGCTTCCACCTGCTCGCGGTGCCCGTCGTCGACGACGATGGCACGTTGGTCGGCGTGGTTCGCTTCGACGAGGCGATGGAAGCAGGACGCGACGAGGCGACGGAAGACATCGCACTCACCGTTGGCGCCGGCGCGGAAGAAACCGTCTTCACGCCGGTCCACGTCTCCGTGTCGCGCCGCCTGCCGTGGATCTCCCTGAACCTCGTGGTCGGACTGATCATCGCGCTGCTCATCACCCAGTTCGAGGATCTGATCGGCGACAACAGCATTCTCATCGCCTACATGCCGCTCGTGGCCCTCGTCGCTGGGAACAGCGGGGCGCAGAGCCTCGCGGTTGTCATTCGGTCCATGGCAGTGGGCGATCTCCCACGCGGTCGAGCCACGCGAGCAGTTCGAAGGGAACTCGCAGTCGGTCTCATCAACGGGGTCTTCATCTCGGTGCTCGCGGGCATCGGTGGCTTCTTGCTCACCGGTGACGCCAGGATCGGATGGGTCATCGCGATCGCCGTCATGGTGGATTTCTTCGTTGCCGGCCTGGCCGGAGCGGGCATCCCGGTCGTGCTGCGAAGACTCGGGCAGGACCCGGCGCTGGCCTCACACATCTTCCTGACGATGCTCACCGACGTCGTCGGATTCGCTGCGTTTCTGATCACGGCAACCTTGCTGCTCTGAAACGCGTCAGGACCCGAGAATCGACTCTGCGAAGGAGCTGAACGGTCCCAGGTAGACGACCCGGAGACCCTCTTCCAGGCGCACCAGATAGTGCTCGTCGAGAATCGGAAGCAGCTCGGGATCGACGTCGGAGTCGAGCACCAATTCGGCTGCGGCATGACTGTCGACGACGTGGATCTCGAGCACCGGCGGGAACCGTTCGTAGACATCCAGGATGACGTTCTCGAGATCGATGTCCGTCAGCGTCGTGTAGGAGGTCGGATCGAGAAGTATCACGAGGGTGTCTCCCTGCGGGTTCTCAACCCGTGCCACCACCGCGTACGCGGGAAGGCTGCCGGCTACGACGCTGACGCTGGTTGTCGTGGTGGAGGATTCCACGGCTGCAGTCGTCGTCTCGGTGGCCGGCGGAAGGGTCGTGAGGGCGGTCTGTTCGGTAGTGGGGCTCGCCGAGCCTGCCTCAGAGCAAGCGGCCAGCACGGTAACGATGCCAACCGCCAGAGCAAGGGTACCGACGGTGCGCAGCATGCGAACGAGTGTACCCGCAACGGCTCACAGCGCCGATCACACGGAACCGACCCAATCCGAGTACTCGACGCCATCCATCCAGTACTCCGAGTTGACTACGCGAAACCGGTCGCGCACCTCCTCAAAGAGCTCCTCAGATGGAGTTTCCTGCAGGCCGAGCTGGGCGATGGCCAGCGTCGGCCGCCACGCGCGCGCTCCCATCGCCACGTCCACTCGGGTTCTCCAGTCGCCGGCGTCGACCGGGCGTGATTGATCACCCTGCGACCAGAAGTCGCGCATGCGTTGTGCGGACCGAACGCACCGCCTCAGCTCGCGGGCCAGATCCTTGGACGCAGGCTCGTCGCCCCCCAACGCCGCTCCGTCGAGCCAGTCGGACAACGACGCGTCATCCCATTGGCCGGGCTCCATCACCACGCCCTCGTACAGCTCGTCGATCCTCGCCAGCAAGGACAGATAGTCCAGGTCAATCGGCTCCGGTCTCGGCAGCCACGAGCTCCCCGAAGGCTGCACCCAGCAAACTCGACCAGCGGGTCGACTCCCACACCCGATCGCCAACGGCGGCAACCCTGGAAATCTCCTTGAGCGTCGAAAGCACGAGCACCTCGTCTGCAGCAAGGGCCCGATCCAGCCCGTAAACGCCTTCAGCAATCTGGAGGCCGACTCCCGGCGCGAGCTCGAGCAGAACTCGCCGGGTGATCGAATCCAGAATGCCCAGGCTCAACGCCGGGGTTTCGAGCACGTTGCCGGTGACCCATGCGACGCTGTACGTCGGGCCCTCGAGGACCGTGTCGTCCCGCCCGATCAGGAGCGCGTCGTTGTACCCGGCCCGGCGTGCCGCCAAGCTCACCGCCAGATTCGGACCGTACGACAACGTCTTTGCCCCGGTGAGTTGGCTCGCAGTGCCCGCCGGGTGCCACGGTGCCTCCATGGGAAGCAGTCGTTGCACGGCCGCGATTGGGTGAAGCGGCTCGGCATACACGGTGACCACCGTTCCGGAGCCGGGATTCAACAGCTCGGTACCGCCACTGACCAGCACTCGAACGGTGCAGTCTCCACCCTGAAGGGCCCGGTCTCGCACCCAGCCTGCGAGCACTTCTGCAGCCGGCAGTGGCAGACCCATCAATGCCGCGCTGCTTTGCAGCCGAGTCACGTGCTCTTCGAGGCGGAACACGGTTCCTCCATACGATCGCATCGCCTCGAAGCAACCGTATCCGCGTTGAAATCCGATATCGAAAACCGAGACGGAAGCTGCCCCTGCCGGCACCTCGCTGCCATCGATCAGGACGCCACCAATCGAACCCATGACGGCGAGACTACTGGAGTCGTGGGCCGGCTTCAGACATCGGAACGGAACCGGTTCGTGATGGGCAGCCGCCTGTCCTTGCCAAAGGCCTTGCTAGTGATCCGCACGCCGGGGGCGGCTTGTCGCCGCTTGTACTCATTGCGGTCGACCAGCGCCGCCACCTGATGTACCACTGCGGCGGGCAAGCCAGCCGCGACGATGTCTGCCACCGAGTCATCACGCTCGACATATCGCTTCAGAATCCGGTCCAGCAGGTCGTAGTCGGGGAGCGAATCGGTATCGAGCTGATCGGGGCGAAGCTCTGCCGAAGGAGGCTTGTTGATGATGGCCTGCGGGATGACATCCGAGCGCCCGTTTCGCCACCTCGCCAGTTCGTACACCCGGGTCTTGAAGACATCCTTGAGTACGGAGAATCCCCCGACCATGTCCCCATACAGCGTCGCGTAGCCGACTGCCATCTCCGACTTGTTCCCGGTCGCCACGACCATGCCGCCGAACTTGTTCGATAGTGCCATCAGCACCGCCCCCCGAATTCGGGCCTGCAGGTTCTCTTCCGCCACTCCCTCCGTCGTGTCGTGGAAGAAGGGCGCCACGGTGGAGAGGTAGGTCGTGAACACCTCCTCGATTTCGAGCACATCGAAGCGACAGCCCAACCTTCCCGCGAGCTCCCGCGAATCCTCCACCGACCCAACGGAGCTATAGCGAGTCGGCATCGACACGCCCCACACCGCGTCTGCACCCAACGCATCCACCGCGATCGCACATGTCAGCGCTGAGTCGATCCCCCCGGAGAGGCCGACGACGAGCTGCTCAAATCTGTTCTTGCGTGCGTAGTCCCCCAGCCCGAGCACCAGCGCCTCGTAGATCTCCTCGGGTGCAGGCAGCACCAAGCTCGAAACCGGAGCCGCTACCTGCACTCGACCGGTGCGCGCGGTGCCCCCTGTCTGCCGGGCTTCCGGCGGAACCGGATGCGGAGACACGTGCAGATCCAGCACGAACTGCTCCTCGGAGAACTGAGCGGCGCGGTACACAAGCATCCCTGCGGGGTCGAATACCATCGACTCGCCGTCGAAGACCAGCTCATCCTGACCGCCCGTCATGTTGAGATACACGACGTGCGCTTGCGACCGCTGTGCGGCCGCCCCGAGGAGCGCGGTTCGCTCCCCGGATTTGCCGACGTGATACGGCGAACCGTTGATGTTGAGCAGCACTCTGGCCCCGGCTGCAGCCTGGGCAGACGGAGGCCCGTCCGTGGTCCAGATGTCCTCGCAGATCGAAATCCCGACGCAGGTCCCTGCCATGTCCCACACCATGGCTGCGTCGCGCCCCTGCTCGAAATAGCGGGCTTCGTCGAATACTCCGTAGTTGGGCAGGAGGACCTTGTGGTACACCCCGATCACGGCCCCACGATGCAAGACCGCAGCAGCGTTGGCCACAATTCGATCCACTGCGTCCTCGCCGCGGAGTTCGGGTTCAGCCCGATCCACGAAACCGACAACCGTGACGGTGCGATCTGCCAGCCGGGCGAGGTCGTTCAAGCCGTCGAGGCTGGCCTGCACAAAGGAGTTGCGAAGTACGAGGTCTTCCGGCGGATATCCGGTTACGGCGAGCTCCGGGAGCAGCAACACGTCTGCTTCCTGGCCCTCCGCCCACGACATCGCGGCCCCGATCGAAGCAACGTTAGCTTCGATATCTCCAACCACAGGATTGAGCTGAGCTCCGGCGACGCGCAGTGTGTTCATCCCGGCAGAGGCTAAACGCGGTGCGGGAGCAGCGGGCGGGTCAGACCCCTACCACCGTCTCCGCGATGAGATGATCCACTACTAGAAGGAGCGCTTCAGCCTCATCTGCCCCGGCAGCGATCGCCGTCCCGAAGACCTCACGCTGCCGATCCGCGCTGGTCCCCTCACGAGCGATTCGCGCCGCTCGCTCGACGTCGGCTACGCAGCCGAGCATCTCAGCATCTTTGCGTACCAGATCGATCAGCTCATCAGTCAATTCGGAGAAGGGCACCAGGCGGCCCTTCCCGAAATCAATGAGCGAATCCTCTACTCCGTAGCGTTGGGCACGCCAGATGTTCTCCTTGATGAGCATTCGTGAATAAGTACGCCACCGCTGATTGCCGAGACGCCGTCGGTAGAGCATCGACAGCATCGAGACGAACAACGCGGCAACGGTGATGGCATCGTCGAGCCGGGTGCAGACATCCGAAACCCGCATCTCGAGCGTCGGGTAGCGACCGGAAGGCCGCAAGTCCCACCACAGCTTGGTGGCGTCCTCGATGACGCCTGCCTCGGTGAGCACCTCAACATGCCGCTGGTAGTCGGACCAGCCGAGAAACTCGTCGGGCAGCCCGGTGCGGGGAAGCGCGGCGAACACCGCAGTCCGATAACTCTTGAGCCCGGTGTCGGTGCCATGCCAGAAGGGAGACGAGCCGCTGAGCGCCAACAGATGCGGAAGGAAGTAGGTGATCTGTCCCATCAGGTCGATCCGCAGATCCTCGTCTTCGATGCCGACGTGGACGTGCATGCCGCAGATGAGCAGACGGCGCACCACCCCACCGAGCGCCCTCGCAAGTTCGTTGTAGCGTTCCCGATCGGTGTGCTGCTGCTCGGACCAATCTGCGAACGGATGCGTAGACACCGCGATCGGGGCCAAGCCGTAGTTGCCCGTCACCTCGGCAACTGCTCGCCGCAGCCTGGCGAGGTCTTCGCGTGCCGCCGCAATGTCGGGACAGACTTTGGTCCCGATTTCGATCTGCGAGCGGAGGAACTCCGGGCTCACCTGGCCCCCGATGATCTCCTCACAGTCATGCATGAGCCCGTCCGGCAGGTCGCGTACGAGGTCCCGCGTCTCGCGATCGACAATGAGGTACTCCTCCTCGATTCCGATCGTGAATTCCGGTCTGGCTGCAGCCACGATGGTCCTTCCGAGTGGTCCTCCGTTGCACCAATCAAGTTACTCGCTCCGTTCCCTGCGCTGCCTGCCAGACCCTGTGGAACCCACCACGACGGCGCCACGCGCGATCGGGTGTCACAGTGGTCGCCTCGCTAAACTCGCCGAATGGCCAAGCCCACTCAGCCGCTTGCTGAGCTCGCAGCTTCGTTCGCTCCGGCCGCGATTCAGCTGCGGCGCGATCTGCATATGCGTCCAGAGATCGCCTGGTCGGAGTTCCAATCCACCGCTCGTGTCAGCGAAATGCTCTCCAGCTTCGGCCTGGAACCTCAGGTACGGTCCGCCGGCACAGGAGTACACGTTGATATCGGCACCGGCTCTCCGATGGTCGGGTTTCGCGCAGACCTCGACGCGCTCGCCATCCAGGAGGAGGGAACCAGCCCCTACGTCTCGCAGCGACCCGGATTGATGCACGGCTGCGGCCACGATGTCCACACCGCGATCGCGGTGGGGATCGCAGGCGTGTTGGCATCTCTGGACACGCTACCCGGTACCGCTCGCGTGATCTTCCAGCCGGCCGAAGAGCACATTCCGGGGGGTGCCTCCACGCTGGTCGAAGAGGGCGTTCATCGTGGCCTGAGTGCGATTCTCGCCTACCACGTCGACCCGACTCTCGCACCGGGCCGCGTCGGGATTCGTAGTGGCGGCATCACGAGCGCATCCGACCGATTCACCGTTGCGCTGCACGGACCCGGCGGCCACACCTCACGACCTCATCAAACCGTCGATCTGGTCTACGCAGCCAGCAAAGTCGCCGTGGAGCTACCTACGGTTCTGGCGCGAACCATCGACCCGAGAGAGCCCCTGGCGGTGGTCTTCGGCAGCATCGAGTCTGGTGCAGTTGCCAACGTGATCCCCACCGCAGCGCACCTGCAAGGAACCGTGCGGGTGTTCGACATGGATCTGTGGCGAGCCATGCCCAAGATGGTCGAGAAGGCGATCGGCGACATTCTCGCTCCGCTCGGCCCTACCTTCGAGGTTGGCTACCACCGGGGTTCACCGCCCGTCGTCAACAACGGAGCCATCACTGCCGCAGTGCGCGAGGCAGCGGTCGCCCAACTCGGTGACTCTGCCGTAGTCGACACCCACCAGAGTCTCGGATCTGAAGACTTCGCCTGGTTCCTCGCGGACGTTCCCGGATCGCTGATCCGCCTCGGCGCCGCATTGCCCGATCTGCAAGTGGACCTGCACTCTTCCCGGTTCGACGTAGACGAAGCCTGCATCGAAGCCGGGATCTTGGTCGGGGCCGCTTCGATCCTCGAACTCCTCGAGGACGCGACGCGCTCGGCCTTCTCACCTGCTTAGTTGGCGAGCAGCAGACCCTGGGACTCGAGCGCGCTCCGCAGTGGTTCCGCCTCACCCGGACGCACCGACAACGTGAGGAGACCGCCACCGCCGTGAGGTGCGTGGCGGAGTTGAAGGTCACGCAGATCCACCGCGCTGCTCTCCAGCGCACGCCCGACCCTCGCGATCTCCCCAGGCTCGTCTGCCAGTGCGACCCGGACCGCCACTACTGGTGGCGCGAGTTGGCGCCGAGAAGTCTGGGCCGCCGTGAGGTAGTCGAGCAGTTCGTCGGCTTCGTCGTCGAGCGCGTCGACCACCCGGGAAAGGTGCACCCCGAGGTCGGCCACCACAGAACGAAGGGCCGGCGCATTGGCGTGAAGCACCTCCGCCCAGGCTCCCGGATCCGAGGCGGCAACTCTGGTGAGGTCGCGGAAACTCCCTGCGGCCAGGTCCAGCGCCGACGTGTGGTCGGAGGCCGCAGTCACCAAAACGGCCGCGAGGAGCTGCGGAAGATGGCTCACCATGGCCACGGCCTCGTCGTGCTCTGCCGGAGTCATGGTTACCGGTCGAGCCCCAAGCGAGGTGATGAGCTGCTCCACGGTGCGAAGGTCTTCTGCGACCGCACCCTGGCGACAAATCACCCACGCCGCACCGCGAAAGAGCGCAGCAGAGGCGGCGGCGGGGCCGGAGGTTTCCCTGCCCGCCATGGGATGGGTTCCGATGAAGCGTCTACCTTGCGGCACGGCGGCACAGATCGGTCCTTTCACGCCGGCTACGTCCATCGTCAAGGTGCCGGCGTCCAGCGTGCGAACGGCAGCCAGCACCGCGCCCGGCGGCCCTGCGAGCACCACCAGATCCAGGTTGCTTTCCCAGATGGATGTCTCGTCCGGCGCAATCGCATCCAGCCCGCCGGCATCGAGCGCAAGACGAGCGGCCACCGGTGAAGGATCCCAGCCGAGGACCTGCCCGCCTGCCTGGCGCACCCCTTGACCGAGTGATGCGCCGATGAGCCCGGTCCCGAGGATCCCGACGTGAAGCTCCACGATGGCGGGACGGCTAGACGTCGCGACCCATGACGCCGGCGAGCGCGCGCACGTCGTCCATGAGTTCGGCGAATTCGTCCGGCAGGATGGCCTGGGCACCGTCGACAAGAGCATTCTCCGGTGCGTTGTGCACATCCACCATGAAGCCATCCGCCCCGGCTGCCACGGCAACCCTGGCGAGCGGCGCAACCAGCTGGCGCCGCCCCCCGGAGTGCGAGGGATCAACGATCACCGGCAAGTGGGAAAGCCCCTTCAGGACCGGCACGGCCGAGATGTCCAACGTGTTGCGGGTCGCGGTCTCGAAGGTGCGGATCCCGCGTTCACACAGGATCACGGCATGGTTCCCGCCCTTGTACACATACTCTGCGGCGTTGAGCCATTCCTCGATGGTGGCGGTGAACCCCCGCTTGAGCATGACCGGCTTGGACTGTTTCCCCAGCTCCGAAAGCAGGGTGAAATTGGCCATGTTGCGGGTTCCGACCCGGATGATGTCCGCGTACGAGGCCACCAACTCAACGTCACGGGGATCCACCACCTCGGCGATGAACGGCAGCCCGAAGGTCTCCCGAGCTTCCGCAAGCAGCATCAATCCCTCTTCTCCGAGACCCTGGAAGGAATAAGGCGACGTCCTCGGCTTGAACGCATCACCGCGCAAGATGGTTGCGCCTGCCTTGGCCACCGCCTCGGCGGAAGCGAACAACTGATCGCGTGATTCCACTGCGCAAGGGCCGGCAATCGCCACGAACGACCGCCCCCCGACCTTCACGCCTGCCAGGTCGATGATCGTGTCCTCACTCTGGAAATCGCGCGAAACCAGCTTGAACGGCTTGAGGACCGGAACCACGCGCTCGACACCCGGGAAGGCCTCCCACGGCAGTTGTTGGATCATCTCGCGTTCCCCAATGGCACCGATGACCGTTCGATGGGTGCCCTCGGACACATGCGCCTCTGCCCCGATACCATGGAGCCGTTCCACCACGTGGGCAACGTCGGCCGGGTCGGCCTGCTGCGCCATCACGATGATCAACGACTCATCTCCTTTGTCTGTGGTGGTCTTTTCCAGGGGGATCCCTCTCCGGGTGCGGCATGGTAGGCGCCTCGACGCGGTGTCCGACCTGGACCGGGCACAGGGCCTCGACGGTAGGCTCGCTCCATGCGGCGTATTCTCGTGACCGGGGCTGCGACGTGGACTGGCAGCCGGCTCATCCAGATGCTCGAGCAGCGCGACGATGTGCTGGTCATGGCGGTAGACGAGCTACGACCAAGCCTGGAGTTCGCGTCTTCCTTCTACAAAGTCAGTCTCGATCGCCCTGAATTCGCTCGTTTCCTGCTCGACGTGGGCCCGGAAACCGTCGTCCACCTACAGACCGTCGATCGGGTGGCCGAACTCGGTCGCGGGAGAGCGCATGAGGGAGCCGTCGTCGGCGCGCAAGCCCTCTTCGGGGCGATCGGTCGTTCGCCGGATGTCCGGCACGTCATTGTGAAGTCAGACGCCACCGTCTACGGATCGGGGCCGCGGAACCCCTCGATCTTCGCGGAAGGCACGCTGCCCCAAGGCCGCAGGAGCCGTTACTCGCGCGACCTGACCGAAATGGAGGGTTTCTTGCGGGATGTGGCCGAATCCCACAGCCACGTGGACTACACGATCCTGCGGTTCGCGAGTGTGCTCGGCCCGACCGTCGGCAACCCGATCAGCCGCTTCGTCCGCCTCCGGGTGGTGCCTACGCAGCTCGGGTTCGATCCCCGGCTCCAGTTCATCTACGAAGATGACGCGGTGGCAGCCCTCCAGCACACCGTACTCAACCCGGTGTCCGGCACGTTCAATATCGCGAGTCAAGGCCAAATGTACTTGTCGCGGGTACTCCGACTCGGCGGTCGCATTCATCAGCCGCTGCCCAGGCGCGGATTTGATGCTGCCCTGCGCGCACTGGCTCGACTCGATCTCTACGTCCCGGATCATCTTGCCCGGCTCCTCCGCTACGGGCGGGTGCTCGATACGGCGCAGATGCGGCAACGACTGGGATTCGAACCGGTGCGGTCGTGCCGCGAGGCGGTTCTGGCTTCCTACGGACGCTTGCCGGACCGGGTGGACACCTGATGACGACTTTTGATCTCGAGTCGCTTCGCAAGGACGAGTTGATGGAACTGGCGAGGCGGGCAGACGTGCGAGGCCGATCCCGAATGACCAAGGCTGAGCTCGTGACAGCGCTACGGGCCCAGGCGACAACCCGCCCGCGACCGAGCCCAACAGACGAGGCAGGAGCCGAATCCGGTTTCGTTGGCGAAGCACTCGATGCGAACGAATACGGTACGGCTCCGCCACCCCGGATCGACATCGCCACCCTGTTCGGACCTGATGGTCCCGGTGCGCAACGTCGCGAACGGCTCTACCAACGGCTTGCGGCTTTCGTAGACACTTCCCGCCGATGCCCGTGGCGCTCGGCGGAGGGACATCCTTGCGGGCTACCCACGGCCCGCGATGGGGAGCGATGTGTGCTGCACGGCGGCCTTGCCATCACAGATCTGGCAGTGCCCGCACTGGGGCGGCTCGGCTTCGACACCTGGCCTACTCTGATGCGGCAGTCCTGGCTGGCCAGCTACGAGATCGACCCGATCGGTCTCGACCCACTCTTCTCCGAGGTCGCGTGGCACCTCCTCAACTACCTGTACTTCGACTACTTCCGGGTAGAGGTCGAAGGGATCGAGCACCTTCCGATGGAGGGTCCGGCACTCATCGTGTCCAATCACGGTGGCGCAGCCCTCCCCTACGACGGCATGCTGTTGAGCATCGCGGCCATGAATGAGGCTCCACTCCCACGGCGGATCCGGGTTGCCGCGACCGAGGTCTTCAATCAGCTTCCTTGGCTGTCGCATTGGTACCGCAAGGCGGGGGCGGTATATGCCTCCCGGGCCGATGCCCGCCACGTGCTGGATTCCGGCCACATCCTCGGTGTGTTCCCCGAGGGAGAACGAGGCTTCATGAAACCGGTCTGGAATGCCTACGAGGTGCAAAGATTCGGACGCGGTGGCTTCGTTACGTTGGCCGAACAATCGCAAGCGCCGATCGTGCCGGTGGCGATCATCGGCTCCGAGGAGGTCCATCCGGCGGTTTCCGTCTCGAAGCGCCTGGCGCGACTCGTACGCCTCGTCCTGCCGGACCAACGCGTCGAGGGTGTCGCGGTGTTCCTCAACCCGCTACCGCTGCCCGTGAAATGGACCATTCGCTTTCTGCCTCCCGTCGAGCCGACCGGCGAAGTCGAGCTGCCAGACCCGTTGTGGCTGCTGGAACGAACCGAGACGATACGGAACACGATCCAGGATGCGCTGAACGAGATGCTGGCGCGTCGTACCACCCTCTGGTAGCCCAGTTCCTCGCCGACCCTTCCCGCTGAGTCCTCTCGAACCTCGGAGGACTGCTTGCAATAGCTAGCAGAGTGCGATATATTGCAAGGGTGAAGCAACGCGCAGACGTAGGAGCATTCATACGACAACAACGAGAGCGCAGCGCCATGTCGGTGCGCAACCTCGCCGACAAGGCAGGAATCTCGAATCCGTACCTCAGCCAGATTGAGCGAGGCCTCCGCAAACCGTCGGCCGAAATCCTCAAGTCGATCGCACGGGGCCTGTCTATCAGGGCTGAGACGTTGTACGAACGGGCCGGACTCCTCGACCACGACCGCGACGCCACCGAGGTTCTCGCAGCAGTCGAAGCCGACCCACAACTCGATCAAGGTCAGAAGCATGCTCTGGTGCAGATCTACAACAGCTTTATCAGAGACAACGAACAGGAGAAGTAATGGCAACGAAGGCAGACAACAGCAAGGTCACCAAGGCCCTCTACGCCGCAGTCGGCGCACCGGTCGTCGCCGCCAGGCAGGCTCGGGGTTTCGGTACCAAGCTTTCCGGCTACAGCACCAAGGTCGCAGACGGTTTCAGCACCCGCTACTCCGGCTGGGCCGAGGAAGGCGAGGTCGTCACCAGGCAGATCCAGGAGCGACGCGTCGTTGAGGACCTCCAGGAGAAGGTCGACATCGAGCAGATTCAGGAGCGCGTCGGCAAGCTGCGGGATCAGCTCGAGCACACGATGGTGCAGTGGCGCGAGAGCTTCACCCCGGCCACGAAGCCGGCAGAGCCGAAACCTGCAGCCAAGCCGAAGGCAGAAGCCAAGCCGAAGGCAGCGGCCAAGACGTCGCCCAAGGCGACCTCCACGCAGGCGAAGAAGCCGGCCAAGAAGTCGGGGTCGACGGCGAGCGCCAAGAAGACGGCCTCCGCTACGCCCAAGAAGGCCACACCGAAGGCAACGACCTCAAAGGCAACGGCCTCGAAGGCAACGGCCTCGAAGGCAACGGCGGGCAAGTAGCCACCGACCTCACATCACAAGGTAAGCGCGCCGAGAGGCGCGGTGCGAGATAGGCTCCCCTCCCACCTATCTCCCTTACCGATCGCGAGCCCCGGTCGAGCCGGGGCTCGCCCGTGTCGGGAGGGCGTATGACCGCGAAACGCGGCAGCCTCAGTACCTCACAACCGAGTCGAGTGTCTTCGCATGGTCCACCCAACGAGTCACCATCGACTCCGTGGGAAGCCGGCGTACCAGCTTCTTCTTCGAATTCACCGCCACCATGGCGGCCAGCAGGTTCGCAGGGTTGCGCCGCCGCAACTCCTTCACCGTGTCGACACCCGCTGCTTCCATCAAATCGCTGTACTCCTCGCCGACGCCCTTGACGCGCATCAGGTCGGCACGGTTGACCCACGCCAGAATCAGCTTCTCCGAGATACCGGTACTGGCAGCAAGTTCTCGTCTACCCCGGCGAGTTGCACCAGTCTTGAGCAGTGCTTCAGTCGTGCGAATCCGAGCCTTGCGCAGCTTGGTTGCCTGTCGGGTACCGATCCCCTCGATCGTATCGATCGACGCCATCGCCAGTCCTTCCTGTATCGCCAGGTCCCCCACGGCACCGCACTCGGGCACTCGCCGGACACGAGTATGAAGCCTACTCAGGACAGGTTGCCGCCTGCCAAACCGCTCTCAACCTCGGGGAGCGATGGCAGTCAACTCGTCGACCGTGGTGACCGTCGCGGGGGCCAGGCGGTCGACCCACATCTCGTGAGTCCACTCCGGGTGAGCCTTGAAGAACGACTCTGCGCTCGAGTCTCCCTCCAGCCCCATGAGTCTGGGCCACAGATCGCGACGGACCACGAGCGGCAGACCAGTCGCGTAGCGATACTTCGGCATCGCCGCCGCCGTCCCCGCCTCCTCGCGTGCTTCGACCACCGCCGCGATCACGCCGGGCTCCACCAGTGGCTGCTGGACCGTGAGGAGCACGGCTGTCTGGGTGTCATCGTGACGCATCAACTCATCGAGACCACACCGGAGCGGAGCTGCCTGCCCTTCTGTCCACTCAGGATCGATAACGATGGTCGCGTCTCCGAGGTCGCTGCCTTCCACAATCAGCTCGGAAGACGGGCCGACCACCACCACGATGAGTTCGATACCAGTCTCTCTGACGGTCTGGAGCACATGCTCCAGAACCGACCCGGAGCCCCAGGGAGCCAGGGCGATCGCACGCCCACCGACCTCGCCGGTAGCCACAACGAGCGCCGCTAGTTCACTCACTGCCGACCGATCTGTCGGGCATCGCTCCACCGTCGCGAAAGAGCGCGGCCACATGAGAAGAGGAAGCCATCATCAGCCATCGCCGTCCGGCGGCACATCCGCCATCAACACCGTGAGCAACTCTTCCTGCAGGACCCCCAGGTAGTCCACCAGCAGGAGGTTCGGATCGGTTCGATCTGCCGCAGTGAACGATGCGTCGTCGAAATCACGACCGCTACGCGCGATCAAAGCGATCCGTGCCGTACCCAGCGCCCGTACCCAGGCTTCCGCTGCTTCCAGGGAGAGTGACCGCCCAGCCTGTCCGGCAGCCACAGAGTGTCCGAACATCTCGGCGTCCACCGACCTGCCATGCGTCACCTCGACACCGGCAAGCCTCACGAATTCGCTCGAGGCTTTGTCATTGCCCGGATGCACCGGAGGGTCGAGCCTCGCGGAAGCCGGATCGTCGCGGTCGGCTCCGATCGAGCCCAGCAGAGCAGGTACTCGCTCCAGCACGGCATACTCGGTGGGTTCGAGGGTGACTTCGATCCCGGATGAGCTGCGACGGAACCGGTGAGTCATCGCTTCTCCAGGGTTGCCCACAGCCCGTGCCGATGCAGGTCGATGACGTGCACTTCGGATTGCTCGAGTGAACCCGAGGCGACGGTGGACCGCCCGCCGTTGTGCACCTCGAGCATCAATCGAGTCGCATGGGCCTCCGAATAGCCGAAGAGTCTGCGGAACACCCACACCACATAGGACATCAGATTGACCGGGTCGTTCCAGACGATGACATCCCAGGTGGGCGCGATCGCCGTCGCTTCCAGATCTGCGATGCTTGGGATCGTTGCCGGGCTCGTCACAGGGCCAGGGTACCGACGGACCCAGCCTTCCACCACCGTCGCTACAGAGCGTCCACGTCCATGTCCTCTTCGGGACGGCGGGTGCGAGACTCGAGGCGCTGGGCATTGATCCAATCCTCGAAGTCGGCTCGAGCAACGCGCCATTCGCGTCCGAACTTCACTGCAGGCAAATTGCCCGAACGAAGCTGACCGGTGACAACGAACGGCGACACATCCATGTAGGCACAGATGTCGCCCACCGAGAGCCACTCCTTGTCGACGTCAACGATGATGCGATCCACGACCCCGAGGCTATGGCACTTACCCCTCACTCGGCAAGAGGCCTGGGTCCGGAGCGCAGCACTCTGCCTCGCGCAGCGCTCCCACTTGCGAGCCAGAACGCTCGATCCCTAGTCTTCTTTTCGCGATTTGCGGACCGAAGTAACACCGCGGAGGGACCTTCGGGCCGATAGTCGGAGTGAGGGGCTGAAGGGCCGCCCGACAGCGGGCGGCCCTCCCGCGTCGCCTGCCCGTTTCGCTCGAGAGGATGCCCGCATGACAACCGACCGAACCGGGATCGGAATCTTCCTGTTCGAAGGCGCAGAGGAACTGGACTGGGCGGGACCGTGGGAAGTGCTGGCTGCGTGGTCGCAGGGCTGGCCGGAAGACGGCATCGAAGTGTTCACCGTTGCCCGCCTGCCCGGCGTCGTCACCGCAGCCAAGGGACTCCGGGTGCAGCCCGACTACTCGTGGGCGGACGTGCCTGGAATCGACGTGCTGGTCTATCCGGGCGGCAGAGGCACCCGTCCTCAGCTCGGCGACACGACGATCCGGGAATGGGTAACCGGGTTGGCAGACGCAGACGTGCTCATGACGAGCGTGTGCACCGGCTCCCTCGTGTACGCAGATGCCGGCTTGCTCGACGGCGGTCCCGCCACCACTCACTGGGGTTCTCTGGATGATCTCGCCAGGCTCGGCACCAACATCGAGGTGCGTGCCTCCGATCGCTTCGTGGATCGGGGAAGCGTCATCACCGCAGCGGGGGTCTCGGCAGGGATCGATATGGCGCTGCACCTGGTGGCCCGCCTCCATTCGCCCGAACGCGCCCGCGAGGTGCGTCGCTACATCCAGTACGACCCCGAACCGCCCGTGTGATGCATCGACCACCCGTCAGTCGATGGCAGCTCGTTCCGCCAGAACCGTCTCGCGTGTCGGCCGGCTCAGGATGTACCAGATCCCGTACGCCCCGACCGCGATGAGAACGAGCCGCAGCCACCAGGCATCGATCGCCAGCACAATGCTCAGGCTGATGCTGAGCACGATGGCGGACACCGCGATGATCTTGACGTTTCGGGGGATGCCCAGCCCCGCCTTGTAGTCGCGCAGCCCACGCCCGAAGTATCGATTCGTGAGCATCCAACGATGCATGCGTTCGCTGGACATCGAGAAGAACCAGAGCGCTACCAACAGATTGACGGTCCCCGGCAACCCCGGGATCAGGTACCCGGCAATGCCGAGCAGCAAGAACACGAACCCCAGCACGACATAGAGAACCCGCACCAGCGGGTTCCTCGTGATCTGAAGGTCCTCGTCCATCCCGGGATGATATCCCCCTCCACGGTCCGACACGGAGTCGGATGTGCCAGCCTGGGGCCATGGAGTTGGCCAAAGTCATCATCTGTGTCGATTGCGGGGGCAAGGCCCATCTGATGCACGAGTGGCCGGAAAGCGACCCGCCGCGGCCGGGTGACATCGCGATCTATCGCTGCGAAGAGTGTATGGATCGCTGGGATATCGTCATCGAAGACGATGACGTCGGGCCTGTGCCCGGAAGTCAGAGTCCGGGAGCTTGAGGGGTGACACCGTCTTCCTCTCCGGCCGGTTCTGGCCGCACTCAGACGACGTTGAGTTCCTTGCCCACTCTGCTGAAAGCCTGGGCCCCTCGATAGAGATCCTCTTCCGAATGCGCCGCCGAGATCATGACCCGGATCCGGGCGGCACCTTCCGCGACGGTGGGGTAGCCGATCGCTTGCGCGAACAGGGCCTGGTCTTCGAAGAGCCTCCGGGAGAACTCTCTCGCCAGCTTCACATCTCCCAGCATCACGGGGGTGATTGGGGTATCGCTGTATCCGATATCGAAACCGGCTTCGGTGAGGGCGGCCTTGAACTGCGCCGCGTTCGCCCACAAACGATCGACCAGTTCCGTCGAACCCTCGAGAATCTCAACCGCGGCTAGGCACGCTGCGGTGTCGGGAGGGGTCAACGCTGAAGAGAAGAGGAAGGGACGGCCTCGCTGGCTCAGCCAATCGACGAGTTCCTGCGATCCGGCGACGTACCCACCCATCACGCCGAATGCCTTCGACATGGTCCCCACTTCAATGTCGACCCGCCCGTGCAGGTCGAAGTGGTCGACGATCCCACGGCCGCCACGCCCCACGACGCCCTCTCCATGTGCATCGTCGACCATGACCATGGCGTCGTATTCGTCCGCGACCTCGACGATCCCAGGCAGTGGGGCGAGATCGCCGTCCATGGAGAAGACTCCATCGGTGATGACAAGGATACGTCTGGCTCCCCCGGCGCGAGCCTCCTGGAGCCGCAGCAGGAGGTTATCGACATCTGCGTGGTGATAGATGGCCCTGCCGGCGCGTGACAGCCGGACGCCGTCGACGATCGAAGCATGATTGAGTTCGTCCGAGATGATCACGTCTTCGCGGCCGGTAATGCTGGGGATCACCGCCAGGTTGGCGGCAAACCCCGATTGCAGAGAGATCGTGGCCTCGACGCCCTTGAACGCGGCCAGCCGGGTTTCGAGACGGTGGTGAATCTCCATGTTGCCTGCGATCGTGCGGACCGCCCCTGGACCGATCCCGAACTGATCGAGTGCTCGCTTCGCAGCGGCGAGGAGCAGCGGATCGTTGGCTAGACCGAGGTAGTTGTTGGAGCAGAAGTTGAGCACTCGTTTGCCGTCCACCGTGATCCAGGCACCCTGCGGTCCTGAAATCGTCCGGATCTGATTGAAGAGGCCCTCCTCCCGGAGCTGGTCGAGTTCTTCGCTCAGGAAGCCGGTCTTGCTCATGGATGCTCCTCAGCTCAGGGGTCCGTCTGCATCTGCCGGATCCGGGAACAACACGATCTTGCCGCACTGCCCGGAAACCATCAGGTCAAAAGCCCGCTCGTAATCCTCCAGCACCATGCGGTGGGTGACCACCGGCGCCAGGTCGATGGCACCGGAGCGCATGAGGCCACGCGCCTGGTACCAGGTGCGCCAGAGTTCGCGGCCAACGATGCCGTACACGGTGGCGCCCTTGAAGATCACGTGATCGTCGAGGTCGAAGGTGGGCAGGCTCGAGGTCAGTCCCAGCAGCGCTGCTTCCCCTCCGGCTTTGAGCAGGTCGAAACCTGCGTCCATAGCCTGGGGAGCGCCAGACATCTCGAGCAGCACATCGATGCCCTCACCATCGGACGCCTCGAGCACCACAGCCTTCACGTCCTCACGACTGGCATTGACGACGAGGTCGGCACCCATCTTGCGCGCCAAATCGAGCCGATAGTCACTGATATCGGTGGCGAACACCGATCGAGCCCCGAGCGCCTTAGCTGCGGCAAGCGCCATGATCCCGACCGGACCCATACCGGTTACCAACACCTTTCGCCCAGCCACGTTCGGAGTGCTGGCGCTGTGCACTGCGTTGCCGAAGTTCTCCTGGACCGAGGCAATCGAGTACGGCATGTCCGGAGGATCGGGCCACGCGTTTTCTGCCGGGACGACCACGTACTCCGCGTAGGCACCGTCACGGTGAACGCCGAGAATCTCGGTCTTCTCGCACAGATGCCCCCTTCCGGTCCGGCACCACGAGCAACGATTGCAGATGACATGCGACTCCACCGATACGAGCTCTCCCAGATTCGGCTCGGTGACTGCGGTACCACGATCGACGACGATTCCGCAGACCTCATGCCCGACGGTGAGCGGGGTGCGTACGTGTTCGGCAGCCCAGTCGTCCCACTGATAGATGTGAACGTCCGTTCCACAGATCGACGTGGCCTTGACCTGGATGAGCACATCGAATGCGCCCATCTCCGGAACCGGGATGTCGGCGAGTTGGAGACCGGGGCCGGGCGTGTTCTTGCGGAGTGCTCGCATCGCCCCCAGCCTATTCGGTCACAGCGTCCGTGCGTTGCCACGCCGCGGCAAACGATGCGGTCGGGGACCGCGGCAGGGAATACGCCTACCGGGCACCGGTTGTGCCCGGCATGGACGTCACCCAACTCGCCGCATACCGCGCCAACAAGGACGAGTTCCTCGGCTGCTCCCCGCACTCACCGCTCTCTCCAGAAACCCGTCGCGGCTTCACAGGATTGCGCTACTTCGAGCCAAATCCGCAGCTCGTGTTCGACCTGGCGGTGACACCCGGCGATGGCACCAGCTTTCGCGTCGAGACTTCCGACGGCGCCAGCCGCATGTACGCCAGGGCAGGGACGGTGTCGTTTCAGGTCGATGGATCTGAGGTCGAACTCGCCCTTTACGACACCGGACACGAGGGCTGGTTCCTCCCGTTTCGCGACGCAACATCCGGCGGCGAGACGTACGGAGCCGGACGCTACCTCGATCTCCAGGCCCGGCAGGATGGGACCATCACCCTCGACTTCAATCTCGCCTACAACCCCTTCTGCGCCTATGACGATGCCTACTCCTGCCCACTCCCTCCGGCGGAGAACTGGCTGCAGGTGCCGATCGAGGCCGGCGAACTCGACTTTCCCGCCTGAAGCACGTGCAGCTTCCGAGGGGATCATTCGGCAGGCAAAGGCATTCCGGCCCTGGACCCGGGTCCTTTGACCTCTCACGATGGAGAAACGGGTTTCCGGCCGGTACGCGGCCGGGGAGAGGAGCAGGAATGGACAGCGTCTACAAGGTCGTCGAGATCGTCGGCTCGAGCAGTGAGTCATGGGAGGCAGCCGCGGCGGTCGCGATCAAGAAGGCAGCCTCGTCGCTTCGCGATCTGCGGATAGCCGAAGTGAGCGCCCTCGATCTGCACCTCGGTGAAGATGGCCAGGTCGTCGCCTATCGAACCAAGCTCAAGGTTTCGTTCAAGTTCGACGCGTAATCCCCGTCTTCGCAGACAACACCACAGACCCGAAGGTCATCTCTCCGCCTCCGCCACCACCGCGGGTGGGCTAGCTGGGCCACCGGAGGTAGGTGCCCTGAGGCGTCTTCCGCTTCGTGTTCGTCGATTGCAGCGCAGTCTCGCCTTCGAGGTAGGAGTCGGTGTTGGCGCAGCCGCCCGCGGACTGCGCCTGGTAGTTGACCTCGAGGCCGAGTGGAGCGCCGCGCTGCCCCGAAGCAGTGGTGTACTCGAGGTCGGCCCAACGCACAGTCGTCGCGGGGGCATCGCACGGCGCGAACACCTCGGACCACACTGCGAGTCCGACCAGCCGATCACCGTCTCGACCGTTGAGTTCGCGAATGGCGGTGGTGTCTCCAGACGCCAGGTCGGTGACACTCCCCTGCCACCATCCGGAAGGTGCTCGAGAGATCTCGAGCCGGTAGCGGCGCTGCGCCTCCCAGTGGTAGGTTCGAGTGTTCTCGTTGCCGAGGGCAGATGGAAGGTCCGACGCGGTGCCCTCCAGCGTGCCACCGGCAATGTCGTCGTACCCGCCCCAGTTCGCCGCAGATGATTCCGGGTAGCCGGGATGGTGTTGCAGTCCGAGGTGGGCACCGCCAGTTCGCCCGGAAGGGCCATCGAACGACACCTGCAGCGCCCAGAAGTACAACTCGTCGACCGTCGGGCGTTCCATGACTTCCAGCGTCGCGGCGGCGACAACCACATCGTCGGGCACCCCCCGCCAGAAGAGGTGGAACGACGACGCTCCCTGCTGCCGCGGGGGGCTGAACCACGCCAGCAGGCTCCTCAACCAACCCCAGTCGAACCAGGCCATGTCACGACCATACCCACGTGTGGGGCTCTGCGGATCGGCGCGGCGGGAGGTGTGCCAGAATTGGAACGATCGCTCAAAGTCTGTGAGGACCCATGGTCAAGAACAACCCAGGCAAGGTCAACGGACGCAGGGTCGCCATCGTGGCGGGTCTTCGAACGCCATTCCTCAAGTCCGGCACCGACTATCGAGACCTGAGTGCTCTCGATCTCGCCAGCGGGCTCGTCACCGAGCTCATGGCCAGAACTGGGCTGACGGGGGATCAGATCGACCAGCTCATCTTCGGCGCGGTCGTGGGTGACGTCACCGCACCCAACGTCGCTCGTGAGATCGTGCTCGCCGCCGGTCTCCCCCGCACGATCGACGCCTACTCGGTGTCGCGGGCCTGCGCAACCTCGACCCAGGCCATCGTCAGCGGCACCGGTGCCATCCTGGCGGGTGATGCGAGCATCGTGATCGCGGGTGGTACCGATAGTCTCTCAAGGCCGCCGCTGCTCTACGACGACGCAGTGGTGAGCGCACTCATGGCGGCCAATGCATCCAAGGACGTGGCAGGCAAGATCAAGTCATTCTCCCGGCTGCGGCCGTCGCACCTCGCTCCACGCGCCCCCGCTCTGGCAGACAAGGCAACGGGGTTCACCATGGGTGATGCCGCGGAGAAGATGGCCCGGGAGAATGGGATCTCACGGGAATCACAAGACGAGTACGCCCTCGAATCGCACCGCAAAGCAGTCGAGGCATGGGAGAAGAGCATCTACGACGATGAGGTGATGCCGTTCGCCGTTGGTCCCGCCTTCCGCACCACCGTCGAGCGTGACAACATCCCTCGTCCGGACAGTACGCTCGAGAAACTGGCCAAGCTGAAGCCCGTCTTCGATCGAAAGTACGGCACCGTGACTGCAGGCAACAGCTCGCCGCTCACAGACGGAGCAGCCGCAGTGGTCCTCATGGAGGAATCGACCGCCGAAGCGCTGGGAATCGTGCCACTGGCTTTCATCCGCTCGTGGGCTTTCGCGGCGCTCGATCCCGGCTGGCAGATGCTGATGGGGCCCGCCTTTGCGTCCCCAGTCGCCCTCGATCGGGCCGGCATGTCGCTCACCGACATCGACGTGATCGATATGCACGAAGCCTTTGCCGCCCAGGTGCTGTCGAACCTCCAAGCGTTCGGTTCTACGGCCTGGGCCGAACAGCATCTCGGCCGCACCAAAGCCACAGGCGAGATCGAAGAAGCGCGGCTCAATCTCTACGGCGGATCGATCTCGCTGGGTCATCCGTTCGCTGCGACCGGAGCCCGCCAGGCGCTCACGATGGCGAACGAGCTCAACAGGCGCGACGCCGGAACCGCGCTGATCACTCAATGTGCTGCGGGAGGCCTCGGCGCCGCCCTCATCATCGAACGCTGAAAGGACGGACACGGTGTCCACCACTGACTCGAGGCTCGAACACTTTTCGATCGACGTAGGCACCGATGGAGTGGCCGTCGTCTGGATCGATCGGGCCGGTGAATCTGTCAACTCGCTGGCCCCAGAACTGACGGAGGACCTCGCCGCCATCATCGATCGCTGTGAAACCGACGATGCAATCGTCGGGGTGGTGATCACCTCAGCGAAGCCGAACAGCTTCATCGTCGGCGCAGACCTCCGCTGGCTGGCGACTATTCAGACGCCGGAAGAGGCCGCAGCCGGAATCGTCGCAGCTCAGGAGGTATTCGGTCGACTCGAAGCCCTCAGCACCGAGCACGGCAAGCCGGTGATTGCCGCCATTCACGGCGCATGTCTGGGCGGCGGTTTGGAATTCGCGATGGCCTGCAGCAGCCGAATCGCTTCGGACGATGCCACAGTGACCCAGTTCGGGCAGCCCGAAACCAGGCTCGGATTGATACCTGCCGCCGGCGGCACCCAGCGCCTGCCACGACTGGTCGGCATCGCCGCAGGACTCGACCTCATCCTCACCGGCCGGTCCGTCCGCCCGCGCAAGGCGCGATCCATAGGACTCGTCGACGAGGTGTGCCCCAAGGAAGTCCTCGTCGAGGTAGCGCGCCGCCGGGTGCTGGAGGCTGCAGGGTCAGGCGTGTCGCAACCCGGGCGCGCAACGCGCATGAAGACCTGGCTTGCCCCTTCGCACCTCCAGCAGTTGGCGCTCGAAGAGAACCCGGTAGGTCGCAAGCTGCTCTTTTCGAAGGCAGAAGAGCGGATGCTGGCCGAGACGGGCGGGCACTACCCGGCCGCTCCCGCCGCCATCACCGCGATTCGGGTCGGGATAGACGAGGGAGCCGCAGCCGGCTATGCAGAGGAAGTCCGGCAGTTCGCCCCGCTGGTGACGTCCCCGGAGTCGAAGGCGCTGCGGTCGATCTTCGCCGCGACCCAGGAGATGAAGCATGAAAGTGGAGTCACTGGCGACACTGCCGCTCGTCCCGTGTCGCGGGTCGGAGTGATCGGTGGCGGCCTCATGGGCGCTGGAATCGCCACCGTGAACACGCTGAACACAAGGGTTGCCACTCGTCTGAAGGAGGTCGAATTCGAAGCCGCGGGGCGCGCTCTGGCTCATGTGTCACGCGAGGTGGCAGCCCGCAAGAAACGCCGCCGACTGACCCCTGGTGAAGCCAGGGCTGCGATGCACCGGGTCACCGCGACGGTGGACTACGAAGGGTTCAGACACCTGGACCTCGTCATCGAAGCAGTATTCGAGGATCTCAAGCTGAAGCAGGCAATCCTCGAAGACGTGGAGTCCGCAACAGACGAGGACACGATCTTCGCTTCGAATACGTCATCGATCCCGATCGGAGAGATCGCATCCGGGGCCAAACGGCCGGAGCAGGTCATTGGCATGCATTACTTCTCCCCGGTCGAGAAGATGCCGCTCCTCGAGGTCGTGGTGACGGACACGACGGCCGATTGGGTGACGGCAACCTGTGTTGCCTTCGGGCGAGCCCAGGGCAAGACGGTGATCGTCGTGAGCGATAGCCCCGGTTTCTACACCACCCGGGTACTCATGCCTTACGTGGCTGAGTTCCTCCGACTCGTCGGAGAGGGAGCCAAGATCGAAGACATCGACGCCGCGGCCACCCAGTTCGGGTTTCCGGTGGGGCCGGCGGTTCTCAGCGACGAGGTCGGGATCGACGTAGGTGCCAAAATCGGGTTCATCGTCGCACCCACGCTCGGGGAACGCACGGGAGAGGCCGAGCCACTGCAACGGCTGGTGGCTGCTGGATATCTCGGGAGAAAGGCCGGCCGCGGCTACTACCGGTATGAGAAGGGCAAGCGAGGCGACGTCGATGAGGACGTCTACGACCTCCTTGGAGCACAACCGGCTCCCGATTCTCCCATCCAGGACGTCCAGGACCGGCTGCTCTACCCCTTCATCAACGAAGCCGCGAAATGCCTGGAAGAGGGGGTGCTGCGGTCGGCCCGCGACGGCGACATCGGAGCGGTCCTGGGCCTTGGCTGGCCGCCGTACACAGGTGGCCCGTTCATGTGGGTCGACACTCTCGGCGCAGACGCCGTGGTGACTCGGATGGACGAACTCGCCATCGCGTACGGCAACCGGTTCGAACCGGCAGACATCTTGCGAACTCACGCTGAGTCCGGGGAACGATTCCGCGGTTGACTTCGCCCTGCGGTTGCCGAGCGGGCCGTCGGCTCGGTGAAGCGGCGGGCGCGCTTCGCGCAAAACTCCATTGAAGTCTCGGCTGCTGCTCGCCGATGAACCCCTGAACGCACCGGCGCTCTGGTCGAGGGGAATAGGCACGTGGCACTGCTTCGCGAATCGGACTTGCTCGAGTTCATCGAGCACCTTCCAGTCGCGGCCTACCGAACAACCCCATCCGGGAGCCTCGTCATGGTCAACAGTGCGCTCGTCGAGATGCTCGGCTTCGATTCCGCAGACGACCTTCTCAGCGTCACCGTGTCAGATCTCTACGCCGATCCCGATCTCCGCGGCAGCCTCGTCATCCGGTTGGAGGAAGGCGAGGACATTCCACCCCACGAAGTGGAATTGCGCCGCAGGGATGGAACCACCATCTGGGTCCGGGTGACGGCCCGTACGGTGGAGGACCAGTTCGGCCGGGCCCGCTTCATGGAAGGAGTCCTCGAAGATGTGACCGATCGCCACCGGATCGAGGCCGCGCTGGAAGCGGCGGAGGAACGGTTCAGCAGCGCGTTCCGCCATGCCCCCCAGGGCCTGGCAATCATGGACCCGGACCTGGTGATGCAACAGGTGAACACAGCCCTGTGCAAGATGCTCGGCGTCCGAGAATCGGAGTTGCTGATCGGTTCCGCGGCACGGTTCATCCACCCGGATGAACTGCCGGACGCGCTGGGACTCATGGCAGAGATGCGGTCCGGGGTCCTCGATTCCTACAAGGTGGAACGACGGCTGCGTCATGCCGAAGGAAACTATCTCCACACGCTCATCGCTTCTTCCGCGATCCGGCGCCACGATGGCTCGCTCCTTGCGATCGCCAGCCAGGTGTTCGACGTCACCGATCGAACCAGGGTCGCCGAGGAACTCGCCGAATCGGAAGCTCTGTTTCGGGGCACATTCGCGGAGGCTCCGACGGGTATGGTCATCGCAGACGACCGGCTTCGGATCAGCCGCGCCAACCCTGCGATTTGCCGCTTGCTGGGAACCACCGAGTCAGTGTTGCAGGGCCTGACGCTGCAAGACATCTGGGATCTCGAGCACGACGATCTCGCCATGCTGGAAGCGCTGGGTAGGGTCGAGTCGACCCATCTGCTCGGGGAACGACGCCTTTCCCTCGTCCCGGACCCCATGCGGTGGGCGCTCATCAGTGCTTCAGCGGTAACCGGGCCCGGGGACAAACCGCGATCGATCCTCGCCCAGTTCGTCGATGTAACGGAGCGGCACAACGCAATAGTCGCGCTGCACCAGACAGAGTCGGAGAATTCCGCCCTGTTGGATGCCATCCCCGACATGATGCTTCGCGTCGATCGTGGCGGAACAATCCGGTCGTTTCGTCCAGCGAAGACCCCGCGAGGGGTCGGCCCGGTGTCGGAGGCGGTCCACGGCACCGTCACCGATCTGTTCCCCGACCACGCCGCTCCGCTCCTTGAACAGGTACGGACCGTGCTCGACCTGGGCAAACCTGCCCATTTCGACTTTGGCCTCACCGGGTCGCCACCAGAACGGTTCTTCTCTGCAACGATCAGCCGAATCGATGACACCCACGCTCTCGTCACCGTCCGCGAGGTCACCGAACAGAAGCTGGTGCAGCACCAGCTCGAGTCGCTCCTCAAGTCGAAGGACGATCTCGTTGCCTCAGTGAGTCACGAGCTGCGCACCCCGCTCACCGCCATCGTCGGGCTGGCGACCGAGCTCCGATTCAACCAAGCAGCGTTCGGACCAGAGGAGCAGCAGGAGTTCATTCGCCTCATCGCAGACCAGAGCAGCGAGATGGCAGACCTCATCGATGACCTGCTTGTAGCTGCCAGAGCCGAGCGAGGCCAGGTCGTGGTGGAGCCTCGCACGATCGACCTCTCAGTAGAGGTGAGCCAGGTGCTCGACGTGTGGACCGGGGGAACCGCCCACGTTGATCTCAGCACTGCTCCCAATGCTCATGCCGACCCGTTTCGGGTACGGCAGATCCTCCGCAACCTGCTGTCCAATGCAGCACGTTACGGGACGGCGCCGGTGCATATCTCGGTCGAACAGACGGCGGACCACCAGGTCGAGTTGCTCGTGCAGGACCACGGAGCAGGGTTATCGGCCGATCAATGGGACTCGATCTTCGATCCGTACCATCGAGCACCCGACGGCGAGAAGCTGCCCGGTTCGGTTGGTCTCGGTCTCACGGTCAGCCGGCACCTCGCGGAAGTGATGCGGGGCAGCCTCGACTACTACGTCGAGGACGGACACAGTACGTTCCGGCTCCGCCTGCCGACTTCCCCGGCTGCTTGATCGCCTAGGCAGTCTCCCCTTCGGCAGTCTTTGCCTTGCCTCTGCTGGCGTCTTTGCGCAATGAACCCATGTCCTCGAGCACCTTGCCTGCGTCCTTGCCCAGACTCGGCAGCGACGCCGAGCGTCGGGCGTAGCGCGACTGGCGGACCCCGCTCGCCGTGTCGTCGATGGCGACATCTGGTTCGGTACCCACGCCACCCAGCACAACAACGACGCCATCCTGGTCATCCACCGGTGGCTGTTTCCTGCCCGTCGGCTTGGCCTCCATCTGCTCGACCAACGCGCGCAGCCTGCGGAGCCTGATGAGCAGATCCTCGTGCTCCGCCTCAGCCTCAGCGGTGATCCCGGAAGCCTGCTCGTGCGCCTCATCCACGACCGCAGCGGCCTCCATTCTGGCTTCGGCCACGATCCGGTCGAACTCGTCGCGGGCCTCGGCGTCCAGCGCAGCCTGCGCTTCGGCCTTGAGTTGCGCCCGGCGTTCATCGAGTTCTGCTTGCACCTCTTGCCGCCTGGTATCGAGCTCTGCCTCGTTCTGCCTGGCCAGTTCTTCAGCCTGCGTCGCGGATTCGGCCACGATGCCGGCGGCGGATTCATTCGCCTGTCGCACCAGCTCGGCAGCCTCCGCTTCGGCAGCGTGCAGCTCCTCCTGCTTGCCGACCAATGCCACCTCGGTCTGTTGAACAACTCTCTCGGAGTTCATATTTGCCTCGGCAAGGATTTCGGCGGCGGTTGCATTCGCCTGCTGCACCATCTCGGCAGCCTCCGCCTCGGCAGCGTGCAGCTCCTCCTGCTGGCGAGCAAACTCCGCCTCGGTCTGCTGCTTCATCTCCTCGGAATCGGTGCGGGCGCCCGCGAGAACTTCGGCGGCGGACTCGTTGCCGACCCTGACCAAGTCGGCAGCCTCGTCCCGTGCCGCCTGGAGTTCCTGCTGGGCCGCCTCGAGGACGGACGCCGCCTGGCCCTCGACCTCGACATCGTGCTCGAGGGCAGCCTGTCGGATGGCTTCGGCAGCCTTCCGTGCACTCCTTGTGATCTGTTCTGCCTCCTCGCGGGCTCTCGCCACAATGGCTTCGCCTTCCTCGGCACTGGAGGCAACGGATGCCTCGTGGTCTGCCAGGGCAGCGGCGACCGCCATCTCAGCGGCTTCTTCTCTCGCCGACTCGATAGCTGCGCTCGCCTCGCCCCGCATACGATCTGCGTCGGCCGAGGCGGCAGCCAGCACGGCGCCGGCCTCGTCGCGGATCCCCTGCGCTTCAACGGAAGCCGCTGCCAGCAACGCCTCGGCTTCGGCACTTGCCTTGCGTGCCTCACTGGTAGCGGCGGCCAACATCGAGACGGCCCCGAGCCGATTGGACTCGTCGTCTGCCTGCAGACGCACCTCTTCGGCTGACTCCAGGATGCGGGAGGCCTCGGCCTCAGCCTGCGCAACCATCTCGCCCGAGAGCGCCCTGGCGGCATCGACTCGATCTTCGGCATCTCGACTCGCTTGGTCGGCTTCGCTCTGGGCCGCCGCGAGGATCGAATCCGCTTCGGCTCGAGCCAGCGCTACGAGTTCCTCTGCCTGGGCTTCCCCACCGGGTGCCCCATCACCTGAGTCATCTCCGGCCGGCGGAGCGAACATCGGCGCGACCGACTCCACTCTGGTGGCGCCGATCTTGTCGAGTTCCTCGACTGCGAGCTGATGCACGTCGCCCTGGCGGCCCGACTCCCGGTAGGCATGCTCGAGAATCTCTTCGGCCCGAGCCGTGGCACCCTCGATCAGATGGGCCTTCGCTTCAGATGCGGCCAGGAACGTCTCAGCGGTGCGGTCTGCCGCTACGCGCGTCTCGTATAGTTCCTGCTGGAGAACTCCCATTTGACGGCGGTCTCGCGCCATCGCCTCTTCCACGCGTGCGACCGCGTCCGAAAGGCGTCGCAGGTACTCATCGACCTGCTCGGCGTCATACCCACCACGTTTGACCTGGTCGAACGTCGTGCGTTCGATAGATGAAGCAGAAAGCTCCACGGTGTCCTTCCCCCTCCTACATTCAACAACGGTCCTGGCAATCGTTGCTGCAGAGCTATCTTAGGAAACGCCTGTCAGGATGCGCTAGGTGACTAGCCCACAATGAATCAGAGATTTCGAGGCGTCTGGCCCACAGAGCGTTGGGCAGGAGGTCCACATTCGGCTACTTCGACCGGCCACCCCAATTCGGCACTGCGAACCGGTAGGTTTCAAGAAAGCGCTCAGTTGAGCATCGTTTTTTGACGATAGAGCCACAATGTTCAGACGCAAGAAAGACAAGCAGGCTACCCGTCAGAAATCTGAGGCGGACACCTACTCGGACGCCATGACGGATCGCATCCGGGGGCTGTCGACAAGCGGCGGATACGAGTTCTCGGAGGAGGAAGCGGCTGAAGTTGAAGCACGCCTCCGACGGATGTTCTACGGCGCCAAGAAGGAAGACGACTTCACCGCCTGATTTCGCTGCCGCGAACCGATGACCTCCTCAGATCCGGTTCGACGGGCGCGCCACCCTTTACGCTGAATCCGTGGTCATCACGCTGAGCCTCATCGCGGCGGCGGCATGGGGCGCCGGCGACTTTCTCGGCGGTTTCGCATCCCGCCAGGGACGGGTATTCGCCGCGTCTGCAGCCTCGCAAACTATCGGCATCTTCGTCGCCCTGATTGCATCCGCCGTCATCGGCGGATCACCGACCAGCAACGACTTCGCCTGGGGTGCGGTCGCCGGCGTCTCGGGCGGTCTGGCGATTCTGGCGCTCTACCGAGGAATGGCGACCAGTCCGATCGGGATCGTCGTTCCGGTCGCTGCAATCGGTACCGGTGGGTTCCCTGCTCTGTTCTCGTTGCTTCGCGGAGACGAACCGGGAGTGCTGGTCGGCTTCGGGTTGCTGGTCGCGGCGGGGGCCTTGTGGCTCCTCTCGCGTCCGGACGGAGTCTCAACGAGCGGCACGATCGTGTCCGGATTGGCATACGGGCTCATGGCGGGAGCCGGATTCGGCGGGCTCCTGATCGCACTCAGCCGGGTGGGAGACGATGCCGGCATCTGGCCGCTGATCACCACTCGTCTGTCGGGCGCCATCGTCATCGCCCTGATCGCGCTGATCACAGGGCGCCACCTCATTCCGGTCCGTACCGCGCTGCCCGCCATCGCGGGCGCGGCAACACTCGCCATCGTCGGCAATGCTGCATTCCTCTTTGCTGCAACGGACGGAACGGTGGCGATTGCAGCAGCGATAGGTGCGCTGTTTCCCGCCTTCAGTGTCCTGCTGGCAAGGATCTTCCTCAAGGAGCCCCTCACTCCCGCGAGGTTGGCCGGCCTAGCGTTGGCCGCGGTTGCGATTGCACTGATTGCACTCGCCTGACGATTCAGCTCCCGCGTAGCGGAGCTCTCACGAGCCGCCCGACGATCTGGTCGACGTCTGCCGGCACGCGTGTGGTGATCGGGGCCACGGGGAGGGGTGCCCAGGGGCTCAGGTCGACCCGCCACCTCGCCAGCCACTCGACCCGGACGGCCATGTCCGTGGCGCCGGATCGCTCGTACACATGAGCCAGGGCAGTATCCGGCCGCGGTGCGGCGAGGGCGGGGTCGGACGCATCGTGACGCGAGGTGGGTGATCCGTCACCCCAGTCCACGACCACCGCCTCGGCTACGGCTCTCACCTCGATGCGATGGCCGGTGACCGGCGACACCAGGCTGCCAGTCTGTGCAGCTACCAGCCGTACCGTGAGGAAGGTGGTGAGTCCGCTGACCGGCCGAGCGGGTGCTGCAGCAATGCGCGACGGCTCGAGCCGCATCGACATCAGCAGCCGCCATGCGTACTCGACGTCTGGAGGTGCCTCCGCAGGTTCCGAGCGACACCCGGAGAGCACAGCGTCCGCCACCAGCGGTCCTCCCGGCACCCCGTCCGGGTCGTAGCGCAACCTGGCAGATCCATCCGGGTATCGCGACACCAGGGACCATCCGCTCCACCAGCTTCGGCGATACCAACAGCCACCCACCGCGTCGGTTCCGACGGCGGGGAGCAGAACGACCGGCGGAGGGTGCTCCGGGGAGAAGTCTCGAATCAGCCGCCCCGCAATGCGACATCTGATCACAGACGAAGTCACCTCCGGCCCATCGGCCCCTGCCGCGATCCAGCAGACGTACGACTCAGCTGCACTTGCCTTTGGCGACATCGGGTCCGCCGCGACCCATAGCGCGGCAAGGCACACCGCAACCAAAATCCAGCCGATAGTGCGCACGGTGCTCCTCGCGAGGTGCTGCCCACACAGCTACCACGGCGACAAGCGAGATAGAAGGGGTCTGGCCGCGGATTGACACCGACCGGCTCCTCCACCGACCATCGTCAACGCACGAACCTCTCGACAAGACGTCCCGCCATCGAGTGCTGCGAAGACAGCTCATGAGTACGTACCAGGAGCACCGGAGCGTCCACCTCTTCCTGGAGCCGGTCGACGAGGTCGGTGAGTACTCGGAACCTGGTCCGCAGCGCCCCCACGATCACGAGGTCAGCAGAACGCGATTCGGCACTCAACGCCGCCACCAGATCGTTGCTGCGCGAGACTCGACTCTCACTCTCCACGTCGAGAAGGGCATCGAGCCGATGGTGGTAGTCGCGGCGTTCCGCTGCCTGTCTTCCCGGAGCTTCCTCCCCGAGGACGTGAACGAAGCGAATCGAAGCACCCTCTCCCACCGCAATGCGGTGGGCCAACATCACCTTGACCGGGTCGAGCGGACCGCCGGAGCCGAGGATGGCTACATCGTTGATCTCGTCCAGGTATCGATGTCCGAGAAATGCGAAATCGCACCTCACGCGGTCACCGAGCCATTCCATGTCTGGCCCGAAACCTCTGACGTGTCTGTGATCGTCGAGTTCGGTGAGCACCAGATCACCTGCCGTGCTCCCGATGTGCTCCGCCAGCGCCACTCTCCGATGTCTGCCGGTGACGTGGAGCACCGTCGGTTCGACCCCGGTGACCTCGACGATGGGGGCAAGACGCCGCTCGAACGCCTCACCTGCCGGGGAGGTGACCCGCCCGACGCCGGTATCGGGGCCGTCCCGATCAACCCTTATGAGATCGATCGAACCGTTCGGGGCGCGAATCATCGCTGCGGTGCGCAACAGATCCTCGAGACGGCGGTCGTTGATCGTCGACGGTACGGGCACCACAGTCCGACCGGTCCCCGCCGAATCCAGCGCCCGGCCGGTGTCCACCACCAGCCTTTCTGTGGCACGGACACGCAGGGCATCGAGGGACGCGCTCTCGTGGCTAGCGCGGGATCGACCAAACACCCGGTACCAGAGAACACCGCCGAAGATGATCACGAGTGCTCCGGTGATCGGCACTGCCCCCATCTGACTCAGCAGGAGCACGGCGGCCACGATGCCGGCCACCTGCACCCATGGGTAGAGCGGCGACCTGAACGTGGGGCGGTACCAATCGACTTTGCTTTCGCGGAAAGCGATCACCGCGAGGTTGATGAACGAGAAGACGAGCAACTGAAACGCCGACGCCAGCTTGGCGAGTTCGATCAGAGGAAAGACGGCAATCAACGCGAGGAGCACGACGCCGGTGAGCATCACAGCACCGACCGGGGTGCCGCGGGACCCGACCTTCCCGAGACCGGCAGGTGCCAGCCCGTTGCGCGCCATGGCAAAGGGATACCTCGAGGCCGTGAGGATTCCCGCATTGGCCATGCTGGTGAGCGCGACGATCGCGGTCACGCCCACCACGAAGACGCCGACATCACCCATGAAGAACCCCGCCGCGGTGCTGACCGGGGTTTCGTCCTTGAAGAGTTCCGCCGGCGGGGTCACCCCGACGATCACGAAGACGATGGCGGGGTACAGCACCAGCATCAGAAGGACGCTGGTCAGGATGGCCCGCGGAATCGTTCGGCCCGGCCGCTTGACTTCCTCGGCGACGCTCGCGACCTTGGTCACTCCTGCGTATGAGACGAATACCAACCCTGTTGCCGCCAGCAGACCGCTCATACCCTCCGGAGCGAACGGTGTGAGGTGGGCGGAATC
This sequence comes from uncultured Acidimicrobiaceae bacterium, assembly GCA_964397045.1. Taxonomy (GTDB): domain Bacteria; phylum Actinomycetota; class Acidimicrobiia; order Spongiisociales; family UBA5794; genus CAYNHF01. The sequence goes on along the minus strand of CAYNHF010000021.1, from coordinate 14,056 downwards.
CATCGCTCCGGAACCCAGTCCGATGAGCACGAACAGCGCCAGAGCCCCGACCACAACCGTCACCGCCACCGCCTGGAACCGACCGGCCACCTTCACACCAATGGCGTTGAGTACCACGAGGACCGCGGCAATGGCCAGAGCAACCAGCTTGAGTGGAGCGCCGGTGAATACCAGGTGCAGGTATGCCCCCAACCCAGCCAGAGCGAACCCCGCCTTGAAGACGAGCGAGAACCACACTCCGATCCCCGCCACCGTTCCCACGAGAGGACCCATCGCTCGATCGATGTACAAATAGGCACCACCGGCCTGGGGCATCGCTGTGGCCATTTCCGACTGCGACAGAGCTGCAGGCAACACGACGATCCCGGCCAGTAGGTAGGCGAGGATTACGGCAGGCCCGGCCACCGCGTACGCGAACCCGGGAAGCACGTAGATGCCACTGCCCACCATCGCACCCAGGCTGATGGTGAACAAGGCGTAGAGACCGAGGTCTCGTTTGAGTTGCAGGGCGATCACCCTCCCAACTGGCCCTTCGGGGTGGTGTGAATACGAACGGCGGCCAGGTTAGGGAAGGCGAGGGTCGTTTCGATAGCCCACATCCGACCGAGGCGAAGCAGGCACCGCAGCAACACATCGAATCTGTCGTGGCGCCCGGGGTCCGTCCCCGGGGTATCGTCACTGGCTCAGAGCAGCCCACCATCCTGCACAGGGGGAACCCCATGGCCCAGATCTACTACGACCGCGACGCCGACCCGACACTCATTTCCGGGCGCAAGGTGGCGATCATCGGCTACGGCAGCCAGGGACATGCCCACTCGCTGAATCTCTTCGACTCAGGTGTTCCTGTCGTGGTCGGCTTGCGCGAGGGGTCTTCGAGTCGCCAGGAGGCGGAGGAAGCCGGGCTCAGGGTCATGACGCCCGCCGAAGCGGCAGAGTATGCAGACGTGGTGATGATGCTCGTTCCAGACCAGCTGATGGCGGATCTGTACCACCGTGACATCGCCCCCCACCTCGAGCCCGGCGATGCATTGTTCTTCGCTCACGGCTTCAACGTCCACTTCGGCGAAATCGAGGCTCCGGAAGGAGTCGACGTCGTCATGGTGGCCCCAAAGGGTCCAGGGCACCTAGTACGGCGTACGTACACAGAGGGATCCGGCGTGCCGAGCCTCCTTGCGGTCCATCAAGATGCCAGCGGGAATGCCAAGGCGCTCGGGCTCTCCTACGCATGGGGGATCGGAGGGGGCAGGGCAGGCGTGCTGGAGACGACCTTTCAAGAAGAGACGGAGACGGACCTCTTCGGAGAGCAGGTAATCCTGTGCGGTGGCGTGTCCGAACTGGTGAAATCCGCATTCGGCGTACTGGTGGATGCCGGGTATCAACCGGAGTCCGCCTATTTCGAGACGCTCCACGAGCTGAAGCTGATCGTTGACCTGATGTACGAAGGCGGGCTGTCCTGGATGCGCTATTCCATCTCGGACACCGCCGAGTACGGCGACTACACACGGGGTCCTCGCATCGTGACCGAAGACACACGCGCCGCGATGCGCCAGGCGCTCGCCGAGATTCAGAACGGAGAGTTCGCCAGGGAGTGGCTGGCCGAAAGTCGCGCCGGCGCAACGCATCTCCTGGCGACTCGGGCCGCAGAACAGGACCAGCAGGTCGAGGTGGTAGGCACCGAACTCCGTGAGATGATGCCGTTTCTCACCCCGCGCAAGCCACCGAAGGCCTGAGAAGTCCGACCACCGTCGAAGGCCAGTCCGGGATGCTTCTAGAGTCGATCGTCTGCCGATGAAGAAACAGGGTGAAGGGGGAGAATCGGTGACCAAACGCACCTACGAGAACGACTCCGTCCGGGTGTCGTGGAACTCGACCCGTTGCATCCATGGAGGCAAGTGCCTGCGGGCCCTGCCCGAGGTGTTCGATACGTCTGCTCGGCCCTGGATCGACGTCAATGCCGCGGACGCAGACGCCGTCGCCGGAGCGATCCAGCTCTGCCCGAGCGGCGCCTTGAGCTACGAGCGTCTCGACGGTGGCCCTGCAGAGGCATTCCCCGAGGTGCCGGTGATTGTTCCCCGCGCCAACGGCCCACTCTTCGTCCGCGGCAGGGTACGAGTGGAAACCTCCTCCGGAGAAGTCTTCGACGAGGCAGGCCGGATGACCCTCTGTCGGTGTGGCGCCAGCCAGAACCAGCCGTTCTGCGACAACAGCCACCGCACGATCAAGTTCAAGGACAACCCTCGGGTTATCTCTTCTGGCCGCGAGGCAGCCTCCAACCCGGGCGAGATCACAGGCGCGGAACCCGCAGGCACGTAGCGGAGCCTGCGGTGGAGAAGCCTGCACACCGAAGAGAACCCATCCGCCGGACCAGGCGCCTCACCGATTCAGCGCGTGTCCTCCCGACCGCTAGGGTCCGCGTTTCCGGCTTCCGGACCGTCGCGACCGGAAGTCGAGTCGAGGGCCGAAGGGCGCACTCGTGATCCCAGCCATCCTTCTTCTCCTCCTCGGTCTCCTCTCGGCGGCATCCGCCGCGAATGCGATCTGGCCGATTCGGCGCCAATGGCTGGCGTTCCCGAGCTTCTTCGCCGGCTGGCTCACGATCGAACTGGCGATCTACACCGTGATCGTCCAGCTCGGTATCGCAGCGCTGCTGATCTGGTGGGGCGCACTGGATGGGGCATTGGGATGGATCGGCCTGGGCTTGCTTCTGGTCGGGTGGGTCGGAAGGGCTGCGTTGTGGCTCCGGAGCCGGGGCGCTGCCGGTGTCGTGGCAAGCGGCCTCGTCGCGGCGGGCTTGCCCACCCCCACCAGCCGGGTTTCCACCAAGCGCCTGGTCTTCCCCTTCTGGGTGCGCCGCAGGGATGTAGAGCGCATCCGCGACATCGAGTTCCGGCGAGTCGCCGGAAAGGTACTGAAGCTGGACATCTATCGACCCCGTGGGCAGACCGGCAGCCTCCCGGTGCTGGTGTACTTCCACGGGGGAGCCTGGACGGTCGGTGACAAACGCGAACAGGCGTTGCCCATGCTCAACCAGCTCGCCGCCAACGGATGGATGGCGGTGTCTGCCAACTACCGCCTCAGCCCCGGGGCATCGTTTCCCGACTTTCTCGTGGACGCCAAGGCGGCGATCGCATGGGTCAGGGAGCAAGGCGCAGATTATGGAGCCGACTCCACCTTCGTGGCGGTATCGGGAGGTTCTGCAGGCGGACACATCGCCGCGCTGGTGGGACTCACCCCGAACGAGCCGCGCTATCAACCGGGGTTCGAGACCGCAGATACCGCGGTGCAGGCGGCAGTTCCACTCTATGGGATCTACGACTTCACCAATCGGCTGGGAGTCCAGTACGACGGCTTCATCACCATGCTGCTCGAACCCATCGTGATGCAGGACTTCATGGCGGATGCTCCGGATCGCTACCGGGACGCCTCGCCGATCGATCAGGTCCATCCCGACATGCCGCCTTTCATGGTCGTACAGGGAGATCGTGACACCCTCGCGCCGGTGGAAGAAGCCAGGGCGTTCGTAGCAGCGCTCGAAGCCACCTCGCGGTCCCCCGTCGTCTACCTGGAGTTCCCTGGGGCGCTCCACGCTTTCGACATGTTCTACTCGGAACGCACCGTCCACCTCATCACAGGTGTTCTTGCGTTCCTCGACGCCGTGAGAACCGCGGGTCCAGACCAGGGACACTCGTCTAACGGCGACATCGAAGGCGACTCGCGGCAGGGCTGACAACTGGAGGTTGCCGGCCTGGATACTCCGGGACAGGCCCTAGGGTCTCATGCGTGGTTCCTCGCCCGCTCACGCAACACTCATGGGGAGACGCCAACCTGGTGCCAGGAACCCGTCACGTCACGAGAAAGTCGACCGCATGAAGACCTCACGGACGCTGAGACGGCTTGGCCTGGCACCTGCCGCCTGCCTCGTCATAGCCGCCTGCGGGGGCGTGAGCGATGCCGCCGAACCCAGCACGACCGCGACCACCGCCGCGGCCTCAGAAGACACGGCAGCCATGAACGTTGAAGACGACACGGAGGTGGCGGAGGGCGAGCACGAACACGGCGATTCGCCCGATGCAATCCCCTGGGACGGTCCCGAGACTCCGACAGTTCGGGTCGCCGTCACGGGAGACGCTGCTTCCGGCTGGGATATTGCTGCTGAGGTCACCGGATTCTCCTTCAGCAATCCCGCGAAGACGGACCACGTCCCGGGCGAGGGCCACACCCACGTCTACGTCGACGGGCAGCTCGTCTCCATGAGTTACGAACCCGTGGTACACGTTGCAGAGTTGGAGGCCGGTGAACACCAGGCGATGGTCACGCTGTCGCGCAACGACCACGCCGACTACTCACTCGATGGCGGGTTGATCATGGCGACGACGACCTTCACGGTCGCCGGCGAGGTCGATGCAGCAGACACCACCATCTCGGTCCTGTACATGGACGGTACGGTGTCCGGCGTCGAGGGGCGCCCGGCGGTCTCCGTCGGAGACACGGTGGAAATCACCGTGCACAGCGATATCGCGGACCTGGTTCACGTCCACGGCTACGACCTCTTCCTCGAACTCGACGCCGACGAAACCGATTCGGTTCGCTTCGCCGCAGACATCCCCGGCATCTTCGAAGTCGAGTTCGAAGACAGCGGGGTCCTGCTCCTCGAGTTCCGGGTGAGCTGACCTCGTCGGTGCTCATCTGGCCCGCGGGCGAGACCGCGAGCGCGTGCGTCCGCGACGAAGCTCAGGCTTCGGGGTTGGCCAGCTCCCCGGCTTCCCTCCAGTTCTCGAACCCCTCGTTGAGCGCGGCAATCGCGATCAGGAGAGCCGCAAGCGCGTCCGCCCACCACCACCCGAACACCGCGTTGACTGCGAGACCCAATAACACGGACGCCGCCAACACGGCATCGAGGAATGACATCCCCGACTCTGCGAGCAGTGGACGGGACCCGAGCAGATGCCCCAGACGTCGCTTAGAGAAGGCGAGACCCAGCATGACGACCACGGTCAGCGACAGGTACGCGATGCCCAGCGGCGACTCCTCCGGCACGTGGCCTGCTGCGAGCGCAAAGACGGCTGCAACCCCCAGCGAGAGCGACAGGGCGAAGAACGCAAGAGCCACGAGCCGCAATGCCCGAGCGACGATGCGACCGGCGGCACGATCCGGATGGCGCAGATGCCAGATCACTACAAGCGATGCAAACACTTCGATCATCGAATCGAACCCAAACGCCACCAGGGCGAGCGAACGGGCCGCGATCCCGAGGCCGATCGACACGGCCATCTCCAGCACATTCCACGCGATGGTCAGCCATTCGGCGACCGACGCCCTTTGCTCCAGACGATTGCGCTCGGCGGCGCTCAGTTCCGACCGGCCACCGTCCTCGTGTGACGTCACGATGTCATCTGAGGCCGACCGCGGGGACCACATCGGTACCTGCGAAGGCTGGGATGGTCACCGGCGGCGCGATCTGCGGGCTTCCGGAAGTCCGCAGGCGATCGCGATGACCCCGACCGCAGCGATTGACGGGCTGCCCGAGGCGACGCCGGACACAACGAACACGGTGCCCAACACCAGTCCCACCGCCGGCGCAGACTCCTTGATAGATTCCATCGAAAGTCACGCTCCCACGCCACCCCGTAAAGCCGACAGGGCCCAAAGCCTCATTTGCACGCGCTATCCAGCCGCGGTCACCCGCTCGTTGAACGCGACGATGAGCTCGTCGATGGGTTCCGCCATTGCCTGGATGCTCGTCCAGTAGTCGGGGTCGTACCACTGCGCCTGAATCTCTTCGAACGTCTTCCCCTGCTGCTCCACCCATGTGTAGTACTTCAGGTTGTGGACCCGCTTGCGGTCGTAGTACGACAGCTCATGGACGTGGTCGATGGCAATACCCATGAGATGCTGGTGATAGTCGCCGGCAGCGTCCAGAGCGGAGTACTGCCCCCGCACTTCGTTCATCTCTACCAACCGACTCCCGTACATCTCCATGGAATCGGTGGCGATGGTGACTACGACGTCGCTGCTCTTGAGCTCGTAGTACTTCGCCAGCTTGATCGCAGACAACAAGTTGGCCACTCCCGAGATGCCGAGCAGCGGCAGCTGTTCGATAAGGTCTGGTTTGACGCCCTGGTCGACGAGGTAGGAGACCCCGGCCGGTTCGTTGAAGAGCCGGATCAGGCTGACGGAAGCCTCGTCATCGAGTCCGATGGCGAAGTCGGTGTTGCGTACGTCGTGGACCCAGGGAATGTGTTTGTCACCGATCCCCTCGATGCGATGTTCGCCAAAGCCGTTGTAGAGGATCGTCGGGCACTGCACTGCCTCGCCCGCTGCAATCACGGACGTGGGGTAGCGCTGCTTCAGGTAGTCGCCGGCACCGATGGTCCCTGCAGACCCGGTGGTAACGCTGTATCCGACGTACCGGTCGTTCGGACCAAGTGCAGCTTCGATGACCTCCTCCACGGCGGCCCCGGTGACGTTGTAGTGCCACAGGTAGTTCCCAAACTCATCGAACTGGTTGAAGATCACGAGGTCTTCGCCCGAGGCGGCGAGTTCGTTGCATTTGTCGAAGATCTCCTTGACGTTCGATTCCGACCCGGGAGTTCTGATGATCTCCCCCGCGACGCTCTCAAGCCATTCGAATCGCTCCCGGCTCATGCCCTCGGGAAGAATCGCGATCGAGGCGCAGCCCAGCAGGCTGGAGTCGTAGGCGCCCCCACGGCAGTAGTTGCCGGTCGAGGGCCACACCGCCTTCTGTGAAGAAGGGTCGAACTGCCCCGTGACCAGCCGAGGTGCCAGACAGCCAAACGCGGCTCCTACCTTGTGAGCCCCGGTCGGGAACCACTTGCCCTCGAGGGCGATGATCCGGGCATCGACCCCCGTCAGTTCGCTGGGAAACTCGATGGTGTTGACCGGCCCGTACCCGCCACCAAACGCCGTGGGCTCGTTATGCCAGGTGATGCGGAACAGATTGAGGGGGTCGACGTCCCACAGCCCGACGTCACGGAGCGCAACCTTCACGTCGTCCGGCACCAGACCCGGGTCGCGCATCTGGGCGAAGGTCGGAATCCGGATGTGCCGCGCGGCGGCACTCGCCGCGGCAGCCTCCAGAGTGGATTCGTTGACGGTCAGGTCAATCATTGGGCTCCTCGATTCATCGCGCCGCTGGTGGCGAGCGCTTCGTTGAGTGCATCGAGATCGGGCGGCACCCGAAGCGGAGCGATGCCCACCTCGTCCGCCGCTCGCATCGCTGCACCTACATCCTTCAATCCACTCCCGGTCACGATCATGACGACGTCCTCGTTGGCCCCGATGAGTCCCCGCTCCACCGCCTGCCGGATTCCGGGATAGGCGGCGGCGCCCGCCGGTTCGGCGAAGACTCCCGTGGCAGCCGCGATCTCGGGAATCGCAGCAAGGATCGCTCCATCATCAACCCTCACGTACGCACCTTCGGTCTCGGTGACCGCGGCCAGCGCCTTGATCCGATCCCGCGGCAGGTCGGCGCTGATCGAATCTGCCACCGTGTCCGCCGGGATTGGCTGCTTGGTGAGCACATCTTCGCCCGACTCCCAGGCCTGGACCAGGTAGTCGCTGCCTGCGGCCTGGACTCCTAGAATCCGCGGCATCCGATCGATCCAACCGAGGGCGAGGGCGTCTTTCAGGCCCTTGTGGACCCCACCGATGATCGAACCGTCCCCGACGCTGACCGCCACCACGTCTGGCGCCGACCACGCCAGCTGCTCGAGGATCTCGAGTACCACGGTCTTCTTGCCCTCCGTCATGAACGGGTTGAATCCGGTGTTGCGGTTGTACCAGCCGTTGGCCTGGGCTGCCGCCATGCAGAGGTCGAAAGCTGCGCCGTAGTTGCCTGCGACCAGCACCACAGTCGCTCCGTACGCCAGCAGCTGTGCGACCTTCGCCTCGGGTGCTGCCTCGGGGACAAAGATCACGGTTGACTGTCCCACGCTGGCGGCGAGACCGGCGAGCGCCGCTGCCGCGTTCCCCGTGCTGGCGGTGGTGACAACGTCTGCCCCAACCTCCGCCGCCTTCACGAGTGCCATCGCAGACGCACGGTCCTTCAGCGAAGCCGTGGGCTGTCTGGTCTCATCCTTGATCCAGAGTCTGCCGACACCCACGTCGGTCGCCAGCACCGTTTCGTAGAGTGGTGTACCACCCACAGCCAACGGCGGAACCGGCGCAGCCGGGCTGATCGGAAGGATCGCCCGGTATCGCCACATCGTCCGATCACCAGAACCGGCGAACGAGAGACGGGGAGCGTCTGCCGCAATCGCGGTGTAGTCATACACGACGTCGAGGATGCCCTCGCTGCCGTGGTCGGGACAGACGTAGGTCACCTCGTCCAAGCGGTACTGCCTCGAGCAGACGACACAACGGAAACCGATGACGTGATTCAGCATGTTGCCGGCATCTTCGCGGATCTCAGCCACCGCTGCGACGCGCAGTCCACTATGCGGGGCTCCACGCACGGAAGCGTCCGTCACGATGCTCGAGCGACAGCGCCATACCGAAGCTGTCGCTCAGCACCGAACCGGTGAGCGTCGATTCGATGGGACCCTGCGCCAAGACCCTTCCATCCGCCAGGATCAGGATGTGCCCAAAACCGGGAGGGATTTCCTCGACGTGGTGCGTGACCAGCACCACCGTCGGGCTCTGCGGATTCTGGGCCAGGTCGGCCAGTGACCCCACGAGTCGCTCTCTGGCTCCGAGGTCGAGCCCGGTGGTGGCCTCATCGAGCAGCAGCAGGCTCGGGTCGGTCATCAGACTCCTGGCGATCAACACACGCTGCTTCTCGCCCGCAGACAAGGTTCCGAACACGCGGTCCTCCAGATGGTCTGCGGCGAGACGGCGGAGGTGGGTTCTGGCGGCTGCCCAATCCGCCTCCGTGTATTCGTGCCACCGGGAGTCGACAAAGGCGGCATGACGCCCGGTCACCACGATTTCGATCACAGGGAACTCCTGGCGTACCAGCGAGGCAGGGCCCGCACCGGCGTACCCGATCTGTTCTCGCAGCACTCGCACATCCACTCCACCACGGGTGCGCCCCAGGATCTCCACCCGACCCCGGCTCGGCATCATGTAGGTAGCGATGATCTGGAGCAACGTGGTCTTCCCCGCTCCGTTCGGTCCGAAGACCACCCAACGCTCGTGGTCGCGGACGGTCCAATCGACATCGCGCAGCAGGTACTTCCCCTTGCGAATGACGCTGACTTCCCGAAGCGAGAACGACTCACTGCCCTGCGCACTCACGTTGCCTCCATGTTCAGCACGCTACCTGCAACCAGCAGCGTGACGGGAGAGACCCGATCGTAGAATCCGCCGATGCCCAAGGAACGTCTCTTCACGCGCGACTTCATCCTGGTGTCGATCGCGAACCTTTTCCAGGGCATGTCGTTCTTCCTGTTCATTCACCTCCCCCGCTTTCTCGCAGAAATGGGAGCAGACGAGGTGTTGATCGGCGTGCTCATCGGGGTCACCGCACTGGCCTCGATCGCGATCCGACCACTCGTTGGCCGCATCATGGATACGAGAGGCAGACGCCCTGTGATCCTCGCCGGCGGCGCGGTCAACCTCCTGGTGACAATGGCCTACCTCACGGTGTCTTCGATCGGACCGTGGCTGTATGTGGTGCGCATCGTGCACGGCGTAGCTGAAGCCGCCATGTTCACCGCGCTGTTCACTTACGGTGCGGATGTGGTGCCCGAAGCTCGGCGCACCGAGGGCCTCGCCATATTCGGCGTCTCCGGTCTGCTTCCGATCGCCTTGGGGGGACTGATCGGCGATCTCATTCTTCTCAACTGGGGCTTCGAAGAGCTGTTCATCACAGCCGCCGGATTCGGGCTGGCCGCAGTGCTCATCGCGCTCACCCTGCCTGAACGCGCCCCTTCGCTGGTCAACGAGCCCCCACGGCGCGGCTTCTTCGCGTCTGTGGCGCTGCCGCGCCTGCGTCCCGTCTGGTGGATCGTCGGGATGTTCTCCTTCGTGCTGACCGCCTATTTCACCTTCTTGCGCACCTTCATCGACGAAACGGGCATCGGGACCGTCGGACTGTTCTTTGCCATGTACGCCGCGACGGCCATCCTGCTGCGCTTGTTCTTCGGGTGGCTACCGGATCGGATCGGGCAGAAACGGGTCCTGTATCCGGCGCTGGTGATTCTGGCGCTGGGCTTCTTCGTCCTGGCGAACGCATCCACTGCAGGCGAGGTTGCCCTTGCCGGGATTCTCTGTGGCACCGGACATGGGTTCGCGTTCCCAATCCTCTTCGCCATTGCCATCACCCGGGCTCCGGTCGCCGATCGAGGCTCTACGGTCGCCTTCTTCACCGCTCTTTTCGACATCGGCACCCTGGTAGCAGGCCCGATCCTCGGCTACATCATCACACAGCAGGGCTACTCCACGATGTTTGTCTTCTGCGGCATCACGCTGCTGGCAGCGCTCACCGTGTACGCCGGCTGGGACCGGAAGTACGAGCAGGCGGCGCGCGCCGCAGCGTAGGCGTGTGACCCGGCAGCGGCGGTCGCTCAGCAGTCTCTGCGCGCCTCTGCCCGCGTCGCCTACAGGGTCGGTCGAGTCGCGGAATGCGACAACGGAGACGGCGATCGCCAGCACACCGACCGCGATCGCCGGCGGGAACCAGAAGACCGTTACGGCAGCGGTTATCGGCAACACTCCAACTGCCACCAAACGACTGCCTGCCACCGGGCTCCTGCTTCGCCATTTCACGCCGGCCAGCGTGAGCAGTCCGCCGCCAACGAACGGCCAGGGCGATCAACTGCCCATAGCGGGGCCCGCCATCGTCCTCCAGGAGGTTGCCAATACCGAACGCGACCTCCAGCGGAACGATGAGCATCGCTGCAAGGATCCACCAATTGGCTCTGATCCGGGTCATGAGTAGTCCTTCACGTCGTGCCGGTCTCATGAATCCAGACGCTCGCTCGAGCAAGTGGGGTGACAATCCGGCCGGGTGCGAGCGTTCCTCAGTTCGGGCGGGACGTCCATTTCGCCGCCCGGCTGCTTGCAGCTACTGGTAGGCCTCGATCGGGGGGCAGGAGCACATGATGTGGCGGTCCCCGTACTGAGCGTCGATCCTGCTCACCGGAGCCCAGTACTTGTCGCCGCGGAGCGATGCGACCGGGTACGCCGCTTGCTCCCTGCCGTAGGCATGGCCCCAGTCGTCTGCAACCACGTCTTCGGCGGTGTGTGGTGCATTGTGGAGCGGACTGTCTTCCAGATCCATCTCACCTTTTGCGATTGCGTCGACCTCGGCCTTGATCGCGATCATCGCGTCGCAGAACCGATCCAGCTCTCGCTTCGACTCCGATTCGGTCGGTTCGATCATGAGAGTTCCAACAACCGGAAACGACATGGTGGGCGCATGGAACCCGTAGTCGATCAACCGCTTGGCGAAATCGTCGACGGTGACCCCGACATCGTGCCGGACATCTCGCAGATCGATGATGCACTCATGGGCCACGGTGCCGTTGTCTCCGGTGTAGAGCACCGGATAGGACGGCTCGAGTCGCTTGGCGACGTAGTTGGCGTTGAGGATTGCGATCCGGGTCGCCTCGGTGAGCCCGCGGGCACCCATGAGTCGGATGTACGCCCACGATATCGGCAGGATCCCTGCCGATCCCCAGGGAGCAGACGCCACCGCCCCGACGCCGTCGCGGTGCCCCGGCTGGTCGGGAACCAGCGGGTGGCCCGGCAGGAAGGGCCGCAGATGTTCACGCACCCCGATGGGACCGACGCCGGGGCCGCCGCCGCCGTGAGGAATAGTGAACGTCTTGTGCAGATTCAGATGACTGACGTCGCTGCCGAACTTGCCGGGCTGGGCAACGCCGACCAGCGCATTCAGGTTTGCGCCGTCCATGTAGACCTGGCCGCCGTACTCGTGGACGATGTCACACGCTTGCGTGATCTGCTCCTCGAACACACCGTGAGTGGACGGATATGTCACCATGAGCGCACCGAGCCGATCGGCATGTTCGCTCGCCTTTGCCCGCAGGTCGGCAACGTCGATGTCCCCCTGCTCATCGGTCGCAACCACCACAACCGACATCCCGGCCATGGCGGCACTTGCAGGGTTCGTCCCGTGGGCTGAAGCCGGGATCAGACAGACGTCGCGGTGGCCCTCGCCGCGGCTGGCGTGGTAGCCCCGGATTGCCAGCAGACCTGCGTATTCACCTTGGGCTCCCGAGTTCGGCTGTAGGGACACCGCGTCGTAGCCGGTGATCTCGGCCAGCCACGACTCGAGATCCGAGAACAGCCGCAGGTAACCCTTCACCTGGTCGAGCGGAGCGAATGGATGGATCCGAGCGAACTCGGGCCAGGTCACGGCCAGCATCTCCGTGGTGGCATTCAGCTTCATCGTGCACGAGCCCAGCGGAATCATCGAACGATCGAGTGCGATGTCCTTGTCCTGCAGCCGCCGCAGGTACCGGAGCATCTCGGTCTCGCTGCGATACAGGTGAAACACCGGGTGGGTCATGAAGCCGGAGGTGCGCCGAAGGGCTTCGGGCAGACCGGAAGGAGCGATCACGGTGTCGAGGCGGGTGTCTACGAAGAAGGACTCCAGCACCGCGCCGACCACGGCAGGGGTGGTTGCCTCATCGACGGAGATTCCTACGTGGTCGTGATCGATCAACCGCAGATTGATGCGACGGTCTTCTGCGGCGGCAACCACCTCTTCGGCGCGGCCGGGGACCGCAGCCACCAGCGTGTCGAACCAGGTGTCGTTGACCAGCTCAACGCCGCCGTCCTGCAGCGCCCGGGCCAGGCCCGACGTCAACGAATGAACCCTGGAGGCAATGGTGCGGAGGCCGTCCGGCCCGTGCCAGACGGCGTACATGCCCGCCATGACCGCCAGCAGGACCTGCGCAGTGCAGATATTGGAGGTCGCTTTCTCTCTTCGGATGTGCTGCTCGCGGGTCTGCAACGCCAGTCGCAGCGCCGTGCGACCCTTGGTGTCTCTCGAGACCCCGACCAAGCGCCCGGGCAGGGTCCGCTTCATCGATTCACGAGTGGCGAGGTAACCGGCGTGGGGACCGCCAAACATCATCGGCACGCCGAACCGCTGCGAAGAACCCACCACGATGTCTGCCCCCATCTCACCCGGAGGCATGAGGAGCGTCAACGCCAGCAGATCGGCCGCGACCACGACCATGGTGGGGGTCTCCGCGAAGCCGGCAATCAGTTCACGGTGATCGCGCACCCTGCCACTCACCCCCGGGTACTGCAGTAACACGCCGAACGGAGCCTCGCCGACGATGTCCCGGGTTGGATCGCCCACCACTACCTTGATGCCGAGCGGCTCGGCGCGAGTCGTCACCACCTGGATCGTCTGCGGCAGACAGTCGGCGTCGACGAAGAACACCTCGGAGGTTGCCTTTGACGTTCGACGACACATCGCCATCGCCTCGGCCGCCGCAGTGCCCTCGTCGAGCAGCGAAGAGTTGGTGATCTCCATGCCGGTGAGGTCGGTCACCATGGTCTGGTAGTTCAAGATGGCTTCGAGCCGACCTTGTGAGATCTCCGGCTGGTATGGCGTGTAGGCGGTGTACCAACCGGGGTTCTCGAGCAGATTGCGGACGACGACGGGCGGGGTATGGGTGTCGGAGTACCCCATTCCGATCATCGACGTGTACACCTCGTTCTCCGCGGCGATGTCACGGAGCTCGGCAGCTACCGCCGGCTCCGACATCGGCGGACCCAACGCCAGCGGGGCCTCCTGGCGAATGGCGGCGGGCACCGTCATCTCCATCAGATCGTCGAGCGAGGACGCTCCGATCGTCTCGAGCATCGCGCTCACGTCGGTCGCATCCGGGCCGAGGTGACGCGAGAGGAAGTCGTCGCTCTGCGAGAGCTGATCGAGGGTGTCTGTCATGTGGAGCTCCTGACGGTCGGCGAAGCCTGCTGGCTCCCGCTCTGTCACGGAACCTGAGAGATTCACCGGGCCACCGGCTTTCCCCTTCGGTGAGGCGCATCCGCCTGCTCTCCAGAGGTACCTCTTCCGTGCGGTTCGGGTGCCTGAGAGATTCCCGGGGCGGTTGCT
>CAYNHF010000020.1:0-60182 GCA_964397045.1 uncultured Acidimicrobiaceae bacterium | reverse complement strand
CACGGAGTCGCGCTCCGTCTCTTCCATGGCAGGGGCGGCACCGTCGGCAGGGGTGGCGGTCCCACCGGTGAGGCGATTCTGGCGCAGCCGTGGGGGACGGTCGACGGCCGGATCAAGATCACCGAACAGGGTGAGGTCATCTCTGACAAGTACGCGCTGCCAGACCTCGCCCGAGCCAATCTGGAATTGGTACTTGCCGCCACCCTCGAGGCTTCGCTGCTCCACCGGACGTCTCGCCAGCCGGGAGAGGTGCTCGACCGTTGGGACAACGCGATGGACCTGCTGAGCGCGGCCGCGTACGAACGCTATCGACGGCTCATCGACATGCCGGAACTTCCCCGCTACTTCCGGGCCGCGACTCCGGTCGAGGAGCTGGGTCGTATGAACATCGGCTCGCGCCCCTCACGACGGCCCGGGAGTGATGCGACCACGCTCGAAGGTCTTCGAGCGATTCCCTGGGTGTTCGGCTGGACCCAGTCCCGTCAGGTGATCCCGGGTTGGTTTGGCGTGGGTACCGGGCTAAAGGCACTCCACGAAGGGCTCGGACCAGACATCATCACCGAGATGTACGAGGAGTGGTCATTCTTCAGGACCTTTCTCTCGAACGTCGAGATGACGTTGGCCAAGACGGATCTGACGATTGCGGCTCGCTACGTTGAGCTGGTCGACCCACCCGACCGCGGTCCGTTCGGGGTCATTCAGGAAGAATACGTCCTGACCCGCCAGCAGGTGGTTCGGGTGATCGGCCAGGACCTGCTGGCTTCGATTCCGGTGCTGAAACGGACGCTCGCGATTCGAGACACCTATCTGGACCCCATCAGCTATCTCCAGGCTGCCCTGCTGGAGCGCTCCCGTATGGAGGACCGGGACGACCCGCGGCTCAACCGCGCGCTGCTGCTCACCGTGAACGGGCTAGCCGCCGGTCTTCGCAACACCGGTTGAGCTCCGGCCGCCTCCTCGCGCTAGGTTCGCGGTGACAAGTCGGCTACCGCGGTGAGCGCAATCCATGCAGGTCGGTAACTTCGAGTTCGCCCGGAGGGTGGCGGAGTTCATAGAAGTGGTAGCGATCGCGGCGATCGCGGTCTCCGTTTTTGCCGCCCTTCTGGGCGGGGTCGTCGCCAGATTTCGCGGTACGTGGGATGAGGCGTTCTCGGTCTTCAAGACCTATATGGCACGCGGGCTTCTGGTCGGGCTGGACCTGCTCATTGCCGCGGACATCATCAAGTCGGTCACGCTCGTGCCGACCCTGGAGAACATCTTCGGACTGGGGCTTCTGGTACTGATTCGGACCTTCCTCAGCTGGGCTCTGGTGCTCGAGTCGACGGGTCGCTGGCCCTGGCAGAAGAAGCCAGACGCTCCCGGCGATCAGGCGAGCACGAACTGACCCCCAAGCGAGCGTGCCCTGAGGGTAAGGGCTGCTTCAGTCACCGATCGGAATGTCAGTCGGACAGGTCGTCCACAACGTCCTTGGCCTTGTCGGAACCGGAATCGATATGGTCGCCGTACTTGCCACCAGTCTTGTCGTCAGCGAAATCCGCCGTCTTGTCAATACCATCCTTGACCTTGTCCGCGTTGTCGCCGACGAGATCTTTACCCTTGTCCGCTAGCCCCTTGGCCTTGTCGGTGAGGTCGTCGAAACCCATGCTGAGTGCTCCTCCACGTGCGTGTCTGCTGATGCTACTGCCAGAATCATCCACCCCGGCCGGAGGCGTGTGCCGAGTGCCAGACTGATGGCAGCGACGACCAGTGGAGCGACCATGCCCGACATGTACCTAGGCGGCCCGATCGATCCGGTGAGCGGCGATCGAATCGAGGGTGAGCAGACGCTCTTCGACGCCGGCGACCTGACCACCCATGGCGTGATCGTCGGGATGACCGGCTCCGGGAAGACCGGGCTTGGGGTGATCTACCTCGAAGAGGCGCTGCGGTCCGGGATTCCGACACTCGTTCTCGACCCGAAAGGTGACATGACAAACCTGTTGCTCACCTTCCCGGAGCTTCGCCCCGAAGATTTCGCACCGTGGGTGGAGCCGGATCAGGGCCAGGATCGGATGGAGGCGGCTACCGGCACCGCGGATCTGTGGAGGAACGGGCTGGCTTCATGGGATCTCACGGGTAGCGACATCGGTGCCCTGCGCGACAGGGCAGGCTTCACGATCTACACGCCCGGATCCACCACCGGAGTGCCGCTGAACATCGTCGGTTCCCTGCAACCACCGCCCGGTGATTGGAGCGATCCGGAACCGCTGCGTGACGAGATTCAGGGCATCACAAGCGGACTGCTGGGGCTCGTGGGGGAGGATACCGATCCGGTTTCTTCGCGGGCGCACATCCTCATCTCGAACCTGATCGAGTATGCCTGGCGCTCCGGCAGCTCACTCGACATGGCAACGTTGTTGGGCTGGATACAGGATCCGCCCGTTCGCAAGCTCGGAGTGTTCGATGTCGACACATTCTTTCCTCCAAAGGATCGCACCGAGCTGGCGCTCCGGCTCAATGGACTGTTGGCCTCGCCGGGGTTCGAAGCCTGGACTCAGGGTGCTCCGCTCGACATCGATGGGCTGTTGTGGGACGACTCTGGCAAGCCCCGGGCCGCCATCGTCTATCTCGCCCACCTCAGTGACGAGGAACGACAGTTCGCGGTCACGCTGGTGCTGTCGAAGCTCATCACGTGGATGCGTAGCCAGCCCGGCAGTGACGATCTGCGGGTACTGACCTACATGGACGAGGTTTTCGGCTTCGTTCCTCCGGTCGCGGAACCCCCGGCGAAGCGGGCAATCCTCACGATCATGAAACAGGCGCGGGCCTTCGGAGTAGGCATGCTGTTGTCCACCCAGAACCCGGTCGACCTCGACTACAAGGCGATGTCGAATGCGGGGACCTGGTGTGTGGGACGTCTGCAAACCGAACGCGACAAGGCCCGGATCCTGGAGGCGTTGGCGTCGGCAACCGGAGATGTGGACGTCGGCGAACTCGATGCCAGGGTATCCGCTCTCGGAAAGCGGCGCTTCCTCCTCCACAGTACGAAGCGGGCTCAGCCCCGCCTGTTCACAACGCGGTGGGCGATGTCCTATCTCCGCGGGCCGCTGACCCGGGACCAGCTCAAGGAATTGCAGCCCAGCTGGACCCCGGACACTGCGCCTCCTGTTGGGCGGCCTGCGGCAGCGTCACCTACCCCTCCTGACACCGATGCCGTCGCGGACCCGACCAGCTCAAGGGCAAATGTGCCACTGATGCCGGCGATTCCGGACCGGGTGACGATCGGCTATCTGAGCCCGAGCGCCCCTTGGGCATCGGAGGTAGGCGCTCGACCGGGCAGTCGCACCCACGAGGCTGCTCTCGCGGTGACGGTGTCTGCGCGCTACGACGAGGCGAAAGCCGGTGTCGACCACACGGAACAGTGGGAAGCCATCTACCACCCGCTGCTCGCCTCGTTTGATCCGGGGACCGCCATCGAAGTCGACCACGACTCCAAGGACTTCGCGACGTCGGTGTCCGAAGCCGAGTACCTCCTCCCGGAGGCTCCCATCGGTACCAGGACCTACTACGACGAGGTGGCGCGTGCCGTCAAGGATCACTTGCGTCAGACGGGTCGAATCGAAATCCATCGGAATCCGGAGCTACGCCTCTACTCGCGAGTCGGGGAGAGTCGGGCGGCCTTCGGCGAGCGATGTGAGGCGGCGGCCGAAGACGGTGCAGATGAGGCAGCCGCCAAGCTCAGCGACCGCTACAAGTCGCGTCTCCGAACGGCACGGCGAGCACTGGAAACCGCACAGGACCGGGCCGCGACCGCCCAGGACAAAGCTGCCGGCTATCAACAGGACGCGATGATGAACCAGGCAGGCGCGGTGTTCGACCTGCTCCTGGGGAGGAAGCGTTCGCGCAGCATCACCGGAGGGTCGTCGCGGAAGCGGTCCGCGGAACGAGCCGCAGGGCAGGCAGAACGCAAGGTGGCCCACGAGCGCGGCGACCTTGCCGAGCTGGAGCAAGACCTGGTGGACGAACTCGACGAGATCGCGGCCGCCTGGGAGGAGAAGGCCGGCGCCATCGAGTCGCTCGAAATCGGCCTGGAGCGCGATGACGTCAAGGTCGAAGACATCTCGCTGGTGTGGATTCCCCGCTGATGTGACCAGGCGTGAGCCTGCTCAGTCATACACCTTGGGGACGTCGAGGGCCGACCAATCTGGAGCCACGTAGGCCCCCTGGTCCTGGCGCTCCGGCATTTCGAGCGGTGGCGGGGTGAGATCCTCGTACGGAATCCGGCTGAGGAGATGGCTCATCAGGTTGAGCCGTCCAGAGCGCTTGTCGTTCATGTCGACCACACGCCACGGCGCCCAATTGGTGCTGGTGCGCTCGAGCATGACGTCGCGTGCCTTCGAGTACTCCACCCAACGTGCCCTCGCTTCGAGGTCCATGGGACTGAGCTTCCAACGCCTGCGGGGATCCGTGTTGCGACGCTGGAAACGGCGCTCTTGCTCATCGTCCGAAACGTGGAGCCAGTACTTCAAGAGGATGATGCCGTCTTCGGTGAGGGTCTGTTCGAACGAGGGGCATTGGGTGAGGAAAGTCTCGTATTGGTCGTCGGTGCAGAACCCCATCACCCGCTCGACTCCGAGCCGGTTGTACCAGCTGCGATCGAAGAGCACTATCTCACCCGCGGCCGGGAGCTGTGTGATGTAGCGCTGCAGGTAGAGCTGGCCGCGTTCCCGGTCGCTCGGTTTGGGGAGCGCAACCGTCCTGACGACGCGAGGATTCAGCCTGCGCGTGATTGCCTTGATGGTGCCACCCTTGCCTGCCGCGTCTCTTCCCTCGAAGATCACGACGACGCGGCGACCCTCGGCCTGCACCCACCCTTGGAGCTTGGCGAGTTCAGCCTCGAAGCTTTCGAGTACCGTTTCGTACTGTTTGCGTTTCATGGCCGTCCTCGCTGCTCGGATGATTGTCGTGCTGCGTCAACTGTGCGGTGAGTCGCGGTGGGCGCTCTCAGTAGATCGAATCCTCGGTCGGGCTGATGGAACCCCGGATCGTCGCGAGGTCGTCCGCGACTCCGGACCGCATCGCGATGATCTCTGAGGTGATGGTGACCATGCGAAAGCCGCGGTCCAGACGATCCTGTGCGGTCGCGAGGGTGGCGTGGATTCCGGGCACCACGTTGTGACGGGCACAGGAGGCGACGATCTGGTCGAGCGCCTGATGGAATTCCGGGGCGCCGTAGTTGGGTCCGAAGCCCATGCTCACCGACAGGTCGGAAGGACCAACGTAGATGGCTTCTACTCCGGGGACGGCAAGGATCGCATCGAGGTCGCCGAGTGCGGTCACCGTCTCGATCATCGGGATACACAAGACGTCGGTATTGGCGTGGTCGAAATAGTCCGCGCCCTGGGTCGGCACCGCCCGGAGAGGCCCGAAGCTGCGTGACCCCTCAGGCGCGTAGCGGCACGCGGCCACGGCGGCCTTGCAGTCTTCAACCGAGTTCACCATCGGCACGACGATCGCCATGGCTCCGGCATCGAGTGCCTTGCCGATGTGGCTCGGCAGGTTCTCGGGAACCCGCACCGTCGGGGTGGCACCACCGCCGGTGAGCGCCATCAGCATCGGAAGGCTGTCCGAATAGTCGATGAGTCCGTGCTGCATGTCGATGCAGACGTAATCGAAGCCGGTGGTGCCAACGACCTCGGCCGTGACGGGTGACGGGATGGTCAGCCAGGCACCGAGCGCGGTGCCGCCTGCCTCAAGAGTTTCGCGGAGCGGGTTGGGTCGCATGCCGCATTGTCCCACGTCACCCGCAAGCTTGTCATAGCAGACCGGTACCGCGCCTGGGGCACGGATTCGCTCGTGTCGATTGTCTCTTGGGGTCACGGGATTCGAGGTTGACACGTGAGTAAATGGTCACATATCATCTCGACGTGGACGAAGTGTTCAAGGCTCTCAACGATGCGGGGCGACGCCGGCTGCTCGACGAACTGTTTGCTCGAGACGGTCAAACGCTCGGGGAGTTGTGCAGCTACCTGCCGGAAATGACCCGCTTTGGAGTGATGAACCACCTGCGCGTGCTCGAGACCGCGGGATTGGTCACGACCCGGCGGGCAGGCAGAACGAAACTGCACTACCTGAACCCGGTGCCGATTCGCCTCGTTCATGACCGATGGATCAGCAAGTACACCGAACCTCAGGTGGGGGTCCTCTCCCGCCTGAAGTCGGGGCTCGAAGGAGGAGGAGCAATGTCGAAACCAACTCACATCTACCAGGTGTTCATCAACGTCGAACCAGAGCTGGTGTGGCAGGCGATCGTCGATGGCGACATGACGCAGCAGTACTTCTACGGCACGCGGGTCGAGTCGAGCTGGGAGTCTGGTGCTGAGCTTCGCTACTTGGGGCGGGACGGTGCCGTGGTGGCAGACGGATCGATCATCACCTGCGATCCGCCCCATCGGCTGGAGATCACGTTCCATGCAAGGTGGGACCCAGAACTCGAGGCCGAGGGACCCGTACGGGAGGCCTGGGTGCTCGAAGGTACCAACGGGATGACGAAATTGACCGTCGAGATGTACGACGCCCAACCCGGCTCCAAGACGTACGAGGACTTCACCACCGGCTTCCCGTACATTGTGTCCGGCATGAAGAGTCTGCTCGAGACGGGCAGAGCGCTTCCCGTGCTGTAGCGAGTCTGCGAAAGCGACTGCAGCCAATAAGGTGAAGGCATGCGACGACTCGTTCTGCTGTTGCTCCTGGTGGGGTCTGCATGTAGTGGCGCGGAGGCCGCTCGGGATTCGGTTCAACTCGACCCGGGTGAGTCCGCAGCTGTGGAAGACGAAACGACCAGTACGCTCCTGGTGGCCACCACTTCGACTGCACTCAGCACGACGACCAGCGCCGATCCGTTTCAAACCTACGTGGCGTGGATGCCGGGTGGCCTCGTTCCCGGGTTTGGTGAGCTGCTGAGTTCGATCGAGGGAGTGCGTTCGGTGACGGTGGCGCGCACCGGAACACTTCACATCGTGGGATCCAGCGACGCGGCAGGCGCAGTCGTCGATACGTCTCCGGAAGGTTTCGTGATCCCGGTCGAAGCCGTGGTGCTCGATAGCGATACGTATCGCCCGTTTGCCACGGCGGGGGAAGCAGAGACCCTGGCGGCGCTCGGACCGGGTGAGCTGGTCCTCAGTGAAGCGTCTGCCGGGCTGCGCCGTCTCGGTGTCGGCGGCAAGATCGAATTCGAGGGCGAAATCGAGATGACCGTGGCTGCCGTGGTTCCCGATGCTGTGCTGGGAAGCACAGAAGTCGCACTCACCTCGGTGGGGGCGTTCGCAGTCGACAACACGATCTCCCGATATGCCCTCGTCGAATCGTCAACCACCGTCGATCAACTCGAAGTTGAGCTACTGGCGCTGCTTCCCGAAGCCAGCGTGGTGAGGGTCCGCTCGCGCAACCCTCACCGCGGCGACGCCGCTCGCGCGGTGCGGCCACAGGTTGTCATCAAGCAGGAATTCGGCGAGTTCGCCTACAGGCAACTAGGTCGCGGCAGGCGGCTTGAGATCGATCCAGAGTGGGTGAGCGAGAACATCGTTTCGGTCAACATCCCGTTACTCGGAACCACTCGCTGTCATAGGCGGTATGCCGAGCTGCTCACTCAGGTCATGCAGAGCCTCATCGATGATGGGCTCGAAGCCGTGATCGACCGTCGCGCCTTCCGCGGGTGTTGGAACCCGCGATACATCTCTGGAACCACCCGGCTTTCTCGCCATGCCTTCGGGGCTGCGGCAGACATCAACTTCGGCAATTCACTCGACGGCGGCCCCGGTTCACCGGTTCATCCGGAACTGCTGGCCAGAATGGCGGCGGCCGGCATCACCTCAGGACACACGTGGAGTTCACCCGATCCAGGACACTTCGAGTTCCTCGACGACGAGCCGATCGCGGTCGGCGGGTAGCAGGCATGACGCCGCCACGGCTGGCCCGCTCTCAGGCAAGTGGGCGTTTGCCGACGAGGTCGGCCTGTACCACGATGCGGAAGCGCTTCGATCCCTTGGGGTGACACGCGAACATCGTCAACATCGGCGAGCCCTGGTCGAAGGTGATCCAGATGTCTTCGGGGTCGACGATGAACGTGTTGCTCACCCGGTACATGACTTCGAAGCCTCTCGCGTCCGCCATGTAGACGAGATCACCCGGCTGAAGCAGGTCGAGATCGTTGAACGGTCTGGTGTGGGTGGTGCGGTGCCCGGCGAGCACCACGTTGCCAGGCTCTCCAGCTCCTGCGGTTCCGACCCAGTGGGCGACCCCGGAGTTGATGATGCGCGGGGCAACCCCAGATCTGACATTCTCATCGAGCCCGATCGAAGGGATCCGCAGCGTGCCCACCGGGGCTCCATTGCGTTGGGCCGGGTGAGTAGCGTGTTTGCGTGACGGCGATGAGATCGTGTGTTCACCGGGACCCACAGATTCGGCGGCCGCGGGTGCAGCAAGCAGTGATGCCGCGATCGTCACAGCAAGGAGTCCAGCGGCGAGTCTTCTGGTTCGCATAAAGCACCGATCGGCGTGCAACGATGTCGGCTGAAACGAATTCATCGGGAAGGTGCCAGGTACCGCGCCCTCGATCTGGCACGATGAGATGGTGGACGTGGCTGCCTACCTCACCCGAATTGGATTGAGCCGCCGGCCGGATCTGGACGCGGTCGGCCTCGAAGAGCTGCAGCGAGCCCATCTGACATCGGTACCTTTCGAGAACCTGCATGTCTACTCCCGGCGCGGGGTTGGAACCGGTGTCGATTGGTCGATCCCCAAGATCGTGGACCGCGGGCGAGGCGGCTGGTGCTTCGAGCTCAACGGCGCGTTCGCGGCCCTGCTCGAGGCGCTCGGCTTCGAAGTGCAGCGGAGGGCGGCCGTGGTTCTCCTCGATGGTGGGACCGGTGACCCCAACCATTTGACGCTCCAGGTGCAGCTGGACCATCCCTACCCGGTCGACGTCGAGTTCGGCGACAGCTTCATCAAACCGCTTCGACTCGACATCGCCGGAGTCCAGGAAGGTGGTTCAGGGGAGTTTGTGATCCGCGAGGTCCGTGGAGCTCTCACGCTCAACGCGGTAGCGAACACAGGCGACCTCGAACCGCAGTACCGTCTGGATGGTCGGGTCTGGAGCCTCGGCGAGTTCGAGCCGTTCTCGGTCAAGCTGCAGAGAGAGCCCGGCCTGGCCTGGACCAGCTCCCGGTTTGCCACGAGGCTCCGGGGCGGTGGCCCGGAACGCGTGACACTGCTGCACCACCGGATCAAGTTCCGTCGCGACGGCAAATGGGAAGAGCTCCCGGTACCCGCAGGGAAGTGGGAAGAGCAGCTCGATCGTTGGTTTGGTTTGACACCGTGATGGTGCCTTCAGATTCGGGATCAGGCAGACACCGCCTACGATCGCGCCATGTTCCGCTCATTGCTCGAAGCGGCGGCAGAGCAGCAGCCTGATGCGGTGTCTCTGCGCCGGCAGATCCATGCCGAACCCGAGGTCGGCAATCACCTGCCGTTGACGCGCGACAAGGTGCTGATGGCTCTCGAAGGCTTGCCGCTCGATATCCGTCTGAACGAGACGACGTCCGGGATCGTTGCCATTTTCGGAGGGGACCGAACGGGTCCTGCGATCATCTTGCGGGGCGATATGGACGGTCTCCCGCTGGCTGAGGACACCGGGCTCGAGTTCTCCAGCCGGTCCAA
Source organism: uncultured Acidimicrobiaceae bacterium (assembly GCA_964397045.1). GTDB lineage: Bacteria > Actinomycetota > Acidimicrobiia > Spongiisociales > UBA5794 > CAYNHF01. The sequence goes on along the minus strand of CAYNHF010000020.1, from coordinate 50,486 downwards.
CACCATGCATGCCTGTGGTCATGATCTCCACACCGCCATGCTGGTGGGCGCGGCGGGTCTGCTGGTCGACCGAACCGACCAGCTTGCCGGGCCCGTCGTCTTCATGTTTCAGCCCGGAGAGGAATCGCATCACGGAGCGCGATACATGCTCGAGGAGGGTCTGCTCGACGTGGTGTCGCCTCGCCCAACCGGCGCCTTCGCGTTGCATGTGTCTGCCGCATACGAGTCCGGCACCGTGCGTCACCGACCCGGAGCGCAAATGGCAGCTGCCGACCAGGTGACGATTGTCGTGACCGGCAGGGGAGGTCACGCCTCCTCGCCGCACCTCGCGCTCGATCCCATTGCAGTTGCCGCAGAGATCGTGCTGGCGACTCAGACGGCAATCACGCGCCGGATCGACGTTTTCGATCCTGCAGTGGTCACGTTTGGGTCGATCGACGCCGGCACCACCCACAACGTGATTCCGGAAGCCGCAACACTCGTCGGCACGATCAGGACGCTGTCCGATGCAACCCGAGCCGACGTGCATAGGTTGCTGGAACGTGTCGCGACGGGCGTTGCGGCGGCCCACGGAGCAACCGCGACGGTCGCGCTCGATCCCGGCTACCCGGTGAGTTTCAACGACACAGGCTTCACGGCCCGGGTGACCGAAATCGCATCCGATCTGGTTGGTGAGACGGCGGTGGTGCCGCTCGAGGCTCCGATCATGGGCGCCGAAGACTGGAGCTACGTACTCAACGAGGTGCCGGGGATGATGACCTTCATTGGAGCGTGCCCTTCCGATCTCGTACCGGGTGAGGCGCCGGGGAACCACTCCAACCTCGTCCGGTTCGACGAGGGAGCCATGGTGGTGGGGATGGCATTGCTGGCCGCGGTTGCGCTCGACCACTGTGGGATTACACCGGCTGAACCGAGTTAGACGGCCGCACCCCTTGCGCGTCAGTCGTTCGTAGCGGGTAGGCCCCCCTGGCCCGCTTCGCTTTCTTCGGCTTCAACCTCGGCCGACGTCTTCGGCTCGGCGGTAGCCGGCCTCGCGTCCGGCTGGCGACGAATGTCGCGCCGCGACACCTCGTCAAACGCACGCATGTCTGCCTCGGTCAGGTTGCGGCCCTCGAAGGCTCTGGGCCACAGGCGGCGATGAGTGACAACGTTGACCTCTGCCGCCAGCAACAGGACGCGTGCCACCAGCGACATCCACACCAGCAGACCAATCACGGTGGCAAACGAGCCGTAGATCGCTCCGGCACCGATGACTACTCCCTGAATGTAGAAATTCCCGACCAGCTGAAGGACCCACAGTGCGAAGCCGCCGGTGAGGGCTCCGGGGAGGAGCTGGCGAAACGAGACCTCAGAGGCGGTCAATACTTTGAACGTTGCGAGTGCGACGAGAGAGTTCACGAGCATGGCGGCAGCAGCTCCGGCAACGGCAGAGAGACCGGGAAGGTCGGTGGCGAAGGAGATCCCGGAGACAACGGTGGCGAGCACGAAACCGCCTCCGATCACCAGCAGGCTGCCGACCGAGCGCAACAGCTTCGGGAAGAAGCCGGGACGTCTCATGATGGACATCCCCCACATGTTGTTGAACGCGTCCTGGGCCACCTTCACCACCCCGAGGCCGGCCCAAAGGGTGACGAGCAAAGCGATGACGAGCGAAATGCCGTTGCCCTCGAGTGCGGTCACATCCCCGGCGAGTTCGGTGCCGACGACGGGGATCTGCGAGAACGTCGAGTCCAGAATCCGGTCGAGCAGTTCCTGGTTGTCCCGTAGCAGCCACCCGAGGACGGTGACCAACACCATGAGCAGCGGGAAGAGCGAGAAGAACCCGTAGTAGGACAGGAGTGCGGCGTACTCGTAGTTGCGATCCTCGCGGTAGCGGAGCCAGACGGCGACGGCGAAGGCGACGGGGGGGATCCTTTGCTGCAGAAGATCCAGCCGGTCCTTCAGTTGGTCGACATCGAACATTCCGCCTCCACAACGTCACATCCGCACCGTAACCGCGACGTTCTGCGGTCAGTGTCTACTCCTGAGCAACTTCCAGATCGAGCGCAGCGCCCCGAGGAGTACCAGCGTGGCCGCGCCGAACAGCATCGGACGGAGCCAGGCGCGGTACTCGGTTCCGCTCGGAAGGTTGATGTGGCGGATGGTGGCATCGCCGATCTCGAGGGAGGCCGGTTCTTCCGCATCGAGGCGTACCTCGTAGAGCGCGGGGCCGGCTCGCAAGCCGCCAAGCGGCACGCGAGCCCGGATCTCGTCACCGTCAGACCAACCGCGGACGGCACGCCAACGTTCGGTACGGTTGACGATCAAACGGACCGTCGCCGTATCGCTGCCCTGCACCCAGCGCATGGGGATCATCGCGATCTGGTCTCCCTGGCGTCGATAGAACAGGCCGTGGCGTGACCTCTTGCCGGCGGTTGTGAGCACCCGGGGTTCTTCCGCGCTGCCTTCGACCCGAGTTTCGAGGGCCCGGGCGAAGCCCCCAGTGTGGACGTACGGGGCATACTCGAGTTCCCACGGGTTCGCATCGGTCAGATCTGCAGAGGCGCGTTGCTGAAGCTGGGTGTATTTCGGCTTGGCCGGGTGCTCGAGCAGCGGTGACCACGCGGCGCCCAGGCCGAGTTCCGGGTGCTGGGCCGTATGGACGTACCAGCCCCACGCGTAGCTATGAGGGTTCGATTGACCCTCGATCGGGAAGGCCTCCGGGTCGAGGACGCAGTCGATGACACCCCCGAGACCGGTCTTTTCGCCATAGCGGATTCCGTACCTACTTGGGTAGTTGTCGACCAGCGTCGCGTTGTCACCTGCACCGATCGGGAGCATGCGGAGGTAAGAGCCCAGATTATTGAGAGCGCCGCCGATGATCGGCAGCATGTTCTCCGGGCTGTCCAGAATCGTCACGTGCGCAGGGGGACGATCGAGGAGCGTCGCCGCCACGGACACCACCTTGGCGCCGTGGCTATGACCCACCAGGTGGATCCGCGCCTCATCATTCTGCATCACTCGCTCCAAGGCGACCGCGAGCCGCTGCCCGTTCACGGTGGTACGCAACTGCGATTGCACGGCTGCAGTCGATCGAGCACTGGTCGCGGACTCGTCGATCCAGCTGAAGGCCAGAATCGCCGCGCCCGGATTCAGGGAGGACAACGCCTCGGCGAGTGGAGCGAACCAGCCGTTGTAGCGCGCCCCGTCACTCGTCTCGGCTGCGTCATCCCACACGTAGAGGAACCCATCGTGGGCCTCGACCCGCTGTCGCAAGCCGGGGGCCCAACCGTGGCAGAAGACGTGGACCCGGTTCGCATCCACCGAAAGCGGTGCGACTGGATCCCAGCCTGCGCCGTTCCACCTCCCCAGCCGTTCGTGTGGCCAAACAATCAGGTTCTCGGTCATGGAACAAAGATACCAAGTGCACGCTCAAGGTTGGCATCGCGATCGATCGCGCCGCGGTCCTGAGCTGAGTACGCTCGCACCCACGAAAGGAGGATGTCGTTTCCAGATTCTTGCTGCTCGCCGACTGCCAGCTGGGTGCCTACGCCACATTCAGCGGTATGACTCAAGCTGATATCGCGACTTTCGCGGCGCGTGACATGCGCGTCGAGCGAGTCCCGAAGGTCGAGGGGTTCGCCTGGGACGCCGAGCGGTACGGGTGGGCGATCGATGTGGCCAACCAGCTCCGGCCCCAGTTCGTCGTCGTGGCAGGCGACATGGTCGACAACCTCGCCGACGACTCCCAACTGGAAGAGTTGTTCCGCATCACGGCACGGCTCGACGACGACATCGCGATCCATTGGGTTCCAGGCAATCACGACGCGGCCTTCGACACGGTGGCACCAACAGCGGAGAGCCTGCTGCGGTACCGGGAGCTCTTCGGGGCTGATCGGTATGCATTCAGCGCAGGACGGAGCAAACTCATCGTGCTCAACACTGTGGTGTTCGATCACCCGGAGGCGGTGCCGGATGAGTTGGCAGACCAGATGGCATTCCTCGAGCATGAGCTGGCAACCGCTGGTGAGACCCACGATCGCACGATCCTGTTGGGTCACCACCCGCTGTTCATCGGTGACCCTGACGAACCGGACTCGTACTGGAACATCCCTCGAGCCCAGCGGAAGCCGGTGCTCGATCTCATCCACCGCTACGACGTCGGCATCGCCTTCGCAGCCCATTGGCACCGCAACGCGATCGCTCATGACGGCACGTTCGAGATGGTGACGACTGGGCCGGTGGGGGTTCCGCTCGGTGAGGATCCTTCTGGCTACCGAACCGTGGATATCGGGGAAGACGTGACGCATCGATACCATCCGCTGATCCGCCCGGAGCCGGAGTCCATGCAGGACCAACCGCCGTCGGAATGAACTAGGTTGCCGGAGCGAGGGAGGAGCATCGTGGGCAAGCCAGCAATTATCTCGGTCGACGACGACCCCCAGGTGCTGAGTGCCGTCGGCCGCGACCTGCGCGCTCGTTACGCCGAGGATTTCCGTGTGGTGGGCGCCTCGTCTGGGGACGAGGCTCTCGAGACCTTGATCCAACTGCAGGCGCGGGGCGACACGATCGCCCTGTTCCTCGTCGATCAGAGAATGCCTGAGATGAGCGGCACGGAATTCTTGGTCCAAGCTCGCGAGCTTTACCCGGACGCCAAGCGGGTACTGCTCACCGCTTACGCAGATACTGAAGCTGCGATTCAGGCGATCAACGAGGTCGAACTCGACCACTACCTGATGAAGCCGTGGGATCCGCCCGAAGACAACCTGTACCCGGTCGTTGATGACTTGATCGATGACTGGAAGGCAACGGTATCCCCGGCGTTCGATGGAATTCGCGTCGCCGGCACGACCTGGTCGCTCGCAACCCACGACGTGAAGGACTTCCTTGCCCGCAACCAGGTTCCCTACCGGTTCCTCGACATCGAGCGCGACCCGGAAGCAGCCAGCATGGTCGAAGCCGCCACCGGCGGGTCCGGCAAGTTGCCCGTCGTCTTCTTTCCGGATGGTGAGGTCCTCGTTGAACCGGAACGCCGTGCTCTCGCGGACACGGTAGGAATGCGAACGGAAGCCGATCGACCCTTCTACGACGTCATCATCGTGGGTGGTGGTCCCGCCGGCCTGGCAGGTGCCGTCTACGGAGCTTCTGAGGGCTTGCGGGTTGCCTTGATCGAGCGGGAAGCCACCGGGGGCCAAGCCGGCACCAGTTCGAGGATCGAGAACTACCTCGGATTCCCGAAAGGTGTCAGTGGAATGGATCTGGCACGTCGCGCCACCGCGCAGGCGATCCGGCTGGGTGCCGAGATCGTGACTGCCACCGAGGTGATCGGGGTCGAGGTGAAGGGGCCCGTCAAAGTGGTGAAGCTGAGCGACGGGAACGAACTGCAATGTCAGGCGCTTCTGATTGCCAGCGGTATGACCGTCCGCAAGCTGTCGGTACCGGGCTACGAGCAGTTCCACGGTGCCGGGGTTTACTACGGAGCCGCAGCCAGCGAGGCAATGACGTATCGCGACCGCGAGGTCTATGTGATTGGCGGAGCCAACTCGGCAGGGCAGGGCGCAATGATGTTCGCCAAGTTCGCTTCTACCGTGCACCTGGTCGTCCGGGGCGAGTCGCTCGAGCTTCGTATGTCTCAATACCTGGTTGACCAGATCCGCTCACAGGAGAACATCGTGGTTCACGTGAACACGGAGGTCGTCGAAGTAGCGGGTGAGCAGTCGGTCGAGTCGATCACTCTGCGCGATCGGGCCACAGGCGCCGAGTCGACACGCGACGCTTCGGCGCTCTTCATCTTCGTCGGTGCCGTGCCGCACTCTGGATTCGTTTCGGACCTGGTGATGTGCAACGAACGGGGCTTCATCCTCACCGGTACAGATGTGGCTGCGGCCGATCGCCGTGAGTCGGGGTGGACGGCTGAACGCGATCCGTACTTGTTGGAAACCAATGTTCCCGGGATCTTCGCGGTTGGCGACGTGCGCCACGGTGCCGTGCGCCGGGTGGCTTCCGCGGTGGGCCAGGGTTCGGTCGCGATCTCGTTCGTCCACGAGTACCTCGAGTCGGTCTGACCTGGTGACCGCCGAACTGCTCGCAACGGTCGGGATCTTCTCGGAGCTCCCGAGCGAGGATCTCGAAGGGCTTGCGGCCGGAGTCACCGAACTGTCTTTCGCTCCGGGCCATGTCCTCTTCGCTGAGGGAGAGCCAGGCGCCCACGCCTATGTGATCATCGAAGGTGAGCTCGAGGTCATCAAGGAAACCGAGGGCCGCGAAGTGCTGCTGGCCGTGCGTGGCCCCGGGGAAGTGATCGGTGAGATGGCCTTGCTCGATGCCAAGCCGCGCAATGCAACGCTGCGGGCACGTTCGGCTGCCCGGCTGTTGTCGATCCCGAAGTTGCAGATGGATGACCTGCTGGCCTCGAGTCCGACGGCGGCTCGTGCCCTTTTCAGTGTGCTGCTCGAGCGCTGGCGCGAGACTGAATCGCGTTTGCGACAGTCAGAACGAATGGCACAGCTCGGTACCTTGACCGCAGGATTGGCCCACGAACTGAACAACCCTGCTGCTGCAGTGAAACGCAGCACCGACCAGCTACGCGGCGCGATGGGGGCGTACGGTGCTGCCCTCGTCGCACTCCACCGCGTTGGCCTCGATCCCGGCGAAGACGCCGACCTCGCCGCACTCCTGTCCGGCAGCGGTTCCGCACCGGCATTGAGTCCCCTGGAACGGAGTGATCTCGAGGGAGCCATCGAGGATCGACTCGGGGCTGCGGACGTCCCGGACCCCTGGGCGCTGGCCACCCCGCTGGTGGCGGCGGGGATGACCCTCGAAGCGGTAGAGGCGATCGTGGCCGAGTACCGTGATCGATCCGGCGCCGTCTTGACAGCCATCGTTGCCGGCCACGAGGCGTTCGCGCTGCTCCACGAGGTCGAGGAAGGTGCCAATCGGTTGTCCTCGATCGTCGGGGCGCTGAAGTCCTATTCGTACCTGGATCAGGCGCCAGAACAGGAAGTCGACGTCGTACAGGGAATCGAGGACACTCTGTTGATCCTCCGCCATAAACTGGGCGACGTCGAGGTTTCACGTGACTACGCCGCCGAACTCCCGCCCATCCCTGCCTTCGCAAGTGAGCTCAACCAGGTATGGACCAATCTGATCGACAATGCTGCAGACGCAGTGCACGAAGCCGGGGTGATTGACCCGACAATTGGGGTGTCCGTCCAGCGACATGAGGCGACCGGCGTGGTGGTGACGGTGACGGACAACGGTCCAGGGATTCCGGAGGAAGCCCGCGACCGGGTCTTCGATGCCTTCTTCACAACGAAGGCACCGGGTGCAGGCACCGGCCTGGGCCTCGATATCAGCTATGGAATCGTTGCGCACAAACACGGCGGCGAGATCACGTTCGAGTCAGAACCGGGACGCACGGTGTTCGCCGTCGTACTTCCCGGCTATAGGGAGGGCGAAGCGGAGCCGGCGGACTCGGGGGTACCATCTCAGTCCATGACCCAAGACAGACAGCTCTGCCCGGAACTCACCGACCTGCCCCTGGACCCGATGCCGCCGGGCGGCTGTATCGAGTGTCTCGCTATCGGAGACACCTGGGTTCATCTCAGGTTCTGCGTGGACTGCGGGCGAACCCACTGCTGCGACGACTCGAAGAACCGCCACGCCCGCAAGCACGCCGAGGCGAGCGGCCATCCAGTCGTCCGCTCCAAGGAGCCTGGGGAGCATTGGGCGTGGTGTTATCCGCATGACTCTGGCACCCGCTTGCCCGAAACAAGCTGAGCCGCGGCTCAGCTTCCGGGTCGGGCAGGTGCGAGGGCGCTGGCTCTCACTTCGAAATGGACCTATAGGTCCAGGTGAATGGCTCGCGCTTGAACGTGCCGTCGGGATAGGTGATCACCCGGGTTGTGGTGACCGTGTTGCCACTTCTGCGCGATAGCGCTGAGCACTCGCGGCCGCCATTGTTGCCGTAGAAGGCAACCGTGATGGAGGTCCCCGTGTACGACGTGTTGATGTAGACAATGGATTCGGAATCGTTGCGAAACACCACGTCCGGGTTGGGATATCCCATGGTTGCCTCGCGACCGAATGGGTAGCGCGAGAAGTAGATGCTGTGCGGCTTGTGGTCCACGTCCTCGAGGCAACTGAAGAAGACCGCGTTGTAGAAGGTGGTGCCGAATTGACTCGTGCCTCCGCCGATGTTGAACGGGCTGTCGCAGCAGTAGAGCTTGCCGGAAATGATGGCTCCGGCAGCGACGTACCCGTCCTCGGCGGTGCGTGGTCCCGCATGCTCGTTGACGGAGAAGAGCGCTCCGGGCCACACGACGGCTCCGTCGATCTCGTCTGCCAGCCTGCGGATGTTGACTGTGCGGCTGGCGCAACATGAGTGGCGCGTCGTGAATTCCGACAACTTGGTCAGGGGGCCCATCGCCTCGGCCTGGGCAGTCGTGAACTCAGGCTTCTCTCCCTCGAGGATCGGGACCACCCCTGTGCCGTCCCCGAGCGCCGCCGCAATCACGACTGTGGGCAGGTACTCGAGGTCGATGGTTGTGGCAGGGCTGCCCGGAACGATCGACAACTCCTGGTCTTCCTCGGAGAACGCGAAGCTGGCGCTGAATGCCGCACTGTCATAGGCGGTGGTTCCTTGCGCCTTGGCACGGAGCGCGCCCGGGTCGAGTGCGACTTTGAGGCGGGTAGCTGCGTCCGGCTCGATCCACGTCTGCAGCGCTGCGCTCAACTGGGCCCGGTTGTAGATGAGCGGTTTGGAGCCATCCTGCAGTCGGAGGACGACCTCGACGTCGATCAGGCGATTTGCCTCCTGCACGGCGGCATCGATGTCGGCTTCGTCGAGTGCAGGCGCCAAGTCTGTCAATGGGATGTCGGTGATCGCGCGATCCGGCGAAGCCAAGGCGGCGATGATAACGGCACGTGCGGCTTCGCGGTCGACCGCCATGCCGTTTCGTGGATAGTCGGGAGTGGCGACTCCGTCCTCGACGAGGATTCCGCCGTCGTGAGCCGGGCGGCCCACGAATCGACTGTCCCACGCATCGAAGATCGCGTCGAGCGCAGCGGCGTCCACCTGAATCGGCACGTCGAGGTCGATCCTTGCGTAGCCCTCCAGCCAGTTGTTGATGTCGGCGATGAGGCCCTCGCTGGGCCGCTGCTCCAGCGCGGCTTGCACCACGGGGTCGGTGTCGACGCGGAGCCCGATCGCGTCTGGCTCGAGCGTGGCCAGCTGTCCGTCGACGAGGAATTCCGCGGTATGCAGCAGTTCCTGCTCATAGCTGTTGATGGCGGCGACGGCGTCGGGTTCGGCCAGGTTGGACAGGGCAATGTCCGCTGCGTAGACCTGGGGGGCAACCCGGTCCTGATGGCCGAGACGCGCATCGACGATGGCGAGACCGAGAGTGACGACCGCGATGATCGTTACGGCGGAGAATGCAGTGATCCAAATGCGGCGCATGTTTCCGGATTGGCTGATCGGGGGCAGATCCTACCGTGGTGGCGAGAGCCTCCACCGCGGCGGAGTGTATCCCACCACGTGGCGCAAACTGCAGCAATCTCGAGCGATCGTCGCATTCCCGTCATTCGGTGCGCATGGTGCGTCGCGGCGGCCGGGCAGTCGTGCTGAAGAGTCCCTGCGAATGCCACTCAGTCGGCGTCGAGGATGTCGAGCACGTTCCCGACTTCCGCGATCGACTCGAGTGTGATCGGGTCAAGCACCAGTTGGACATGGGAGACGCCGGCGGCGGCGTAGCTACGAAGTCGCATTGCGAGTTGCTCCGGCGGCTCGCTGATCGCCTCGGACGTCGGTCTGCCCGGGCTGCCGTGGTGCCTTCCCGTGCCGCCTTCGAGGCCGATCATGACTGCCGCAGTCTTGGCAACCTCATCTGAGGGACGACCGACGGCTTCACATGCGCCGTCCACACCCTGCAGCATCTGGCGCAGCCCCGGCAAGTCATTGCCGTACCACGCGTGCCACGTATTCCACATATCTACATAGGGGAGGGTCATCCGAAGCACTCGCGGCCCGTTGGAGCCGATCATGAGCGGCGGGGCGCCGTGCGCAGACGCCGGCTCTAGGACGCAGGCCTCGATCCGGTAGTAGGAGCCCTCGAAGTTGACCTCTTGACCGTCGAGCAGGGAGCGGATGATGGTGAATGCCTCTTCGAACCGAGTCGCCCGATGGTCGAAGGGGAAGCCGAACGCCCGGTACTCGGTCGCGTTCCACCCGGCCCCCAGCCCGAGAATTAGCCGGCCCGCGGAAACCTCGTGCACGGTGGCTGCCTTCTTGGCCAGCATGGCGGGGCTGTGAAAGCTGGTTGCCGCGACGAGCGGTCCGATCTCGATTCGGTTCGTGCTTGCTGCCAGCGCGGCCAGCATTGACCATGCCTCCCAGGGGCCGGTGGTCTCGTCGGCTGAGTGGTATAGGAGGTGATCTCCCACCCAGAGAGAGTCAAAGCCGATCTCCTCTGCCGCTTGCGCCATATCTCGTAGCTCGGGCCAGCGCACGACCCGCTCAACCTCTGGCAGTTGGACGCCTATTCGCAGCGGGCGCTGTCGTTCGGTCATTCGAGCTCTCCCCGGTCAGATTCGTCAACATTCGGCGCGGCAAGCCTGGCGCCCAGATGCGACCTTAGCGAGCCGTTAACTAGTCCCAGCAGGGGTAATAATTGCTGCAAAGATAGGGTGCCGGAACTGTGTCTGCCAGGAGCACAAGATCGCCGTGGGATCCCTGAACCGCGACAACATCATTCAGGATCGCGCACTAGTCACCGATAACAGTGGCGTGGAGTGGATGCGTGCACCAGGGACCCGCCGTCGAGCCCGGCTCGGCCTCATCGTCGTCCTTGCGCTCATATTCGGGTTGCTGACGCTCGCTACGCCGGCTCCGGCCGCTGCTGCCATTTCGTACGGCGATCAGGTGACCTATGAACTCGAGTTTGCCGTGGATGGACCGACCGAATTCAGGGACACGTTTGGTGATTGCCGCGACGGTTGTAGTCGGGGTCACGAGGGCACAGACATCTTCGCCAAGAAGGGAACCTCCGTTCTCGCGGCAGCAAGTGGCACCGTCAGGTATGTGAACTGGAGTCGCTCGCCAGGTTTGAACCCGGCCCGGTGTTGTTCGGTGGTCGTCGATCACGATGATGGTTGGCAAAGCCGGTACCTCCACCTCAACAACGACACCAAAGGTACAGATGATGGTGATGGTTGGGGTATCGCCGATGGAATCGCCCCCGGCGGGCGCGTGAAGGCCGGCCAGTTGCTCGGGTTCGTGGGCGACAGCGGGAACGCCGAAAGCACCGCATCTCATCTTCATTTCGAGTTGCTGGCACCGGGCGGGGTGGTGACCAACGCGTATCGGGCGCTGCTGGCAGCCCGGCAGGACATGATCGACGCGGGTGATGCGTTGTTCGGTAGCGCAGCCACGATCCGCAAGGGTGACCGCGGTGACGCGGTCAAGCGGCTGCAAGCGGTGTTGAACGAACTCGGCTACGTGGCGGGTTCTGCGGACGGGATTTTCGGCAACAAGACGCAGCGGGCGGTGATCGCCTTCCAGGAGGATCAGGGACTCGTCGCCGATGGACTGGTGGGGAAGAAGACGAAGTCTTCGCTGCAGGACGCGATTCGGCCGAAGCCGACGTTGCGCAGGGGCGATCGCAACGACGAAGTCGCCTACCTGCAGGGGCTTCTGAATGACAGCGGCTTCGAAAGCGGAACTCCGGACGGAATCTTTGGACGCAACACCGAGATCGGGGTGAAGGACTTCCAGAAATCGGCCGGCCTCAAGGTCGACGGCATCGTTGGGAAGAATACCTGGGCGGCGCTACGCGGCGCCTGAGGCCGCTTCAGCTTGTGATGGGCTTCACGTAGGCGACGCCGACCTTCTCTGCCATGAACCCAAGTCGCTCGTACAGCGACAGAGCGCCCGTGGGGTTGGCAGCATCGACCCCTAGCACCGCGTACTCGATGTCTCGATCGCTGAAGCTCCCGAGTGCACGGTTGATGAGGGCAGTGGCCAGCCCGCGACTGCGATGCTGGCGCACCGTTCCGAGCCGCTCGATCCACCCCTCGCTCCGCCCGCGGTCCTCGAAGTCCTGCTCGTAGATAGCGCAAGTGATGAGCGCGACGGGCTCTTCCCCTGCGAACACCACCGCGGATGCATCGAAATCGAAGAACTCGTCTTGCCAGGCTTCCCAGCGCTCCGATTCCATGGGCTCGCTGCCCCAGTGGTCTACGAACGCCGCGTTCGACACTCGACGAGCCGATTCTGAGACTGCCGAGGCCCAGGGCGCGACCCGGACGCCGCGCGGGAAGACCGGGTCGGGTACTGCAGCGGACAGGTCACGCGCCAGTTCGGTGAAGTAGCGCTGGGGGCGGTAGCCATTCGCTTCCAGCAGCTCGATTCGATCGTGTTGCCAATCGTAGGGGTGTTGCCGGTAGACGCCGGGAAGTGGCGACTCGATCGAGCGCTCCCTGCCACGTTGCTCCCACCACGACAGGAGGTAGGAGCCGAGTCCTTTGCCGCGGTAGTCCGGTCGAACGCAGTTCCAGTCGAACACGCGGAAGGTCGTGGTGGCGCCGGCAGGCACGATGACCCAAGCCAAGGCGACGATCTCGCCGTCGGCGGTCACTCCCAGCATTGTGTCGCTGCGTGGGTCACCGTCCGGTAGCTTCAGTTCGGTCCGCACCTCACCGGCAGTGATGCGGTAGCCCCGGTCGACTTCGAAGCAGCGGTCGTAGAGTGTCGAAATGGAGTCGGCATCAGCGATGGATGCAGGGCGCCAACTGAGCTCTCCTGTGAGCGGAGCGATGGGCGGAGGAGCAGCCATCTCCCGGACGCTAGCGGCACCTCAGACGGCGCGGTCGGTGTCTTCCACCGGGCGGCTGGGAGGTGCTGTACCGCGTGTAGCCTCTTGTTGCAACGCCCCAGAACCGGAGGAAACTAATGAAGCGATGGATGTTCAGGCTGCTGATCGTGGCCTTCATCGCCGGCATGATCGCCGCCGTCATGGCCATGACTGATCAGAAGCGCAGAATGGCCGAGATGTCGGATGACGAGTTGCGGGCATATCTGGGCCGCAAGCTCGAGGGACGTGTTCCGCCGGAGAAGATGGAACAAATCCAAGACAAGGTCACCGCGGCCGTTCGTAGCGGGCGCTCTGCAGTCGACTCTGCTCCAATATCCGGCAACGGTGGTACCGCCGTCAAGGCAGACGCTGCAGTTGATGCCGTCGAAGAAACCTCAGATTCCGTGGCGGACGCAACAGACGACGCAGCGGAAGAGGCAAGCGAAGAGACCAGCTGACCCCACGGCCATGACAATTCAGGTTGTATGCCGGTCCCACGAGCCGTTCGCGAGTTAGCCGAGGCTGCTCAGCCGCGGGCACGAGCGCCACTGTCTACGCTCGCTTCTCATGACGACTGACGCGTGGCTTACGCTCGGGGTATTGGTGGTGCTGTTCGGTCTGCTTATTTGGGATCGCTGGCCCACCTGGATCGTGTTCTCCGGCGCGCTGGCAGCGATCCTGACACTCGGACTCGCCGGTGAAACAGCTGCCGTGTCTGGATTCTCGAACACGGGCGTCCTCACCGTTGTCGTCCTCTACGTCGTGGCGGCCGGGATGTATCGGACGGGGGCGATTTCGCTGGTGATCGGGATTCTGGTTCGCCAGCCGCGAGATGAGCGCGACGCGAACCTGCGCATTCTCCCTGCAACTGCCTTCGGGAGTGCGTTCCTCAACAACACACCGATCGTCGCCATGCTGGTACCGGTCGTCCACGACATCGGTCGCTCGGCCCGATTGTCTGTCTCGAAGATCTACATGAGCGTCTCGGACTCGTCGATTCTCGGCGGCGCGTCGACCCTCATTGGTACCTCGACCAACCTGATCATCGCCGGCCTCGTTGCGGATTCGCTCGGGGTAGAACTCGGGATCTTCTTCCCAACGCGGGTGGGACTCCCCGTCGCCATCCTCGGGATACTGCTCCTCGTCTTCGTTGCGGGATACCTGCTGAAGACCAAGGAAGCCGGAGACGAAGACGGCGAGCTGCGGCGCAGGTATCGGGCCGAGTTCTTCCTGCCGGAGGGCTCGCATCTGGCGGGGGACACCGTCGCCGAGGCTGGTTTCAGCGATCCCGTTGGTTCGGAGCTGATGCAGCTGACCCGAGATGGACAATCGCTCGACATCGAGCCAGATCTCGAGTTCGTCGCAGGCGACGAGTTGGCGTTCGAGGCGGACATCGAAGCGCTGCCGACCCTCTGGAGCACGATCGGCCTCGTCGCTTCGAACCCACCGGGGACGCGGGATGATCAGTACGCCAATCGCCTGGTTGAAGCCGTCGTCTCGAATCGGTCGGAGCTGATTGACGAGGGCATCGACGGCCTGCTCGAAGACGATGCTTACTCCAAGCTGGTCGGCATGTCGCGAGCGATGGCGGCGGTAGATCGCCCCCTCGATGAGATGACTATCGCAGCCGGCGACAACCTGGTTCTCGAGGTCACTGAAGAAGGTCTCGAAGATCGCCGCGAGGATCTCTTCGCTCTCACCCGTCGGCTGCGCGGTTACCGAATCCAGCGAGTGGGCCGAGCCTGGCTTGCCGGTCTGGTCGTGGTCGCAATGGTGCTGTTGTCTGCATTCGGGATCATGAGCTTGTTCAATGCCGCACTTCTCGCGGTGGCTGCCCTCCTGGTCGTTGGCGCGATCGGCTTTCGTTCAGCATGGGACAGCATCGACTGGAAGACATATGTGATCCTGGCGTGCGCCGTGGGCTTGGAGCCGGCAGTAACGGAGTCCGGTCTTGCCGACGTGATCGCGGATGGGCTGAGCTCACTTGCCGGGGGGCGAGCATTCGTTGCCCTGGTGGTGGTGTACCTCGGTGCAGTTCTGTTGACGAATGTCGTTACCAACGCGGCAGCTGCGGCGCTGATGTTCCCGATCACCATGGGGCTTGTCGAGAGTCTCGGGGTCCCCTGGGAACCGTACATCGCGATCTTGATGCTGGGCTGCTCCTACGCATTCATCAACCCCGCCGGCTATCAGACCCACCTGATGGTGCAGAAGCCCGGTGGATACAACTTCATGGATTTCGTGCGCGTCGGAGTGCCGTTGACCTTGATCCTGGGCATCGTGGCGGTTCCGCTGGCTGCGTTGCTGTACGGGCTGTGAGCAGGTTGAAGATGACGACAGCGCAGCAACGCACCCTCCGGGTTGCCGCCGCCCAGACTCGTCCGGTGTGGTTGGACCCGGACGCCACGGCAGACCGGATGATCGAGTGGATCGCGCGAGCCGCTGAGGCACGTGTCGACGTGCTCGCCTTCGGCGAGACGTTTTTGTCCGGCTACCCGTTCTGGGTGGCGAACACCGGGGGCGCTCGTTTCGACGATCCCGCCCAGAAACGCGCATACGCCGCCTACCTCGAGGCTGCGGTGGAGATCGACGGCCCGGTGGTGACTCGGCTTGTGGAAGCTGTGCGGGATCTCGGCGTATTCGTCTATGCCGGGGTGATGGAGCGAGGCAAGCGCAGCGCTGCAGGCACCGTCTACGCCACGCTGTTGGCGGTCAGCCCGCGAATCGGGGTGGTTTCGGCTCACCGCAAGTTGCGCCCCACCCACGAGGAACGCCTGGTGTGGGGATCGGGGGACGGCCATGGGTTACGGGTTCACGAAGTCGGTGACGGCTGGCGCGTGGGAGGTCTCAACTGTTGGGAGAACTGGATGCCGACCGCTCGGTACGCACTCTACGGCGGCGGCGAGAATCTCCATGTGTCGGTATGGCCGGGGGCGGTGCGCAACACCAAAGACATCACGCGGTTCATTGCTCTCGAGGGGAGAGTGTGGTCTCTGGCGGCAGGCACCTTGCTGTCCAAGACGGACGTGCCATCGGATTTCGTTCTCTACGACATGCTCGACGCGGCCGATGCCTGGCCCGCCTTCGACGGAGGATCCGCGATTGCGGCGCCCGACGGCTCCTGGCTGGTGGAGCCGGTGTCGGGCGAGGAGCGGCTGGTGAGTGCCGAGGTCTCGCTGGGCGCGGTCCGAGAAGAGCGCCAGAACTTTGACGTCACCGGCCACTACAGCCGGCCAGACGTGTTCGGCTTCACCGTCAATCGTTCCCGGCTCGATTCGGTCGTCTTCGATGACGAGTGACGGGTTCGGGCGGGCCGGAGGGGACCCGTCGAACCGGTACTTTCTCACGGGTTACGCGGCGCACGATGTCTGCCGTCTGGTAACCGTAGGCCGCGCTACCGGTAGGCCGCACGACATCGAGATGTGGTTCGGGGTGAAACAGGAGACGCTGTATCTCATTTCAGGCAACGGTCCCGCGGCAGACTGGTATCGCAACCTGCTGGCTGAGCCTCGGGTCGAGGTGCGATTCGGAAATGATGCGCGGATCGGATTCGCCCATGATGTGACGGACGCTGCCGAACGGCGCATCGTGGGTGAGGTGATGGGGCAGAAGTATGGCGGTTGGGGTGGCGACCCCGGTATCGGGCTCAGCGAGCACGACTGGCTCTGGAAGGTGCCCGCAGCCGCGATATCCGGCTGGCAGGTTCTCGATCCACCGCCACCAAGTCCTTGATGTTGGCGCGTCTCTGCCGATAGAAGATTCGAGGGCCAACGATCGCTCTGGGGTGTTGGTAGCCACGTGCGCGACGCTCATCGGCTTGGTCCGTGCCTGCTGGAAGGAAGAGCCTGGATGTTTGCCTTGATGACGTCGCTGGAGATCGTGGTCCTCGCTGCCGCTGCCTGTCTCATCGGTTACTTCATGGGGAGGGCGACGTATCGACCGCCCCGCGATGGGTCTCCCCAGGAAGCGCCCTTTCTCCGAGAGCGCATCGACAGTCTCGAAGCTGGTTACGCGGTCTTGCTCGACGAACGAGATGAGCTGAGGCGTGAGGTGGTCTCGTATTCGATTCTCGACGATCAGCTCCGAGAACTCAAAGCCGCCAAAGCAGCTTCGTGGGAGGCCCAGGCCGAACTCGAGCAACTGCACGGCGCGCTGGCCCAGATGACGATTGACCTCGACGAATTGCAGGCAGCCAACGGGCTGGCGGAGCAGCTCGAACATCGACTCGCCGCTCAAGATGAGCACATCAGTCACCTCGAAGTGGCACTACAGGAACAGCGTGACGTCGGTGTCGGGTTGGATTTCAGCCAGTCGGCACCGGGTGATCATGGCATCACGGGTGGTTCCGGCATGGTGACGGACGCGGTCATTGCTGCGGTGGAATGACTCGGGACGAGCCTGCTGCGCGCGCGTCGCTAGAAAGGCACGTCCACGGCGTCGCACAGGAACCGCATGAACGGCGATCCCTTCTTGCAGAGCGCCGCGTAGTCATCGAGAAACGTCGTCGACGTCACGTACCCCTGCGTGAGGCGGGACGAAGCGATGAAGTCCTTTCGCTTGAGGTCATCGATGAGCGGATCATCGGCATCGAACCCGGTGGGAGGGCGCTTCAGCGAATCTCCCTCTAGCGAGTACAGGTCGGCGAACACCTTGCCGTGAGCCGCTCGTTTCCAGCGCGCAGGTTCGTCTGCAATGAGGTGCCGGATGTCGTAGGCGTGTCTTGTTTCTGGCCGCCACATGCCCAGAGCCGCAAATACGTTGCCGGGTTCGAGGTGCAGGTAGTAGCCGGGGGCATGGACGTTCTCTCGCGTCAGGAAGTGTCGGAATTGGATCCCGGTGTGTGTTTTGTACGGCGTCTTGTCTTTGGCGAATCTGGTGTCGCGATGGATTCGGAATAGCGAACCTCCGACGGTTCGCGAGTCTGCGACGAAGTGAGTCGAGATTGATTTGAGTGGCGCCGCGAAATCATTGATGAAGTCGAGGGCTGGTTCCTGCACATTGGCGACGTATTCCGCCTTGTGCGCCTTGAACCACTCCCGGTCGTTGTTGTCCGCCAACTCACGCAGGAAGGCGAACAGTTTCGGAGTGAAGTATCGGTTGCTCATGGGTTGAATCTA
The DNA here is from genome assembly GCA_964397045.1 of uncultured Acidimicrobiaceae bacterium. Taxonomy (GTDB): domain Bacteria; phylum Actinomycetota; class Acidimicrobiia; order Spongiisociales; family UBA5794; genus CAYNHF01. Next base: position 32,539 of record CAYNHF010000020.1, on the reverse strand, counting down.
CCCAGCTCACGTGATCGACACAGCGCCAACGGAGCCCGTCACGCGAGAATCCCGCGAGCTACGAGCTCGGAGCGAAGCTGGTCGGCGGACTCGAACCTGATACCTGGAAGGCCAACATCGCGTGCGCACTCGAGGTTCAGGTCGCGATCGTCTACGAAGAGGCATTCTGCCGCGGGGCGCTGAATCACGTCGAGCGCGAGGCGGTAGATCTCGAGCTCTGGTTTCTTGACTCCCAAATAGCACGAACTGAGGAACACCTTGAAGTAACGATGCAGTCCGAAGCGGTCGATCCGGTGTTCGTTCAGTTCCCGTGACTCGTTGTTGAGAGTCACCAGCAAGATCCCGGTGACTGCAAGGTCGGCGAGGAGTTGTAGAGAACCGGGGAGGTTGGTTGACGCCGCAAACATTGCCGCCGTGAAGTCCTCGGCCGAGAACTCGCGGGGCCGGTAAAAGATGGTTCGTTCCAGGTAGTGGGCGAGTGAGATTCTGCCGATCTCGAAGTCGTGAGCCACGAAGTCATGGCGATCGGCGAACTCCTCCCAGTCCAGACCGAGTTGGTCGATGACCTGGCGGCGGCACACCCGATCCCAGCCGTTGGTGAGGATCACTCCACCGAGGTCGAAGAACAGGGCAGACGGCGCTGTCGGTGCCTGGGTTGGGTACGTCATGGCCCAGCCTCGGTTTGGGTGGCGAGTTGGTAGTGACTCGCGATGTGGATCAGCGACATCGTGGATCCAGACCTGCAGGCCCGATGTGGGTACGTAGCACCGACACCCGCCACGTTTCCGGCTCCTCTGACTCGCGTTTCGCCACAACGTTGGTGATGTCCAGGTAGTGCTCCTCCAATTGCTCCCGGCTGACGTCACCAATGAGGACGACCCACATTTCCCCGTCGCAGTGCTCGCCCAGACCCCATAGCTTTCCAAACCGACTGTCGGACTCGACGAGTGTGGTGCCTGCAGGGAGGGAATGCTCCGCGAGTTGGTCTTTCCACTCATTGAAGCGAGCGTTGTTCTGAACGTACGTGGCGACGGCCGCCACCGTCAGTATCAGAAGGACGAACCCGAAGAGGCCAGAGAAGACGAGCGTTGGCATCCGCAGCGCGTCCGGCGGTCCCGCGTGTTCCGCACCGGGCCCAGGGGCACCAGGGTGGTTCGAGAATCCGTCTACCGGGACCGGCTCATCATTCATTGCGGGTGGAATCGTTCGTGAGGACCAGATGCGAGGTTTCCTCAGGCCGGGTCACGTTTGGCCGCTTCGGTCATGGCAGCAGCAACCGTATTGAGGGCCTCCCGGCCGTCTTCTCCGAGGCACACGAGTACGACCCGCCGGTCGCGACTCACCAATGCCTGATTGTCACCGAGAGCCTGAGCGCCGACCAGGTCGGCGAAGCTGTATTCGGTCTCCGGCACCGGGAGTTCGGTGGCGGGGTGGTCGATGATCTGGATGAACCTCCCGCTGTTGGGGCCTCCTTTGTGAAGCTGTCCGGTGGAGTGGAGGAACCGCGGGCCAAAGTCGACCGTGGTGGCGACACCGCGAGCGTTGCGCACTTCGAGCCTGGCCGATTCGAGCACCTTGCGGTAGACGTCACTGGGCTCGAGCCAAGCGTGGATCCCGACGTACTCGCCCGGACCGACCTCCTCGAGCCATTCGGCGAGCACATCGACGAGGTCGGGCTGGGTCGCTTCCAACTCGACGACCCTGCTCGTATCGAGCGAGCCCGACATTGCCCGCCCCGCGAGGTCCTTCGCCAGTTGCACATCCGGCTGATTGAACGGATGAATCCCGATGATCGCCCCTGCGGCCGCCACGGCAACCTCGAGGAGGAGCATCACGGCACCGATCTCGGTCGGGTCACCGAGGGTGATCACCAGCACTGGTTGGGCGGCGACCTCCAGCCGATTGGCTAGTTCCGCCAAGGACCTATCGGGCCCCTGGATCAGAACGAACACTCGATCATCACCGTATTCACTCACGTCGGCCGGAGCGGGCTCGCCGCCGATCGGCACGATGCCCCGCTGTTCCTTCCCGGTCGATTCTGCAATCAGCTGTTCGATCCAGGCGGGAAAGGCCGCGTAGTCTTCCGTCGTGAGGAACGTGACCTTGTCGCGTCCGTCCAGCGCCAATTCGCCCAGCATGGCTCCGATGAGTAGCCCATCGTTCGCAGAGGAAGGCACCTCGGGTCCGAGACGGTCGGCCATGGCGGCGGCGGCGCGCTGCATTGCCGCCAAGTCCGCCCCGATGAGGGCAGCCGGCACCAGGCCGAATTCGGTCAGGGCGGAGTATCGACCGCCCACATCACTCGGCGCAATGAAGGTCCGCCGGAATCCGCGCTCGGTCGCGAGGCGCTGCAGTCCACTGCCGGCGTCCGTGATCGCAACGAAGTGCCTGCCGGGCGTGCCTGAGACGTCGGAGACTGCGGCCCAGAAATACCTGAAGAACGAAAGCGTCTCCAGGGTGCCTCCCGACTTGGATGCCACGATGTAGAGCGTTGACGCGGGGTCGACCTGTGCCGCGATCGCCGCGACGGCGCTGGGATGAGTGGAATCAAGGATCAGAAGCTCGGGCATCGCTGGTTTCGACCCGAGCAGCGCGGCGTACACCTCCGGAGCCAGGCTGGAACCGCCCATGCCGAGTACTACGGCGTGCGTGAAGCCTTCGGCTGCGATTTCCTCGCCGAAGGCTTGCAGCTCATCGAGTTGGCGACCGAACCGCTCGGCGAGATCAAGCCACCCGAGACGGTCGGTAATCTCAGGTTCTGGTTCGGGGAACCACAGCGTGGGATCCTTCAACCACAAGCGTTCGGCGAAGCCAGCCAGATCCCAGGCACTCAATCGGCTGCGAACTGCACCCGAGTAGGCGCCGAGACGCACATCGAGTTCCACGCTCACCGGCGTAGCTCGCTGATCTTCACGTCCAGGGCGCGGAGGAGGTCATCGAACGAATCGGCAAAGGCCACTACGCCGTCGCGCTGCAACTCAATTGCGATCTCATCGAAATCGATCCCGAGCCGAGTGAGGGTCGCAATCTGGTCGGCTGCGTTGATGACGCCGGTTGTGAGCGCATCCGGGTCGATCACACCATGATCGCTGAACGCTTCAATGGTTGCGGGGGGCATCGTGTTGACGGTGTCCGGACCAATGAGATCCTCCACGTACAGGACATCGCGATACTCAGGATTCTTGGTGGAAGTCGAAGCCCACAGCACCCGTTGCGGACGGGCTCCGGCGGCGGCCAGGTCGGCGAAACTATCGCCGAGGTAGAGCTCCTGGAAGCGGCGGTACGCGAGCTTGGCGTTGGCAACGGCAATCTTGCCGCGCAGCGCCACCGCATCCGGGCTCCCGTTCTTTTCGAGAGCCGCATCCGCTTTGGAGTCGACTCGGCTGACGAAGAACGAGGCAACGGAAGCAGTACCGGTCGGGTCGGATGATCGGCGCAGACCACGAATGTGAGCCTGGGCCACAGCTTCGTAGTCGGCCAGCGAGAACATGAGGGTCGAATTGACGTTGATGCCCCCTGCCAACAGCTCCTCCTGAGCAGGAATGCCGGCAGGCGTCGCGGGGACCTTGATCATGAGGTTGGGCCGATCCACCCACTCCCACAGTCGCCGGGCGTCTGCCACTGTCCCCTTGGCGTCGTGGGCGAGATGTGGCGACACCTCCAGGCTCACGAATCCGTCCGCGCCGTCCGATGCGTCGTACACACCTCGCAGCTCATCTGCCGCTCCACGGATGTCCACCACCGCCAGTTCCTCGAAGACGGCTCCGGTGCCGGCATCGGGCGACTGCTCGATGATCTCTGCGATCTGGTCGTCGTAGGCATCGGAACCCGAGATGGCCTGTTCGAAGATGGTCGGGTTGCTGGTGAGGCCACGGACCCCAGCGGAAACCAAGTCTGCGAGTTCACCGCTCCTGAGCATGTCCCGTCGTATGAAGTCGAGCCAAACGGACTGCCCGTTCACGTATAGATCTTGAAGCTTGGTCATGTGAATGATCCCTTCGGTGGGTGCCCGCCCGTCGGAATCGGGAAAGACGGGCACCAGCCAATCTCTGTCGCCTGTCCGCTGGAAGCTAGCAAGTCCCCGGGACGATCAAACCGTTCCCTCATAGGCATCGAGCAGGCGCTGCAGGGTCCCGCGCACGTCGCCCATGTCGCGTCGCTCGAGTCCGAAAGCCACGTTGGCCTCGAGCCAACCAAGTCTGCTGCCGCAGTCGAAGCGAGTGGCGTCGATGCGAAGTCCGTGAAATGGCGATTTGCCGATCATCTCGGCCATGGCATCGGTGAGCTGGATCTCACCGCCGGAGCCGCGGTGCCCCCGCGCCAGATAGTCGAGGACCTCAGGTTGCAGCACATACCGACCGACGATGGCGAGGTTGGAGGGGGCGGTGCCAACCGGTGGCTTCTCCACAAGGCCGGAGACTTCGACGATGCGATCGCCGATGACGCCGCCGTTGACGATGCCGTAGCGATCCGTCTCATCATCCGCGACGTTCATCAACGCCACCACATTGCCTCCGTAGTCCTGGTGGACTTCGATCAGGTCACCGATCGTAGGTCGGTCGGATTGGAGGAGATCGTCGGCGAGAATCACCGCGAATGGCTCATCTCGCAGTAGTTTTCTGGCGCACCACACGGCGTGTCCGAGGCCCAGCGGCTCCATCTGTCTTACGTAGGCGATTTCGCCTGGTTGGGCCTGGCCGTTGATCGAGTCCACTTCGAGCGATTGCTCTGCAGCTTCAAGTGCAGATTCGAGCTCGGTATGGGCGTCGAAGTGGTCTTCGATGGTCGACTTGCCACGACCCGTCACGAAGATCATCTCATCGAGACCTGCCGCCCTGGCCTCCTCGACGGCATACTCGATCAGAGGTTTGTCCACGATGGGCAGCATTTCCTTCGGCAAGACCTTGGTCGCCGGCAGGAACCGGGTCCCCCGCCCCCCGACGGGGAATACAGCTTTACGAATGGATTTCACGGTCCCCCTGCCGATCGAGTCTCTCGCGCATGAAAGGCTCCCCCCCTTTCCACGTCAGACTGTAGAAGCGTCAACCAACGAGGGAAACCTCTCGTGCGGCAAATGAGTCGGTCGACCCAGATCACAACGTGGTGGACCATCTCGGGATGGGTCAGGTTGTAACCAGATCCTTGGCCACGCGATCGGCATGACCTTTGGCCCGCACGTTGTACCAGGCATATTCGACCTTACCTGCGGCATCGATGACGATGGTGGAGCGGATGATGCCCTGGTACTCCCGGCCATAGTTCTGTTTCGTTCCCCAGGCCCCATAGGCTTGAGCCATCGAGTGATCCTCATCGCTGAGCAGGTGAAACGGCAGTGAATGCTCGGCTCGGAAGCGCTCCAGGCGCTCGATCGGGTCCGGGCTGACCCCGAGGATCTCGTATCCCAAGGCGTAGAAGGCCTCGTGGCGATCTCGAAAGTCGCAGGACTCGGTTGTACACCCCGGGGTGAACGCTTTGGGATAGAAGTACACAACGAGGCTGTGACCTGCGTAGTCGCCCAATGTGACGTCGCGCCCGGTGTCGTCGATTCTCGAGAAGAACGGTGCAGTTTCTCCCGTTTCCAGCCTCATGATCACTCCTTCGCAGTCCCGGCAAGGCTACCGCTACCTGGTCGTGCCGGTTCCGGGCCGAGTATCGCGGCCCGGACTCGCAGCTGCCCACATGCTGCGTCGATCTCTTGTCCCCTCGTGTCGCGAAGGGTGACGTTGGCGCCCGCATCCTCCAGAGTCGCCAGGAAGTCGTGAACGATGGCGGAGCTGGGTGGCCGGTCCGGGCTGAGCGGAGTGGGATTGAGGGCGATGACGTTGATGTGGGCACCGAGGCGCCGCGCGATCCGTGCCAGCTGGTTGGCTTGGTCGGGTGTGTCGTTCTTGCCCGCAATGAGGGTCCACTCGATCGAGATACGTCTGCCTTTGGTTTCGAAGTAGTGGCGGGCTGCCGCCAGGACGTCTTCAAGCGGATACCGCTTGTTGAGAGGGACGAGCTGCGATCGCAGGTCGTTGTCTGCAGCGTGCAGACTCACCGCAAGGTTGACTTGCCAGGGTTCATCGGCCAAGCGGAGCATTCCGGGTACGACTCCGACTGTGGAGACGGTGATCGAGCGCGCCGACCTGCCCATGACGTCGATCATACGGCGCAGGGACTCGCGAACCCTGTCGTAGTTGGCGAGTGGTTCACCCATTCCCATGAAGACCACATTGGTGACCCGCGCGGGTGATCCAGGCATGGGGTGTTTCGCCAGGTGAGCTTCCGCATATGCGACTTGGGCCACGATCTCTCCGGCATCGAGTTGGCGCTCGAATCCGAACTGCCCGGTAGCGCAGAAGGTGCACGCCATCGCGCAGCCTGCTTGAGACGAGATACATAGGGTCATGCGCTTCGGGTACCCCATCAGCACCGACTCGATCGAGTTGCCGTCTGGGGTGCGGAAGAGCCACTTGCGGGTTGCAGTGGCGTCTGCAGTTTGAGCAATCTCCACCGTGAAGGGCCAGAGACGGTCCCGCAACGACTCGCGCAGGACCTTGGGCAGATTGGTCATGGAGTCTGCAGAGAGCACTGGATGGTCATAGAGCCACTCGTGGATCTGGCTGCTGCGGTAGGCAGGCTCTTCCGGAAAGAGGCTGGAGAGGGCCTCCGGTTGAGGGGTGTAGAGGCTGGCTGCCGGGCCGGGTGATTCGGCCCTGGCTTCCGGCGTCACTGGGTGACGTCTGCTTGCCAGGCCTTGACCGTGGCCGGGCTGGTCCCGACGCGTTCCGCTACCTCATGAGGGTCGGCCGTCGCCAGAGCGGCCCTTGTAGTAATGGACATCGCAGCGAGCCTCGCTGCGTAGGTCGGCCCGATTCCCTTCACTTCGGTGAGGTCGTCGGTGGATTCCGGGGCGTCCACCGCTTCCGCTGGTTCTGGAGTGGGTGCAGGCCGGAGCTTTGGTGGCGGCTCATGTGACGTCTCAGGCGTCGGCAGCATTTGCTCACGGGTCAAGTAAGCGATGACTGCGCCTGCCGCAATCGCGAGGGCGAGCAAAATGGTGAATTTCTTCATGGGGTAAGTGTAGAACGTCGCGAGCCCGGCATGTCTCTTGACTGGGGCCATCGACCCCCCGGGCGGCCGCGGGGGCTGGCCTAGCCGGGCATCTCGTTACAATTCGATCATGGCGTTTCGCCGCATTGGCCAGTTTGCTGTGCTGGTCCTTCTGGGCTGGCTCCTTGTCATTCCTTCCGTTTCTGCTCAGGAATCCGGCTGCGCGTCTGTGTTCCCAGGCGTGCCCTGGGTGCTCGTGTCGGAGACACCCACCCTCGTAGTTCACAGCGCCGGATTGACGCCTGGCATCATCGGCCGGTTCGAGGCTGACGCTGCGCAAGTCGCCGGCTGGCTAGAGCAAGACCTCGGCGTGGCCCGACGCACGCACTTGTGCCTCGCCGGGCCGGAGGTGGCCCTCGACCGCACCGGCATCGTTCCGTTCGGTCAGAGGGTCCATTCGGTAGCGTTCGGCCCCGAGGCAATCGTGGCGATCGACACCTCGGACATCAGGCGTGTCCAACCGGCAATTGCATATGGCCTCGCCTACGCCGCCTTGTGGGAGACGGCCGGAACCGCGGGTCTCTCCGGGTATCCGCAGCCGCTGGCAGACGCGATCGGGCAGTGGTACATGTCTCGGGCTGCCGGAAAGCTCGAGGCGCACCATGTGGTGATGCTTCGCGCCAATTTCTTGCGCGATCCTTCGGGAACTGAGTCGGCCGCGAATTGGGCCGCAGACGGCTCACAGGATGCGCTGTTCGCCTGGAATCCTGAGTTCGGAGAGACACCAGTCGGTGACATGGTCGACTTTGCCGTCGCTCAACACGGGACTGGTGTCTTGCGCGATCCCGCCGCGGAAAGGTGGGCTGCGCTCGAGACCGAGTACAAGCTGGCACTCAACGACGAGCTGTTCGGCGACGTGGGAGGCTCATTCGGCTGGCCATGGGGGCTTGCGATCGTCGTGATCGTCATCGTTCTTGCACTCGTTCTCAGTGGCTACGAATGGCAACGGAAGCGGAAGCAAGGGAAACGGCGGCCGGTGACCGACGCACCGATAGAGGGACTATTCGAGCAATGAGGGTCGCCGCGAAGCGATGTCGGTGGTGCTGACCCTCGGGTCGGCCACGCCGCGAGCGCCGGTAGCGTCGGCTTCGATCATCGAAACCGGGCCCCATCCAGCCATCCACGGCCCGGCCGTGCTCACTCGGTGCCCTCGACTCTCCAGGCCGGAAACCACTCCTGGTGACATTCGGGACTCGACCAACAGCTCGGGTGCGTGATCCACCTGGAGGCCGTCCAGTTGCCAGCGGGGCCGTTCCTGGGCAGTCCGCGAATCCATCCCTGCCCAGAATCGGTTTGCAGCGACCTGGAGCAACGTCTGTGGCTGGTATTGGCCACCACGAGTGCCCAGAAGGAGCTGCAGGTCGCCATCCCGCGTCCACAGGGTGGGCGAGAGCGTGTGCAGCGGTCTGCGGCCGGGTTGCAGCTCGTTCGGGTGTCCCGGTACCAGGTTGAAACCGGCGCCCCGATCGTGCAGGAAGACGCCGGTGTCACCCGCCGAGATGCGAGCCCCGATTCCGTGATAGTTCGACTGGATGAAGGACACTCCCATTCCGCTGCCGTCACGAACGCAGAAGTAGGCGGTCCCCCCGGGGGCGGCGGAAGGGCGGGGCCAGCTGGCTGCGGTCGTCATGGAGAGCCGGTCGACCCGCTCCCTCAGCCGGGTGGGGTCTACTAGGACCGCGGGCGGCAACGGCGCGGTGGTGGCATCACTGACGAGGTCATCGCGTTCCCACGCGACCGACCTGTACGCTTCGACGAGCGCATGATGGAACGCAGGGTCTTCGGGGTCGCGCGGGGGATCGAGCTCTTGGAAGATCCAGGCTGCCGCCAGAGTGAGGTAACCCTGGCTGTTGGGGGGGATGGTCCAGCCTTGCATGCCAAAAACCGTGGTACCAACCGGCTCGATCCATTCAGCCTGTGGCTGGTCGAGGTCCAGCTGGGTGATCCCATCGTCCGTCGCCTCGATGATCGCCTCTGCCATTCGGCCGCGATAGAACGCATCCCTTCCTTCCTCCGAGATATGGCGGAGTGTCGACGCGAGGTCGGGCCGTGTCAGTGTTGTGTTGGCAGCCGGGGGGTCGCCATCTGGATAGAGGGCAGCTGCTGATAGTTGGCTGCCGATCCCGTCTCGGAGGCGAGCTAGAGACGCCGCTAGTTCTGTCGAGACCGGAAACCCGCCCTCAGCGATACCGATGGCCGGCGCCAGAATGGTCGATAGCGGAAGCGTTCCGTAGCGATCAAGCAGAGCCAGCCAGCCATCGACACATCCCGGAACCGTGACAGAGGCGGGGCTGTCGATGGGGATCTCGATGAGGCCTTGACTGCGGAGTCCTGCAGCAGACCACCCGGCCCCGCACCGGCCTGAGGCGTTGAGGGCGGCTGGAGCTTCGGCTCCGGTTCTGTGCACGAGGGCAAAGAGGTCACCCCCGATCCCACACGTGTCCGGGAGAACCACGCCGAGTACTGCATTGGCTGCAATGGCGCCGTCAACCGCATTGCCGCCGCGTTCGATCACATTGATTGCTGCTGAGCTGGCTAGGAAATGCGGAGTCGCCGCAATCGCAGCTGTGGGTTCAAGCGATCCAGTGTCTGCGGTGGATGCTGCCGCCCGCCGCGGTACATCGGTCATTCGCCCGACGATAACCGCCGGTTCAAGGCGTCCAGGACGGCTCGTACCGCAGCCTCCGTCAGGTCCCCTTGGCTGAGGACGGAACCCACACTCGCCTCCTCGCTCGTTCGGTCGCTGGTGGTGACAACGATCGCAGTGACGACCGTGCGCATACCGATCGACGATGGCCCGATTGCGTCGAGCGCGAGGGGGGGAGCATCCGGGTAGAGCGACTCCACCGCGGCCAGGGTCGCTTCACCGATCAGCCGCAGCCGCGCGGATGCGGCGGTCGGGCCGTGTGACTTGCCAACATGTTCTTCGTTCTGCCAGCCGAGGGTCACCTTCACGTCGACTCGGGACCCGGCAGGGTCTTCCTTGACTCCCACGAGTGCGGGGCGTTCGACCACAGGATGTCGGATCTTGTCTGGCGTGAGTTGAACCACCGAGACGACCCGGCGATCGATGCTGGCGCCGAAGCGCGCCATGGCTAGCGATTGGACGTCGCGAACCACCTGTTTGGCAGGCTTCTCAGGCCGCGCCACCACGTGAACTTCCGACACTCGTTTGCCGTCGCCGATCACTCTGGCCGCGTCGATCGAGTCCAGCCTGGTCAGCGATTCCTCGAATTCTTCGTAATCGAGCACTGTCCCATTCCCTCTTTGACACCGTAGCGTAGTCGGACGGCCATGGGGAGTGGCACAAGTGCAGGTTTTTGTCCTTGCAACGAACCCTCGTTGCCCGTAACTTACGAGCACGGGCCTCTTGTAAGGGGGTGGCCCATGCCGAGGTGGAGTGTTGTCCGAACGGGTGTCGCTTGAGACGCGGTCGGGCTGCATTGGGGCAGGCGTGCACATAGACAACTGAAGGTTTATCCAGCGGTCCCGAGAGTGGGGTCGTCGGATGATCGGGGATAGCACCCGAGTTCGCATAACGAATTTCACACTCAGCGAAGCGGAATCTTTGCCTGAACCGGCGGAAATGATGCCGGCGACGAGCAATTCAGTTCTGGGGTGAAAACACCTTGCGTACTCGTTTGATCAAAGCTGCACTCGTGCTGAGCGGTCTCGCGGCGGCTCTGCTGTCCGGTGCAGCCAACCTTCGGGTCGGTTAAGTCGATAAGCGACTCGGGCGCTCCCCACCTTTCTTTCAGGAGTTCGTCATGTACGGCGTGGACCCCCATACACAACAGAGACGTCGCATCATCTTTGCCATCGGCTTCGCCGCGATCGGCGCTGGTGTGCTCCTGACGCTCATCGTTTGGGACGGCCAGACGTTCCCGGATCCTGTCTGGTTGTGGGCAATCTTCGCTGTCGCGGTGATCTACTTCGAATGGAATGCCGTCGAGGTCAACGACAGGCTCTTTGTCAGTCCAAGCCTCATGGTGATTATGACCGCAGCTGTCGCCTTCACGGCCGAGAGTGCGATTCTTGGTGTTGCCACGATGGCCGCCCTCGGTCTAGTGACTCCGGTTGATCTCAGGGAACGCCGTTGGTTCCAACCGGCGGTCAACTTCGGGCAGATCGTGGTCACGTCGGCAGTCTCCGTCGCCGTGCTGACCCTCATTCTTGGGCCAGACTTCGCCGCTGCGCCCCTCTGGCGGGTTGCCTTGGCAGGTGGCCTTGCAGCCGTCGTCTACGGAGTGCTGAATGTCTTGCTAGTGAGCTCGATCGTACGAGGGGTGTTCGGTGAGCGCGGGCTCAGGCCCTGGTCGAACATGGGCGCGATCATTCTCCCGATGGTGGGGATGGGGTTGCTTGGTGGTCTGCTTGGTGCGGCATACCTCCACGCAGGTCCCCACATGCTCCCCTTGATCTTCGCGGTCTTCTACCTGGCCCAGATGACCTTTGCATCGTACGCGCAGCTCCGAGAGGCCCAGGAGTCGACCCTGCGGGGATTCATCAAAGCGCTCGAGGCCAAGGACCTCTACACGCGCGGGCACACGGAGCGGGTGGCGTACTTCGCCAATCTGATCGGCCAGGAGATGGGCTTCAGTGGTACCAGGCTCGAACGGCTGCGGTGGGCGGCGTTGATTCACGACGTGGGCAAGCTGGCGGTCCCGCGCGATCTCATCCGCAAACGTGCTCGCCTCACCGATGAAGAATACGAGGAGATGCAGGCGCATACCCACCTCGTTGAGGATCTCCTCGCCGAGGTCGAATTCCTTCAGCCGATGGTGTCGATCGCGGCCAATCACCACACCCATTTCGACGGCAACGGCTACGGACCTGCAGGGACCTCCTTCGATAGCCGGCCGCCGGTAGAGGCTTCGATTCTCGGCGTGGCAGACTCGTTCGACGCCATGACGTCGACCCGTTCCTACCGCGTCGCGCTGACCCAGGACTATGCGTTCACCGAGCTCAGACGCTGTTCTGGCACCCAGTTCGACCCGGAGGTCGTGGAGGCGTTCATCACCGCGTTGACACGTCGAGAGGAACGATACGGCTCCCCCAATGTTGCCGACGAGGCCGAGGCTCGCCGAAGAGCCGAGGGCAAGGCGGTCGTCGATGGCTGAGCGGCAGGTACAGCGGGTTTCGATCGGGCTATGGCTCCTCACCCTGGTAGCCGGGGTCTTCCTGGCAGCGGTATCGACGACCGACCCGGTCACGATCGGCTTGTGGGCTGCGGTGCTGGCGATTGCCCAGACGCTCTCGGTGCCTGCCCCAAGCGGAACCCGGATCCATCTGGGCTTCGGCGTGGCGACGGCCGTCGTGCTGCTGGTACCAGATGTGGTTGCGGTTGCCGCGATCTATGCCGTCGGGATGTCGACCTCATGGCTCGTGAGCCTCGTGCTTCGGCCGGGACCCGACGAGAGTGCGGTGTTCGTATCGGACACCGTGTCTCTCGCCGTATTCGTTGGAGTCTTCTACGGCATCGCCGAGGCCTTTGGTGGGCTGGACGCAATGACCGGCATGGCGACTCTGGCCGTGCTCTCGTTGGCCGCGGTTGCCTGGTACATCATGCGTGCCGGCCTCCAAGCGCTGGTCGGATTCGATCGGCCCGATCTGTCCGTCCGCTACCTCTGGCTGCTGGCTCTGGAGGACTGGGCGGCTGCGTTGAGCATCTTCGTTGCCGGCGCTTTGTTCGGGTTTGCTTGGCCAGCGGTCGGGTGGTGGGCGCTGCCGATTGCGGTGATGCCTTACCTCTTCAGCCATCTGGCCTTCGTTCGTTACCACGACACAAAACGCACCTACGGCCAGACCATTCGTGCGCTGGCGCAGATCCCCGAGGTCGGGGGCCTGGCGCCGGCCGGTCACGCGTCGCGCACGGCTGATCTCTCACTCGCCGTCGCTCGGGAGTTGGGGATGCACCCCGACGCGGTAGTCGAACTCGAGTACGCGGCTCTGGTACACGACATTGGCCGGATCACACTCAATGAGCCGGCGATCCTTCGTGCCGGCTACACAGACGAGGACATTGCCAGGTGGGGTGCACAGATCGTCGATGAGGCTCCGTATCTTCACCGCGTCGCCGACTACGTACGTCAGCAGCACCGGCCGTATCGGCAGGCGGGTCAGGTGAAGGACCCGACGGTGCCGATGCCGTCGAAGGTCATCAAGGTTGTGAGCGCATACGACCAAGCGCGACAGGACATGGATCTTCCGCCGGTAGACGCGCTCGAATTGGTCCACCGCGGTTCGGCCTACGACTTCGACCCCGACGTCACCGCCTCACTCCGTCGCGTCCTGACACACCGCGGCGAGCTCGAGGCCTGAAGAGACAGCTGGGTTCCCACCTCGGTTGCGTATCTGCCTCTTCACATATCGTTAACTCCCGCTAGTGTAGGCTAGGTGACATAGGGGGCTGAGATCTTGGCGGGAATGGTTGGCTGGCCGGCGGGAGTTGCTCTGCTGATCGGCTTTGCCCTGGCTGCTCTTGCGGCCGTCCCTTCTCGGTCGGCGCGGGGCTGGTCGTTGGCCGCATTTGCTGCACTGGCAGCAGTCGTCGCCGGCGCCCCGGTATCGACGATCGCCCTGGCCATCGGAGTCGGAGCGCTGGTAGCCGGCCTGGTGTGCGAACTGGGGTGGCCGGGCGTCGTTCGCCCTTGGCTCGATGGGATGGCCGCCCTGGTTCTCGTAGCTGCCTGGGCGCTTGCCGAGCGCGTGCATCCACTGTTCCAGACGTCCACGGTGGAGTGGCTCGACATCGGTGTCGCGATGCTCCTTTTCGGCACGTGGTTCGCGGCTGATACCTTGCTGCGGGCTGCCGCGGAAGCGGCACCTTCAGAGTCGATGGGGTTCCGTCTTTCTCGCCTCCTGCGTGACTGGCCCGTCGCCGCTGTGGTGCTCAGCCTCTCACTCACGCTGGGTGCCCTCTGGTCCTTCTCCCCGGTTTGGGCAGGCGTCGTGGCACTCGTTCCGTTGGTTCTGTTCATCGCTCTGTACAGGAGTCTTCTTCGTCACGAGGAGATCGAGTGGGCCACGGTGCGCGCTCTGGGCAGGTTGCCTGAAGCGGCGGGTGCATCCCTACCCGGGCACTCGCTGGCAACCGCGCAAATCGCGACGAAGATGGGCGAGTTGAGCGGGTGCCGGGGCCGTGACCTGGAAGACCTGGAGAAGGCGGCCCTCGTCCACGATCTCGGGAGGGTCTTCTGTTCGACACGCCAGATCCGGGAATTGGGCTTCACCCATGCCGACGTTGCCCGTTGGTCGGCCGAGCTGGTCGGCGGTTCGGCTGCCCTCGCCCGAGTTGGTCGTCTTGTAGCCGGCGCAGCCGAGCCTTACCGAGTGCCGGGGGCCGGTCCGGATCCGGCGATCGATCTGAGGTCCCAGATACTCGCCGTGGCATGTCGTACGCAGGAGCTCCTGGCGTCGGGGCTGTCCATTGGGCACTGCGTCGATGAATTGAGCGTAGAGTCGCGATATCGCTTCGCGCCCGATGTTGTGAACCTCGTCGGCAGTGTTGAGATCGCCGGTGGTTGTGAATAGCCGGCCTGCTTCGCGGCGGACCTTGTCACCGCTGAGCGCGCTGTTGGCGTTGCTAGCTGTTGCGGCGTTGGGTGCGTCCGTCTCGCTTGCGTCGTTCGGGCCGGAACTCGTTCGATTCTTGCCAGTTGCAGTCGCGATGGTGGTTGTTGGCTTCTCAACAGGAGCGGTTGCTCCACGCGTCGACTGGAGTTTCGGCATTGCCCTCGGCTACGGGGGGCTAGCAATGAGCGCAGCTAGCGATGCTCCGCTTGTGGCGGTCGTCCTCGCGGCGATGATGGCGTACAGCGAGGTGGAGCGTCGCGAGGCGGATCTTGCGAGGTACATATCCAACCTCTCTCAATTGGTGCTCGCTGGGTTTGTGGCGGGTGTCGTGTTCGAATCGCTCCGGCCCGTAGCGGTTGGCCCATCCTTGGCGGTCGTGGTGGCCGTCGCGGTTGCATCTGCCTGCGCGCTCATCACAAATCTTCTGCTAGTAACTGGCATCGCCTGGTACGGCTACGGAAGGGCGTCATTGGACGGGGTTGTTCGCGGCGCGGCGCCGCTTGTCTGGAGAACTGTTCTGCTCGCGGTGGCGGTCGGTGTGGTCGCATCCACCGTGAATCTTCTCGGCCCGGCGTGGATCGTCGTCGTCATGGTGCTGACCGTGACGCTCGCCGCTCTGCCGCTCATCAAGATGAGAACAGAGGCCCAGCGGGCAGCACTGCTTGCCACGGTGACGGCGGCTCTGAATGTGCGGGGGGTGGTCAACGACTCCGATGGGCGCCTCGAACGCACGGCCGTCGATGCAGGCCAGCGACTGCATTTCGACGCGAAACGGATCGAGCAACTGCGGTACGTGATTCTCCTCTACCTCGCTACGGACAACTACACCGGCACCCTTCCCAGATCCATCGACGATCAACTTCGCGACCCGACGGAGTCGGCTACGTCCAGCTCCGCCCTGCTGTTCGGGCTACCGCTGAGTGACCTGGCAGATCAGACCGTCATCCGACTTGCCGAGGCGGCCGCCGAGTTCGATGCTCTGCGTTTTCCTCCCGATGGGGGCGCCGGCCTCGGTCGAGATGAGGCGCTAGCCGAACTCGAGAGGGCGGGCATCCGACCAGACATCGTCGCTGCGCTGGCGAGCCGTCAGCAGGTGTCGGACGCGTACCTCAGGGCTTGGCGACTCAATCCCGAGTTCGTGTGGCGAACACCACGGCTTGGCCTGGCCCGTCGTCTCTGATCAACGTTCCGCGGCGCTACCAGGGTCTGCCTGCACGCGATGCCGGAACAGGCGTTTGGGCTGTTTCAGCTGATCCTCGATGAACACTCCAAGACCTACTGCCAGGAACACATCACCTAGCGAGATCACGCTGCGCGGCAGAGGAATGATGTCTGCCAGGAATGGGAGTCGGGTGTCTGCGGTGAGAAGTACGTGTTTCGCGTCGAGTTCGAATGCCGCGGCAGATCCGCCAGCCAACTCCACGGCCTCGGGCAACACCGGCATGCCTCCGTTGAGTGCAATCACCGTGAAGTTCATCAGGATGCCGATGCCTGCAATCCACATCCCCGCCTCGTCCCGGTTCAGCCAAACGACTGCCATCAGCGGCACAAACGACAACAGCACCAGGCCCGTGGCGAGGTCGGACCGCTCTGCGTCGAAGAATCCGGCCGCGATCTGCATGCCAAATCCAAGGAACAGGAGCCACCAACCCCTGAGTCTGATTTCGGAGATATTCGAGATTCTTCCGCCGCGGAGTAGGGATACGACCACCGCGAGGCCAAAGACGACCAGGAACCACAGCATGTCACGACGTTAGCGCCCTGGCGGGCATGTGGAAGAAGGTCCTCACAACGCCGCGGTAGGCTCGACTTCGGCGACTCGCATGGAGGAAAGCGTGATCGAGTACGACGTCCGGGATGCCCGAGCCACGATCACCATCTCGGAACCGGAGCGACGCAATCCGCTCACGAACGCCGCAATGGATGAGTTACAGCGGGCGGTGCGGGCTGCAGACTCCGACCCCGATGTCCGGGTGATGGTGCTGACCGGCGCCGGAAAATCCGCGTTCTCTGCAGGCGGCGACCTCGGGTCTGGATTTCTGGATGATCCGCTGCGCCAGCATGGATCCCGTGGCGCATTAGCCGATCTGTTCCGTCAACTGCGGCGCTGCGGAAAGCCCACGATCGCTCGAGTCAACGGCCACGCCCTCGGGGGTGGCTTCGGGCTTGCTGCGGCATGCGACATTGTCGTAGCGGTCGAAGACGCCCTCCTGGGTACGCCGGAAATGCGAGTGGGGCTCTGGCCGATGATGATCACGGCCGTACTGGCGCCGATCGTGCCTCAGAAGGCACTGTTCGAAATGATGGCGACCGGCAAGCGCATCAGCGCCCACGAGGGCCACGCACTCGGCGTGGTGTCTCGCGTTGTTGCGCGTGACGACCTGGACACTGTTGTAGACGCGATCGCCGCCGAACTCATCTCCCTGAGTCCATCGACCATGGCTATCGGCAAACACGCGTTCTACGCAGTAGCAGACATGGATTTCGACGCAGCACTCGATCATCTTCAGATGGGGCTGACCGCGGTCGGCATGACTGAGGATGCGGCCGAAGGCATCGCGGCGTTCACTGAGAAGCGGCCGGCGAAGTGGTCGGACGAGCACCCTCGTTGACAAGCCGGTACTCGTGGTGACCGCTAGTCGATCTGCGTTAGACGTCGAACGATTCAGCGAGCAACTGGTTGATTTCGGCCGCGGAGAGACCGCCGAAGACGGTTTTGATCACGGTCCCGTCCGCAGCGATCAGGAATGTCCCCGGCATTCCCAGGACCGGATAGCCGTTTGCCACCTGATTGTCGCGGTCGAATCCAATGGTGTACTGCACGTCGATCTCGCGCGCAAACGCTGCGGCAGCCTCTCTGTCATCTGAGACGGCGACACCGATGAAGAGCACTTCGGGGTGTGCCCGCGCCGCTGCATCGATGTCCGGCATTTCTTCCCGGCAGGGGAAACACCACGACGCCCACAGGTTGAGGAAGACCGGCCTTCCGTCGTTTGCCTGATGAGCGGCAAGCGAGAAAGTTGTGCCGGCGAGTGTCGGCACTTCGAAGTCTGCCGCCACCTCGTTGCTGCCAGGCGCCTCACCGGCGAGATCAGAGAGGCGCGGGATGGTGGTGGAAGAACCTGACGCCGTGGATGCCTCGTCTCCGGACTCGATGTAGGCGACGGCTGCCACCACCGCGGCTACTGCGGCCAGGATTGCCAGCCAACGCACCCAGCCACGTGAGGTAGGGGTGGATGGTGCCTCCCCCGTTTCGGGGGTCTCGAGTTCCATGCCGAAGACGATACCTCTCTGGCCGGTGTAGTCCTGATGCGCGGCGCATCCTGTGAGCTGTGCGCCCTGAGCCGCCTAACATCGCGCCATGAGCTTCTTCACGCGTAATCG
This sequence comes from uncultured Acidimicrobiaceae bacterium, assembly GCA_964397045.1. Taxonomy (GTDB): domain Bacteria; phylum Actinomycetota; class Acidimicrobiia; order Spongiisociales; family UBA5794; genus CAYNHF01. The sequence continues at coordinate 14,485 of CAYNHF010000020.1, read as the reverse complement.
CGATGAGCTGGCGGCCAAGGGCATTGATGCGGCGCGAGTTCCGCCCGGGCAATACGTCACCGACCGTTTCCCGGTATTGCACGCGGGAGTGGTGCCGGACATCGATCTTGCCGAGTGGGACTTTGCCGTGGACGGGTTGGTGGCCGAGCCGCGCCGCTGGAGCTGGGAAGAGATCCAGGCAATGCCCGCTACCGAACTCATCGCAGACATCCACTGTGTCACCAAGTGGTCGAAGCTCGACACCACCTGGACGGGGGTATCCGTTCGGCATGTCTGGGACCAACTGGCTCCAGCCGAAACGGTCAGTCACGTGCTCGTTCACGCGTATCACGGCTTCACTGCCAACTTGCCTATTGCGGACTTCCTCGCCGAAGGCAACCTGTTCGCCCACACGTACGAAGGGAAGCCGCTCGACCTCGCACACGGCTATCCGCTTCGACTCGTCGTGCCCCACCTGTATTTCTGGAAGTCGGTCAAGTGGGTGAGGGGTATCACGCTCCTGGATGAGGATCAGCCCGGGTTCTGGGAGCGGAACGGGTACCACATGTACGGAGACCCATTCAAAGAACAGCGGTTCTGGGGCGACTGACGCACTTCGATTTTGGCCGTGGGGCATCCGGCCCGCAACGTCCCGACGCACCCTGCAAGAACCGCGATTCTTCGCATTGGACGCATCTTCGCCATCGTTTACCCGGGGATTGCTCACAAATCGCCTCGGTAGAGTGGTTGTACTGAGGGCACAGAGACCCGAACTTCCAAGCGAGGCGCCATGTCCACCCAACCTCATGACCCGTTCCAGGCCCGCACGTCAGTCGACAGCGCGTTGGGTACCCGTACGATCTACCGGCTCGACGCGTTGAACTCGATGGCAGACGTCGATGCCCTGCCTTACACCATCAAGGTGCTGCTGGAGTCCGTGCTGCGGAATCATGACGGACACATCGTGACCGATGCCGACATCGAGGCGCTCGCCACCTACGACGCCACCAAGGTCGAGGAGAAGGAGATCGCCTTCAAGCCGGGCCGGGTGGTGCTGCAGGATTTCACGGGGGTCCCTGCCGTGGTGGATCTCGCCGCGATGCGGTCTGCGATTGTTCGCATGACTGGTGACCCGAAGGCAGCGCTCAAGGTCAACCCGCTGGTGCCGAGCGACCTGGTGATCGATCACTCGGTCCAGGTCGACGCTTTCAACAGTGGGCTCGCGCTCCAGATCAACAGTGAACTCGAGTTCGAGCGAAATCGCGAGCGATACGAATTCCTGAAGTGGGGCCAGGAAGCCTTCGACAACTTCCGGGTGGTGCCTCCTGCCACCGGGATCGTCCACCAGGTGAATCTCGAGTACCTGGCCAAAGTGGTGTGGGATGACGGTGACGTCCTGTATCCGGATAGCCTCGTCGGAACTGACTCACATACGACGATGATCAACGGCCTCGGAGTCGTCGGTTGGGGTGTCGGCGGTATCGAAGCTGAGGCGGCGATGGTGGGTCAACCCATCTACATGCTGCTTCCCGAGGTCGTTGGGCTCCGATTGATCGGTGCTCTCCCCGAGGGGGCGACGGCCACCGATCTCGTGCTGCGCGTCACCCAACTCCTGCGCTCCCATGGCGTGGTCGGAAAGTTCGTCGAGTTTCACGGGCCGGGCCTCGCCGGGATGCCGCTCGCCAACCGGGCCACCGTTGCCAACATGGCTCCGGAGTATGGCGCCACCGTCGGGTTCTTTCCTGTGGATGAACAGACCACGAAATACCTACGGCTGACCGGCCGGTCCGAGGATCTGATCGAAACCGTCGAGCAGTACTACCGCTTGCAGGGGATGTGGGGCACCGATAATCGGCAGGTCGTCTACAGCGCCGACCTGGAGCTGGACATGTCGACGGTGGAACCTTCGCTGGCCGGTCCCACGCGACCGCAAGATCGCGTGGCGCTCGGAGACATGAAAGCGCAATGGCATCGCGACCTCGAAGGCGATCTGCGTCGTGAAGGCACCGAAGCGAGCCCACCGGTACGTACCGAGTTCGATGGTGCCTCTTTCGATCTAGAAGATGGCGCCGTTGTCATTGCTGCCATCACGAGTTGCACGAATACGTCGAACCCGGACGTGATGATCGGCGCCGGCCTGGTCGCTCGTAAGGCGAGGGAGCGTGGACTCACCCGCAAGCCGTGGGTGAAGACGTCACTGGCACCAGGGTCGAAGGTTGTGACCGACTACCTGCTGGCCGCCGGCCTCATGGGCGACCTCGAAGCGTGCGGCTTCTACGTGGTGGGGTACGGCTGCACCACGTGCATCGGAAACTCCGGCCCGCTTCCGGACACGATCAGCAGCGCGATCAACGAACACGATTTGGTCGTGGCTTCGGTGCTATCTGGAAACCGGAACTTCGAAGGCAGGATCTCTTCCGACGTGCGTGCCAATTACCTGGCCTCACCTCCGCTGGTGGTGGCGTACGCGTTGGCGGGCACGGTCGATATCGATCTCGATACGGATCCCATCGGTCAAGATTCCGAAGGCGCCGACGTGTTCCTGCGGGATCTCTGGCCGAGTCGAGACGAGGTCGATGCCGTCGTGGCGGCTTCGGTCTCGAGTGAGCAGTTCGTCGGAGAATACGCTGCGGTCTTCGAGGGGTCGGACGAGTGGAGGACCATCGCCACCGAAGACGATGCGCTCTTCCCGTGGGACCCGGTAAGTACGTATGTGCAGGAACCCCCGTTCTTTGTCGACCTCGCCCCAGACCCGTCGCCGATTCCGCCGATCCAAGGCGCCAGAGTGTTGCTGAAGCTGGGTGACTCTACGACTACCGACCACATCAGCCCTGCGGGTGGATTCGGCTCCGACACGCCGGCAGGTCGGTTCCTGTTGGACAGCGGAGTCGAGCCGCGGCTGTTCAACAGCTACGGGTCGCGGCGCGGGAACGATCGAGTGATGGCACGGGGCACGTTCGCGAACGTCCGCATTCGCAACCAGGTCGCTCCGGGCACCGAAGGTGGATTCACCACCGACTTCACCGACGACGCCATCAAGACTGTGTTCGATGCGAGCCTCGCCTACCGCGAAGCCGGTATACCGCTCGTGGTGCTCGGAGGGAAGGACTACGGGATGGGCAGCTCCCGCGACTGGGCTGCGAAAGGCCCATTCCTCCTCGGGGTCAAGGCCGTGATTGCAGAGAGCTACGAGCGTATCCACCGATCCAATCTGGTGATGATGGGTGTGCTGCCGCTCACGTACAGAGCAGGCGAGAATGCAGACAGCCTGGGTTTGGACGGGACGGAGACCTACGACATCGACGTTGATGACGAATTGCGTCCTCGTCAGGACGTTCGCGTGAAGGCCACCCGATCGGATGGCGCTACCGTCGAGTTCGTTGCGACGTGCCGGTGCGACACGCCGGTTGAAGTCGAGTATCTGCGCAACGGTGGGATTCTCCACATGGTGCTGCGCCGCATGGCGGCAGAGGATTGATAGGGCCGGAAGAGCCGCGGGTCGTCAGCCGGCCGAGGCCGGAGGTTCCGCCGCAGCGAGAACCCGCAGTGCGTTCGTACCGAGCACTTTGCGGATGTCCATTTCCGTCCATCCGCGGGCGAGGAGCCGCTCTGTGATCGCCGGATAGGTTGATACGTCCTCGAGACCGACCGGAGTGGTTTCGACGCCGTCGTAGTCGGAGCCGAGGCCGACGTGGTCAATGCCTGCCACGTCTGCGATGTGTTCGATGTGGTCGACGACGTCATCGACGGTACCGCGCGGGATCGGATCCGCCTTCTGGAGTTCCTGGATTCTGGCGTCCACCGCGCGGTCGTCTGCTAGCTCGGCCTGCAGCGCCCGCTGGACGGCGAACATCTCACTAGTCATCGCCGCTGCGGCTTCGACGATGAAGCCTGGGAAGAAGTTCACCATCACCACACCCCCATTTGCCCCAACATTTCGGAGAACGTCATCCGGGATGTTGCGCGGATGGTCGGTCAAAGCGGCGGCGGAGGAATGGGAAGCGATGAGCGGCTTGTCGCTCACCTCGAGGGCGTCGCGCATGGTGTCCACGGATACGTGGGAGATATCAACCAACATCCCGATTCGATTCATCTCACGCACGACTTCGGCGCCAAAATCGGTGAGGCCCCCGTGGAGCGTCTCGTCCGTCGCCGAGTCCGCCCATGTGGTGTTGTCTGCATGAGTGAGCGTCATGTAGCGAACACCCAGCGAGTGCAACATGCGGAGTGCCCCCAGCGAACCTTCGATGGAGTGGCCGCCCTCCGCACCCAGTAGGCACGCGATCCGGCCGGAGGACCGAACTGCGACCATCTCCTTTGTGGTTCTGGCGAGCGCCAGGTGGGCTGGATTACGATCGATCATGCGCAGCGTGAGGTCGATCTGCTCGATGGTCTGTCGCAGGGGCGCCGGACTGCTCGAAGGTACATATACCGACCAGAATTGCACGCCGACCCCGCCGCGCCGCATCCGCTCGATGTCGGTGTGGAACTGCGGGAGCGGGTTCCCGGGGTCGGCCGCTTCTAGGTCGCCCGCTGCGTGAAGATGGATCGCCCAGGGGAGATCGTTGTGTCCGTCCACTACCGGGAGATCGGCATGGATGCGTCGCGCCTCTAGCGCCCAGTCTGCAGCCTGCTCAATCATCAGGCAGCCACGTTTCGAGGGTGACGCCGAGCCCGTCGGCGATCCGATTCACGTAGGCGTAGTAACCGACGACCTCTGCGATGTCCAGGATGTCACGGTCGCTGAAGCCCGCTTCACGCAGAGTGACGACATCGGCTTCGGTCACCTCCGCCGGGGTTGCCGTGAGCTTCTCGGCATACTCGAGCATGGCCGCTCGCTGCGGGCTCAGCCCCGCCGTCTTCCAGTCTTCCTCAACCGCCGCGAGCAGTGTGTCGTCCTTGAGCAGCCGGCGCAGACCGCGCCGGTGGTGTGTCACTCAGTAGTGACAGTCGTTGATGAGGCTCACGGTGATCGCGATCAGCTCTCGCTCCACCTTGCGCAGCGTGGCGGTACCGGACATCGCAGAGGCGTAGAGCGCTTGGTGGGCGGCCATGGCGCGCGGGTTCAAGGAGTGGATCTGCATGATGTTGTCGACGCGGTCGTGAGTTCGATCGGCTACCTCGCCTCTGAGCTCCACCAGTTCGCCGTCCCAATCGTCCTCACGGATCGTGTTGATCCAGGCCACGTTCCTCCTCGTCGATAACCGAGACGCTACCCGTTACGCTCCCCCTCATGCGCGCCGCCGCCGAGCTCCTCCTGAGCAGCTAGCCGGATGTCGACCAGACAGCGGATCCAGGTCGTTGGTGTTTCCGGTGCCGGGAAAACCACCCTGGGCCGGCAGCTCGCCGAGAGGACGGGCGCTCACTACGTGGAACTCGACGCGATCTACCACCAACCTGGCTGGACACCGTTACCGACAGATGAGTTTCAGCGCCGGATCGAGCAGGTGGTCGCCACCGAGCGGTGGGTCATCGACGGGAACTACCAGAGCTTCGTCGGCAGCTACGTCCGCGAATGCGCTGATACCTTCGTGTGGCTCGACCTCCCCAGGTGGCTCGTGATGGCGAGGGTGACCCGTCGTTCCCTCCGCAGGGTCCTATCCGGCGAGGAGTTATGGAACGGAAATCGAGAGACGTGGCGCAACGTGGCGAGTCGCGACCCGGACCGCAACATCATCCTCTGGACCTGGACGCAGTATGACCAGTACCGCTGCCAGTACGAGGCCGTGCTGGCCGATCCCGACAATGCACGACTCGAGCTGGTGAGGCTCCGAACGCGCCGCGACATCAACCGGTTCCTGAGAAGCTTCGATCGTTGACAGAAGGTCTGGCGTCAGTCCGCGGAGCCAGACTCGACCGCGACGACGTTGGTGAAGCAATCCTCACCCGCCCGGTCGTGAGGGAGCACGATGAGCTCGCCGGTCTGTCGGGTCTCCTCGAGGAGACCCTTGACGATGCCCTGGTCGAGTTTGCAGACGATCTCGGGATGGTTGAGTGCGGTCTGGCCGAACGGGCAGAAATGCGTTACCAGCAAGTTCTGTCCCTGCCCCGGCTCGGTGTCGAAGCCGACGCCCATCATTGCTCTCGCCACCGCCTGGACGGCAGCGTCAAACCCGGCATCGCGCGGCAGCCCCACCTCACCGGCAATCTCCCTACCGTATTCCCGGCCGACGTCCTCCGCGATCTGGGCAGCATCGTCCGGTGCCACGCGCATGACGACGCGAGCCAGCAACTCTGCCAGAAGGTCGTAGCGACGTGCCGGGAATTGGACCGACACTTCCTTGGTCGTTGGCTCGTAGTGCTTTGCAGGACGGCCGGCGCCGGGACCACGCTTGCCGGTGCGCCGCCGGTGCGTCACCTGCAAGTATCCGTCCGCGACCAGCTTGTCGAGATGGTGGCGGGCGACATTGGTGTGGATCTCGAACAGCTCGGCAATCTGGGACGCGGTCACCGCTTCGGGTGCTTCCCGAACCGAGATGTAGATCCCGCGCCGCGTGGCGTCGCCGAGCGATGATGCCAGGTTGCCGACCTGTTGGTTGAACAGCTGGGTGTCCACGGTGCGGTCCTTCTGGGGTTTGGCCTCGAATTCAAACGAACTGCCGCTCACTATAGTTTCTATCTACTATCTAGATAGGAGAAGCAACTGGTGGTGGATGTTGCTGCGGTGCGTGCCGCGGTCGGTGCCGTCGAGGATCCCGAGATTCATCGGACGCTCGCTGAGCTCAACATGCTGCGAGAGATCGACGCCGACGAAAGTGGCTCGGTACGGGTCCTGGTGGCGTTGACCATCCCCGGATGCCCGCTCAAGGACAAGCTCGATGTGGATGTGACTGCCGCTGCGATGGGCGTGCCAGGGGTTACCCAGGTGGCCGTCGAGTTCACCACGATGACCGACGAAGAACGGACCTCGCTCGTAAGCGACATCCGCGGCGGTGCCGTGCGCGAGATCACACTGGGTCAGGCTGGATCCCAGACCCGGGTCATCGCGATCGCTTCCGGCAAAGGCGGCGTTGGCAAGTCGTCTGTCACCGCCAATCTCGGCGTCGCGCTGGCCCGGATGGGGAGAACGGTCGGCATCATCGATGCGGACGTATGGGGCTTTTCGATTCCAAAGATGCTCGGTGTCGACCGCCAGCCCACAGTGATCGAGGAGACGCTTCTGCCGCCGGAAATCCACGGGGTGCGCGTGATGTCGATGGACTACTTCGTCCAACCCGACCAGGCGGTCATCTGGAGAGGTCCGATGCTGCACAAGGCCATGGAGCAGTTCTTGGCCGATGTGCACTGGGGCGATCCTGACTACCTGCTCATCGATATGCCTCCTGGCACCGGCGATATCGCGATTTCCCTGTCGCAGTTCCTGCCCCGGGCGGAAGCGGTGGTCGTCACGACGCCACAGATCACTGCGCAGCGCGTCGCCAAACGCGCCGGTCTCATGGCTCGCAAGGTGAACCAGGAAGTGATAGGCGTGGTGGAGAATATGTCGTGGTTCACCGGGGACGATGACGTGCGATATCCCATCTTTGGTGAAGGCGGCGGCGAAGCGCTTGCCGCCGACCTCGAGGTGCCGTTGCTGGCGCAAGTTCCGCTGGTGCCTGCGCTTCGCGAAGGGGCCGATCGGGGCCTCCCCGTAACGATCGCCGACCCGGGGGGAGAGGCTGCGGCAGCGTTCGAGACGCTGGCGACGGAGGTGGAGGCTCGTAAGCCCAGACTACGAACCCATCCGGAGCTCATCATCCGATGACCTCGCCTGGCAGCGGTAGCATGCCCGCCGTCGTAACCTCAAAGGTCAGGATGAAGCAATGAGTGACACAGTCAAGGTGCGCATCGGCGTCGAAGGTGCGCGCGAGCTCGAAATCGATGTGGAAGACGGAGACGCAGTATCGGCCACCCTGGAGGCGGGGTTGGCGGCAGGCGGGATCGTCTGGATTGTGGACGCCGACGGCGACCGCCATGGAATCGCGGTCGACAAGCTGGCTTTCGTCGTGGTTCAGGGCGATGACAACAAGGGTGGAGTGGGCTTCGCTCCGCCGGCGTAACGCCGCGGCTGCGCCGCCAGGACACCAGTAGCAACTGCCAGGACACCAATAGAAGGAGCCCGGCTTCGGGCCGGGCTCGATCGTTACTCAGCTGGAGTTGGTCAGCTTGCTTGCCGTTGTCGGCGTCGCTCTGCCAGCCAGCGCTTGCGCAGACGGCGACGGTCATCTTCTGCATAGCCACCCCAGACGCCAGCCTCCTGGTTGGTCTCGAGCGCATACTGAAGGCACGCCTCTTGCACCGAGCACGTAGAGCAGATAGCCAGCGCCTTTTCGATCTGCCCGACGGCAGGACCGGTACTTCCAATGGGGAAGTACAGGTTCGGATCGGAGTCGCGGCAGGCCGAAAGCTCCCTCCATTCGGTGAGTGTCAACATTTCGCCTCCGGGGGCGGTTAGGGGTCGAAGTTTCTTGTGAATGTGAATTCATTCACAAGGTCGTTGCGAAGCATACGCCCGCGTTTCACGATGTTCAAGCGGTTTTCCTCGCGGGAAACGGAGAGCAACCATTAATGGGTTACTAGCCTGTCCGACCGGAGCGAGGAGGCCCACCGTGTCGGTTCACGAAGAGCTCGTGGCGGAGCAGCGCGCGGCCATGAGGGCGGGTGACAAACCCACGGTCAATGTCATTCGCCAGGTCGAGACAGAGGTGTCTGTGGCGAAAGCGGCCCCCGGTTTCGACGCGTCCACTGCTGATGACGACCTCTATCTCGGTGTGATCGCCTCCTACGTCAAGAAGATGGATAAGGCTCGACGTGAGTACGTCGATCTGGGAGAAGCAGGCAAGGAGCAAGCAGACAAACTCGCCTTCGAAGTCGACTATCTCTCCCGGTGGCTCCCGACCTCCGATTTCGACGAGGACGCCGCGAGACAAGTAGTACGGGAGGCGATCGGCGAGCTCGGGGTGGACGATCCGAAGCAGGCGGGCCGGGTCACCGGGCACGTAATGCGTAGCGCAGCGGGGCTCGATGGGGCAGTGGTCAATCGCCTGGTCCAAGAGGAACTCGGCGGGGCATGAAGGGAAGAAACGGCGAACGACGGTTTGTGCCGGCGAACCCCAACTCTGCACTTTCCGATCAGACGCGCCCCGCCCGGGGCCTTGCTGGGGGCTGATGACTCGTTCGCTTCCTGTGTACGAGCCGATGCTGGCTACGCGGTGGCGTGAGCCGTTCTCAGACGACGACTGGGCCTTCGAGATGAAGTGGGACGGCGTCCGTACCCTGCTGTCTTGGGACGGCACGACAACAACGCTCCACAGCCGCAACGGCAATGACGTTACCGCCACCTACCCGGAGCTCACCGAGCTCACGACCGGCCTCCCGGTGGTTCTCGACGGTGAGGTGGTTGCGTTCGACGAGTCGGGTTTGCCTTCCTTTGGCAGGTTGCAGCAGCGGATGAACGCCACCGGTGATGCAAGAGTGCAGGATTTGATGCGTGACGTTCCTGTCGCTTACGTCGCATTCGACGTCCTGTTCGCAGGGTCGCAGCTCATCGGCGATCCGTGGCACGCGCGGCGCGAGACTCTCGAAGGTATTGACCTCGCCTCTCCCGGCGTCGTCTCCGAGGTGGTGATGGGAGATCCTGATTCGCTGTGGGGATTCATCTCGGAGCGAGACATCGAGGGCATCGTCGCGAAACGGACTGCGAGCGTGTACCACCCGGGAACGCGTTCTCCCGATTGGCGCAAGATCAGCCGGTTTCTCCAGGCAAGGGCCGTGGTCGGCGGCTTCCTGCCGGGAGAGGGGGGCCGGGCTTCGACCTTCGGTTCGCTCCTGCTCGGCATGTGGGCAGGAGACGGCCTGCGATGGGTCGGCGCGGTGGGGTCCGGGTTCGACGACGCAGCCCTCGAGGCGATCCGTCACGCACTCAACCAGATGACGATGGAACGGTCTCCATTCGTGCCGAATGCCGATCTCCCCAAGAACGCCGTTTTCGTGCATCCGGCACTGGTGGCATTGGTGCAGTACAAGGAGTTCACCAGTGTGGGCAGACTGCGCGCGCCCTCCTTCAAGGGCTTCACGGATGACGAGCCGAGTTCGGTGACCTGGGAGGAGGAAGGGCCTGAGGGCGGCGGCTGAGGGCCACCGGCCTATACGGCCTTCTTACCTTTGGTGGCTTCGACCGAGGCCTTGAGTGCCTCCATGAGGTCGACGACCCCGGTCGGCTGGGGGAGATCTGGTGCCACGATCTCTTGACCGTCGATCTTGGCCTGGGCTGCCGCCTCGACTGCTTCGCGGGACTCATCGTGCCAGGCGGATGGATCGAAGGACCCGGTCAGGTTTTCGATGATCATGTCCGCCATCTTCAGCTCTTCGTCGCGTAGCTCGGTCGCCTCATCGAGTGTCTCGAATTGCGGTTCGCGGATCTCGTCTGGCCAGAACATCGTCTCCATGATGATGACGCCCTCTTCTGCACGCAGCGTGGCGAGGTACTCCCGCTCGCGAATCGCAACCTTGGCAACCCCCACCATTTCCTTGTCGTCGAGAGCTTGTAGAAGAATCTGATACGCCTTGATCCCGGTCTTTTCGGGAGCCAGGTAGTACGACTTCTGGTAGTAGATGGGGTCGATATCTGCCTGGCGCACGAACTGAACGACGTCGACGATCCCGCCGGTGATGCCCTTCATGATGTCGGAGAGCTCTTCCGAACTAAACACCGCGTAGCGACCCTTATCGACCTCGTACCCCTTGACAATCTTGTCGAAGGGCACCTCCTGACCGTCGGTTTCGGCGACCCGCTTGTATCGGATGGGGCTGTGGTCCGACTCGCGCAGCTGCTTGAACTTTGGTCTTCGGTTCTCCGTCGCGGTGTAAAGCCCGACGGGAATCGTCACGAGACCAAATGATATGGCGCCTTTCCAGATCGGGCGCATCAGCACTCCCTCAAAGCCGAGTCGCGAAAAACGATAGTCCGCCCGCAGCCGCTGCGTCACGAACCGTTCCAGACGTGGGCCGAGAGTCGGCGGAGCAGATGGTGGGGTTCGGGGCGCTCTACGTGGCGCACCGTGTCTTTGGTGCGAAGGTGGATTCGCCTTACCCTCGCCCGATGCTCCCGCCTTCTTTGTCGCTGCCAGAATTCGAGCCGACGATCAACAAGGACACCGAGCGCGAAGCGGTCATCGTGCTGATTAGTAGCACCGTGTTGCTCCTGGTCTTCTTCTATTGGGGCCGAGCCGGCTTCTACACGAGATCGGGTCTGATCGACTGGGTGCCCGACATCATCGGCGGTCCCTTCGTCGAGTTCCCCGGAATCGGGGGCTACCTCTGGTGGGGGTTGGCATCCCTCGTGATGCGGGTGTTGATTCCGCTGGCGATCATCGTCTTCTTCATCAAACGACCACCGCGCGCCTACGGCTTCCGGTTGTCCGGAATATCGAAACACCTGCCGATGTACGGCGGCATGTACCTGTTGATGTTCCCGGTGCTTTTCATCGTGTCGGGATTCGACAGCTTCGAGACCTTCTACCCCTTCTACAGCAGAGCGGCAGAAGGCGGAACTGCGTTCTGGCTGTACGAGTCGGGTTATGCGCTGCAATTCATCGGAGTGGAGGCCTTCTTTCGCGGGTTCATGACATTTGGGCTGCTGCGTCGTTTCGGTTGGTTGGCGATTCCGGTGATGACGGTGCCGTACACGATGATCCATTTCACCAAGCCGATGCCCGAGGCCGCCGCGGCGATCCTGGCGGGTCTGGTGCTGGGGTACATGGCGGTACGATCCAAGAGCTTCGTCCCCGGCGTGTTCCTCCACGTCGGAGTAGCGATCACGATGGATTTGCTCGTCCTCTGGCGCGCCGGCGCCCTCGGCAACATCTTGTGACATCTCGAGTCCGGCACTCCGAAAGCGGCTGGTGTCTGCGTCGGCGAGGTGAGGGCTTGGGCGCTGCTCACTCTGCCGCGAAGCGTTCGGGGCTACTCTTGCCGTGGGTGTCCTCGTGGGCCGATCCCATTCGTGGGGAGGGTGAGCGCGGGAACATCTGCACCAACGATGAGGAGCACTCATGAGCCAGTACTTGCTGTCTACCTACGCCGTAGAGGGTGCGGTCCCCGGAGCGCCGACGACGCCCGAGGAGATGCAGGCATTCATGGAGCGGGTCATAGCCCTCGAAGCCGAGCTGGACGCAAGCGGTGCGTTCGTCTTCGGCGGTGCGCTCCATGGCCCGGACAAGGCGATCGTGGTCCGCATGGGCGATGCCGACAGGGTCACGACCGATGGGCCTTTCGCCGAGTCGACGGCATACATTGCGGGCTTCTACATCATCAACGCCGACGACCTGGATGCAGCCCTCGCCTGGGCAGACAAGGTCGCTGTAGCAACCAACCATCCGATCGAAGTCCGCCCATTCTTCGCGACAGGACGGGTGGCCGATCAGATCGATCAGATGCCGGGAGCCTGACGGCCTGAGCGCGCGACGCCTCCCCTTGCGATACGTGCCACCACGCCGGGAGCATCCGGCCGGTCAGTCGGCCTCGGAGAGGCTGGGAAATCCGACCCGGGTGAGGAGCTCCTCGGGGGGAACGGTCCGGGGGTCGTTGAGGTAGATCTCGCGCGGAGGGCCTGCAATCTCATGGCCGTGCTCGGAGATCCAGCCGGTCAACGTGTGGTACGCCGGAGCGATCTCCTCGTAGGGCCCGCGATGGACGGTGGTCGCCATGGGGCCTCCTTCGAGTTCCCGCCCGTAGACGTCGGAGTTGCCGGCGATGATGCTGGCAACCGGCACGCAAATCTCGATGTCGCCATCGGTTTCCGTGTCGATCACCTGGTGGTAGACGATCAGCGGAGGACCCGATGCCGCAACACCTCCCGGCCGAGGGTCTCCATCAGTACCCCGAAACCGGCACCGATGTCGTCGCCGATTTGGCGCAAGGTCGTGTGCTTCCTGGTGGCTGCGATCAGCTGCGGTGCTTCTTCCACGATCTGGACGTCGTACGGCATGATTCCTTCCTCGCGTTGGATGCGCGCCTCGAGATAGGCGAGTGTGCGCTCCTGAGCTGCCAACCGTTCGGCCAGCCGCTCCCGGTGCATGACCAGGTGCTTGCGGGCCAGTTCGGGGTTGTCGGCCTCCAGGATCGCAGGATCTCGTCGAGCGGGATTTCGACCACGCGCAGGATCCTCGCCGCCGCCCGATTCGCTTGCCCGAGGTCGTAGTACTGGATCCGGAAGACGGGTCGACGTTGGGCGGGTGGCAGCAAACCGATCTCGTCATACAGCCGCAGTGCCTTCACCGACAGCCGCGTCATCCTCGAGAACCGCCCGATGGGGATCAGGTTCACTCCTCGTACCTCCTGTCCCCTGCATTGTTGGGTCTCCCCTTGGGGGAGAGTCAAGCGGTATTCACCGAGGATCACGCAGGGCGCTGGGGAGGGGTGGTGGGGTCTTGGTCGGTGGTAGCCGACCAATGGCGGATCTCAGGTGTGCCCCAGGCAGGATTCGAACCTGCGCACCCGGCTCCGGAGGCCGGTGCTCTATCCCCTGAGCTACTGGGGCGCAGTGGTGAAGTGTACCTGCGGCGGGACAACGGTCTGCGGGCCACCAGGTGGGATCAGAACGGCCAGTCTGCAACCTATCCTCACGGACTCCGATTCTGTTGAGGCAATGATGACACTCATCGACAGGCTGACCGCGATCTTTGCCGACGCGTTCGTGTCGCTCGGATTGGACGCGTCTCACGGAGCGGTCGCCGTGTCGCAGCGACCCGAGTTGGCCCAATTCCAGTGCAACGGAGCGCTGCCGGCAGCGAAGGAAGCCGGCAAGGCGCCACGTGAGCTGGCAACAGACGTGCTGGATGCGATCACAGATCGGGCCATGTTCGCGAAACTCGAAATCGCGGGGCCCGGCTTCATCAATATCACCCTCACCGACGAGGCGCTCGCGGCACAGGTTCAAGAGATTGGGGAGTCCGAACGGCTCGGCGTTCCACTCGCCACACCGAAACGGATCGTGGTCGACTACGGCGGACCGAACGTCGCGAAAGAGCTTCACGTCGGCCACCTCAGACCGGCAGTCATCGGAGAGAGCCTCAAGCGGCTGCTTCGCTTCGCCGGCCATGATGTGTCGGGAGACGTCCACCTGGGTGACTGGGGAGTCCCCATGGGTCAGTTGATTGCGGAGATGGAGGACCTCGACCCCGGCCTGCCGTATTTCGATCCGCACCGAACCGACGGGTACCCCGCGGAATCACCAGTCACGGTCGAGGATCTCAACGCGATGTATCCCGCCGCAGCGACCAAGGCGAATACAGACCCGGCCTTCTCGGCTCGGGCGACTGAGGCCACCAGGCAGCTTCAGGCCGGGCGGCCCGGGTATCGAGCCCTCTGGCAACACTTTCGCGAGGTGTCTATCGCTGCTTTGCGGGAGGTCTACGAAGAGCTGAGCGTCGATTTCGACTTGTGGTACGGCGAGAGCACCATCTCCGACCGGCTCGACCCGATGATCGATCGACTCCGCGCAAGCGGAGACGCCGTCGTCAGCGAA
>CAYNHF010000019.1:0-2113 GCA_964397045.1 uncultured Acidimicrobiaceae bacterium | reverse complement strand
CTTCCCGGGTGCGGTTCTATTAGATGCCGATAGCCTGGAACGGTTCGACCTGCTGAGCATAGAGGACTGCGTGGAGCCCGGGGTCGCCATGCCGGGCGACGTAGAGTGTCCGAACTTTGGCGAAGACGTTGTCGATGACCCGGTTACCGTGGCCGGCATCGCGCAAGCCATGGACGGAGCGCAGCTCATGTCGATAGCGAGCGCAGCGGCGATGCTCGGGGCTGGGGCAGCCTGCTCCCCGGACGAGCCCTCGACGCAGGGATTGGAGGCGGACCGCGAGCACGCCCTCGCTACCGTGGAAGGGGTGCTCCTGGCATTGAACGGGGACAGCTTTACGACTGCCATGTCCAACGCGATCCTAGCCGCTGCCGATGAAACCGAGTCCGGTCACCCGATCGCCGTATTCGGTCCGCAGACCGGCTACTTCTCGCCGCAGATAATGATGGAGTTTGCTCAGCACGGAGGCGGCATCCATAGCCGCGGCATGGCGTTCGCAGGGATGCCCTACGTGATCATCGGCCGGGGCATCGACCACGCCTTCAGCGCAACATCGGCGGGCGATGACATCATCGATACACGCGTGTTGCGTCTTTGCGAAGAGGGTGGTGGCGAGGCGACGCGCGACTCGACGGGCTATCTCTACAACGGCGTCTGCACGCCCATGCTACAGCGTGACGATGAATGGACCGCGGAGACCAATGTTTTAACCCTTGGGACTCCGAACCAGAAGGTCACCCGGCACGTGCTCCGCGCGCCCGACTACGGGCCGGTGTACGCGACCGCGACGGTGAACGGCGAGCCGGTGGCGCTTGCCACCCAACGTTCGACGTTCTTTGGTGAGGCGGACTCGGTGAAGACATTCCTCATCACCAGCCGCAATGAGGTCACCGATCCGGATTCGTTCTTCGATGCGTTCAACCACACCAACGGGACCTTCAACTGGCTGTACCTCGACTCCGAAAACATCGCTTATTTCAACTCGAGCTTGCTTCCGATCCGCGCAGACGGAATCCATCCGGATCTTCCGCAATGGGGGACGGGCGAGTTCGACTGGCAGCAGACGGGCACGGGCCGTGCCAACGTCGACTTCAGCTTCGACAATTTTCTGCCCCTGGAGAATCATCCACGCGAGGCGAATCCGTCGTCGGGCTATTTCGTCAACTGGAACAACGGGCAGGCTCCGGGCTTCTACGCAAACGACGCGCAGACCTCCTGGGGACCCGTCTACCGGTCGGACATGCTGCAGGCGCGACTGCAGGCGTACCGCAAGCAAGAGGGCAATCCGCTGCATACCCGCGCTAGCATGGTCGAGGCCATGATCGACGCCGGCACCACCGACCTTCGTGGCCAGGTGATTTTGCCGCCTGTGTTTGCCATTCTCGATGACGTGGGCGACCTCGATGACTTCGAGCAAGAGGTGGTGCAGCTCATGAAGGACTGGCTGGTCCATGGGCCGAGCGATCTCGGGTCCATGCGTCGGGATCGCGACGGCCCGGGCTTTGATACCGAAAGTCTCCTCTACGAAGACCATGCCGCCGTCGCCTTCATGGACGCCTGGTGGGACCACATGATCGACGCGGTGCTACCCCAGATTACGGCGGTGGAGGATCTAGGCGCCATGGTCGGTGGTCGGCACAATGCGCCAGGTGGCGGCGGTTCGGCCTTTCAAGGCGGTTACTACGGCTACGTGCTCAGGGTGCTCGAGATGGCGCTCGGTGAAAGTGGCGCACCCTATCAGCAACTGAAGTGCGCGAGCACGGGCGTGCGAGCCGACTGTCGCGCCGCGCTGGTCGCGAGCTTGCGCCAGACCATAGCCGAGGTCGGGACCGAGATGAGCGCATGGGATCCGACGCTCGAAGCGGACGATGCCATCGATCATACAGCGCTCGGCTTGGCCGACCCACCCAACATCCACTGGCACAACCGTCCGACCTGGCAGCAGGTCGTTCAGCCCACCGTCGACGTGCTCCAGTAGGGTCCGCTGGTCCGCAGCAGCGCTCGGGAATGAGCCGTGCCCGGCTGGCTCAGCGAGTCGGGTAGACGAAGTCGTTGAAGCTCACTCGGTAGAACAGCGAGTACATGAGCGGGACGAAGCCGAGCGTGAGGAGTGTGG
>CAYNHF010000018.1:0-1761 GCA_964397045.1 uncultured Acidimicrobiaceae bacterium | reverse complement strand
GAACGGGAAACCCCCCCGCACCCGCGCGCCAACCCCCCCCCCGCGGTGGAGGCGGTCGAGGGGAACGGGGATCGAAGCTCAGGGAACGCGGCCTTCGTTCAGAAGGTCGCTGACGCGAACGTGCGGCTGACCGTCGAGGCGCTGACGAGCAGGAGCCCTGTGATGAGCCAGCTCGTCGAAGAGGGCAAGCTCGAGATCATCGGTGCGATGTACGACGTCGGCACCGGACGCGTCACTTTCATGGACTGACCCGCCGCGAGCGGACCTCGCGGGCCGCGTCTGGTGCGTGACGGGCCAGGAACGGGTCCAAGGCTCGCACGGGAGGCGCCAGCCGGCAAGGAGGGAGACTGGATGGAAACCGTTCCCGGCAACGGCTGGTTCTGCCTCTTGCGGCTCTACAGCCCGACGGAGGCCTGGTACGAGGGGAAGTGGCTACCCGGCGAGCTTCAACTGGTGCAGTAGTCGAGGACCGAGCAGCGCTCGGTAGCACACACTCAAAGCGGAGAACCAAGCATGAAGAAACGACTCACTCCACCGCGAGCCCTGCAACGTGCGTTCGTAACAGGGATTTGGACCTTCGCCGTGTTGCCGGTGGTACTCGCAGGACTGGTTGCGTGTCAGAGCGGACCGGGTTCCTCGGCTGCGACAGCTGCGCCTCCTTCCGCTGCGGCACCATCACCCACGTTCGAGAGGCCCAGGCTCGTCCTCCAGATCACCGTCGACCAGCTCCGGGGCGACTTGCCGACGCGCTACGCCGACCGGCTCGGCGAGGGCGGGCTGCGCTACCTGCTCGAGGAGGGGATTCACTACAACAATGCACACCACGGGCATGCGAACACGGAGACCATCGTCGGCCATGTGACGTTGGCAACCGGCGCACACCCCGCGGCCCACGGGATGATCGGCAACATCTGGTTCGACCGCACGACGGGCGTCACGACCTACAACATCGAGGACGCCGACTATCGCCTTTTGACCGAGGGGGCCGATGTCGATGCCGAAACGGAGATCGACCCCACGCAGAGGGCTGCCACCAGCGATGGCCGCTCGCCCAGGGCCATCCTGACAACCACGTTCTCCGACGAGCTGGGGGTGCTCACCGCCGGCGGCGCCAAGATCTTCGGCGTCTCGGTCAAGGATCGGGGGGCGGTGTCGATGGCGGGCCACGCCGGCAAGGCCTTCTGGTTCTCCAAGGCGACGAACCAGTTCGTGACCAGCAGCTACTACTACGATGACTATCCCCAGTGGGTCGTTGACTGGAACGCCAAGAAGCTACCCCAGAGTTACGCGAATACCGCTTGGGAGCTACTGCACCCGATTGGCACCTACCTGTTCGGCGATCGGGACGATCAGGAGTGGGAATCCGTGCTCGGCAGTTATGGCCGCACCTTCCCCCACGAGTTCACGACACCCGAGAATCCCTATTTCTCCACCTTCCTTACGATCAGTCCGGCGGGCGACGAGATGACCACGAACTTCGCGAAGGCGGTCATTACCGAGGAAGGACTTGGGGACGACGACATCACCGACTACCTTGGTGTGAGCTATTCCGCCAATGACTACATTGGTCATTTCTTCGGGCCTTCCAGCCTCGAGGCCGAGGACAACATCCTGCGGCTCGACCGGACGCTCGCGGATCTCTTCGCCTTTGTGGATCAGGAGGTCGGGCTCGAGAACACCCTGATCGTACTCTCCGCCGACCATGGCGGACCCGAGGCTCCGGGATATCTGGAAAGCATCGGCATCCCGGCCGGCTACGTC
>CAYNHF010000017.1:0-25184 GCA_964397045.1 uncultured Acidimicrobiaceae bacterium | reverse complement strand
GTCGACGGCGGCGACGATCACCGAGTTCTTTGGGTAGGTGGGCGCCGAATTGGCTTTCATTCCTTCGAGCCACTCGAGGGTGGCCGCCTCACCGTCGAGCAGGATCTTGGCGGCGACGAAGGCGAGGAAGGATCCATTGGTGGGAGCAATCGCCACCCGTCCTTTCCACTGGGGGTCGACGAAGCCGTCCTCGGTATCTGGCAGCGCGGCCGCGTCGACTTTCGTTGTGTCGTAGACCACCGTTCGGGCCCGACCTGAGGTGCCCACCCATTGGCCGTCTTCGTCCGCAAACTGGGCCGGTACTCGCGATGTTGCCGAGACGGGCAGCTTCGCGAAGAGGCCGGCGAGGGCAACGGTGCCCAGCGAGGCCGGGTCCTGGGCGAAGAACACATCCGCAGGGCTGTTGGTGTCTTCCTGGAGGATGGTGGCGGCGAGTTCTGCGCTATCGGCGTAGCGGACCGCAACATTGATCCCGCTCTCAGCCTCGAACTGATCGATCAGCGGCTGCACCAGCTCCTCGGACCGTCCCGAGTAGACGGTGAGTGTCTGGGCATCGTTGCCACATGCCGCGGCCATTACGCTGAATGCGGTCAGCAGGATGAGAGTCCCGAGCAGGCGTTTCACGATGGCCTTTCGCGTTCCTTGGGGTGGGCGGAAGGCTATTACCACTACGGTGATAGTTCAAATGCCCGTAGTCCAAGAATGCGGGCCGCGCAACGCCTCAGATCGTCACGGACAGGTAAAACTGCCGCCGGCGCCGCCGTTCCACCACTGGGCTTCGCCGCTGAGGGGCTCCTCGATCCGGAATTCGATCGTGGAGGTCAGGTTCATCTGACCGAAAGCCCAGTCGAGTAGACCAGTGAGTGTTTGGACGTTGGCGTTCACCGTGATTCGAGCTTGACCGTCCGTTGTGCCGCTGGCGGACAACGGCGTGAGGGTCACTGTGATCGCCTGGGTGTCGCGAACGACATTCATCCGGGCACACACTTCTTCGGCGACATCTTGCACGTCGCCGAAATCGACGGCTGCAATCCGGGCGCCTTCGCGGGCTCCGTGGCGGACGTCGTTGTGCTGGGAGAAAGCCCATGACGACTCGATGATCCCGAAGATCAACACGATCAGGATCGGAAAGATGAGCGAGAACTCCACCAGATTGGCGCCGCGTTCATCGTGAAAACGAGTCCAGAAAGAAGCTCGTTGGGTTGGCTTGGCGTGTGTTTGTGTCTTCATGTGGATCAGTTGATGATGATGTATCGAATGGTGCCCTCGTTGTCGGGGCTTCTCGCACTCAGCTCCGCGGACAACGCCGAGCGCGGGATCTGGAATGCCGAGACGGCTTCGATCTGATCGTTGCCGTTGACCATGCCCACCACCGGCTCTCCCGGGTCGTGGATGGCATCACAGTTGTTGGCGGTGCACTTCCACAATGTGGTCTGTAGCCACACGTTCTGGAACTTGTAGATGTTGATCGGGTCCGAGGCGCCCGCCGGCCAGGCGGCTTCGGTGAGAATCGGGGCCCACGCCCACCGCGGCGAGAACTCGATGTCGTCGTCGAACAACTGAGCCATAGAGCCCGAACTGGCGTAATCGTTCAGACAGGTCAGCAACTCGGCTTTGGTATCGACCGGATTGACTGCCGGCGGCCGGCACGAGGGCGGCGCCGCCGGCCCGATGCTGCCGAGGAGGTAGGTCCACAGCGGGCGGTCGTCGATGTCGTAGACGTGGAGGGGGATCGTCACGTTGGGGGTGTCGGTCAGCAGACCGGGGAGGCCGCCGATTCCCGCCGCCAGACCGTCGTGGAGCACCCCGGTGCGGTTACCAGTTTGGGAGGCCCGCAGCGTGTACGGACGGGCGTCGAAGTTGCCCTCCAGACACGCCGTGATGTCGGAGTGCACCGCGGGACTGGCGGGTGCGATCACTCCAGACTCGCCGAGTGGGTGGTCGACTCCCTGGGTGATCTGACGGCTGAGCCGGGCGTTGTTGGTCCCGCCACAGTTCGTGGTGGTACCCATGGAGTCGTTTCCGAAGTCTGTGATGTCGATGAAGGCGAAGTTGCCGCTGGAGGGACCATCACACGGCGGCACGGTCTTGGGGTTGGCGCCGGACTTCAGGCACACCTCGACGGGGCCGGCTGCGCCGTTGGGCAACCCGAAAGGAAGAACGGCACCGGCCGCTTCCATCTCCAGACCGACCTCGGCCACAGCGGTACTCCGCAATGTGTCCATGCCGACGACAGCGCCAAATGCGGCATCGGTCTCGATGTCGGGGAGCTTGACTCGCATCCGCTGTCCGTTGGTAGTGAAGGTCACGCAGTCGGACTTGGGTGCGACCACTGTGTAACCGGCGGCTGCCGCGGCGCCGTCTGTGCATGGTGTGGCCGATATCCGGTACCAGCGTTGCTGCCACTCACCGAATGTCATGTCGGGATCCATCGACTCGTAGGTGATACGAATGACTTCCGACTCTGCGGCTGCCCGCGCTGCGGGTCCGCTGGCCTTTTCACTGGTCTGCAGCGCACCGGCCACGGTCGCGGTGTCGACGGCTCCCTGATTCTGGCGGCGTTGTGCCCAGGCGGCGGCGGCGTCAACGCCGAGCGCGGCAAACCCGAAGAGCACGACGAGGGCGAGCGTGACGATGATGAAAGACGCGCCGTCTTCTGATCCTGGTCTGGGTGGTTTCAAGTGCATGTGAAGCTCTGTCCGCTCGGGTCGGCCCACCAGTCGGTGGGGTCGGTTGTAGTTGGGGTCTCGACGCGGAATTGCAGTGTCGATCCGAGCCGGACCGAGAAGAAGCCGTCGAGGAGTCCGGTGAGGGTCTGCACGTCGGCCTGGACGGTGATCTCGGCGAGGCTGTCGACGTTTCCCGATCCGGAGACGGCGGTCAGCGTGACGGTGGGGGTCTGGGACGCATAGATGGTGTCCATCCGGGCGCACACTTCCTCGGCGACATCCTGCACGTCCCCGAAGTTCTGCGCCGCCAACCGCGCCCCCTCACGGGAGCCGTAGCGAACGTCGTTCTGCTGCGAGAAGGCCCATGACGCTTCGATGACTCCGAAGACGAGGAGAATCAGCAGCGGAAGCAGCAGCGCGGTCTCGACGAGCGCGGCGCCTCGCTCTCCCTTATCCCCCGTTGAGGTGTGTGTTCGCATATCTGCCATCCGCGTCGTCCGTCGGCCTGTTACTCACTGCCGGTTTCGGGCCCTCACGGGTTATCGGCAAAACCCGGCAGAAACTTGACGGAGATAGTCACTCAGATGGTCACTCGGCGCCGCCCCGGCCCGCTCCTTGGTCAGGGTTCAGCCGGAACCAGGAGTAGTCAGAGCGACTCGGGGGCCGGCAGTTACGCGTGCGCGGTACCAGGTCACGTTCGCGGCTACCGGGTCAACTCGATGACGAGGACGGGGTCACCGCCCGGCGTCGACGGGTTGCCATCGATGCAGATGTCGTCGGGCAACATCGCGCACTCCAGGACGATCGACATGAGGCGATCGACATTCTGATTCGGGCGGCCACAGTTGAACGATTGGCCGGCCTCGTGGGTATGCCAGCCTGAACCACCGGGGGTCGTTGGATCTTGTTCCCAACACTCGGGGCTGGAGAACCCGGCTTGGTTGCTCGTCTGATAGAGCTTCTGGAGGTAGATGGGTACGAATTCATTGAAGTGCACCGGGCTCGCCGCAAGCGAGCCTTCAGCGATCACTGGGATGAACGCGAACCGGCCGTTGCCGGCAATTGCACTCGCAAATACCTCGAGGTCACCGCTGCTCCAAGCCTGGATGCACAAGATGGTGGCCTCTTTGAAGTCGTAGTAGTCCCACATGAGGTCGTCATACGTGAACGACTGGCCCTCCCAGGCTGTTCTCACATCGATACATTGCTGCGGGATGTCCGCGGATGTGAGCGTGTCTGCGTCGTCTCGGATGAAATCCCACAATGGCGTGTTGTCCATCGACTCCCCAGCGAAGGTACCCGTGAGGGGATTGGCTGACCGCTTCAGGCGGCCGGGGACGCTCTTGCCGTCGAAGGTCACCGAGGCATCGAGCAAGCCGTTCTTTAACCGCTGCGCCGAGAAGCCGCTTTGGAGTGCCATCGTGTTGGGGAAGAAGTCCGGCGGGCCGCCGGGGCAGCCGTTGCCTTCGATCAGCTCGGGGTCACCGGCGGTGTAGCCGGGCGGGAAGCCGTAGGCGCCGAGCAGGTGGTCGATGCCCTCGGCAATGGTGAAGTCGATGGTATTCGAGCCGGGGTTCGAGCAGGAGGTGTCCGGGGGACTGGTCGGTTCGACATCGGTGTAGAAGTAAGGATCGAGCGTGCCGAAGAATTGGGTCGCCGGGTCGTAGACGGCTTCGTCACACGGATCGGCCGGCGTGGTCCCAGCGGGAAGCAGGCTGCCGGCCACTGGCGGAGTGCCGGGGCCTCCGCTCTGCCAGACCTGGGGGAGTTGCGGACCGGAGGAGCTCGTGCGTAGACACTCCTGAGAGCCACCCGGTGTACCGGCGGTCACCACGAACGGTGGGGCGTTGGAGACGCCGGGCAAGCCGAGGCCCGCCTCGGCGAATGCGTGGACCCGAAGATTGTCGACACCGATCACGGGCGCGAAGTGCGTTTTGACATTCCGGTTCGGCAACCTGACCCGGAGCATGTCGCCTCCCCCGGAAATGCTGAAGCACGCGGTCGTATAGCCGTTGATCGTGCCGAAGTGATTGTCGAGAGTGAGCGGAGGAGTGAAGTCTGCTGCAGTGTAGAGGAGTGATTCCCCATCGGTGCAGTCGCGCCACTCCTCTTCGGTAGGCGGGTTGGGTAGATTGTTGTCGGCGAATGCCAACGCCTCGTCCAGCATGTCCTGGACTGTGAATCCGGAACCCAGCCCTTCGACCGCAGCAGCCAGGACCGAGGCGTCTGCCGCCCCTTGCGACCGGCGTCGCTCCGCGTAGCCGTTCCCGGCATCGGCGGCGAGTGCCGCGAAACCCATGAGGACCACGAGACCAAGGGCCACCAACGGAAGGACCGTGCCCTTCTCGCCGGATGCACGGGGCCGGCGAGGTTTCATGGACACGTCTGCGGCGCCCCGGTGCCGAGTCCGGCCGCGGGGACTTGCTCGAGCCGGACCTCGACAGTCGAGTCGAGGGTCAAGTTGCCAAAGAACTGGGAGGTGAAGCCGGTGAGGCTGTTGTACGGGGCGGAGACCATCACCTCGACGTGGTCGCCGATGTCCCGTCCGGCCGGCATCGTGATCGTGACGGTGGTCATTGTCTCATCGCCGGAGAAGTGCATCCGGTCGCATACTTCGGCCGTTACCAGCGCATCGGTAGCCCAGAGTGGGTCGTCACCGGCGGTGGCGACCAGCCTGGCTCCTTCGCGAGCACCGTGTCGTACCTCGAGGAGATGGCTGAAGCTCCAGCCCGACTCCATGATGCCGAACAGCAGGATCAGCAAGAGCGGAGCTACCAGGGCGAACTCCACCAGTGAGGCTCCGCGCTCTCCGTGGCGCTTCTGCTGCGATGAGTGTCTCAAGATTGGAGTCATTTCTTCAGCTCCCTGGCTGCCTTCTTCGCTTGGTGGTGCTCCACCGCGCTCCCTTGTTTCCGATCAATGGCCCTGCCCTACAGCCCACAATCGGCTCCAGCTCAGTGTAACCGCTAAGTGCCACTACCAAAAGTGGTTTTTTCAAACACGGTAGGTGTTTTCTGGCGTGTGCCTAGAGGCTAGTCACCACCTACCTGAGCTTGGTCACTCTCCGCCACAAGGAGCGGGAGCTTGCGTTCAGCCTCGGTGAGGCCGCCGTGGTTGCCGATCATGCGGTCGTCGCTGAACCGGTGCAGGAGCAACGCATTCTCCTCGGCCAGAAGCACGCCATCTGGAACCCGGTCCGCGAAGGCCGGGGTGCGTTCGCCCGGCCCCCACCAATCTGTCATCTCATCCCGCGGGATCCAGCGAGCCGGCAGATCCTCGGCCAGCGACGCGCCGTCACCCTTGACGAACATGGCACGACCGTCCCCATAGAAGGTGCGTCCCTGGTGCGCGGGCTTGCTGATGCGATGTTGGCGCTCCGGTGGAAAGTCCACGTGGCCGTGGTCTGCGGTGCCGACGGCGATCGCTCCCGAAGGGAGCCGTTCGGCCAGTCTTTGCCACGCGCTAGCAACGAAACCGAGGGCCGCGGCGTATTCGGGCGCCTCCTGCCCGTGCACGTGCGCCGCAAAATCCACCTGAGGGAGGTAGGCGAAGATCAAGCGGTTCGGTTTCGCAGCCAGCGACGCCGTGATCCCCACCCATTCGTTGAGATCAGTCGCGCCGGCGAACGCTGCGCCGCGGTACAACACCCTGCTCAGTGCGGTGCGATCGAAATTCGCAGGCTGCACCGTGAAACCTTCCGCGCCGCAGGCGCTGAGTCGCTCCCACAGGTTCGGTGCCGGCAGGAAACCTTGGAGATCGAGGTCGATCGAGTCGCCCCACAGAGTCGTCCAGCGGATCGTGTTGACCACCCGGTCGACTTCGGGGATCCACAGCTGATACCCGAGGAGTCCGTGGCCTGCGGGGGAGGTTCCGGTTGCGATCGTCGCCAGACTCACCGTGGTTGTGGTCGGGAAGGGGGCATCGATAGCAGCGCGCCGGGATCGGGCCAGCGGTGCAACCGCGGGATGGTCGAGTTGATGATCGCCGAGGCCGTCGAACAGCACCAGGACGTAGCTCTCGCCTTTCGGGATGAGGGCGGCCAGCTCCGGGGCCAGGGGTTCCGCCAGGGGTTCACTCCCGAGTCGTTGCTCGAGTTCAGCGACCAGGTTGGCCAGCGACCCGCCGTGATAGTCGGGCAGCACTGGGGTGGATGTCATCTCGTCAGGGTACCGGCAGACCGACCGGACCCCGGTTCGGCGCAGGCGAGGCCGGGCCAGGGTCCCGATACGAGCCGTGCCGACGTGTCGAACCGACCGTGGCGGGACGGTCACAGGGCCCATCGCAGCGCTCGGAGATGCCGCTCAGCCAAGCCGCCCTTCGTGACTTTGGGGGCGCGTTGGCGCTTCCTATACTCGCCCCGGGAACTGGCCCTGCGCAGGCGCGCGATTCATCTGAAGGGGTTCGACGGGTGCTGAATCAGTACTTCGAGGAGTACATCGTCGTCTTCGCGTTCGCCGCGGCGGGGTTTCTCCTCGTGGCGGCTGCGATGTTCGCTTCGTCGCTCATCCGGCCGAACAACCCCACCCCACCGAAGCTCGAAAGCTACGAGTCCGGCATGGATCCGGTGGGCTCGGGATGGAGCCAGACCCATATCCGCTACTACATCTTTGCGCTGCTTTTCCTCATCTTCGACGTCGAGGCCCTCTTTCTGTTCCCGTGGGCGATCCGCATCGATTCCTTCTCATCTCCAGGATTCATCCTGGTTGAGATGTTGATCTTCATCGGAATCCTCATCATCGGCCTGGCCTACGCGATCCGCAAAGGGGTCCTCAAGTGGGAGTAATCGACAAGTTCGGCGGAATCAAGCCCGTGTCGTGGCTGCTCAACTGGTCCCGCATGTATTCGCTGTGGTTCTTCCAGTTCGGCCTGGCGTGTTGCGCCATCGAAACCATGGCTGCGGCCGGACCTCGCTACGACATGATGCGGTTCGGGATCATCCCGCTGCCGGCTTCCCCCCGGCAGGCAGACCTGATGGTGGTTGCCGGTACCGTCACCGACAAGATGGCCCCCGCCGTCCGACGGCTGTACGACCAGATGCCGGAACCCAAGTACGTCATCTCGATGGGTTCGTGTGCGAACTGCGGCGGGCCGTACTGGGATTCCTACTCGGTGACGAAGGGCGTCGATCAGATCATTCCGGTCGACGTTTACGTCCCGGGCTGCCCGCCTCGGCCGGAGGCGCTGATGGAGGGAATCCTCCTGCTGCAGGAACAGATCAAGAACGAAGATGTTCGGGAGAAGTGGAGGCAGAGTGACCGAGTCCCGGTCTGACGCCCCCGCAGCATCCGGCGAAGACTCCGCAGCGGTTGACACGCTCGCCGAGTGGGCAGTCGGCGTTGGTGAAGCAGTCGGCGCGCTCGACGTCACCATCGAGCACGACACGGTGCGCATCTCCGTGGACCGCTCGGAGTGGATCAACGTGCTCCGGACGGCGCGAGACGATCACGACCTCGTCTTCTTCTCGTGGTTGTCTGCGATCGATTGGTCGAGTGAGGTGCGGGTCGGTGAGACGGTGTCCGATCCCGAGGAGCTCGACGAGCGGTACGAAGTCATCTGCCGGCTGTCTTCCGTCACCACATCTCGCAGTGCCCACTTCCTGGCCCGTTTGCCCAAGGACGACCCGACCATAGACTCATTGGTGCCTCTGTTCGGCGGCGCTGCCTGGCACGAGCGGGAGGCATCGGAGATGTTCGGCCTCGACTTCGCGGGCCACCCGGGTCTCGATCACCTCTACCTGCCAGACGCGTTCGAGGGTCATCCGCTGCGCAAGTCGTTCCCACTGCTCTCTCGTGAGGTGAAGCCCTGGCCGGGGACGGTGGATGTCGAGGCGATGCCATCTACGGACAACGTAGAGGCAGGCGAATCCGCTGGTGGCTCCTCATCGGAGGACGCCGGAGCGGGTGAGCAGGCATGACCCAGCACCTCGACCCCCGGGTGGCGATGCACCTGAGCGATGCCGCAGTCTCGATCGAACTCGAGACTCCGGGCATGACGCTCAACATCGGCCCGCAGCACCCTTCGACCCACGGAGTGCTGCGACTCGTGGCGCGAATCGAAGGTGAGCGGGTCATCGGCGTGGAGCCGGTCATCGGCTACATGCACCGCGGCTACGAGAAACTCACCGAGGTCCGTACCTACGCCCAGATCACTGCCCTGGTCAACCGGATCGACTGGGTTGCCGGGTTCTGCAACGAGATCCCTTTCATCACCGCCGTCGAACGACTGACCGGGACGGAGGTTCCGGATCGGGCATTGTGGATCCGACTCATCCTCGCCGAGATGACCCGGATCTCCTCCCACCTGCTGTTCATGTCTTCGTATCCGCTGGAGCTGGGAGCCGCGACGCCGCTGATGTATGCGTTGCGGGAGCGCGAGCACATCATGGATCTCATCGAGGGAGTCACCGGTGGGCGTTTCCACCCGAACTTCAACCGGGTGGGCGGGGTGAAGCCGGTCGCCGGCGGCGGCTCGGAGCAGAAGAAGGTCTCACAAGATCTGCCTGCCGGGTTCATCTCGGGCACGCTCGATGCAATGGACAAGGTGGATTCGGTGTGTGACGAACTGGATCAGCTCGTCACCGGCAATGAGTTGTTCCAGGCCCGCACCGTGGGCGTCGGCGTGATCCCGCCGGCCAAGGCACTCGAGTACGGGCTGTCTGGCCCGAATCTGCGGGCCTCCGGGGTGGACTTCGATCTGCGCAAGCAGGGAGAGGGATATCTGCCGTACGACCAGTTCGATTTCGAAGTCCCGCTCGGCAGGAACGGCGACTGCTACGACCGCTACATCGTTCGGCTCGAGGAGATTCGCCAGGCAGTGGCCATCGTCCGGCAGGCGACCCAGTCGCTCCCCTCCGGCCCGCTGCAGGCGAAGGTGCCGCGGGTGCTCAAGGTGCCGCGGGGACAGGCCTATGTGCGGGCAGAGAACCCCAAGGGTGAGATGGGGTTCTACATCATCAGCGAGGGCGGCAGGATTCCGTACCGCGTCAAGATCCGCTCTGCCTCCTTCTCCAACCTCTCGATTCTGCCGTGGATCCTCGAAGGTGAACTGGTGCCCGACCTGGTGGCGATCATGGGCAGCCTCGACTTCGTGCTCGGGGATGTCGATCGATGAACTTCTGGCTCGAGCTCGTGCTGAAGCTGGTGCTGATCCTGGGGCTGGTGGTGCTCCCCGGTGCGCTGGTGGTCATCTTCGGTGAGTTGAAGATCTCGGCTCACATGCAAAGCCGCATCGGGCCGTACTTTGCGGGCGGTCGCTGGGGTTGGGCGCAGCCGTTGGCGGACGGTGCGAAGTTCATCCAGAAGGAAGACCTAATCCCGGCTGCGGCGGACGATTCGGTCTATCGCCTGGCTCCGTACGTGGTCCTGGCAGGGACCTTCGCGACGTTCGTCATCATCCCGTTCGGGCCCGACCTCGTCGCGGCAGACCTCGACCTCGGCGTCTTCTACCTGCTCGCGATCTCGTCGATCACGACCATCGGCGTGCTGATGGCGGGCTGGTCTTCCGGCAACAAGTACTCCCTCATCGGTGGTTTGCGAGCCGGCGCCCAGCTCATCGCCTACGAACTGCCGATGGTGCTCGCAGTGGTGGCGGTTGCCGTCCAGGCGGGGACCCTTTCACTGAGCGGCATCGTCGAGGCCCAAGCGGAGATGAGCATTTTCGGTTTCGACCTCCACCTGCCGTACTTACTGACGGGCCAGATCGTCGGGTTCGTGATCTTCATGATTGCGGCCCTCGCCGAGTTGTCCCGGATCCCATTCGACATGCCGATCGCCGAATCCGAGCTGACGATGGGGTACCTCACCGAGTACTCCGGGCTCCGATTCACGATGTTCTTCCTCGGTGAGTACGCCTCCATGATCTCGTTCGCGGCTGTGGCCGCCACCCTGTACCTCGGCGGGTACTACGCCCCCTTCGTGCCGACCGATGCACTCAATGTGCTCGGCCCGATCATCCTGGTCTCGAAAGTGGCGGTGCTCTGTTTTCTCATGATCTGGTTCCGCTGGACCTGGCCGCGGCTGCGCGAAGACCAGCTGCAGAGCCTCGCGTGGCACTGGCTGATTCCGCTGGCTCTCGTCAACATCGTCGTTATCGCCACCTTCAAGGCGGTGCTGTGATGGCGGGTGATGACCGCGTGACGAGGCCTAGTCGCAGCGGGATCCCCATGAAGGGGCTCTTCATCGGCATGTGGGTGACCCTCAAGGCGCTCTTCAAGAAGCCGGTCACCGTCAACTACCCGCTGGAGAAGGAGATTCCGGTACCGCGGGCTCGCGGAGTCATTGCGCTCGATACGGAGGCGTGCACGGTGTGCATGTTGTGTGCCCGTGAGTGCCCCGACTGGTGCATCTACATCGAGGGCCACAAGGAAGAGGTGCCGCCGGCCAAGGAAGGCGGCAGGGTCCGCACCCGGGCCAAGCTCGACCGGTTCGATATCGACTACGCCCTGTGCATGTATTGCGGGATTTGCGTCGAGGTGTGCCCGTTCGACGCGCTGTTCTGGAGCCCCGACTACGAGTACAGCGAGTATCAGATCGACGGGATGCTGCACGACAGCCAACGTCTCACCGACTGGCTCGCCACCGTTCCTCAACCCCCGGCATTGGAGTCCTGATGTCTGCTTCCGACTGGGCGGGGGACGCGCAGAACTGGGTATTCGTGCTGCTGGCGCTGACAATGCTGTTCACCGCGTGGCGGGTGGTGACCACCAAGAACGTCGTTCATGCGGTGCTCTTCCTGGTCGCGACGCTGGCGATCTCCGCTGGGTTCTTCTTACTGCTCGGGGCAGAGTTCGTCGCCTGGGCAGTGGTATTGGTATCGATCGGTGCGGTGGTCGTGCTGTTCCTCTTCGGGATCATGATCACCAGAGCCCCGCTCGGGAAAGAGGTCGAGTTGAGCCACCCCAGCCGGATCCGGATTCCGGCCGCGATCATCTCTTTTGTTCTGTTCATCCTCATCGGCGGAGCGGTGCTGGCCGCCTTCGGTGACTTCGGGTTCGAGTCCGACGTGACCCGTACGGCCGCCGTCGGTGACTCCATCTTCAACCGCTGGGTCATCCCGTTCGAGGTGGTCTCGGTGCTGCTGCTCGCCGCACTCATCGGCGGCATCGTGCTGGCACGGCGCGATCCGCCAGAGTTCGAGGGTGGCGAGGCAGACGCCCGGGTGCCTGCGGGGACCGCGCCTGATCGGACCGGAGCCGAGCCGGATACCGCCAGGCCGGAAGAGGCTCCGGCCGCGACCGCAGAGAGTGAGGGGTCCGCAAAGGACAAGGAAATCGCGCCGGTCGGAACGGCGGATGCGGGGGCAGGGTCATGATCGGCTGGGCGGCCCCAGCCACATGCGAGGTGGCGGGATGCTGATCGTCCAGTTCCTGCTCCTCGGTGCCGCCGTCTTCTCGCTGGGCGTGTATGGAGTATTGACCCGCAAGAATGCGGTGATGGTGCTGCTTTCGGTGGAGCTGATGCTCGCCGCGATCAATATCAACCTGGTGGCATTCGATCGGTACCTGGCAGACCAGATGGCGGGCGGTCAGGTATTCGCCCTGTTCGTCATCACGATCGGCGCCGCCGAGGTCGGCATCGGTCTCGCCATCATCCTCCTGGTCTTCCGTAACCGACATTCGGCCAATATCGACGAACTAGATCTGATGAAGCTCTGATGTACGCCCTGGTCGCCTCCGCCAACTCGTTGCTCCTGGCCACCGCCGAGGAGGGAGCCCACGCGACGGAGTTCTCAAACGGCGGCGTTCTTGCGGCCTATGCCTGGCTGATCCCCGTGGTCCCGATGGTCATGTCGTTCGTGATCGTCTTCTTCGGCAAGAGGTCCCCGCTCAAGGGATGGGGGATGGCCGAAGCCACGATGCTGTTCGTGGCGCTGTACGGCATCGTCCTGTTCGTGATGAACCTCAACGAGCCGATCCTGTATCAGGGCAGCGTTCACGTCGCAGACATCGGCATCAACATCTTCGGGGAGCCGCTCGTCATCGAGTGGGGATGGATGGTCGACGGTCTCTCCACGATGATGTACTTCGTCGTTGGCGTGGTGGGGTTCCTCGTCTTCACGTACGCGAAGAGCTACATGGACGGTGATGTCCGCTACACCTGGTTCTTCGCCTCATTCACTTTGTTCGCCGGTGGCATGCTCGTGCTCGTCTCTGCCCCCAACCTGATCCAGCTGATCGTCGGCTGGGAGCTGGTCGGGGTGGCGTCCTACCTGCTGATCGGTCACTACTGGGAAACGCACGAGTATTCGTCCGCCGCGATCAAGGCGTTCCTGGTGAACAAGACGGCGGACGTCGGCCTGTTCATTGGGGTGATCATCGTGGCAGTCACCGTAGGCTCGTTCCGGTTCACCGACGTGATGGAAACCATGGCAGAGGGTGCTCCCTCGCCACTGGCGCATTTTGCGTTCTGGGCGGGTCTGGCTCTGTTCATCGGCGCGATGGGCAAGTCGGCGCAGTTCCCCTTCCATGTGTGGTTGCCGGATGCAATGGCGGGTCCGACTCCTGTCTCGGCTCTGATGCACGCCGCCACCATGGTGACGGCAGGTGTGTTCCTCATCGCCAGGATGTTCCCGCTCTACGTGCTTCCCGACTTCGCGGTGGACGTACGTTCGATCATCATCGTCATCGGTGCGATCACGCTGCTCTTCATTGGCCTGATCGCGGTGGTGCAGGATGACATCAAGAAGGTGCTCGCCTACTCGACCGTGTCGCAACTGGGTTACATGATGATCGCCCTTGGAGCCGGCGCGTACACGGCCGCCACCTTCCACCTGTTCACTCACGCCTTCTTCAAGGCGCTGCTCTTCCTCGGCGCGGGCTCGGTGATCCATGCCGTCCACTCCAACGACATGTCCGACATGGGCGGGATGCGCAAGTACATGCCGAAGACCTTCTGGACCTGGATCGTCGGCACGCTGGCGCTGATCGGCCTGTTCCCCTTTGCCGGGTTCTTCTCGAAGGACGAGATCCTGGCTTCATTGCGGTACGCGGCGAACGAGTCGGGCGCGACGGCGGTGCAGGGCGGAGAGTGGGTTGCGGAAGTCGTCTTCTGGGCCGCGGTCCTCGGTGCCTTCGTGACTGCGTTCTATATGGCGCGGGCGACGTTCCTCACCTTCTTCGGCACGTACAAGGGCAAGGAACACCCGCACGAATCGCCGGCGATGATGACGTGGCCCCTCATCGGTCTTGCGGTAGGAGCAGCGTTCGCGGGATTCCTCAACTGGCCCGGCCTCACCGCCTACTTCACCGACGTGGTCGGGATCCGGTTCCTCGAAGGCTTCCACGACCTCGAGCACCACGCGGAGAGCTTCGACTACGTGGCGATGATCGCCGGTCTCGCAATGGCGGGCCTCGGGGTGCTCGTCGGCTACCTCGCGTTCTATCCGGACGCCGATACCCAGCAGGCGCGAGACCGGGTCAACATCCCGGTGCTCTACCCGTTGCTCCGCCACAAGTACTACATCGACGACTTCTACATGGACGGGATCGTGCGGCCGATCCGCGGGCCGATCGCCAGCGCCGTCAACTGGATCAACGGCTACGTTGTCGACTTCGTGGTGAACGGTGCCGGGTTCGCTATGAAATGGCTCTCGAAGTACGTCTACCTCTTCGACCAGCGCGGCATCGACGGTGCGATCAATGCGTCTGCCGCAGGCACCAGCGCTTTCGGTGGCGTCTTGCGCGTGATCCAGACCGGCAAAGTCCAACAGTACGCAGCCATGATGCTGGCGGGAACGCTCATCGTCGTGGCCGGATTCATCATTTTCTGATAGGAGGAGCAAGCACATGGGTTGGTTTGAGAGCGGTTGGGGCCTGAGCCTCATCGTCTTCCTGCCCCTCCTGGGGGCGGTGGTCGTGATGGCCATTCCGAAGGCGAACGAGCAGGCGCAGAAGATCGCGGCCTTGATCTTCGCCGTCGCGTCGTTCGTCCTCGCCATCGTGGTTGCATTCCGGTTCGACTACGACGCTGCCGGCACCTATCAATTCGGCACCAACCTGTCGTGGATCGAGGTGATCAACGCTCGCTACATCATCGGAGTGGATGGCATCTCGCTGCCGCTGCTGGTCCTCTCGACGTTCATCACTGTGCTGGCGATCATCTACTCATGGGAGCACTGGCCCGAGCCGCACAATCCCAAGGGCTTCCTGGTACTGATTCTGATTCTGGCCACCGGCATGGCCGGCACCTTCGTTGCGCTCGATCTGGTGCTGTTCTTTGTGTTCTTCGAGGTGGTCCTGCTGCCGATGTACTTCATGATCGGCATCTGGGGGGATCGCAACGAGGTGACCATCCCGGTGTTCAACTACACCACCGAGATGCGGCTATATGCGTCGATCAAGTTCTTCCTGTTCACCTTGTTCGGGTCGGCATTCATGCTGCTCGGCTTCCTGGCGCTGTACTTCCGCTCCGGGGACGGCACCGGCGGCGTCGACACGTTCAGCATCGAGGCGCTGTCTGAACTTGGACAGGCCGGGCTGTTCGCAGGCACCTTTGCCTTCTGGGTGTTCGCCGCGTTGTTCCTTGGTTTTGCGGTGAAGGTTCCGATGTTCCCGCTGCACACCTGGCTGCCGGATGCACACACCGCGGCGCCCACGGTCGGTTCGGTGCTCCTGGCTGCGATTCTCCTGAAGCTCGGCACCTACGGTTTCGTCCGGATCGCGCTGCCCATCCTGCCCCAGGAGGCCGAGAACTGGGCGCCGTTCATCGGGATCCTCGCCGTCGTCGGAATCATCTACGCGTCGTTAGCGTGTCTGGCCCAGAGCGACATGAAGCGGCTCATTGCCTTCTCGTCGGTTGGTCATATGGGCTTCGTGATGCTCGGGATCGCCACCCTCACCGACATCGGGATCAACGCCGCGATCATCGGCATGGTGGCCCACGGTGTCATCACCGGCCTGCTGTTCTTCCTGGCGGGTTCGATGTCGCATCGCTACCACACCAGGGAGATGTCCAAGCTCGGCGGCAACCAGAAGCTGATGCCGCTCATGGGCGTTGTGCTGGGTTTCGCCGCGATGGCGTCGCTCGGTCTACCCGGCCTCGCAGGCTTCTGGGGCGAGTTCATGTCGTTGATGGGTTCGTTCAACCCGCTCGAGGGACTCAGTGTGACCCTGTTCCGCTGGCTGATGGTGTTCGCTGCGATCGGGACTGTCCTCACTGCCGGCTACATGCTGTGGATGCTGCAGAAGGTCAATTTCGGCGAACCCAACAAGCGCTGGGAGGGCAAGACCTTCCACGACATCGACCACTGGGAATGGGCGGCGTGGGCGCCGCTCGTGCTGGCGATCCTCGTCATCGGGGTGTTCCCTCGGGTGGTATTCGGCGCCACCAACGATGCGGTCATTCAGATGGTCCAGTCGGCGTTCGGAGGCTGATGACGTGACGCTGGACTATCACGCGCTCCTCCCGGAACTGATTCTGGGAACCACCGTCCTGGTGGTGCTGGTGATCGACCTCTTTCCTGTCGAGAAGTACTGGGCCGCGGTCGCAGGGCTGACCGGCATGTTCCTGGCGTTCATCCCGGTCCTCACTCTGGGCTTCTGCGAGAGCCTGAGTTTCTGCGATGACACCGGGGTCAGGGTGTTGTTCAGCGGGTCGTACGTGATCGACCCCTTCTCGCTGGTGATGAAGGGCCTCTTCCTCATCGCCGCTTTCGTTGCCTTGCTGATCGCCGTGGGATATCTGGAATCTGGCCGGTTCTACGAAGGTGAGTACTACTTCCTACTCATCGCCTCGGTATTCGGTGCGTTCGTGATGGCGTCTAGCCGGGATCTCATCACCGTCTTCGTTGCTCTGGAGCTGGTGACGGCCCCAACCTTCCTGCTGGCAGGCTGGCGCAAGGGTGATGCTCGGTCGAACGAAGCTGCGATGAAGTTCTTCATCATCGGCGTGATTTCGTCCTCCGTGCTGCTGTTCGGTATGTCGCTGGTATACGGCACGACGGGTGAGCTGACCTTCAACGCCATCAACGCTGCCTCGGCCGATCTCGGTGATGCCAGGCCGCTGTTCGCGCTGGGACTGGTGTTCACGCTGCTCGGATTTGCGTTCAAGGTGTCTGCGGTGCCGTTCCACTTCTGGACACCCGACGTGTACGAGGGATCCCCGACCCCGGTCTCGGCCTACCTCTCGGTGGTGTCGAAGACCGCAGGGTTCGTCGGACTGCTGACGTTCACCTACATCGCGTTCGCGAACCACCGCGACATCTGGGGCCCGCTGCTGGCGATCCTGGCCGCGGCTTCGATCATCCTGGGGAATGTGGTTGCGCTCAAGCAGACCAACGTGATTCGGCTACTCGGCTACTCGTCGATCGCTCAGGCTGGGTTCATGCTGGTTCCGTTGGGGGCGGCGGCTGCAGAGGGTGCCACCGGCACTGAACTCGAAGATGCGTTTTTTGCGACCGTCACCTACCTGTTGATTTACGCCTTCATGAATCTCGGTGCGTTTGCTGTAGTGATCGCGGTGCGCAACCGCATCGGCTCCTTCGATCTCGCGGACTGGGGAGGGCTCTCCAGGTACGCCCCGGGGCTGTCGACGCTGGTTGCCATCTTCTTCTTCTCGCTCGCCGGAATCCCACCGCTGGCCGGCTGGTTCGCCAAGCTCGTGATGTTCCGTGCGGCCGTGTCGCTGGGCGGTCCGTGGGGGATCACGCTGGCAGTGATCGCGGTCCTCGGCTCGGTCGTTGGCCTCGTCTACTACGCCAAGGTGGCCAAGTCCGCCTGGTTCGACCCGTTGCCGGATGGAGTGGTGGCCGAGGATCTGGCGGCTCCTGCCTGGACCCCCGGTCTGCAGTTGGCGCTTGGAATCACCGCGCTGGCCGTCATCGTCATGGGCATCTTTCCCGGCCTGATCTCCAAGGTCGGCGAAATCTCTACCGACATCTTCACCGCCCTCGGCTAGCGGCGGGTCGCTCTCTCTGTTCTTGCGTTGCTCTGCGGGATATCCGCCGCCGTGGGACGCAAGAACGGGCAAGCGCTCACCTAGCCTGGCGGCATGACACTTGCTGAACGGCTGCGGGCGCGCATCGAACGGGATGGACCGATGCCCTTCGAGGAGTACATGGCGGCGTGTCTGTATGACCCTGAAGATGGCTTCTTTGCCACGGGTCCGCTGCGGTCGACCAAAGCAGGTGACTTTCTCACCAGCCCGGAGGTGAGCCCGTGGTTTGGGCGCTGCCTGGGTCGGTTCGTCGACCAGGAGTATGAGCGGGTGGGTCGACCCCAGCCGTTTCGTGTTGTTGACATCGGAGCTGGGTCTGGTTCGTTGCTCACCGCGATGGCGGCCGGCTTCGGCGCGCAATCGCCGGGCGGCGCGGCATTGAGTGGTTCGCTCGACGACGCGGCAGAGGGCTCGTCATCTGCACCGGTCGAGGTGCCGGCTCATCCGACTCAGGATGCGCCGCGCTCCTCTGATGGAGCCATCATCAATGCTGTCGAGTGGTGGGCTGCCGATGCCTCTCCCGCAGCGCGAGACCACCTCGAGTCGAGCACCTTCATCGACACTGTCGTCGCCGATTTGGGGGGCACGCCGAAGTCGCTTGACGGGGTCATCATTGCCAACGAACTGCTCGACAACCTGCCGGTAGCCATCGTGGTGCGCGAAGGCGATGTCTGGGTGGAACGCTGGGTCGATGTGGGTGGCGGCGATGAGATGCCATTCGCCCTGGTGCCGACCCCGGCGAGATCTGAAGTAGCCGCCTGGGCAGACAGGTACGCGGGAAAGGTTCCCGACGGGGGCCTGGTTGAGGTGCAGCTCGCCGCCCAGAACTGGCTCGAGGCAGCCCTCGACAGACTCGGACGCGGGGCGGTGGTGGTCATCGACTATGGCGGCACGGCAGAGGAGCTCGAGCCGCGCCGCACGCTCGGCACGTTGCGGACCTACCGCGCCCACCACCTCGGCCCCGACCCGCTCGCCGAGCCGGGGGAGACGGACGTCACGGTCGATGTGAACTTCACGGCGCTGCTGGCGGTCGCCGAGCGATCTGATGTCGAGGTCGGGTTGCTGCGGCAGGACGACTTCCTCACCGAGCTCGGGTTGCGCGACGAGCTGTCCCGTATTCGTCGCCACGAACTCGACGAGGCGCGGTCGGGTGATCCGATGCAGCGCTTGAAGTTGCGATCAGAGCGCACCGACGCCGAGACGTTGCTCCATCCCCGTGGCCTCGGCGACTTCCGGGTGCTGGTGGCCATGAAGGGCTGATCCGAGGTTGCGGAGGGTGGTCGGCGGTGGGAACCTTGTCTCACTGCGGATACGTCACAAGTAGGGATGATGACGATGCTCAAGACCCACAAGCTTCTCGGGGTCGCAGCGCTCGCTGCGGTGTTGCTCGCAAGTGCCTGCGCGACCAGCAGTGACGAGGGATCTGACACCACGACGACCCAAGTCGGGAACGTCACAGCTACTGCTGCCCCGACAACTACTGAGGCCGCTTCGCAGCCGGCTACGCCTGGAGAGGACGGGGAACCAGCCATGAGTGAGACCATCGATCCCGCCGGCGCGGTGGAAGGCGGCAACGTCGAGCGCGCCTACCTGGCAGACGAATACCCGCAAGAACTGGACGTCATCATCGCGGTGATGATCACCGATCTGGCCGGCAGGCTCGGCATCGCCGAGACGGGGATCCGCGTGGTGGCGGTCGAAGAAGTCACCTGGTCCGATGCCAGCCTCGGCTGTCCGCAGCCCGGCATGAACTATGCCCAGGTGGTCACGGACGGGATGCGAGTCATCCTCGAGGCAGAGGCCGTCTTCTACGACTACCGCAGCGACGGCTTGCGAGAGCCGATTCTCTGTGAGCGAGCCCAGGTAACGGACAAGTCCACTGCCGGCGTCTATGAACTCACCGAGGATGGTGTGGTGCAGATCACACCCCCCAAGTTCGACGAAAAGGTCCCGACAAACACCTTTGGTCCTCCGGACGAGTAGGCGCTCGAGGGAACCGCTCCTTGCACCCTGGGGCGCGAACAGACCGCGCTGGCGCTCAACGTTGCGCTAGTCATAGAGCCAGCTTCTGGAGAAATCTCGATCATCTCGCTGCAGCCACCGCCATCGCGGCAATGTCGCCATTGGTGCGGTGGTGCGACCAGACCGTACGGCAGCACCGACGGGGTTGACCTTTCCTGAGTTGTGAACACCCGCTTTCGTGTTGTATCGATAGCTTCCCGAAAGAGGTCGCTCCGTGGTCCGCCGTGCGGCCGGCGACGAGAGGTCAGAGGAGGCAGCCGGGTACCGGCTACTCCGATAACCCGATGGCTTGCTGTACCCCCCGATCGGCGCCACTTCGGACGCAGGGTGGTCGGGTCACTGTCGAGACGAACTACCGTGGGTACGAAGAAGCGGGGCGCCTGGGGCGCCCCGCTTCGGTACTCGTTGGCTGTTGTTTCGCTAGCGGGTGTCGACGTTCACGAGCGTGAAGCCCATGAGCGCTCCGTCTCCAGTGTGCGAAACGGCCCCGAGGTACGTTGTTCCGGCCGAGAGACCAGACCAGCTGACCTCGACGGTTCCGGTCGCGCCCTCAGTCGCGGATCCCGGCGCTGAGTCAACACTCAAACTTCCGCCGGATGCGAGGGGTACCTCCCAGTAGTGCAGTGTGTACGGCAATGGTGCGTTCGGCACCGACCATCCATGGACGACCATGGTGTAGGTGTCGTCGGCCGGCAGAGTCAATTCGATCGACTCGTCGGTGCCACCGCTCGTGCTGGCGGCAATTATCGTCCCCGAAGAATCCTCGAGGAAGAGGTCGATGTCGTCATCGCCTGGGATCACCAACTCCCACCGGGCGAACGCCACACCGGTCATCGGATAGTCGATCTTCTGAACCCCGATCGGACTGTCGTCCGGGCTTGGATACGTCTGATCTGGATCCTGACCGATAACCGCACTGTGCGGTGCGTCGGCTGTCAGCCCGTGCGGCGCAGCGGCGTAGGTTCCGGTGTATCCGAAGCCTATGTCGAAGCTCGCCGCGCCCGACGTACCTGTGCCAGCAACCTCGGACGGGGCCCCAAAGAGAGCAGCCCTGGCTGCGATCGGGCTGTATACGCTGTAGTTGCCCGTCTTCTCGTTCCACGTCAACGAGCCGTGGCGCCACTCCCCGATCGGCGCGCCGGTGCTGGTGATGGTGACCTCGTAGGTCGCCGACTGGCCCTTCTTGAGCCTGATCTGCGACGGAGACACGGTCACGTCGAAGCCCGGAGGCGCATCGACGGACACGTTGTACGTCCGCCAGCCACTCTCGTTGGCAACGCTGGTGACCGTGCGCACGACCGTCTGCGGTCCCGCTACTTCGGCCACGCCGATCGATGGGACGTTCAGGTTGTACGTCTCGCTGGGAACACCGATGCTCGCGAGGAAGTCACACGAACCGGGTGTGAACACGCCGAAGTCCTCGCCGCAGGTGTACGCGGCGTACTCGAACAGTCCGGCGTCGTAGGCCAGACCCGGCTGGAACGCGGAGCCCTTGTGGACCGCGTTGCCCGGATTGGCCTGGCCGGCGCCCATCGCGAATGCTTCGGCCTGACTCACTCGGTCATTGTCGACGACGTCCTGGTCGGACGTGGTCATCAGCGCCGACTTCGCCATCGCTGGACTCCAGTCCGGGTGCTCCTGTTTGAGGAGTGCGAACAAGCCTGCAATGTGCGGGCTCGACATCGATGTTCCGGCAATTGCCTGGAACAGTTCGTTCGGCACTCCTCCGATGGGTGTCGGTGAGTTTCCGGCCAGGATCTGGTGACCCGGGGCCGTGATGTCCGGCTTGATCAGGTCGGGCGAAATCGGGTTTGGCCCGCGTGATGAGAAGAACGTGACCGACGGGGCCGATGGCCATTCGGTGACGTCTCCGGTCACGATCTCCGCTGTAGCCTCTGCGCCGGCAGCGGCGATATAGGTCTTGATGGCCAGACCGGGAGTGTTGTCGACATGCACGGACGGCACCCAGTGGGTGTCTGAGAACAGGTTGTTCACGTCACTGTTCTCGTACAAGATCATGCCGACCCCGCCAGCCTGGAGCACGGCCAGGCTCTTGGCGGCACGGGCGATCGACCCACGCCGACACAACACGATCTTTCCGGCTACAGACGCATCCAAGCTGCCGGGCACGCACAGGTCGCCACCGACATCTGCGGCGTCGACCAGCGGCGCGGAAGCGACGGGCAGCGTGATCGAAGCACCCGCATATTCGGTGCCGTCACCAAGGATGGCGGTGCCTTCGAAGAACCGCGTCTGGGTGTTCGCTGCCACGGTTGTCATCCACGGCATCGTTCCCGGGTTGCCAAGAGTCGCAGGGGCCGATCCGCTGTTGCCTGCAGAGGTTGCCACGAATACTCCCGCGGCGTCTGCGAACAGGAACGAGATCTCGTCCGCTCCCGGTCCGGCAGCGCCGCCACCGATGGAGTAATTGATGACGTCGACACCGTCGGCAACGGCCTGGTCGATCGCAGCTGCCAGGTCGGAGGTGAATCCGCCCAGGGCGCCGAGGCCCTTGTAGGCAATCACGTGGGCTCGCGGAGCGATGCCTGAGATCGTGCCTAGTGGGACGCCGAACATCGAAGCTTCGACCCCGGCATTGCCCGCTGCCGTAGACGCGGTGTGGGTGCCGTGCCCGTCGTCGTCACGGGCTGAGTCGTACTCATCCGGATCAGCTCCGATGAAGAACCGATAGGTGTCGAGCATCTGGCGAGCCCCGATGAGCTTGTTGTTGCAGGTGAATGGAGCATCGAGAGGGTTGTGGCCCGTATTCCCGAACTCGCAGTTGGGCCGCGAGTTGTCGAGCGCCGGAGCGGCCGGGAAGCTGCCGTCATCTGCGAACGACGGATGTTCGGGCCAGATGCCGGAGTCGATGACTCCGACGATGACGCCTTCACCGTCCACGCCCGTCTGCCATGCGCTGGCCGGGCCGCTGAGGCCCAGGAAGGCTGGGCTGGAGTCGGTATCGGCGTACCGCATCTCATCTGGGAGAACCATCGCTACGGTGTTGAGAGCCGCAACGTCTTTGGCTTCCTGATACGACATCACCGCAGAGAAGCCGTTCAGAGCGTTGGTGAAGCTCTGGACCTTGGCGTCGGAGCCGACGCCGGCCTCGTCCAGGGTCTTGTCGTGGCCTTTGGCGATCGCCTTGCCCTTCGCCTTGGCCTTCTTGGTGTTCAGGCCGTCTTGACCTTCGCTCACTACGAGCGGGTCGGCGGCCATCACGACGACGTAGCTGCCAGTGGTGCTCTTCTTCACTTCTTTTGTAGAAGGCGCCAATTCGGCACCGTCGTCTGCTGCTCCGGCGGCTACGGGTGAGAGCACTCCCACCACGAGCGCTAAGAGCGCGAACATGATCAACAGTCTTCGCGACATGTCGAGATTCCCCTTCTCTCGGTTATGCCTAACGGCATTCGTGCAGGTCTAAAGCACCCGAGCATCGGGGCGTGCCCCCTGATGGCCTCCCCCGGGCATACTCACTCGAACTACCACCATAGGTAAGCAGATGAACGCGATCGGTGTCCAATGCAAACTGGCCGGTTTTTCGCGATCTTGCAGTTCGTCGGCAAGCAAGATTGTCCCCCGTTCTCGATACACTGGCTCGCATGAACACATTGAAGACTGCAGTGCTGATGGCGACCCTCGGTGGGTTGCTCGTACTGCTTGGTTACTGGTTCGGTGGGGCGACGATGGCGCTCATCGCGCTCGGCATTGCGGTCGTCCTCAACTTCGGGGTCTACTTCTTCTCGGACAAGATCGCCTTGCGCTCAGCCCGGGCGGTTCCGGTCGAGGAACACGAACTTCCCAACGTCTACTCCATTGTCAGGTCGCTAGCACAGCGCGAGAACATGCCGATGCCTGGCATCTATGTGATCGAATCTCCGCAGCCCAACGCCTTCGCGACCGGGCGCAACCCGAAGCATGCCGCAGTCGCGGTCACCCGCGGGATCCTCGAACTGATGAACTACCAGGAACTCGAAGGGGTGCTGGCACACGAACTCTCCCACGTGAAGAACCGCGACATCCTCATCGCCACGGTCGCTGCGACGCTTGGTGCGGCGTTGACGTTCCTGGCGCGAATCGCGCTGTGGGGTGGCGGCGGGAACCGGCGCAACAGCGGGGGTA
The DNA here is from genome assembly GCA_964397045.1 of uncultured Acidimicrobiaceae bacterium. Classification (GTDB taxonomy): domain Bacteria; phylum Actinomycetota; class Acidimicrobiia; order Spongiisociales; family UBA5794; genus CAYNHF01. The sequence goes on along the minus strand of CAYNHF010000017.1, from coordinate 1,441 downwards.
TAGGCATCGCAATCACATTGGTGGCCTGGATTCTCGCCCCGCTGGCAGCGGCGTTGATCCAGTTCGCTATCAGCCGATCACGCGAGTTCCAGGCAGACCAAAGCGGCGCCGAGATGACCGGTTCTCCGCTGGTGCTTGCCTCGGCGCTCGAGAAGCTGGACGCCGGCACGTCTCGAATCCCGATGCAGGTGGACCCCGCCGTATCGCAGCTGTTCATCGCCGACCCGATGAAGGCGTTCGGCAAGGATCGTAAGAAGGCCGGCACGTTTGCGAAGTTCTTCAGCACCCACCCGCCGATCTCGGAACGTGTCGAGCGCCTCACCCAGTCGAGCATGGGTATCCGCTGAGCCGGCTTCCCCGTTCTCGCGGATTGCTGCGGGGTGTGTCCCTGGCGGGACGCAAGAACGGAGATAGGGTGCGTGCCTCGATCTACACATCGTCGCGTCGGCTACTCTTCCCGGCTGTTCCTCTGCTCCGGCGGCTGTGCCGGTGCGGGGACGAGCCGGGATGCCCGAGCGGCCAAAGGGAGCAGACTGTAAATCTGCCGGCAATGCCTTCGGAGGTTCAAATCCTTCTCCCGGCACAGGAGACCTCTCAAGGGTATCCCCGGAGCCCAAAGGGCTCCTCCCAGGATCCCTTTGCGAGGTCTCCGTCTTGACGGTGCAGTTCGTCGATCAACGTCGAGTGGATTCGCAAGGGAGTCTGCAGGGCTCCTCTCAGGATCCCTTTGCGAGGTCTCCGTCTTGACGGTGTAGCTCGTCGATCAACGTCGAGTGGATTCGAAAGAGAGTCTGAACGGCACCCCCAAGGTCCCTTTGTGAGATCTCCGTCAGGGATTCGTGAGTCTCGGAAGGCGGGGCAATTCGTAGGGCTCCTCCTGGGATCGCTTTGCGAGGCCTCCGTCCGCAGACGGTCCGATCGCGACGGACGTTCACGAACTTGCGTCCTGGCGCGGGATATCACGCGTGAAGGTAGGCAAGAACTACGAACCGTGAAGCGCGATTACAATCTGAGCTCACGCCTCCTTAGCTCAGTGGCAGAGCACTTCCATGGTAAGGAAGGGGTCCCGGGTTCAAATCCCGGAGGAGGCTCGGGTCGGCAACCGCCGACCACCTCGCGGCGGCGTAGCTCAGCTGGTAAGAGCGCTCGACTCATAATCGAGAGGTCGGCGGTTCAAGTCCGCCCGCCGCTACGAACGTACCAAACAGCAAAGAGAGCGCATGCAGCCTGCCACCCGGCGGCTGCTTCTAGAATCTCATCCACTTGCACCAGCAACCACCAACCCAAGGAGTAGCGCGCTGATGGCTAAGGCGAAGTTTGAGCGGACTAAGCCGCATGTGAATGTCGGGACGATGGGTCATATTGATCATGGGAAGACGACGTTGACGGCTGCGATTACGAAGGTGCTTGCTGAGTCGGGTGAGGGTGCGACTGAGTTCAC
>CAYNHF010000016.1:0-224395 GCA_964397045.1 uncultured Acidimicrobiaceae bacterium | reverse complement strand
TCATGTCAGCTGGGTACCGTCGCTGGCGTGACCTGCACCCCGCTCACCGACCGGCTCCGCCTCCTCGACCGGCTCGCCGGAACCAGCGGAGCAGCGGGATGGTGGGTGGGCGTGGGGTCCGAGCGGAGCGAGAACGGTGGGTGGGTTGGAGTCCGCTGGAGATTGAGTCCTCTCGGGTGGGCTGAGGGTTCGGCGAGCGCAGCGAGCCGCCGATCACACTCCGGCCGATTGGTAGCGCATATGTGCTGCTGCCTCAAGGCGTGAACGCAACACTTCGATGGGTGTTGGGATCTCGTTGTGGAGGTGTGTGGTGTCGAGAAGGTTCACGGAGGCGGAGATTGCCGAAGTGTGGGAGCGACGGAAAGCGGGTGAGCTGACCCGGTCGATTGCACGGTTGGGGAGGAACGGGTCGTCGATCCGGAGGCTGTTTGAGGATGCTGGCGGGGTCCAACCGGCTCCGAGGCGGAGACCGGAGCGGCACTTGTCGCTGGTGGAGCGGGAGGAGATCTCTCGTGGGGTAGCGGCGGTGAGACGTTGTGAACCCGTCCGGTTTTACCGGAGGCTCCATTCCTTGAGAGGATGGGGTCGTGTCGAGACCAAGCAGATATGCACCGGAGGTTCGGGAGCGGGCCGTTCGGTTGGTGTTGGATCACGAAGACGAGTACGACTCGCAGTGGGCGGCGATCCGTTCGATCGCGGACAAGATTGGGTGTTCGTCTGAGACGTTGCGGAACTGGGTGCGCCAAGCGGAACGGGATGCGGGCCGGCGGCTGGGGTTGACGAGCGACGAGCGGGAGCGGCTCAAAGATCTTGAGCGTGAGGTCAAGGAGCTGCGGCGGGCGAACGAGATTCTGCGTAAGGCGTCAGCGTATTTTGCTGAGGCGGAGCTCGACCGCCGACCGAAACGATGACGGCGTTCATCGACGACCACAGAGACGTTTACGGGGTCGAGCCGATCTGCCGAGTGGTGCCGATCGCCCCATCGACGTATTACGAAACGAAACGCCAGCAACGTGAACCTGACCGGAGGTCGGCTCGGGTCCGACGTGACGAGGAGCTGCGTGTTGAGATCAGGCGGGTCTTCGATAACAACTACCGGGTCTATGGGGTGCACAAGGTGTGGCGCCAGTTGAATCGGGAAGGCGTTGTCGTAGCGAAGTGCACGGTGCGCCGTTTGATGCGCCAGATGGGTCTCCGGGGCGTCACCAGGGGCCGAGCCTTCAAGGTGACCACCACCGGCGACCTCTCCCAGCGCCGGCCGCAGGACCTGGTAGAGCGGGACTTCACCGCGACCGGGCCCAACGAGCTGTGGGTCTCGGATCTGACGTATGTGGCGACGTGGCGGGGGTTTAGCTATGTGGCGTTCGTCATCGACGCCTACAGCCGCCGGATCGTGGGGTGGCGAGCCTCGACGTCGCTGCGCACCGATCTGGCCCTCGACGCTTTGGAACAAGCCATCTGGGACCGCCTCGACACCAACCCAGAGGGTCTGGTTCATCATTCTGATGCCGGGGTCCAGTATCTGTCGATTCGCTACACCGAACGACTCGCCGAAGCCGGCATCGAACCCTCCGTCGGGTCGGTCGGTGACTCCTACGACAACGCCCTCGCCGAATCAGTGATCGGATTGTTCAAGACCGAGGTCATCCGTCAGCAAGGACCGTGGAAGCACCTCGACGATGTCGAGTTCGCCACCCTCGAATGGGTCGACTGGTTCAACACCACCCGACTCTTCGGACCCATCGGAGACATCCCACCAGCCGAATACGAAGCCAACCACTACCGTCAAACCAGTCCAGTCGACGAGACCGGACTCAAACCAACGAGTCTCCGATAGACCCGGACGGGTTCAGTGGAGGTGGATCGACCTAACCGGCAGGCTCGTCGCAAGGTCGGTAAGTCGGACCCGACCGATGCGGTGTCAGCGGCGAGGGCAGCGTTGTCGGGGTCAGCTGCGGTGATCCCCAAGTCACGCAATGGCCCGGGCGGCATTCCGGACAAGACCCTACGACGGAGAAGCGAGGCCGAGTATGTCCCGGCCTCGCTTCTTCGAGTGCGGCCTCATGTGTGTGTCGGTCTGGGCAGACGGGCACGAACCCACTGCTCGATGGGGGACTCGACGCGAGATGACCCGCACGTAGCGGGTCATCCGAGTGGTCGAGAGTGAGGCTAGATGACCTCGACCTCTTCGAAGATCTCGATGCGGGGTTCGCCGATCACGCCGGCCTCTTGCATCGCGTCCTTCAGTCTGGCGTCGCCGACGAAGGCGTTGAGGGTCTCGAGGGACTCAAACCCCGAAACTACTGCGACTCTGTTGGAATCATCGACGTTGCGGTTGACGCGTGCGAACTTGGCGCCGGCGACGGTTGGAGGCATCGCGTCGTAGCCAGTCTTCCACTTGTCGTAGTCGGCTACGGAAGGGGTGATGGCGAGTACGTACATTCGGTTCCCCTCAGTGGCTTTGCTCCGCTGGAGCTTGTCACCAAACCTAAACACCTGGATCCGGGTATGCGGCCGTCCGGAACGTTCCATGAGGCGCGACCAGGAGCCACACGTCGGAGCGCTTCCTGCGTCACCCGCGGTCCCAGCTCGTCAACCCGATCCTATGTACCTCCTCGTCGCCTTGCGATCTCCCAGAATCCACGCCCGACGATTCCGGCGGTCCCAGATGGCGGAGTAGTCTCGGCTCGACGACACGGAGCAGGGGAGGGTGACCATGTTCGCTAGGTTGCGTACGAGGTTGGGACTGATCGCGACTCTGGCGTTGGCACTGTTGCTGCTGGCGCCCGTTGTTGCGACAACTGCGGGAGACGGAGGAGGCGCCCGGACCGTCGGCGAGGTGGAGTTTCTCGGCGAAGTCATCGTGCCGACCGGAACCCTCTACCAGGGAACTGAGATCGGTGGCCTGTCGAGCATCACTTTCGACCCCGCCCGCAAGGTCTATCACACGCTCTCCGACGATCAGGGCAACCGCGGTACCGGGGACCCCGTTCGGTACTACAGCGTTGCCATCGACCTGGCAGACGGAACACTGGATGCGGGGGATGTCGATTTCGTTGGCGTCACCCAGTTGTTCGAAATCCACAAGGCACCTTTCCCGCCCGGTGGGCTCGACCCAGAAGGGTTCACACTCGGCCGCGAGGGCTTCTTCTTCATGTCCTCTGAGGGGAACATCTTCGCCGATCCGATCATCGATCCGATCATCAGGCGGTACAACCACAACGGAAGAGTGACTGGGGCGCTTCCGATCCCAGACAAGTACATCCCGAACGGCATCGACTGGGGAGTTCGATTCAACCTATCGTTCGAGAGTCTGAATCCCACCCCGAACGGGCGAACGCTGATGACGGCTGGGGAAGGAGCATTATTCCAGGACGGGCCTGCCTCCACCTTCACCAACAGCAGCCTGGCTCGCATCCTCGAGTACGACCTGAGAAAGCGCACGCCGAACGCTGAGTACGTGTATGAGGTGGCGCCCTGGGCGGAGCCATCATCGATCTTCGGGGTGAACGGGATCGTCGAAGTGCTGCCGATCGACGACGTCGGGACCAGCTTGGTGATGGAGCGATCCTTCTCGGTCGGAGGAACCCGCGGCGGCGGCACTGGGAACGTGGTCGTGATCAATGAGGTCTCGACCCGAGGTGCGACCGACATGTTGGGCGTCGACGCTCTCTACGCCGGTGGATCACCCATCGCGTTCACGCCGGTGTCGCAACGAGAGGTCTTTGCGTTCGACGATCTCGGCCTTCCGATCGACAACATCGAGGGGATGACGTTCGGGCCGACGCTTCCAGACGGGCGGGCAACCCTCGTTATCGTCAGTGACAACAACTTCAGCGCAGGACAGTTCACTCAGTTCATCGTGCTGGCGTTGGAGATCAACCAGGCGGACTAGCCGTGCCACAGGCAGGGACATACGACCGGACGCGCCCAATCGGCGACCCGTCGGATGGTGTGGTCGTCGCCGCCGGGATGGGCGCACGGTTCTCGGCAAGGTCGCGCGGGCCGTCTGAGTTGTGCTTACCCCGGCCCGTCCGCCGCTTTGGAGCCAGGTTGTGAGGTCGGCGAGACCACATAGATGGCCACGTTGCCACCGGCGACGATCTTCTCCTGCGTCACGTCGAGTTGGGCGTGCTGGACGACGGCGGGCACCCCTCCAGAGGTTCTGAAGCTGCGGTACGCGGAGTAGTGGCCGGAGAACCGTTCGACCACCGTGGAAATTCCGCGCAACGCGGGGCCCTTCCATCCCCGCAGCGATCCGAAGCGGAAGTCGATGAGTTGGAGGCGGCCATCTGGCTTGGCGACCCTCGCCATCTCGGTGACCAGATCGACCCGATCCCCGGCAGCGACCTCGTGGAGAAACATCGACGTGCTTACGAGGTCGAACCTGTCGGCTTCAAACGGCAGCGAGTCCCCGTCCGTCAGGTGGAGGTCCGCAGCTGCGCCGAGCCTGGTCGAGCATTGCCGGCGATATGTCGACTCCGCTCACTCGGCAGCCGGCATCGAGGTAAGGAACCATGCCGGTGGCTGTCCCGCAACGGACATCGAGTACGTGCCATGCCGGGTGTGGGGGTACGACGCCGAGCGCGACCTCTCGGGCACCGGCCTGCATTGGTTCGACGATGCGGTCGTACACGCTGGCGAAGCGCTGATACGGGTCACTGCCGGCCATGCATCGAGCGTAGAGGACCGGCTAGGTGGTTGTGCGCACGCTCCGTTGTCCGGCGGTCGAGCATCAAGTCGGCGACTACTCCGGGACGCCGAGCACTTCGATCTCGAACCACGCCACCAAGGAGGGGCTGTCCTCGGTGAACACCCGGACATGATCAATCCCCGCAGGCGGCTCGGCGGGTTTGACGGCTATCCAGGTGTTGTCGACCGTCTGGCGTTCGAACACCCCAAGCAACACCTCCTCGCCGCCAGTTCCGGGTCCGCGTCCGAGGACGACATGGACGGTGTTGCCGATGGGTGGAGATTGCGCGACCCGCAGCCTGACCTGTCGAACCGTCGCCGGCGCACCCAGGTCGATGTCGATCCACTGCGCAGGGAAGCCTCCCGAGTTCCACGCCGTGCTCGGATCACCATCGACGGCGAGAGCAGCTGCCCCGTCCGACGTCTGGCCGGAGGCTTCCGCCGGACGCTGCAAGGCAAGGTTGATGCTCGGTGCATCAGTGCGAACCTCGACGCCAGCCTGTGGCTCCTGGGTTGTCGCCGAGACGTCCACCGGCACCGCTTCCGGGCTGTCGCCCTCGTTTCCGAAGATGTTCGACAGGAAGATGACGCCGAAGATGATGAGCGGGATGAGACCGCGGGCTGCCCTGGGTATGCGGGGCCTGGTGGTTCCAAGAACGGGCCCCGGGGTGGCAGTCGTCTGCCGGGTGGGGCTCTTCCGGCGCGAACCCGTCCGCCGCGGCCGTCTCGCCGAGGGTGATGGGACCGGGGTTCGTGGAGTTGTGGACCGTGGGGGTGGTTCCACTTCTGCCGGCGGAGGGAGGTCGTCCGTCTCCACGCCCGGGTACGCCAGATCCGGCATCTGAGCAGAAGACGCCATTCCTGCTTCGACCCTCTGTCGGGCTTCGCGGAGCATCTGTTCGCTGAGAGACTCGTCCGTGCCGACAGACTCGCGGGCGGCCCGCACGAGGTCATCGCTACTGACGGACTGAATCGGATCGTCTGCCATCTGTGCCTTTCGCCTGCATTGACGATACCGGGTTCGGGAGGGTACCGACCCGATTGCGCTGGCCCATGGGGTGGGTAAGCGTTTGGGAATGAGTTGGCACAGAATACGGATGTTCGGATGACCGGGGGCGGTCACTCAGAAGGTCGTCAACGCCGCCGGAACGAATACGTTCGCGAGACCAACAGTTGCGAACGGGACGGCAAAGCCCATCAGGCCGTACGCCACTGCGGTGCCTTTGTCGTCTACGAATGACCTGAGGTCGAAGCTGGGACCGGCCGGCAACATCAGGTACAGGATGCTGATCGCACTGAGCGATGAGATGAGGCCGCCTTGCTGCTTCCACCCGAGCCTGAAAGGACCGAGATCATTCCGCCGAGAAGCAAACCAACCAGGGCTGGATCGCAGAACGTCTGGCGACGAGAGGTCCGACCAGGATGATGGCAACGAGTATCAGGAGCGACCCTTCGACGGTTCCGGTCAGCAACGTTGGGGTCCCCCTCGCAGGGCTGCGTGCAAACTCTAGAAGGGCGTTGCCCGGCAGCGGTCCCACATGTACTGTGTTCGAATGACTACTCTGCGTAGCCGCCGCTGGAAGGCCAGCTTCTTCACGTCAATCCTTGCGATGGCTCTGTTCGTGGGCGTCCAGCCTGATCCCGTCCACGCCGCACCACTTCCTGAAGCCGGCAATCCGGACGGGCACGCATACGTGCCTGCTGGTGGTCGGGCTGAAGACACGTCGAACCCCGACATCGTCATTGGGGACGGTACGCCGGCCGGGTGCACCTCCGCGGCCGTCGTCTCGGCGGTCGCCCAGGGCGGGGTGATCACCTTCGACTGTGGCCCAGATCCCATCACGATCGACATGTACGCCACGGCCAAGGTCTTCAATGACACTGGACCCAAGATCGTTCTCGATGGCGGAGGCAAGGTGACCCTGGACGGGCGCAACGCCCACCGGATTCTGTACATGAACACCTGCGACCCTGCCCAGGTGTGGACGACCCCACACTGTCAGAATCAGGACCACCCCCAGTTGACGGTCCAGAACCTCACCTTCGTAAATGCCAACTCGAAGAGTGAGACGACCTATGACGGGGGAGGTGCCATCTGGGTCCGGGGGGGCCGATTCAAGGTTGTGAACTCGAGGTTCTTCAACAACGTCTGCGCAGACACGGGGCCGGACGTCGGCGGCGGCGCCATCCGCGTCTTCAGCCAGTACAACACATTGCCGGTCTACATCGTGAACAGCACATTCGGAGGCGCATCCGGGCTCGGAAATGTGTGCTCGAATGGAGGCGCCCTGAGCAGCATCGGTGTTTCGTGGACGATCATCAACAGCGTCCTCTCCCACAACGACACCACGGGCTGGGGAGCCAATCCCGCCAAGCCGGGGACGCCCGGCGGGGGTAACGGTGGCGCGATCGCACTCGATGGCAACACCTACACGCTCGATGTCATCGATTCGATCATCGAACACAACCACGCCAGGGCCGGCGGCGGTGGGATCTTCTACGTCAGCAACAACCGAACGGGCGAACTGTACATTCGGAACTCTTTCATCGTCTCCAACCCGAGCGACGACTTCGAAACACGGGGGTATCCGGGGTTCTTCATCATCGCCAAGCAGGGCTTTCCGGTGGTGGAGAACTCCCTCATCGCGGTTTCGGCGGATCCGCCTGTGGCCCGACTGGCTGGCGCCAACCGGTATGCCACCGCGGCCGCCATCTCCACCTGGGCTTACCCGTTTGGAGCAGACGTGGTGTATGTCGCGACCGGACGGAACTTCCCGGATGCCCTCGGCGGTGGAGCTGCCGCGGCTGCGGAGGGCGGGCCGTTGCTTCTGGTCGACCGGGACTTCGTTCCGCCCGAGACGGCCGCCGAGCTGAACCGGCTCGCTCCCAGCCGGATCGTGGTGCTCGGAGGGACGGGCGCCGTCTCGCCCGGGGTGGCATCAGGCCTCAGCGTCTTCGGAACGGTCGAGCGACGCGCCGGCCCCGATCGCTACTCGACCGCCATCGAGGTCTCGAAGGGAGCTTTCACCTCTTCAAGCATCGCCTATGTGTCTACCGGGGCGTCGTTCCCGGATGCAATGGTGGCCGGGGCCGCTGCCGCCAGCGCGGGCGCTCCTCTCTTGCTCGTTCCACCCGATGCGATCCCCGGCGGCGTTCTCAGCGAACTCACCCGTCTCGGGGTAGACAACGTCCTCGTGGTCGGTGGGCCGGCCGCGGTGAGTGGGGCCGCCTTCGCCCAACTCGAGGCGGGCGGCCGTACCGTGACCCGGCTGGCGGGACCCGACCGGTACTCGTCGGCAGCAGCGTTATCGGGTCACACGTTCAGTCCGGGCGTGGACACGGTGTTCGTCGCGGTCGGAACCAACTACCCGGATGCGCTCGCCGGGGCCGCCGCGGGTGGGGTTGCTGCAGGGCCGGTTCTGCTGGTTCGGACTTCCGCCATCCCGAGCTCCACCGCTGCCGAACTCACCCGACTCAATTCCAGCCAGATTCTGGTTCTGGGAGGAAGTGGCGTGGTCTCCGTCGGTGTCGCCTCACAGCTGGCCGCGTACGAGGCCTGAGTACCCGTGCGGGCAGCACCTTCACCGGAGTGATGGGGGGGGGTCAGGGGCCATAGCCGGGGCCGTAGGAGGTGCCCGGCTATGCCACCGTGCCAATGGATCGGCGGCGCGGCGCCTTTAGTCCATCCACCGCCTTCGTTCTGCAGTGCGAGCCATGCGAGCGACCATCCGCTTCCAGATCGGCACGTGAAACGGCAGCAGCACCCACCAGTACAGCCGTCCCCAGAGTCCCCGTGGTGCGAACCGGGCCGCCTGAATGAGTCGCGAGCCCCGTGGGGTTTCCATCACCGACCAACTCAGCCAGGCGGCGCCGGGGACCTTCATCTCGGCCCGAAGCACGAGGTGGCGGTCCACGGGGTCGATCGCCGCGACGCGAAAGAAATCGAGAGCCTCGCCGGTACGGAGCTCTTCGGGATGTCTTCGGCCGCGTCGCAGACCGACTCCTCCGATCAACTGGTCGAGCCAACCCCGGATCTGCCATGCCCAATTCATGGAGTAGTACCCGACGTTTCCACCGATCCGGGTGACTGCCCAGAAGAGGTCGTCCGGTGCCGCCGAGGAGCCGGCAATGCGCAGATCGGACATCATCATGGCGCCCGCCCACGCCGGGTCGCTCGGCATCGGAGAGCCGGGTTTGGCTACCGCATCCGACCAGCGAGTCTCGACCTCGTGGTGGGAGACCTTGGTCAGGGCTCGCTCCAACGCTTCGCGATAGCTGATCAATGAGGAAGGCTCGAACCCCGGTGGTGATGGCCCGTCTACCACGACGTCGTAAAGCAGGCTGGCAATCAAAGGGCGGGCGATGGCGTTGGGCAACGGGGTGATCAGGCCGACGAAGCCGGGGGAGAGGCGAGCGCTGAAGAGGGGCAAGGGGATCACAATGCGGCGTCGCAACCCAGCTACATCCGCATAGGTGAGCATCATCTGCTCGTAGGAGAGGATGTCGGGTCCACCGATGTCATAGATGTGGTCTTCGCCGCCCGCTTCGCTGATGGATGCTTCCAGGATTTCGAGCACGTTGCGCACTGCGATCGGCTGGCACCGGGTCCGCACCCAGCGGGGCCGCATCATGATCGGGAGCACCTCGGTGAGGTGCCGGATCATCTCGAACGACATCGAACCAGAGCCGATGATGACCGCGGCGCGTAATTCCGTTACCGGGGTGGCCCCCGAGGCCAGCACCCGTCCCACTTCGTGTCTGCTGGAAAGATGTTCGGAGAGATCGGTGCGGTCCTCGCCCAATCCGCCGAGGTACACGATGCGGCGCATGCCTGCCTCCTCAGCAGCAACTGCGAAACAAGCCGCGGCCAGCCGATCTTCTTCTGCGAACGAGCGAGGCGAGCCCTCCATTGCGTGAATTAGGTAGTACGCGGCGTCGCACCCTTCGACTGCTCTGGCCAGGCTTGGCGGGTCCTGCGCGTCTGCCGCTACCACCTCGACCTGGTCTCTCCAGGGGTCCAGTCGGAGTCGCTCGGGATCGCGGGTCATGCACCGAACTTCAAAGCCGGAGTCGAGGAGCCTGGGGACAAGCCTGCCTCCGATGTACCCCGTTGCGCCGGTGACGAGTACCTTCACGACCTGGAACCCACCGAGGATTGGATTCCTCCCAGAGCGAACCCGAAGATGCGATCCACGAGTTCTGCGCGACCCACCGGTCCGCCCTCGCGATACCAGCGTCCGGTCGCGTTCAGGATCGACAGGATGAAGATCGAGTTCGTCCTGGGATCCAGGTCACTGCGGAAAGCGCCGGTTGCAGCGCCGTCGCGCAGGACAAGGCGAAATGCAGCCTCGTAGCGGTCCCGAGCTGCGATAACCCCGAGCCGAGCATCCTCGTCGAGCGCAGTTGCCTCGTTGAGGAAGGTACCGACCTCGTCGCGGTGATCGAGCACCACAGCAACGTGGCCGGCGATGAGCGCCCGGAGGCGATCGACGGAACTCCCCTCGACGGCCAGGGCACGTTCGGCAGACTGCTGGAACAGTTCGGCACCGCGATCGATCACTTCGACGAGCAACTCTTGCTTGCCCTCGATGTGGGCGTAGAGGGATGACCCGAGCAGCCCGAGTTCGCGACCCAGGTCCCGCATCGATGTTCCGTGGTAGCCGCGGGCTGCAAACAAGCGTCCGGCGGCAGAAACGACGTCATCTCGGTTGTGGCGGCTCATACGTCGTAATCCAGTTCAACGACTTCGCTGGCGGGATGCGCCTGGCAGGTGAGGATCTGTCCGCCTGCCACTTCCTCGTCGTTGAGCGCCCAGTTGCGGTCGAGAGTGACTTCCCCCTCGGTGACGACGGCACGGCACGAGGCGCAGGCTCCGCTGCGGCATGAGAATGGTGCATCGGGCCGCACGGCCAATGCATGATCCAGGATCGGCGGCCCTTCCGGTGCGACGAGCATACGCGAGGTCCGTCCCTTCAGAGTGAAGAACACCTCGGCGGCACCTGCTGCATCGGTGTCTGCAACCACTGCGGCTGTCACCTCGTCTCCGCCATAGAACAGCTCATCGTGGATCGCGTCCACCGGCACGTCCCGAGCGGTCAAGACTTCCCGGGTGGTGGCCACCAGCCCGGCGGGGCCGCAGAGATACCACTCATCAACGGTGTCGGCGTCGAGCACCGTGGAGAAGATCCGGTCCAGCTTGTCCGCATCGATACGCCCCGTCAGCAGCGGCACCGCATTGCCCTCCTGGCTCAGGATGTGCATCACCACCAGCCGATCCGGAAAGCGATCCTTCAGCGCGCCGAGTTCGTCGAGGAACATCACAGACAGCGTCGTTCGATTCCCGAAGAGCAGCGTGAAGGCACTGCGCGGCTCCGCTTCGAGGACCGTCTCGATCATCGCGATGACCGGGGTGATGCCACTCCCCGCCGCGACGGCAGCGAGATGCCGGCGGTTCGACGGATCCGTGGCAACCGTGAACTCGCCCGTCGGGGTTGCCACCTCGAGTTCGTCCCCGGCTGCGAGGTCGTGGTTGGCATACGTCGAGAACACACCACCGTCGAGCTGCTTGACGGCCACCTGCAGGGTTTGGGACCCCACGTCCGCGCAGATCGAGTAGCTGCGGCGTACGTCGCTGCCTGCGATGTCCGTTCGCAGAATGAGGTGCTCGCCCGCCTTGAACCGATAGGCGTCTTGCAGCTCGTCCGGTACGTGGAAACGAATCACCACCGAATGTTCGGTGAGGGGCTCGACTGCGGCCACTTCGAGGGTATGGAATTCGGCTGCCATCAGTCGGCTCCGTGAAGGGGATCAGTTGCTGCACAGCTCATGTTCAGATCGCCTTGAAGTAGTCGAACGGTTCGCGGCAGACGGAACACACCATCAGTGCTTTGCAGGCCGTCGAGCCAAACCGGCTCACGGTGCGGGTCTCCGCCGATGCACACTGCGGGCAGAGCACGGGAGCTTCCGGCATGGCGGTGGGACCCGGCGGGGCAATCCCGAACTCCTCCAACTTGGCGAGACCCTCGGTCGACATCATGTCCGTGCTCCAGGCGGGATGGTGGACGGTGTCGATATCGATCTCGGTGAAGCCTTTCCCCTTCAGGACCTTGCGGATATCCGATCGCATCGTCTCGAGTGCCGGGCAGCCGCTGTAGGTGGGGGAGATAGTGACGGTCACGCCGCCGTCTTCGGAGATCTCGACATCGCGGAGCACGCCGAGGTCGGCGAGAGTCAGCACTGGGATTTCGGGGTCGACCACGCGATCGAGCAAGCGCCAGACGTCCCCTGCGGTGGCAGTACTTGTGATCACCATTCGAGCCCGGGGTAAGACCGCTGCATCCACTGCATCTCTGCGAGCATATGGCCGAGGTGTTCCGTGTGTATCCCGCTGCGGCCTCCGGACGCCTGGTAGGGATCCTCGGGCCGGCGGAGCGTTGCTTCGCCGAGCACTCGATCGACGGTTGTTTCCCAATCGTCGCGCAGCGCCGAGGCATCTGTCGCGACACAATCCATGGCCAGCTCGGCCTCGAGCTCGTCGATCTCGAACGGTTCCGCGGTGAAACGCCACAGCGCGTCGATGCCCTGTTGCATGCGCTGGTGACTCTCGGCGGTGCCGTCCCCGAGTTTGATGACCCAGCCCGAAGAGTGACGGAGGTGATAGCGGGCTTCCTTCTCAGCCTGGGATGCGATCCCACCGAGGCGAGGGTTGTGTGACGCAGCCAGCGCACCCCACAACACGAGCTGGTAGGCATCGAAGAAGAATTGTCTGGCCATCACATTGGCGAAATCGCCGTTGGGTTGTTCCACGAGCAGGCAATTCGAGTATTCCCGCTCGCTGCGAAGCATGGCGAGGTCGTCTGCAGAACGACCCTTGCCTTCGGCCTCTGCCGCGTACTCGTAGAGGTGCTGGGCGACGCCGATATGGTCGAGCGCCAGGTTACCGACCGCGAGATCCTCTTCCAGTTCGGGAGCGCGCGTCAGGTACTCGCCGAGCCGCTGACCGATCACCATGTTGTCGTCTGCCAGACGCAATAAGTAGGTCGCCAATTCGATGTCGATTGCGGTTTTGTTCACAACTGGCCCACCTCGTCTGGAATCTCATAGAACGTCGGGTGGCGGTAGGGCTTGTCTGTGAAGGGATCGAACATGGCAGCTGCATCGTCGGAAGCATGGATCTCCTTGGAAGGGATCACCCAGATGCTCACCCCCTCGGCTCTGCGCGTGTAGCCATCGCGAGCATTCTGGATCGCGGTCTCGGCGTCCGGCGCGTGCAGCGAACCGGCATGGGTGTGGTTCAGGCCGCGCTTTGGGCGAACGAACACCTCCCACAGAGGCCAGCCATGATCGTCGCTGGTGCGTTCGATGTCTGCGACCTGCTCTCCAGGCGCCAAAGGGACTTCATAGGACATTGCCGGCTCCTCTCAGGCGCTTGCGGCGAGGCGAGCTTCTTCCTTGGCTGCATGGGCGGTGGCTGCCTCGCGCACCCACTCATTCTCATCCCATACCCGCACCTTGTGACCAACGCGTTCCCGGTTCATCCGCCCGTCGCCGCGAATCACGGCCCAGAACTCTTCCCAGTCGATCTCGCCGATCACCCAGTGGTTGGTGGCTTCGTCGAACGTCAGTTCCGGGTCGGGGAAGGTGACGCCGAGGTAGTGGCCCTGGGGTACGGTCTGGTTGACGTACATCTGGCGCAGTTCGTCGTTGGTGACCCGCTTGATCTTCCATGCCATGGATTGCTCGGTATGGGTGGACTCACCGTCGTGCGGTCCGAACATCATCAGCGAAGGCCACCACCATCGATTCACCGCGTCCTGGAGCATGGCGCGCTGCTCTTGGCTGCCGCGGCTGAGCGCCAGCAGGATCGAGTAGCCCTGCCTGGCGTGAAAGCTCTCTTCCTTACAGATCTTCACCATCGCTCGAGCGTACGGGCCGTAGGAAGTGCGCTGTAATGCGATCTGGTTGACGATTGCTGCGCCGTCTACGAGCCAGCCGATGACACCGATGTCTGCCCACGTCAGGGTGGGATAGTTGAAGATCGAGGAGTACTTCTGTTTGCCGGCATGGAGGAGGCGAACCAGTTCGTTTCGGGACGTCCCGAGCGTCTCAGCCGCCGAATAGAGGTACAACCCGTGCCCGGCTTCGTCCTGGACCTTGGCAATGAGGATCGCCTTGCGGATGAGCGTCGGGGCACGCGTGATCCAATTCGCCTCGGGCTGCATGCCGATGACCTCGGAATGGGCATGCTGCGCGATCTGGCGGATGAGTGTCTTGCGGTAGCCGTCTGGCATCCAGTCCCGAGGCTCGACCTTGTCGTCGGCATCGATCGTTGCCTCGAAGCGAGCTTCGCCCGCGTGGTCTTTCATGCTCGCCACTCCCATCCAATACCGGCTGCGAGCCGCAGCTTAACAAACGAACGTTCGTTGGAGACGAAGGTGCCGGCCGGGGTAGTGAGAACCGCAGCGCACCACGGTTCCGGAGATGACGGAACTGCTGGCATGGCCGGTAACCATGTAGGCTCGGCCCATGAAGCGCATTCTCATCTCTTTGGTCATCGTTCTTGCTTTCGTCGCGGCCTCCTGCGGGGATGATGGAGACGGCACTACGACGACGGCGGCGTCAACGGCCGGAAACGACTCCGGGGCCACAGAGACAACCGCGCCGGCATCAGGAGACGCCGAAGTTGCCGCCGCCAAAAGTGACGCCGTAGTGGAAGCCGTCCCAGACGGTTGGACCGTTCTGGTCACCGACACGCTCGCATCGGACCAGATGATCGAACAAGAGGTTCTTTTCGCGCCCTGTCTCGAGGGCGGCTCGTTCGACATCGCGACTGTCGATGACCTCAGCGTGGCGGCGATCAACACCTCGGCAACCGCACCGGTCACCGGCCAATCTCCGCTCGGTGCGAGCGCATCTGTTGAGGTCCGCGTCTTTGAGTCTGAGAACGCTGCGGCCGATGCGTACTCGGTGCTCGAAACTGTGCTCGGCACGACCATCGGGCGCGAGTGCGTGGCAGCGTCGTCGTTCGAGCTACTGAAAGACCAGCTCCCGGAGGGTGCGTCTGCAGATTACCGGGTCGGAGAGTATCTCCTGGGATCGGGTGATTTTGGAACGTCGATCACCTGGGTCGTGGAGATGGAGGGCGTCGAGCTCACCATATTCCTCGACATGGTTGCGTATCGCGACGGGGCATGCACGGTGTTTTCGGTCTTCATGGGTTTCGGGGAGCTGTTCCCGACCCCGGTGGCGGTGAGCATGATGGACGCTGCGGTCAACGCTTAGGCGGATCCAGAATGGGGAGAGTCATGGCCGAAGATCTCAGTGCCTGCAGTGTTGCGCTCAAGCGGCACCTCTTGCGGGCCTCGGTGCAGCGGGAACTCGACCTCGCGCCCGACCGCCGGGTCGAGGTCGGCTTGCCGCCCACCCTGGCCTCCTGATGGGCGACCAGCCGTTTTACCAGTGGCGACCCCATCCCTGGCATGGTCTCGAGGTGGGCCCGGCACCGCCGCAACGGGTCAACGCATACATCGAGATCACGCCGTACGACGTCGTCAAATACGAGGTGCACAAGCTGACCGGCTACACGGTTGTCGATCGCCCTCAGCGCAGCAGCAGCTCGCCGCCAACGTTGTATGGCTTCATCCCCCAGACTTACTGCGCGGAGGGGGTCCGGGTGCTGAGTCCGGGTGCGACCGTCGGAGACGGTGACCCGCTCGACATCTGTGTGATCTCGGAGCGCCCGATCGCTAGGGCCGAAATCATCGTGCGCACCAAGGTGGTTGGAGGCCTCCAGATGTTGGATGGAGGGGAAGCAGATGACAAGATCATTGCCATTCTCGAGGACGATCCACTCTGGGGCGATCGCGACGATCTGAGCGAGTTACCCGCAGGACTCGTCAACCGCCTCGAGCACTACTTTCTCACCTACAAGATCATGCCGGGAGACCAGGAGTCACCGGTGTCGATCCCTAGTGCGTATGGGCGAGAGCACGCCTGGGCGGTGGTGGACGCGGCAATCGAGGACTACCACCACGCTTTCGATCAGTCGATGGCGTGACCAGGTTGGAGCTGAGCCGCGCCGACCGGGCGTTGCTCGCCGGCGACGGGGGCCAGGCTGCCGCGTTGGCGATGCGCCTCATCATCCGGATGGCCGAGATCGGTGGCGCGGAAGAGTTGATCGATGTGACTCGTGCCCACATCGACGGCTGCCTATACCACGGGCAGGCGGGTCTCGACTTCGTGCAGCGTTTGGTGGAGCTTGGCGGCAAGGTCCGGATTCCGACGACGCTCAACGTGGCCACCCTGGATCTGCTGCATCCCGAGCTGTATCGAGGCGATCCCGTAGTCGCACGGGCTGCTCGGACCCAGATGGATGCGTATCTGGCCCTGGGTTGCCGCCCCACCTGGACCTGCGCTCCGTACCAGCTGCCTGATCCGCCTGCATTCGGGGAACACGTGGCGTGGGCCGAGTCCAACGCCATTGTCTACGCCAACTCGGTGCTCGGAGCCAGGACCAACCGGTACGGCGACTTCATCGACATCTGCGCTGCGATCACCGGGCGGGTTCCGGCAGCGGGTCTGCACCTCGATGCGGAGCGCCGCGGACGAGTGGTTTTCGACGTGTCCGGCCTGGCGTCTGCGGTACGCGAATCTGAAGTGATCCTGCCGGTGCTGGGGCATCTGATCGGCCGACGGGCGGGGAGCAGGGTGGCGGTCGTAGATGGGCTGGAAAGGGTGGGAGAGGACGGACTCAAGGCACTCGGCGCCGCAGCTGCCTCTACAGGCGCGGTGGCCCTGATTCACGTGGTTGGAGTCACTCCGGAGGCGCCCACGCTGGGCGCCGCGCTGCAGGGAGGGCTCGCCGATGAGGTCGTGGCGGTGGACGTCGCCATGCTCGGTGCGGCTCGGGACGACCTGACTACGACCTCCTCTTCTGCGATCGAAGCTGTGAGCCTGGGGACCCCGCATGCTTCTGCTGCCGAACTGGCGGTGATCCGTGAGTGTTTGGCCGGAAGATCGGTCTCTCCACGGGTGGCAGCCTTTGTTTCGACCGGCCGCGATGTGGCGGCCTCGCATCCAGACCTCATCACAGAATTGGAGGCCGCTGGGGTCACCCTGGTCACCGACACGTGCACCTACATGACCCCGATACTCGATCCGGCCATTCGGGTGGTGATGACCGACTCTGCGAAGTGGGCGTTCTACGCACCGGGAAACATCGGCGTCGATGTCGTTTTCGGCTCGACTCGTGAATGTGTCGAGAGTGCGATTGTCGGCGAATTGGTCCGAGACGAGGGGCTGTGGAGTGAGTAGGACCCTCCCTGTGCGGATGCTGGTGGACGGCGATGCAGCCGGGGAGGCCCTGGTATTGGATGAGACCCTGAGCTTCTGGGGCGGCCTCGATCCGGACACGGGACAAATCATCGGTCGTCATCCCCAGCAGGGTCGATCGGTGACGGGCCGCCTGCTAGTGATGCCGGGGGGTCGAGGCTCGAGTTCATCGTCTTCCGTCCTGGCTGAAGCTCTGCGTCGCGGCACCGGGCCGGCGGCGATAGTGCTCGGGGAACCCGACGAGATCATCACCCTCGGAGCGATCGTGGCTGCGGAGTTGTACGGGACGGTGTGTCCGGTCGTGGTACTGCACCCTGGGACGGATATCCTCGAAGACGGCATGCGGCTACAGGTGCGGGCCGGCGAGGCACGCCTGCTGATCGGTTGAAGCGGCAAGACCAGGGGCGGACCGGCCTCACCTAGCGATCTGCGGCGGAAGCTCGTGAGATGAGCCTCCGCGTCGCTGTGATCGCGTCTGCGGAGAACCCGGGGGCGCGTTCGCTGAGTGCCTCGTCCGCGATGGTGAGCAGCTCGTTCGCAGTATCGAGAAGGGGGAGGCTCAGGGCATCCCGGAGCCGCATCGCCAACGCCGGGTGGGTCCGCTCGAAGCGCCGGGACCGGTCGAGATTGTCGAGCAGAATTGTGTCCGCCGGCGGAATGGAGTTGACGGCCATGTGTAACAAGGCATCCAACGCACCCGAACGGACCATGACGTCGGCACTGAGGTATTCACCCCGGCCGAAGCGTGAGACGCCGATCACCAACCTGCCGACGAAACGACCGAACAGAGCACCATCGTTGGCACGGTCGTGGCCTTCGGCTGTCGTCGCGGCCGCTATCCCCTCGAGACGTCCTTCGAGTGCATCGCCTCCGAGCAGAACCCGATAGTCGTTGACTCGGGCCTCCACCAGTTCCTCAGGCTCGAACACGGCGAACTCGACCAGGTGCCCGTCCTCATAGATGACGTTCGTGCCATGTCGGCTCTCGCGGTATCGCAAAGCCACCCGGTCGGGGTCCGGCACCCAGGAGCCATCCCGCAGTCCCTCCGCTCTTCGGGGTAGGGCAATAACCCACAGGTCATGATCCGACCACTCGTCTGGAGAGTGGCTCTGCCGGGCCCCGGCGCCAACCGCCACAAGACCGGTCACGTCGGGATGCTGCTTCGCCCACACAGCGATCTCTCGCTCGAATCGGGTGTAGCGATCGGCGTCCACTACTACGTCGGCTCGGTCGTGTATCTCACAATTTGATGAACGAAACGATCGCCATGGGCAACAGGATCAGGTCCATCGTGACGATGAAGGCTGCGATCCCGGCGACGACGTACTCCGAGCGCTCTGGCTGGGTGATCCCGGAACGTCCAATAGGTCGCGGGGGTTGCGCCGGGTTCTGAACGACGGTTTGCATGGCTCACTCGGTGTTTGCTGCTGGCGTCAGCTTACGGTCGAGTTCAGCCTACGACGATGTTGACCAGTTTCGGAGGACGAGCGATCACCTTCCGGACTTCACCGTTCGCGAGCCACGACTGAACCCGCTCCGCAGCGAGAGCTACTTCGGTCGCCGTGGCCTCGTCGATTCCGGCATCTACTTCGAGGCGGTCTCGGACCTTCCCGTTCACCTGGATCACCATGGTCACCCTCTCGTCGCGAGCGATCTCGGGGTCGGCCTCCGGCCAGGCCTGAAGGTGGATCGACTCGTCGCGACCGCGCTCGTGCCACAGCTCTTCCGTGACGTGGGGTGCGATGGGCGCCAGGAGGAGCAGCAGCGTATCGATCGCCTCGTTCCAGGTCTGTTGCGACACGGCACCGGTGCGGCGTGCCTCCTGGAGATCGTTGCGCAGGGTCATGAGCGCAGCCACCGCGGTATTCCACTTGAAGTCCGCCATGTCTGCGCCGACCTTCGCAATGGTCTGGTGAACCTTGCGCTGCAGGGCGAGGTCGGCCGAAGTGTCCGTTTCGTCACCTGGTGCGTAGTCGGCGTTGCCGAGCTTCCATACGTCCGCGATGAAGCGGGCGGCCCCGGCAATACCCCGGCTGTCCCACGGTCCACCCTTCTGCCACTCGAACGCGAACATGAGGTAGGTGCGGACGGTGTCTGCGCCGTACTCATCGATGAAGTCGTCAGGGTTGACCACGTTCCCCCTGGTTTTCGACATCCGTTGCACTTCAAGCCGATGGCGCAGTTGGGTGATATCGTTTTTCCCCGGTATGGAGGCGATGTCGACCGTCGCCGACTCTGGCACCTCGACCGTGATCAAGCCCTCTTCCGTTTCGACCTGGAGGACGTTCTCCGTGCGCCTGACCAGTTCACCGCCAACTGTGGCATCGCTTGCGTCTGCTTCCGGATCGACGCGGACCGAGGTCGCAACGATGGCACCCGCGACTCGTGAGCCTTCGATGAGCACCCGATCACCTGCTCGCTCCTCGCCGAGAATTTGGCCCTGGTTGCGCAGCATGAGGATCGGTTCGTCGAACAATGTGTCTGGGTCGCGGCCGTGCGCCCTCATGGCGGCGATCGTGTCGTCGAAGAGTCCCAGGTCGCGCAACGCCTTAGTGAAGAACCGGGTGTAGAGCAGGTGCATGGTGCCGTGTTCTGCTCCTCCGGTGTAGGTGTCTACCGGCAACCAGTAGGCGGCTTCTTCCGGGTCGAAAGGCGCCTCGTCGTGGTCCGGGCTGAGGTAGCGGAGCTGGTACCAAGATGAGCACATGAAGGTGTCTAGGGTGTCCGTTTCTCGCGTCGCCGGTTCGCCCTCGCTATCGGTGGTATTGAGGAAACCTTCGTCGTAGGTGAGGGGGCTGCGGCCGGTCGGAACGAACTCGGCGTCGGCCGGCAGCAACACCGGTAGCTCGTCATCTGGCACCATTTCGATGCTTCCGTCCTGACGGTGTACTGCGGGAATGGGCGCACCCCAGTACCGCTGGCGGGAAATCAGCCAGTCGCGCAGGCGGTAGTTGATCGCTTCGTTCCCGATGCCCTCCGCCTCCAGGTAGTCGATGGCTGCGGCGATCGAGGGATTGGCGCGGCCCTTGGCATCTGTGGTGGTGACGCCGCTGATGGGGTCGCTGTCGACCATCGAGCCCGGGCCGACATACGACTCAACCATCTCATCTGCGACGAGTGGAGCTCCGCCCTCCGGCCGGATCACGGGAACGATGGCGAGATCGAACGTCCTGGCGAACTCGAAGTCGCGTTGATCGTGGGCAGGCACCGCCATGATGGCGCCGGAGCCATACGACATCAGCACATAGTCGGCGATCCACACCGGCATCCGTTCCCCATTCACCGGGTTGATGGCGTAGCCACCGGTGAATACGCCGGTTTTGTCGCCTTCTCCCGTCATCCGTTCGAGTTCGCTCCGACGGGCCGCAGCAGCTCGATAGACCTCGACCGCGTCCGCCTGTTCGGGTGTGGTCAGTGGTGCTACCAAACGGTGTTCGGGGGCAAGCACCATGAAGGTGGCTCCCCACAGGGTGTCCGGCCGGGTGGTGAAGATCTCGATCTGGTCCCCGGTTTCGGTCGGGAAGACCACATCTGCACCCTCGCTCCGACCGATCCAGTTGGTCTGCATCAGTCGAATCGGTTCTGGCCAGTCGATTCCCTCGTAGCGGAGCAGCTCGTCTGAATACTTCGTGATGGCGAAGAACCACTGCTCCATCATCTTCTGCGTGACGGGTTGCCCGGTGCGTTCGTCCTTGCCGTCGATCACCTGCTCGTTGGCGAGAACCGTCTGGAGGGTGTCGGACCAGTTCACGAGGGCCTCTGCGCGGTAGGCGAGGCCGCCTTCGACGAGTTGCTTGAACAGCCACTCGCTCCACATGTAGTAGGAGGGGTCGCTGCTGTTGACCTCGCGATCCCAGTCGAACATCGTTCCCATCGACTTCAGCTGGGTACGCATCGCCTCGATGTTGTCTGCCGTCCAGGTGGCGGGGTCGATATTGCGTTGCACCGCTGCGTTTTCCGCAGGCAGGCCGAAAGCATCGAACCCCATCGGA
This sequence comes from uncultured Acidimicrobiaceae bacterium, assembly GCA_964397045.1. GTDB lineage: Bacteria > Actinomycetota > Acidimicrobiia > Spongiisociales > UBA5794 > CAYNHF01. The sequence continues at coordinate 203,381 of CAYNHF010000016.1, read as the reverse complement.
AAGAGGACGTTGTAGCCCTTCATGCGCATGAATCGAGCGCGGGCATCGGAAGGAGTCATCGCGTACCAGTGGCCGATGTGGAGATCCCCGGATGGGTAGGGCAGCATCGTGAGCGCGTAATGCTTCGGCCGGTCCCAATCCACCGTGGCCCGATAGAGGCCCTCAGCTTCCCAGCGCTCCTGCCACTTGCGCTCCACGCTTCGGTGATCGTATGTGGGCATTTCCTCATCCGTCTGGCGAGGGCGCCATGCTAGATCGGTTGGCGTCGCGGGTGATTCCGGGACGATGCCGCAGGCCGGCGGCGAGTTGGGAGGTAGTCTCGGCAGATGCCGGGAACCACCGCCGCCGATGTGCTGCTGCGCGCAGGTGTGGCTCCGGCGCGCCTGTCGGCCATCATGCCGCGCGTGGCTCCGGGTCGGGTTCCGGTGCGGATTGCCCCGGGCTGGATGCGGCTGCTGTGGGCCCGTAGCATCAAGGCGATGACCCTTCCCTGGGCGATCTACGTGGACCCAGCGGTCTGGGAACGTTTCGCATCCGGGCGGGAGCCGGAGCGCGACGCAAAGCTGATGATCCATGAGCTGATGCATGTCGAGCAGGTACGTCGGATGGGGCCCGCCCACCATTCGGCCCGGTATCTCACAGACTATCTGCGCGGCCGCGCCTGCGGCTTGGGGCACTGGGAGGCGTATCGGGCGATCCCGGCCGAGCGCGAGGCACGCGCTGCTTCGCGACTGGTGATGGAGCAGGTATGACGGATCCGGCGTCACCTAGGCCGCAACCCAAGTATTTGCCGGGGACCAACTGGACCTACGTGGATGTCACCGTGGCGTTCTTGTCCGGGCTCATTCTGACGTTCTTCGCAGTCCTAGTGGCGGTCGCGATCTCGGGGGGTGATGAGCCGTCGGCAGACCTCCAGGTGGGTTTGTTGGTGCCCGCGCAGTCCGTCGGCACGTTGCTTGCGTTGTGGTTCTTCAAGTCGCGCCGCAAGCTCGGCGGGTGGCTCCAGGCCTATGGCCTGGTTCTGCGCTGGCGCGACTGGTGGGCGGCGCTGGTCGGGGTGGGCTTGCAGATCGTGGCCGCGGTGTTGCTCACCGGGCTTTCCGATTTGCTGACTTTCGACGCGCCGGAACAGACGGTGGCTGCCACTCTCACCGATCTCGACGCCTTGTGGCCAAAACTGATCGCGATGGTGGCCGTAGTGGTACTGGCGCCGCTCACCGAAGAGATCGTGTTTCGTGGCATGCTCCTGTCGCGGATGCTGCGGTCGTATCCGCTCCACGTAGCTGTGATCTTCTCCGGGTTTGTGTTCGCCGCGATTCACGTGGTGCTCGATCCCGCCGCTTGGTACGCATCGATTGGCCTATTCCCCGTCGGGGTGGTGTTGGGGTACCTGGCCTTGTCGACCGGCGATCTCTCCAGGGCGATATGGGCCCATGCCGGTATAAACGGCCTCGGCGCTCTCGCACTCCTGTTCGCAGACGACCTGGCTGAACTCGAGGAGTCGGTGGGCGCCTTCGTGTCCTTCCTGGGCTGAACATCCTTCGAGCGGGGAGTAGATCGCGGGTGACGGCCTGCCACCCGCCCTGCAATCTCCATGAGCCCAGGGGCGCGCGATCCGACTATGCGACAGAGCCTCTTCAGCTTGTCACCCTCCTCTGGTAAACCTGCAGCCACGGCGCGACATCGAAGCGGATGATCTCGGGGGAGGGGTCATAACAACAGAACGTCGTACCGCAGATCGTCGAGCCTCGTTCGGCCGAGCGGTCCCTGGTGCCGTGGCGGTTGCGGTGGTCGTGCTGGCCGGCTTCCTCTGGTTCGGGAGGGGCGCGTCGATCGCACCTCCGGTCTCCGCGACAGCCGATCCAACCGCATCGGTGGCTCCCGTGGCCACCTTGGCAGATCGTTCCGTCCCGTCGCAGGAGACGATCACGGTCCACGTTGCAGGCGAGGTAACCCGCCCCGGACTCGTGGTCGTCCTCCCGAAATCTCGTGTCGCGGATGTCATCGTGGCGGCGGGAGGGGCTACCCCGAGCGCTGATTTGTCGTTGGTGAACCTCGCCGCGGATGTAGCGGACGGGGCACAGGTCGTCGTACCCCGCTTCGGATCTCCACCGGCGCCGACCGGAACCGGTTCGTCGCCCGAGTCCGATCGCCCGATCCGGGTCAACGCCGCCGATGTCGACGAGTTGATGAGGTTGCCTGGGATTGGTCCGGTGACCGCTCGTCAGATCATCGACTATCGGACGACTCATGGGCCCTTCGCCGTTGTCGAAGATCTCCTCGACGTTCCCGGGATCGGGGAAGGCAAGTTGGCATCGTTGCGGGACGGCGTTGTGATTCCGTGACGGGTCTCCGGCAGGGGATCGCGCTGCCGCAGGGCATCGGTCGACACGCGATGGTGGCGGCGACCGCGGCGTGGGGCGGCGCCCTGGCCGGCGCCGCCGGAGGCCTATGGCTCGGCGTCGGGCTGGTGGTCGCAGGCATCGTCGCGGCGACGACGAAGCGGCTTCTGTTAGGAGTGCTGATTTGCGGCGCCGTGTTGTCCGGTTGGCTCGCAGCAGTCAGGGTCGAGGCGACACTCGGCGCAGAACTCATCGGTGGTCCGGTACGACTGCGCGGGGTGATCGCCGACGAGCCGGTGCCCGGCAACCCGGGTGCCGTCTTCCTGTTTCGGGCAGATTGCCGGGTGGAAGGTGACGTCTGCGTGGCGGTCGCGCTCCCACCAGTCGGTGTCGAGACGACGTCACCCGGAGGGGTCACGGCGGGGGATCGTGTGGAGATCGCAGGCGAGCTCGAGCCGCGCCCGGGCCGCCTCCGGGGCGATCCGATCGCGGGCAGAGTGGTGGATGCGGCAGTCGCTCGGTTGCAGAGTCCGCCCAACCTGCTCTTTGGCGCCGGCAACGCGTTGCGGTTGCACGTCGTCAGTCGGTTGGCAGGTCGCAGCCCACGGCCGGCAACAGCGCTTATGGCAGGCCTGTTGATCGGCGACACCTCTGCGATGAGCGAGGACGACCTTGATGCTCTGCGCCGTTCAGGCCTCACCCACTTCGTCGCGGTGTCCGGCAGCAATGTCGCGTTGTTCCTGGTGGCCTGGTGGGCAGTGTCTGCTCCGTTCCTGGCGGATCCGCGGCTGCGCAGTCTGTGGGGCCTTGTGGGTCTGGCTCTCTTCGTCGTAGTCACCCGTTGGGAGGCTTCGGTGGTGCGAGCTTCGACCATGGCGGGACTCGTTCTGGTGGGACGCGCGGTGGCGGTGCCGATAGACGCGTGGACGGCGCTGGGGGTCGCCATCACGTGCTTGCTGCTGGTATCGGGTGATCTCGCCACCAATGTGGGCTTCCAGCTCTCGGTGGCTGCGACAGCGGGGGTGCTTGCCGGCGCCCGGGCGTTCGCCGGACGCCGACCGCGGTGGTTCTGGGCTGCGCTCGGCGCAACGGCAGCTGCGCAGCTCGCCGTGACGCCGCTGCTCCTGCTGCATTTCGGAACGGTGCCGCTGCTGTCCCCTGTGGCCAACGTGCTGGCGGCTCCACTGGTCATGGTCGCCACCGCCACCGGCGGGGTGGGTGCGGTGGCGGGAGTCGACCCGTTGCTGACGATCGGCCTGGTGGCAGCCAAGGGTGTTCTGGCCGTGGCCCACATCGCCGGCGACTGGCCCCAGCTGGGCTGGACCGAGGTCGCGCTGCTGGCCGGCCTGGGCTGGTCACTCCGCTTTCGACTCGTCCGCCCCGCCGTCGTGGCCGTGATGCTGGTCATGGTGGTCCCTGCGGTGGGGCCGTATCGGGCACCCGCGGTTGCCACTGTGACCGTGCTGGACGTCGGTCAGGGTGACGCAATACTCGTTCAAGGAAACCGCGGCGAGGTCGTGCTGATCGACGGGGGTCGCGACCCGAATGTCTTGCGGGACAAGCTGCGCATGCGAAACATCACGCACCTCGACATCGTGATCGTCAGTCACGGCGACGATGACCACCTCGGGGGTCTCATCGGGCTGCCGGGCCGGCTCGAGATCGGCGAGCTCTGGGTTCCGGATCAGCCACAGGCTTCGGGTGCCTTCGACAGCTTTGTGGCTGCCGCCGGAGGGGCTGGGATTCCGGTGCGAGCCGTCCGGGCTCCCAGCCGGGCCAGATGGGGGGACATCGCGGTCGTCGTCCTCGGTCCGCGTCGGCGGTATGCGGCAGCGAATGATGGGTCGGTGGTGGTGTTGCTGCACGCCGGCGGGCGCAGCATGCTGCTGGCCGGGGACATCGAAGCGGTTGCCCAACGCGACATCGATCCGGTTCCGATCGACGTACTGCTGGTGCCACATCACGGCTCGGCGACGAGTGACCTCGAGTGGCTGCAGGCCATCGCCCCCCGGCTTGCCGTGGTGAGTGTCGGCCCCAATCGGTACGGACACCCCAGCCCTGTAGTTCTCGCCACACTCCGCAAGTCCGGAGCTGAGGTGCTGACAACACGCGGCGAGGGCGACATCGTCGTGCCATTCCCCTGAAGAACCGCGTGGTCCGTGAGACTGATTCTCCGTGCTTCCTTCCTGGCTGCCGTGTCGGTGGTCCTGTCTACTGTGAGCCCATGAAGTCGATCGTTACCGTCGGCGGGCCGGCGGGTGCCGGTCCGGGTGAGCGCGAGTTGATGCTGTCCCGAGCCCACGCCGTCTTCGAACAACTGGAGGCCGATGAGGTCACCCGGGTCGACGTGCCCGCCAAAGGATCCGGGGAGGAGGGGGTCGGCGTGCTGCGCGGCGAGGTGCAGCCCGCAGTGCCTGCCCTCCAGAGCGGTTCACTGTTCGGAGACCGCACCGGACTACTCGTGGTTGACGCGCAGTCCCTGCTCAAAGCGGAGGCCACCGTCATTGCAGAGCTGATCGAGGCCGTGGACCAGTCGGCCGTGGTCGCGGTGTTCGTCGCCGGCGGAGCCATCCCCGCCCCGCTGGGTAGAGTTCTCAAAGACGCCGGTGAGGTCCTCACCGTCAAGCGACTGAACGAGCGCGGCGCCACCGATTGGCTCCAAACCGCCGCTCGGGAACGGGGGATCCGGCTCGATGGGGGAGCGACCGAAGCGTTGATCCAACGCTTCGGCACAGACGTCGCTTCGCTGGGACAGGCACTCGACCAGTTCGTGGCAACCGGCGAAGCGATCGACGCTGAGCAGGTGATCGCTCGGTTCCGCAATCGCCCCGACGAGCCGTCCTGGCTCTACATGGATGCCCTGGCTTCTGGAGACCGCGGAGATGCGCTGCGGCGCCTCGAGGACTTCCTGCAGCACGGGCATCCGTTGGTCCTGCTCGCCACAATCCAGGGTGACCTGCGCCGCCGTTCGCTCGCCGCGGCGGCTCCGGACTACGACACGTTTGCCGAACGTGACGGGGGGCGGAAGAACTACGGCATGGAGAAGGTGTGGAAGCAGCGAAACCGGGTGAAGGGGGCCGATCTCGGACTCGCGATCGCCGCCGTGTCACGGGCCGATCTAACCCTCAAGACCAAGCCGGAGCCCACTCACCGAGTCACCATGGAACGTCTCACGGTCGCCCTATGCCGCTGGTACGGCGGCTCGCGGCGATGAGTGCGGCCTAACCGTCCAGCCAGTGGAGAGCGGCGACGATTCGTCCCGGCTGCTGATCGCGCAGAGCGAGAGCGCGTCCGGCGGGAGCCGGGTCGGTGTCGATGCCGGTCCATCCCAGGGTTCCACGCAGTTGCAGGCGAACGGCAGCCTTGGCGGCGTGTTCGACGTCACCAGCGGTTGTTGTCACCCCTATGCGTCGGATCGCGGCGACGTACGCCGCGGTGATATCAGCCGCACGGCGTGGAGGGTCGGCGCGAAAGCACAGACCGAACAACAGGCCACCAACGTCGATCGCGGGTGGCCCCACGGCTGCTCCCGACCAGTCGAGCATCACGACCGTGCCGTCGGGGCGCCAGAGAGCGTTGTCGGGATGCGGGTCGCGATGGGTCCACGAGCGCGGCTCCTGGTCCAATTCGTCGTAGGCGGTCGCCGCCTCTGCCGGGAAGTCGGACAGACGTTGGACCACGCGAGCGCTGATGACTTCGGGATAGCGGGCTGCCGCCCTGGTGAGCCGATCGTTCCACCGTTCGGGCTCCCAGTCGCGAGCGGCCAGCTCCTCAGCCCTCGAGCCGAGGCGATGCCCGGGTGCTTGCCACGTTGCGCCATGAAGTGTCGCGATGGCGTTGACGATCGTATCGGCCTGGGCCGGCGTGCATCCGATGAGGTCGTCGCCTTGGGTGGCAGGGGCAATGTCTTCCATTAGCAGGATGCCCCGGTCGGCCTCCAGATCGAGATGGAAACCATACGACGCAGGGAGCCAACTCGAGAAGCGTTCCTCGTTCTCTTCTCGGAAGGCGACCGCGCGACCCAGCTTCTCGGCATTCTCGAACTTGGCGACGATGGTGGGCGGAGCGGACCCGGTTCCTTCGATACGGAGCCGATACGTCCGGCCGCTCAGGCCGTATTCGGCGCCGATCGGCTGCGTTGCGGTAACCCGCACCGCGCCGTGGGACCAGCGTTGCCCATCCTGGAGGAGGGCGCTGATACGAGAGGAGTCGAGGTCTGCGACATCGCGCTCGGGAAGTGCGGGAGTGGGGCGGCTTTCCAAGCTGGTGAGGATACGCCCCGGCCTCATGCGGCTGAGCGCCCGGGTTGGATCTGCTCAGCCTTCGTAGACGCGGATTGAAAGCACCTTGTAGGTGAAGGTACCGCCCGGTGCCTCGTAGCTCACTTCGTCGCCGGGAGCCTTGCCCAGGAGGGCACCGCCCAGCGGACTGTCCGGGGAAGCGAGGAGCATGCCTGCGACTTTGTTCTCCGCAGGCGCCACGAAGAATTCCATCTCGTCTCCGTCGTCATCGAGCACAGTCACAACCGTGCCGACCGAAACCGCACCATCGTCCTTGACCTCGCGGACCTCTGAGTTCTCCAGGATGTGCCGGATCTGACGGATCCGCGCCTCCATCATTCCTTGATCGTTCTTGGCAGTGTCATATTCCGCGTTCTCGCGCAGGTCGCCATGATCGCGGGCCTCGGAGATCCGCTGTTCGATCTCGCGTCTGCCGTCTGTAGTGAGGCTCTCGAACTCCTCCTGCAGCTTCTGCTCTGCGGCAGGGGTGAGCCAGGTCTTCGACTCATTGGTCATCAGATGCTCCTGCGCTCAGGAAAGCGCAGCGTCGACCTGACGAGCGAGGTTGGACTTGCGGCGGGCCGCGGTGTTCTTCGGGATGATGCCTTTGGTGGCAGCCTTGTCGATGTTCTGCTGAGCCAGAAGGTACGCGTTGGCTGCGGCTTCGGCATCACCGCTGCGCGCCGCATCGATGGCGTTTTGCATCCGCGTCTTCATCTCGGAGCGGAGGGCCTTGTTGCGCAGACGCAGCTTCTCGTTCTGCCGGTTGCGCTTCATTTGGGACTTGATGTTGGCCATGGAAAACAGACCTCTGGGGGATCTCGGGAACGGCGAGAGGATAGCAGAGCCACGGTGAACGGTACAATGCCCCGCCCTCTCCCCAATAGGCCCATGACCGATCACGCGCGCATCCGCAACTTCAGCATCATCGCTCACATCGACCACGGCAAGTCAACCCTGGCCGACCGACTCCTCGAGCGCACCGGGTCAATCGCCGAACGGGATATGCGAGCGCAGGTGCTGGACACCATGGACATCGAACGCGAACGCGGCATCACCATCAAGGCCAATTCGGTGCGGTTCACCTACGATGCCGCAGACGGCGAGCAGTACGTGATCAACCTGATCGACACGCCCGGTCACGTCGACTTCTCCTACGAGGTGTCCCGCAGCCTGGCGGCTTGCGAGGGGGCGCTTCTGCTGGTGGACGCGTCGCAGGGCATCGAAGCGCAGACACTGGCCAACGCCTACCTTGCCGTCGAGAGTGGGTTGGACATCATTCCCGCGATCAACAAGATCGACCTGCCCGCGGCTGAGCCGGACCGGGTGGCGGCCGAGGTAGCGGGCATTCTCGGTGGCGATCCCGATGATGTGCTCCGGGTGTCTGCGAAGACCGGCAAAGGGATCGATGAACTGCTCGAGGCGATCGTTACCAAGTTGCCCCCACCCGGCGGAGTGTCCGACGCCCCGCTCCGGGCCCTGGTCTTCGACTCCTACTACGACACCTACCGCGGTGTGGTCTGTTACGTGCGAGTGGTAGACGGTGCATTGGCCAAGGGCGACGAGGTGCGTTTCATGGCCACGGCCATCGACGCGACAACAGACGAGATCGGGGTGCTCGTTCCGGAGGCGGTACCGATGCCGGGCCTGGCAACGGGCGAGGTGGGCTACCTGATCACCGGAATCAAAGAGATCGACCTGATCCGGGTTGGCGACAGTGTGACCGAGGCCGCTCGACCCGCAGCCAGCCCGCTGGAGGGGTACCGCGAGCCAAAACCCATGGTCTTCTCGGGTCTCTTTCCCACCGATGGTGACGAGTTCGAACGCCTGCGTGAAGCGCTCGAGAAGCTGCGGTTGAACGATTCGTCCCTTGTCTATCAAGCAGAGACCTCGCGTGCGCTCGGGTTCGGGTTTCGCTGCGGCTTCCTCGGCCTGCTCCACATGGAGATCGTGCGTGAGCGCCTCGAGCGCGAATACGACCTCGACCTGGTTGCGACCGCTCCCTCCGTGGAGTACCTCGCGCTTCGCGCTGACGGCACCGAAGTTCCGGTCCGCAGTCCGCAGGATCTGCCTGATCGAGGGACCCTGGAGTCGATCGCTGAGCCTTATGTGAAGGTGATGATCATCACCCCTGCCGAATACGTCGGCACCGTGATGGAGTTGGTGCAGGGCAAACGGGGCGAGATGGGGGAGATGACATACCTGTCGCCGGCGCGGGTGGAGCTCCACTACCTCATGCCACTCTCCGAGATCGTGTTCGACTTTTTCGACCAGCTGAAATCACGCACGCGCGGCTACGCCTCGCTCGACTACGAGCCGGATTCGTACCGCACGTCCGATCTGGTGCGCGTGGACATCCTGCTCAATGGCGTCCCGGTTGATGCGTTCTCTTCGATCGTGCATCAGGCCCGTGCCTACCTGAGAGGCAAGGCGATGGTCGAGCGACTCCGCGCGCTGATTCCCCGTCAGCTCTTCGACGTACCCATCCAGGCCGCGGTGGGCACGCGAGTGATCGCGAGGGAGACGGTGAAGGCCAAGCGGAAGGATGTCACCGCGAAGTGTTACGGCGGCGACATCACCCGGAAGCGGAAGCTGCTCGAGAAGCAGAAAGAGGGCAAGCGCCGCATGAAGATGGTCGGCCAGGTGGAGGTGCCCCAGGAAGCCTTCATCAGCGCACTGCGCATCGATGAGTGACGAGGTGGCTGTGATGGGGGCGGACCCGGCGCCGGATTCGCCTCTCCTCGCAGACGCGGCCGCCCGTTGGCGGTCTGCATACATCCATATTCCGTTCTGCCGGCGCCGCTGCCCGTACTGCGACTTTGCGGTGGTGACTCCGGATGAGGGTGGTACCCCCGACATCGTGCGTCGTTACCGGGCTGCATTGGCTGCCGAGATCGGAATGGAACCCGAGTTTGGACCGCTCGATGCCGTCAACTTCGGGGGAGGGACACCATCGACTGTCGCTGCCGGTGACGTAGCTGAAGTGCTCACCGAGCTCGACAATTGTTTCGCGATCATGCCGGGTGCCGAGGTGAGCCTCGAAGCAAACCCGGAGGACTGGGACTTGCCGCTTGCTACCGCCCTCGTGGAGGCAGGCATCACCCGGGTGTCTCTCGGTGTCCAGTCGTTTGCTGACGACACCCTGGAGAAGCTCGGCAGAACCCACACTCCTGAACAGGCCACCGCCGCGGTCGAAGTTGCTCGGGCAGCCGGCGTTGGCTCCGTCGGGATTGATCTCATTTTCGGTTCGGCATACGAATCGCTCGAATCGTGGGAGGGCACCGTCGAGACGGCGCTGAACTCTCGACCCGACCACATCTCCGTGTATGCACTGACAGTGGAACTGGGGACCGCGCTGTCGCGGGCGGTCCGCTCCGGTGTCGAACCGGCGCCGGACGCCGACTTCCAGGCGGACGCGTACGAGTTGTTCGGCGGGCAAGCTGCTCGGGCAGGTTTCATCCACTACGAGGTTTCCAATTTCGCCCTTCCTGGTCACCACGTTCGTTACAACCTGTCCACTTGGGCCCAGGGGGACTACGTGGCATTCGGCCTTGGGGCTCACGGGCATCGGGCCGGGGTCCGCCGCCGCAACGTGCGTCGGCTGGACGCTTACCTGCGGATGGTCGAGGCGGGCGAGCGGCCGGAAGCCGGGGTCGAGCAGATCGAGGGCTGGGCAGGCGAGCAGGAGCGCCTGATGCTGGGACTGCGGCGCACGGCGGGCGTCAAAGCGGGGGCTATTGGGCGCTGCCTGTGGGAGTCCGCGTACGGGGTCCAGTTGAGAGAGGCCGGAGCGATAGACATGCAAGGTGACCGTATCGTGGTGGCGCGGCCTCTGCTCGCAGACGACGTGGCGCGCAGTGTCTTATCACTCTCCCCCGGAGACTGCTAAATTCAGCGGATGCTCGACGACCGCAGATCCGTCGTACTCCAGGCACTGGTCGAGGAATACATCCGCACCGGCCAGCCGGTGAGTTCGAGTTCGATCCTGGCCAACAGTGGCCTGGAGGTTTCGAGCGCGACGATTCGCAACGATCTGGCCAAGCTCGAGTCGTACGGTTTCGTGCACCAGCCGCACACGTCGGCGGGTCGGGTTCCCACCCCCGGTGGATACCGGTACTACGTCGACCATTGCTCACCTGCCCGGCTGCGGATCGCGACTCGGGCACGCATCGAGGGCTTCTTCGCCGAGGTTCATCAAGAACTCTCGAAGCTGCTGAAGGAGACGACTTCGCTCCTGTCTGATGTGAGCCACTACCCCTCGGTGGTGATCGGCCCCGGCCTTGGGCAGGAGACGGTGCACGGGGTGTATCTGGTGCAATTGGCAACCTCGGTGATCCTGGCTGTGATCGTGGCCGAAAGTGGAAGGGTGTCGCGCGAGATTGTTCGGCTGCAGGTCGAGCCGACCCCGGCAGAACTCGAGAGCGCCGAATCCATGGTGGAGCGGCTCTACAGCGGCAGGACGATCAGCGAGGCTCGTGCCGCAGGAATCGAGGTCACCCCGGCAGACGCTTCGGATCGCGTCGCCCATCTCGTCACCTCCATCAGCAACGCGCTCGCCAAAGCAGAAGGCTCTTCGTCTGACATCTATGTGGGAGGTACGAGCCAGTTGGCCGCGCTCTGGGAAGACCTCGCCAACGTGTCGAGCGTGCTCGGCATTCTCGAGGAGGATGCAGCGCTCCGCGGCATGCTCGGTGAAGATATGTCAGAGGGAACCACGGTCCGCATCGGAGCCGAACTCAACGTGAGTGATGTCGACCTTGCGGTGGTGTCCACAACCTACGGCGCGGGAGATCAGGGCTCGGGGCGAGTCGGGGTGATCGGACCGATGCGTATGGACTATCGCCGCACGATCAAGATCGTCGAGGAAGTCGGAGACGGGCTCGCAGATAGCCTCGGAACCTGATGGCCGACTACTACGAGGTCCTCGGCGTCGGTCGCGACGCCACTCAGGACGAGATCAAGAAGGCGTTTCGCAGCCTCGCCCGCGAAACCCACCCGGACGCAAACCCAGGTGATCCCCAGGCCGAAGCAGGCTTCCGTCAGATCGCAGAAGCCTATGAGGTGTTGTCCGACCCACAACGGCGCGGGGCATACGATCGAGGTGAGACGATCGGCACCGGTGACCTGTTCAGCAATTTCGCCGGCCTCGACGACCTGCTTCAGCAATTCTTCGGCGGTGGCGGGTTCGGTGGCTTCGGCGGCGGTCGAGCTGGTCCGCGCCGTGGCAGCGACGTCGCGGTCGCGGTAGATCTCACCCTGGCAGAGGCTGCGTCAGGGGTCAGCAGGGACCTGCGCTTCAGGGCAGCAACTGCCTGCAACGTCTGCGGTGGCAACGGCTCCGAACCGGGGCACGATCCGGCGACTTGCCGGACATGTGGCGGGCGCGGTCAGGTTCAGGTCCGCCGCGACACATTCCTAGGCGCCATGATGACGGTCAGCGACTGCACCACCTGCCGGGGAACCGGGCGGATCATCGAGCACCCTTGTCGGGAGTGTCGCGGGCGGGGCCGGATCGACGACGAGCGCGAACTCAGCATTGACATTCCGGAAGGAGTGGATACGGGCACTCGCCTGCGTCTGGCCGGTCGGGGGGGTGCCGGTGAGCCGGGTGGCCCGCCCGGAGACCTCTACGTCGAGATCAAGGTGCTGCGCGATCCGCAGCTGGATCGTCATGGCGACGACCTTCACTACCAGGTCGCCCTCGGGTTCGCCGAGGCGACTCTGGGAACTGAGGTAGAAGTTCCGCTCGTCGATGGCTCCACCGAGCGCATGACCATCCCGGCAGGGACCCAGCCCGGCACGCTCTTCCGGATCGCCAAGCGGGGTATGCCCCGTCTTCGGCGGCGCGGCTACGGCGACCTTCTGGTGAGAGCCGCGGTGGAGGTCCCGTCAGCGGTCTCCGACGAGGAGGAGGCTCTGCTGCGCCGGTGGGCAGAACTCCGATCGGAAAGTGCCTCGACTGGCAAACGCAAGCGCCGGCGTCGCGGTCGGTGATCGTGTGGCCCGAGTTCCGCATCTCCTGTTCTGCGGCGATTGGGAGGGGCCCGCTCTCAAGCTCGACCCCACTGCCATCCACCACGTACGCCGAGTACTTCGTCTCGAGGATGGTCGGTCCGTCACCTACACCAACGGCAGAGGAACCGTGGGGACCGGGATGCTGGAAGGTGAGATCGTCGTGCGCGGCGACGAACACCGCGTCGAGCGGCCGTTCCCGCAGCTGACGATCGCAGTCGCTCCGCCGCGGGTGGCTGATCGCTCCCGCATGATCGTCGAGAAGCTTGCCGAACTGGGAGTTGATGGCCTGGTGTGGCTGATGACGGACCGCGGCGAGGGTAGGCCGCCGCGGAGGGATCGATATGACGCCTGGGCCCGTGCTGCCCTGGAGCAGTCGAAGGGCGCTTGGCTCCTCGATGTCCGGGTTGGCGCAGGACCGGAAGGGCCGTGGCCGGACGAGGCTCGCGTGGTGGTCTGTGATCCGGGAGGTGAGTCTGCCCTGGATTCGTTGGCGGGAGACCAGCCCATTTTGGGTCTCGTAGGGCCCGAAGGTGGGTTTGCTCCGACTGAGCTGCCGACGGACGCACGCTTGGTGAGCCTCGGAGACCGGGTACTCCGTGTCGAGACCGCCGCGATCGCGCTCGGGGCCATCGTCCGAGCCCAGCGACGACCGTGACTCTCGCCTGCTGAGGGGGGTCAACTGCAGGGGGAGAGGCCCACGCCAGCCGGGAGAGGCGAATACCGGGCGTCACCGAATTCCTGCAAGTTCGCGCGATCTGTGACTATGATGTGGCTACAGAGCGTGTTTGCTCTACGCGCTCTGAGTGACGGCCTTGAGGAGGCTGACGGTGGCAACGTACAACGAACAAGTGGGCCGGCGTCTGCGCTCGATCCGTAAGCAGCGTGGGTTGTCGCTCCAAGACGTGCAGCGGGTGTCCGAGCAGGAGTTCAAGGCCGCCGTCCTCGGGGCTTACGAACGCGGGGAGCGCAGCCTTTCGCTTCCCCGACTGCAGCGCCTTTCACAGTTCTACGGAGTGCCGATCAGCCAGCTGCTACCCCAGGACGAGGCGACGGAGGTCCCCGGCCGGACGGCAGCCAGCGGTGGAATGACCCTCGACCTCAACCGCATCGAGAACCTCGTCGGTGAAGATGCTGTAGTGGTGGAGCGGTTCCTGCGGGGTATCCAGATGCTTCGGCAGGACTTCAACGGCAGGGTGCTCACCATTCGTGGTGACGACCTTCGGACGCTGGCAATGCTGCTCGACAGGTCCGAAGAAGACTTCAGCCTTCGACTCTCAGAACTGGGTGTGGCCGCAGAAGGCAACTGACCTTCTCCATACTCCAGCATTTCGCTCTCGATATTCCTCGGTTGTGTCGATATACTCTGAGTCTCGTCTGCGGGTCCGCATTCGAGTCTCTCTTTCTTCACGGTGAGTGCATTCAGTGACGACTTCCCCAACCACCGAGATCCGGCTTTCGGTACCCAGCCATTATCTGATGGTTGACCTGCTGGGTCAGCACGACGCCTACCTACGAATCGTCGAGAAGGCGTTTCCTGAGGTGCGGATCGTCGCGCGCGGCAACGAGCTCGGGATCGCCGGCCCCGAGGCTGATTCGGCAATGGTTCGCACCGCCTTCGAGGAGCTACTGATCCTGGTCCAGGAAGGCCAGACGCTCGATGACGAACGCGTTCATCGCGTGGTCGAACTGGTGCGGGCAGATGTCCCGTCCCCCTCGGGTGTCTTCACCGAATCGATCCGGGTAGGCAGGGGCAAGCTGGTCCGGCCAAAGACACTCGGCCAGAAACAGTACGTGGATGCGGTGCGTGAGAACACGCTGATCTTTGGGATCGGGCCGGCAGGCACCGGCAAGACGTATCTGGCCATGGCATGTGCCGTCGAGGCGCTCGTGGCGGGGGCGGTTCGCCGCATCATCCTCACCCGGCCGGCGGTTGAAGCCGGGGAACGACTCGGTTTCCTGCCGGGGGACCTCACCGCCAAAGTCGACCCGTATCTCCGGCCGCTCTACGACGCGCTCTACGAGATGCTGGGACCGGACGAAACCGCCAGGTTGATGGAGCGAGGCACCATCGAGATCGCCCCGCTCGCTTATATGCGGGGCAGAACGCTGAACGACGCGTTCATTGTGCTCGACGAGGCGCAGAACACGTCCCCGGAACAGATGAAGATGTTCCTGACCCGGCTCGGATTCAACTCCAAGATGGTCATCACCGGAGACGTCACCCAGGTCGACCTTGGTGACGGCAGACGGAGCGGACTTCGTGTCATCGAGGGCATTCTGCGCGGTGTCAAGGGCGTGGCGTTCATTGCCCTCACCGGCGCAGACGTGGTGCGCCATCGCATCGTCGCCGCGATCGTCGAGGCTTATCGACGTTATGAGGATAAGCTGGCCACCGTCGACGACGAGGGTCAGGCCTCATGAGCGTGTTTCGCCGCCATCCGGTGATTCTCAATTCGCTGGTGATTGCCGTCACCATCGTGTTCGTGGCCGTCGCTCTGCTGGTTGGACGCAGCGAGGCGGTTGAGCCGCCTGTGCTTGTGGTCGGCCAGCCTGCCCCCCAAGCGTTCATTGCCACGGACCAGGTTACGGTGATCGACGAAGCGGCCACGGCGACCGAAAAGGAGTTGGCGCGGCTCAACGTTCCCACGGTGCGCACCCGTGACCTGGCGGCGGAGGTGGCGGTTGTCGACGACGTAGCGTTTGTGTTTGCCCGCGCCGAAGAGGCGACCGGCCCGCGTGAGTTCCCGGCTGAGGAGGAACCCCTCGATCCTGTCGGGGCCAGCCAGGAGACCACGACTACCGAGAATGGGGAGACCCCGGACACGGTGGTCATCCTGGGTGAGAATTCGGCGCCGTGGGATCTCCAGATCTACCGACTCAACGACCACTACGAGGGGATCCTGGCCCAGGACACCATCGTCACGCTGCTCACTCTGCTCGCCGAGGATGAGGTGCGTGCGGCTGAGGGTCAGCGACTGGTCTTTCCCGATGTCGAAGAAGCCGCTCTCGAGCATGCGGCTTCTGTGCTCGAAGGCGAAATCCTGAGCGATCAGTTGAGCGATGCGAAGACGGAAGTGCGCAGGAATCCTCCGCCGATCTCCGTCCCCGGCTTGGCGCCCGCACTTCGCGAGGAGTCACGGGCAGCAATCGCGGACATCGTGTCGACTTTCCTGCAGCCCAACGTTCGGCTCGACGAGGACGCCACCCAAGAGGCCCGCGCTACCGCCGAAGCCGCGGTGGTCGATGTCGAGGTGACCTATCAGAACGGTCAGGAGATCGTCGGTCAGGCTCAGATCGTCAACCAGGTGCAAGCAGACGCCATCGAGGAACTCGGTCTGCTCGAGCCCGAAGAGGCAGGCGAGTCGCCGTGGGCCGTGATCTCGCTGGGAGCACTTGCTGTTCTACTGACGGCCTTCTTCCTGTGGCGCATCGCCCCCAGCCAATGGTCACAACCCAAACACTTCGCACTTCTCGGTGTTCTCCTGGTGCTGGCCGCCCTTGCCAGCCGGGTCCCGGACCTGATTGCAGACCAGAACGCCCAGCTCGCCTATGCCATCCCGGCAGTGATGTTCGGGTACATGGCAGCCATCCTGTACGACCCCCGTACGGCACTGTTGATGGCGGTACCGGTGGCGACCTACACCGCCATTTCGACCGGCGACCCGGCACTCACGGTGTTCGCGGGTGCCGCAACGGTGGCTCCGGTGGCTTTTGTGTCCTCGGTCTCCAGCCGTCGCCAGCTCCGCCTGGCCGTGGCGTTCTCGGCGGCCGTACTCGCTCCGATCGCCTTTTCGACTGCCTGGCTGTTCACCGGCATCGACTCTGCGGTCGAGGCAGCGGTATTCGCCTTCGTCGGTGGGCTGCTCGCCGGCCTCGTTGCGCAGGGCTTGCTCTCCTTCCTGGAGAACCTCTTCAAGGTGACCACCACGGTCACCTTGCTCGACCTCACCGATCGCAACCACCCCGCTTTGCGGCTCATTGAGGAGCAAGCACCAGGGACTTTCAACCATTCGATCCTCGTCGGCACTCTCGCCGGGAAGGCGGCCAGAGCGATCGGGGCCGACCCGCTCTATGCCCAGGCAGCGGCGTTTTACCACGACCTCGGGAAGGTGCGCGCGCCGCAGTACTTCATCGAGAACCAGTTCGGTGTCTCCAACCCGCACGATGAGCTGCCGCCCGAGGAGTCGGCGGCCATCATCCGCTCGCATGTGAGCGAGGGGCTCAAACTGGCACGCCAGTATCGGATTCCTCCGGACGTGGCAGACGGTATCCGCATGCACCACGGGACCGGCCTGATGCGGTACTTCTATCACAAGGCCCTCGAGGAGGAGTCTGATGTGGATCCCCGCGTCTATCGACATCTCGGTGCGAAGCCGCAGCGCAAGGAGCTGGCGATTCTGATGATCTCAGACGCTTGCGAGGCCGCAGCACGGTCCCTGGCACAGCAAGAGGATCCCTCTGCCGACAGCCTCGCCAAGCTGGTCGACTCGGTCGTGGGCGAGAAACTCGAGGACGGCCAGTTCGACGAGTCGGACCTCACCTTTGGCGATCTCACCAAGGTGAAGCGGTCGATCGTGGACGCGCTCATCGGCTACTACCACACCCGAATCGCGTATCCTGGGTTCCCAGGAGCCGACGTCGAGAGTCCATGACGATCCATTTTTCGGACGAGCAAGATGATCCTCTGGAACCCGAGCCCCTGATCGCGCTCGCGCAACAGGTTCTTGCCGGCGAGGGGTTCGATGCGGGTGCTGAGGTCTCGGTTGCGCTCGTGTCTCCCGATCGCATGGCGCAGCTCAACGCTACCTACATGGGTCGGTCCGGTCCCACCGACGTTCTGGCATTCCCACTGGAGTCGCTGCAGCCGGGTGAAGTCATCCGGAGCGAACCGGGAGGACCACCGGTCGGGTTGGGCGATGTGTTCATCGCACCCGTCGTGGTTCGCGACAACGCGCTGGAGCATGGGGCCACGTTCGAAGATGAGATGTCTCTGATGGTGGCGCACGGAATCCTGCACCTGGTGGGATACGACCACGAAGATGACGGCGACGCCGAACTGATGGAGAGCCGCGAGAAGGCGTTGTTGGCTGCAGCCGGGGGGATGCGTAGATGACGACTGCCGCGTTGGTGATTGCAGCCGTCATGGTGGTGGTCACCGCCATCATGCGGGCTGCAGGCGCTTCGCTGGTGCGCACGCCGCGAGCCGTTGCCGCCCGCGACGCCGCCGAGGGCGACGAGGGTGCCGCGGTGGTGTCGGATCTCCTGGAGGATCGTCCCCGCCTTCAGCCGGCTCTCGGGGGGGTCCATACTGCTCTGCTGGTCCTGGCCGCAATTCCCGCGACCTGGGCGCTCACCAGAATGGTTGATGGCTGGGTGCTGCTGGGGGCACTCGTGGCGCTGGGACTCTTGTTGGTGGTGATGGGTGACCTCGTGCCACGGAAGATCGGGCGGGATCGGCCGGGTGCGCTGGCGTATCGCTTCGCCGGTCTCCTCAAGGGTGCGGTGGCCCTAGGGGGCGCCGCCACCGACTTCATCAGCGACCTCGACGAAGACGATGACGAAGATGAAGAT
Source organism: uncultured Acidimicrobiaceae bacterium (assembly GCA_964397045.1). GTDB lineage: Bacteria > Actinomycetota > Acidimicrobiia > Spongiisociales > UBA5794 > CAYNHF01. The sequence continues at coordinate 185,173 of CAYNHF010000016.1, read as the reverse complement.
GAGCACGCGGCAGACGCCGGAGAGGCGCAGCTGATCACTTCGGTGCTGGAATTCTCGGACACGATCGTGCGTGAAGTGATGACACCCCGTACCGACATGGTGTGCTTGCGGGCCAACGAGTCAACGGATCACGCGCTCGATGTCGTGCTGGAAGCAGGTCGGTCCCGGGTACCGGTACTGGGTGAGGGGACAGACGACATCCTTGGAGTGCTCTATGCCCGTGACCTGCTCAAGCTCATGGATGATGAAGCCGAAGCCCGACCGAGCCGGCAGTTGATGCGCACGGCGTACTTCGTCCCCGAAACCAAGCGAGTACCCGAGTTGCTACGGGAAATGCAGGCGAATCAGGTGCACCTGGCCATCGTGGTCGACGAGTTCGGTGGCACCGCCGGGCTGGTGACCATTGAGGATCTTCTCGAAGAACTGGTCGGCGAGATCGTTGACGAGTACGACGACGAGGAGCCGCTGGTGACGTTGCTCGACGAGGGCGGCTACCTAATCGATGGCCGGATGGGAGTTGATGAGCTCGAGGAGCTGCTCGGTGTGGAGTTACCAGACGACGAGTGGGACACCGTCGGTGGGCTACTGCTTGGGCTGGCGGGGAGAGTGCCGAAAGAGGGCGAATCCTTCGACTACGACGCGCACGTCTTCACCGCCGAACGGGTCCAGGGCCGGCGGGTGGCGCGGGTTCGGCTGCGGGCTCGATGAGCAAATCCGGCTTCATCTCGGTCGTGGGGAGACCGAACGTCGGAAAGTCGACGTTGGTGAATGCGCTGGTTGGCGAGAAGGTGGCGATCACATCGCCCCGGCCGCAGACCACCCGCAACGTCATTCGGGGCGTCCTGACGGTGGCGGATCCCCCAACCCAGTATGTGTTCGTCGACACCCCGGGTCTGCACCGACCGCGGACGGCTCTCGGGGAGCGGCTCAACCGACTGGTGTATGGGTCTCTGGCGGAGACCGACCTGGTCCTTTTCGTGATCGACGCAACTCAGCCAATCGGCCCCGGGGATCGCCTCATCGCCGAGCGGCTTCTCGAGGCAGGGACACCGACGGTGGTGGCGGTCAACAAGGTCGACCGTTCAAAGCCGAACGAGGTTGCGGAGCAACTCATCAAGGCATCAGGGTGGGACTTTTCAGCCTACGTTCCGATCTCTGCGCTCAACGGTGACGGTCTCGAACCGCTCTTGGCGGAGCTGACCGGTCTATTGGAAGAGGGTCCCTGGTTCTTTCCGCAGGATGTGCACACCGATCAGCCGGAGTCACTGCTGGTGGCGGAGCTGATCCGAGAGAAGTTCCTGCATCGGCTGCGGGAGGAGCTACCGCATTCGCTGGCGGTGGTACCCGGCGACATCGAGGTGCGCGACAACGGCGTGGTGTATGTGCCTGCCACCATCTACGTCGAGCGCTCGTCGCAGAAAGGCATCGTGATCGGCAAGGGCGGCGAACTGCTGAGCAAGGCAGGGGCCGCAGCTAGGGCCGACCTGGAGAAGCTCTTTGGTGCGACGGTCTACATCGAGCTCCGCGTCAAGGTGGAGAAGGACTGGCAACGCCGCGAGCAGACGCTGGACCGGCTCGGCTTCTGAAGGGCAGTCGGCGGCTGAGTTGGTTGAACCTCGCGCCGGCCTAGAACTCGTCGAACTGAGCCGCCAGGCTCGTGTCCTTTTCGGTGAGGGCGCCAGCCTCGTGGGTGGAGAGGGCAATCGCGACCCGGTTCCATCTGATGTCGATGTCCGGGTGGTGGTCGGCGACCTCGGACGCCAGGGCCACCCGGGTGACGAATCCCATCGCCTCGTTGAAGTCCGTGAAGGTGAATGTGCGGGTGATCGTTTCGCCGCGCAACGCCCAATCTGGGTGTTCGGCCAGGAACTCAGTTCGTGCAGCCTGATCAAGTCCCGGCATGGTTGCTCCTCGGTCGACTCGTACGGAGCGTTCACTCTAGGGGTTGTGGCGCGCCCCGTTCTTGCGTCTCCTGACGGGGTAGCCACCGTCAGGAGACGCAAGAACAAGGTGTCGAAGTTCGGCATGTGCACGGCGTGTCCCCCGGAAGCCGGTACCCTCATTGGTATGGCGCTTCGACACGATCAGGGGATCGTCCTGCGGGGATATCCGTTCGGTGAAGCGGACCGCGTCGTCGTTCTGCTCAGTCCGAATTCGGGCAAGCTGCGCACCGTAGCCAAGGGGGTCCGCAAGACGAAGAGCCGCTTCGGCGGGCGTTTGGAGCCATTCACCCACGTCGATCTGGTGCTCTATGAGGGGCGCAATCTCGACACGATCACACAGGTTTCTGTGATCGAGCCGTTCCATGCAGTACGTCTCGACCTCGACAAGGTGGTGGCCGCAGGGACGATGGTGGAGATTGCAGACGCGGTGTCCCAGGAAGCCGAGGTGTCCATCCGGCTCTTTCTCCTGTTGCAGCGAGGGCTCCGGGCTCTGGACCAGGGCCCGCTCCATCCCGACCTCGTCACCGGGTTTCTGCTGAAGTCGGCGGAAGTGGTTGGAGTCGCTCCGGCGCTCGATGCGTGTGCCGGTTGCGGCAGGGAGGATCAGCTCACCCGGTTCAGCTTCGCTGCCGGCGGTGTGCTGTGTGAGCGCTGTCGGACGCCCGGCGCGTACGCGCTGCGGGACGGGGTTACCACGTACCTCGCACGTGTTGCTGCTTCTGACCTTGCCGAACTGCCTCCGGCGGAGGCCTCATTCAGCGGTGAGGCGAGGGGAGTAGCGCGCCGTTTTGTGGAGTATCACCTCGAGCGAAAGCTGGAAAGCCTCGCGGTCCTCGATGGGTGAGCCGAGTGACGGAGATCGGTTCGCTCCATCTGTTGATCGATCACGGGTCCCTGCCCACGTGGCCCTGATCCTCGACGGCAACGGACGATGGGCGAATGCCAGGGGCCTCCCCCGGACTGCAGGCCACGCTCGCGGCGAGCCTGCACTCTTTGATGTCATCGAGGGAGCGATCGACCTCGGTGTCGGGTGGTTGACCGCCTACGTGTTCTCCACCGAGAACTGGAGTCGGGACGCCGATGAGGTGGAGTTCCTGATGGAGTTCAACATCGACCTCTTACAGCGGCGCCGCGACGAGATGCATGAAAAGGGCGTGCGTATCCACTTCATCGGCGATCGTGACGATCCGAGGGTGCCCGACCGGCTCCGCTACGAGATCGAAGTCGCTGAGGACAAGACAGGCGACAACGAAGGTCTTCGCCTGGTGTTTGCGTTCAACTACGGCGGTCGTGCCGAGATCGTCTCAGCGGTGCGCCGGGTGGCGGGAGACGTTGTGGCAGGCCGCCTCGAGGCGGCAGCGGTCGACGCGGACGCGATCTCCCAGCGCCTCTTCCTGCCGGACATGCCAGATCCCGACCTCGTGATCCGGTCCAGCGGCGAGATGCGGACGTCGAACTTCCTGTTGTGGGAGTCCGCGTACTCCGAGTACATCTTCACACCAACGCTCTGGCCCGAGTTCGATCGTCACGTTTTTGCCGACTGCATCGCCGAGTATCAGGCCCGGGATCGCAGATTCGGTCGGGCCGTCGATGCCCCGTCGGGAGATCTCTCATCGGACTGACGGGGGCCGTTGGCCTCGTCCGCTGGTGTGCTCGAGGTTCGTGGGTGACGATGACCGCCGAGCCCATGACAGAAACGAGCAACACCCCGCCTCCCGGGTGAAGCTCGACCCTCAGCTGGTAACCAGGCATCGACCCGGTTCGCAACACGGGCGAGGTCAGGTCTCCCGACCCTTTGATCGCCCATCTGAGAATCGTGGCCACCGCCCATTCCGGCCAGATGCCCTGACCCGCATGAGTGGCGAGTAGAGCACGGTCTTCGGTAGCGACCCAGCCAAGGATCTGACCCCTGACGTGGCCCAGCCGTGATCGCAGCTGGGTGCGTTATTGGGGATGGCCAACGACGAACTCGCTCATCCGGCAACAGCCGCTGTCGCGATCGAACGCTACGTCGCAGTCACTCCTGGCTAGTTCGTGGCCTGGAGCGGGAGCGGCAGACGCCACATGTCGGGTGTCATGGGTGGCCAGGTAGCTCCTCTCGGGCGATAGAGACGACCCGCCCCCACGACCAGGGGGTTTGTGCTCAAGAAACCCAAGAATGTCACTTTCGACTCTATTTGAAGATTTCTCGAGACGGCGGCAACGCCCTATGTTCCCCGCCACAGGTTCAATGCTCACAGAGAGGACCTCGCAATGGCGGAGGAAAGGCAGGGCCGCGCCTTCGATTGGTTGCTGGTCGCCCTGGTCGTGCTGGCGATAGCAGTTATCGCGGTTGGTGCGATCAGTGCGATCAACGATGACTCGAGCTCATCGGGTGGTGGCGGTGAGGCGTCGGGTGCAGCATCCGAGGCGGTGATCGGGCGCGTCGAGCTCTCCGAGTTCAAGATCGAGGGAGAACTCACGCTGCCTCCGGGCCGCGTCGGACTCGAGGTGAAGAACGTCGGCACGACGCTCCACAACCTGGTCAGCACCGAGACCGATGCTCGAACGCCCGACCTCAACGTGGGCGAGACGTACGTGCTCGACCTCGGCGTACTCGCGCCCGGTGAGTACAGGATCATCTGCGATATCCCGGGTCACGAAGCCGCAGGCATGGTGGCGACGCTCAAGGTCGAGGAGGGGGCCCCGCTGCCGACCGGGGAGGCCCGGGAGGCGGAAGAACCCGATTGGGAGGCGCTCGACGAGGCGATGACGCAGAGCATTCTGGCGTTCCCCGCCGAAACCGAAGGCCGCGGCAATCAGCCGCTCGAACCCATCATCCTGCCCGACGGAACCAAGGAGTTCCGTCTGACGACCGCAATCACCAAATGGGAGACCGAACCGGGCAAGTTTGTCGACGCCTGGACCTACAACGGCCAGGTACCGGGTCCTGCCATCCGTGTCGACGTGGGAGACAAGGTGCGGGTCATCGTCGACAACCAGCTCCCGATGGGCACCGACGTGCACTGGCACGGCATCGCCACCCCCAACAACATGGACGGCGTAGCACCGCTGACCCAGGAGCTGATCAAGTCGGGCGAGACATTCGTCTACGAGTTCACCACGAGGAAACCGGCCATCGGCATGTACCACGCCCACCACCACGGGCAGATGCAGATCCCGAATGGGCTATTCGGGACCTTCATCATCGGAGACACCCCCATCCCGTACGGCCGGACGATCTCCGGCGTGACGGTTCCGGAGGATCTCGAGATCGCTCAGGAAATCAACATGGTGCTCAACGATGCCGGTGTCATCGGCTACTCGCTCAACGGGAAGTCGTTCCCGGCCACCGACCCGTACGTGGTCGACGAGGGCGATTACATCGTGGTCCACTACTACAACGAGGGCCTGCAGATCCACCCGATGCATCAGCATCAATTCCCGCAGTTGGTGTTCGCCAAGGACGGGATTCCTCTTGATCAGCCGTACTACGCAGATACGGTGAACGTCGCTCCGGGGGAGCGCTACTCGGTGCTGGTAAACCCGGACGAGGTCGGCGCGTGGGTGTGGCATTGCCACATACTCACGCATGTCGAGCGAGAGGAAGGCATGTTCGGGATGGTGACTGCCATCATCGTCCAGGACGCCTAACCAGCCTCTCTGTGAGCAACGGGGCGGGTCTTTGGATCCGCCCCGTTTGTTCGTGACATGCAGGTTGTGGCACCGCCCTATCATCCGCCACCCCCACCTCCAGTGAGGCCACCATGCCCGTCGATTTCGACACGATCGTCAACTTGTCAAAGAAGCGCGGCTTCGTCTTTCAGTCTTCCGAGATCTACGGTGGGCTGCGATCGGCGTATGACTACGGCCCGCTCGGCGTCGAGCTACTCCGCAACGTCAAGGAGCAGTGGTGGCAGTCGACCGTACGCACCCGGGACAACGTCGTGGGGCTCGACTCGGCTGTGATCCAGGCTCCGATGACGTGGGAGGCGTCTGGCCACCTGGCTTCATTCACCGATCCGTTGGTCGAGTGCAAGAGCTGCAACGCCAGGCACCGCATCGACAAGTTGGAGGATCCCGACCAATGTCCAACTTGCGGTAAGCGGGGTACGTTCACCGAGGCTCGTGACTTCCAGTTGATGTTCCGCACCCACATGGGGCCGGTGGAGTCCGCAGACAATGTGGTGTACCTGCGGCCGGAGACGGCACAAGGGATATTCGTCAATTTCGAGAATGTGCGACGGACTGCCCGATTGCGGCTTCCTTTCGGGATCGCCCAAATCGGCAAGGCATTTCGCAATGAGATCACGCCGGGTCAGTTCGTGTTCCGCACCAGAGAATTCGAACAGATGGAGATGGAGTTCTTCTGTCGACCCGAGGACGCAGACGAATGGTTCGCATACTGGCTGGACGCACGAGTGTCATGGTATCTCGACCTGGGAATGACGGTTGAGAACTTGCGACTGCGGCCTCATGACGAGGAAGAACTGTCCCACTACTCATCCGGTACCTCAGACGTGGAGTACTTGTTTCCGTGGGGATGGGACGAACTGGAGGGAATCGCCAATCGAACCGACTTCGATCTGCGCCAGCACGCCGAGTTCAGCGGAAAGGACATGCGTTACTTCGACCAGGAGGCCAACGAGCGATTCTTTCCGCACGTCATCGAGCCGGCGGCAGGAGCTACCCGCACCACGTTCGCCTTCCTGATAGACGCCTACACCGAGGAAGAGGTGCGGGGCGAGACGAGGACCGTGCTCCGTCTCGACAGCCGGCTGTCTCCGGTGAAGGTGGCGGTGCTGCCTCTGTCGAAGAAGCCGGAACTCACTGCGATCTCGGAGAAGTTGGCGAACGAACTGCGGCCGCTGTGGAATGTCGAGCACGACGTCACCCAGGCGATCGGGCGCCGCTACCGCCGCCAGGACGAGATCGGCACGCCGTATTGCGTCACGGTTGACTTCGACACACTCGAGGATCAGGCGGTGACGGTGCGGGATCGCGACACGATGGAGCAAGAGCGGATCGGGTTGGACTCCGTCGGCAACTATCTGAAGAAGCAGCTCGCCTAGGTGGTCGATTCGGCCCGAACGGCTGGAGCGCGTTTTGCGGGCGTGATCTTCGATTTCGACGGCACTCTCGCCGATACCTTGCCGATCTGTATCAAGGCCTTCCAACATACGTTCAAGCTGTACGGCGGACCGGAACTCGACGCCGCCGGGGTACGGTCGCTGTTTGGGCCCTCCGAGGAGGGCGTGATCGCAATCGCTCTCGGCGAAGACGCCGATGTTGCGCTCGAGACCTACCTCGCGGAGTACACCCGGCTCCATTACACCTGCCCGCAACCCTTTCTCGGTATCCGGGGCGTGCTCGACGACTTGCGTGAGCGGAGAGTTCCGCTGGCAATCGTGACCGGCAAGGGGCCGCGCAGCGTCCGCATCTCACTGGACTACATCGGATTGGGCGACGATTTCGATCTGGTGGAAGCGGGTTCACCGCGGGGATCTGTCAAGGGTGAGGCGATGACGCGGGTGGCAGAGGCCTGGGGGTTGCCACCCGGCAGGCTCGTGTCTGTGGGGGATCACCGCAACGATGTGCGCGAGGCGCGCCGGGCCGGCACTTTCCCGGTGTCTGTGGTGTGGGCACACCCGGAGTCGGCAGAGGCGCTACGTAGCGAAGCGCCCGAAGCCCTGTTCGAGACGGTCGACGAGTTCGCGGCCTGGTTGTTGCCGCAGGTGTAGGCCGGCGGGGCGCTACCCGGCGGCGGGGAGGGGCGGGATCCGCCCGTCGAAGTAGGTGTTGAGCACCACCACGGTGCGGCTGGTGCCCGGCGCAATCTCTCGCACGTCATCCAGGATCTCGCCGAGGTGGCTGCCGGAGGCGGCTCGGATGACAATCAGCATGTCGAATTCACCGGTAACCGAGAAGCAGTTCTCGATGTAGGGAACGGTCCGCAGCCGTTCGGCAACGTCTTCGAGCGAGCCACTGCCGACGGCGAGACTGACGATGGCCACCACTGGTAGGCCGACCTCTGCCCAGTTCAGCCGGACGCGGGTTCCGAGCAGGATGCCGCGTGCGCGGAGACGTTGGACCCGTTGGTGGACGGTGGCAGAGGCAACTTCGAGATCGCGGGCAACCTGGGTGAGCGGCACCCTGGCATCGACGGCCAGCGCCTCAATGATCTGATGATCGAGTTGGTCCATGGAACAAATATACTGTAAGATCGTTGAGATATACAGAAAGTTTATGTGAATGGCCGCCGATAGCCACATTGTGACTATCGGATTCGAAAGCTGAGGTAAGCCACCATGCCGACCCATCCCGACGTCGTTTACGACATCGTGACGTCCCGCCACGACGTGGCACGCGTCAAGAACCCCCACCGCTACACCAACTGAGGTCCCCTCGGAGCAGGTTGCCTCCTGTTCCGTCAACCGAAGCGGGAAGCCTCCGGGCTTCCCGTTTCCCGCGCTCGCAGCTTTGCACCCGGCGCGTTCGAAGCACGCAGCCACCGTCGTACACTCAGTATGTGGCGTATCCCAGGCAAGAAATCGACCAGGTGCGTGAGCGCACCGATCTCGTCGAGCTCGCCTCCGAGGTCACGAAGGTGAAGCGGTCCGGGCGGTCGGTTATGGCGGTGTGCCCGTTTCACCAGGAGAAGACACCCTCGCTGTCTATCGACGGTGCCCGCGGTCTCTATCATTGTTTTGGCTGCGGAAAGAGCGGCGATGTGTTCCGCTGGATCCAGGACACCCAGGGCCTCGACTTTCGTGAGTCGGTAGAGCTGCTGGCGCGCCGCGCCGGTGTCACGCTTACCGAAGACCTCAACGCCGATCGCCAACGCGGCAGGCGGGAGGACCTCATCGAAGTGACGAGGGCAGCATCTGAGTACTTCACCGAGCGGCTCAAGACCGCAGACGATGCTGCCGCTGCTCGCAAATACCTGCGCAACCGCGGCTACGACGGCGACATCGTCGACGGCTTCGGGATCGGGTTCTCTCCTGCGGGCTGGGATATCTTGACGAATCACCTCAAGGGACGTGGGTATTCGTTGAAGACACTCAGTGATGCCGGGCTGACGTCGAAGTCTCGCCAGGGGCGACCGATCGACCGCTTCCGCGGTCGCATCATGTTCCCGATCAGCGACTTGCGTGGTGACCCCGTCGGTTTCGGTGCCAGGTTGCTCGAAGGAGAAGGCCCGAAATACCTCAACTCACCCGAAACGCCGATCTACCACAAATCCCGGCTGCTGTACGGGCTCGATCGAGCGAAGAGCGAAATCGTGCGACGCGCTCAGGCGGTTGTTGTGGAGGGATATACCGACGTGATCGCTTTCCAAATGGCAGGCACCCCGGTGGCAGTGGCGACATGCGGCACCGCATTGGGTGATGAACATCTCGACCTGTTGCGCCGTTTCACAGAAAAGGTGGTGCTCGCCTTCGACGCAGACGAGGCAGGAGCGGGGGCAGCGCTGCGAGGGTTTGAGCGTTCGGTTCCGGGCGACCTCGACATGCGGGTGGCCGGTCTCCCTGCAGGGCGGGACCCGGCCGATCTGGTAGCGGCAGGTGAGTCTGCGCTGCTGATCAAGGCGGTCGACGAGTCGATTCCTTTGCTGGAGTTCCGGATCCAGCAGGATCTGGCACGTTTCGACCTCAACGAGGCAGAAGCGCGGGGCAGAGCCATCAGCTCCGTCGCCCCATTGGTGGCGCTCCATCCGAACCCGGTGGTGCGACACGAATACGCAGTCCTGATGTCGCGGCGTACCGGGGTCGAACTGCGGGTGGTCGAGGACGCCATCGGCCGTGCCGTCGGCCGCCAAGGCCGCGGGTCGGAGGTTCGGCCGGGGATTCCCCCGCGGCTCACCGGAGAACAGAAGGCAGAGCGTGAGGTGCTTCGCCTGGTGTTGTCCAATGATCCGCCGCTGCGGGATGTCGACCTCGACGCAGGGCTGTTCGAAGACGAGGCCCACCGTGAGGCATTTGACCGCCTTTGGCCGGTGATACGCGAGCTGGAACCCGGCGCTCCACCCGACCTCGGGAAGCTGCTGGGAGATGACGAGAGCCAGGAGGGCAGGCTTCTCCGGCAGTTGGCACTCGAGGGTCGCCCGATGGGGGATGCAACTGAGTTGATCAATCGGCTCAAGGTGGGGGCGGTAGAACGCCGAATCGATAGGGTGCGCGGTGTGCTGGAATCCATGGATCCGGATGAAGATGCGCAAGAGTATTCCGAGCGGTTCGAAGAACTGATAACTTTGGAACGGCGCCGCAGAGAGCTACGGAGTGATAAGTGAACGAAGTCGCCCAGCAGGTGCTCGAAGATCTCACGTCACGCGGGAAACAGCGCAGTTTCCTCATCATGACCGAAATCCAGCAGGAGCTGGAAGATGCCGAGGCCCCACCGGAGTCTTTTGACGAGGTGTTCGTGGCGCTACGAGATGCCGGGGTCACCGTACGCGAAGACTCCAACGACGCGCTCGCTGCAACTGCCCTCTCCAACGATGAACTGGTACACGTTTCCGACCCGGTGCGCATGTATCTGCAGGAGATCGGTCGCTTCCCACTGCTCACTTCGCAGCAAGAGGTGGAACTGGCGATGCAGATGGAGGCAGGGCTGCGTTCTGACGACAAGCTCGCCGCCGTCGGATCCGAGGATCTGCCGCTGACCGAGCGAGTCTTCCTCCAGCGCTCCGGCCGGCAGGCGGACCAGGCACGCAAGCGCCTCGTCGAGGCCAACCTTCGCCTGGTGGTTTCGATCGCCAAGAAGTACGTGGGTCGCGGACTGTCGCTGCTGGATCTCATTCAGGAGGGCAACCTGGGTTTGATCCGCGCCGTTGAGAAGTTCGACTACCGCAAGGGATTCAAGTTCTCGACCTATGCCACTTGGTGGATTCGCCAGGCGGTGACCCGGGCCCTCGCCGACCAAGCTCGCACGATCAGAGTGCCGGTGCACATGGTGGAGACCATCAACAAGCTGGCCAAGGCGCAGCGGACTCTGATGCAGGACCTCAATCGGGAGCCGACCATCGAGGAGATCGCGCTCGAGATGGAGATGGAACCGGATCGGGTGACGGAGCTGCGCCGCATCGCCCAGGATCCGATCTCGCTCGAGATGCCGCTCGGCGAGGAAGAGGATTCCACGCTCGGCGACTTCGTCGAAGACACCGACGCCGAGGTCCCGGTCGAGGCGGCATCGTTCAAGCTGTTGCAGGAATACCTCGGCCTCGCATTGGAGGGCCTCAACGAGCGGGAGCGTCAGGTGCTGATCATGCGTTTCGGTCTCGCAGACGGGAAGGTCCGGACGCTCGAACAGGTGGGCAGCCATTTCGAGGTGACCCGAGAGCGCATCCGCCAGATCGAGACCAAGGCGCTCGCCAAGTTGCGGCAGCCTGCCCGCGCCAAACGCCTCGAGGGTTACCTGGAAGGCGCATAGCGCCACGCCCCCTGTTCTTGCGTCACCTCACGGAGTATCCACCGTGACAGGACGCAAGAACATGGAGGGTGCTGATTCAGCCGGCGGCATCACGTACCTGATCGCTGGCCTGGTGGAGCTGCTCGGCGACCTGCTCTCGGGCCTTGCGGGTAGTGACATCGGACAGTTGCTTGCTGTCGTCTAGGAAACGCTTGATCGGAGGGTTGTTGGCGACGACGCTGGCCGCCTTCCTGAGTTGCTCGTATCGCTCCCGGCCCGCCTTGGTGCCGAGGACGTAGCCGACGCCGAGGCCGAGCAAAAGTCCGGTTCGTACCTTCATGAGATGTCCTCGTTGGTGCGCCCGCACTCCGGACGCCTACCTCACCGCATTGTGCCATCCCCACAGGAGGTCTGCGCCGAGTCCCGGCAGAGCCGTCTCGTGGTACGATTTGGGCCGCTCCACAGGAGTTGTTCCGGGGTAGCTCAATCGGCAGAGCGTCGGACTGTTAATCCGCAGGTTGGGAGTTCGAGTCTCCCCCCCGGAGCGAAGAAACCCCGCGTCAGGCCACATCCTGTCGTGGGGTTTCTTGTCGTTGTGGCGGCCGCACCTCCCATTGTCGGCCTGTGGGTTGCACGTCCGGATGTTGACGGAAGTGAGCCAGGCGATGCGGGCACCGTTCCTTGGAGTTCACCGCGAGTCCACCCAGCAGAGCTGGATTCCGAGAGGTTGTCGTCGCCGGAGCACGTCAGTTCGGGCCCGAGGCAACGGCAGACCGGCAGCGGCAGAATTGGTACCGAACGGATCAAGGGGACACCCGTAGGCAGTGCCGGCGCCGCGCTCCGCAGCTGTTCGTGTGGGCCGTGGTTGCGGGCCCGCTGCCGGGGATTACCGGCGGTCGCAAGTCCGTGCCTGGGTGGCAGTACTCACCCGGTTGGCGCTCCGTCCCGAGTTGCTCGACCCGGGCCAGCTGAGACGTCATGGCATAACAGGGGCCGATCCGCCTAGCTTTGACGTGGAACGCTGGAAAGGGGTGGCTCGCTGAAGGCCCCCACGCTAGAGGATGTGTATTTCACGACGATAGATGGGGTTCGCACCGTCTGGGTTGACGCCGAGCGCCCTTTCACCGGCGCGGTGCTCTTTCGGGTGGGGATGTACGACGAGCGGCTGCGTGAGCGTGGCATCACTCACCTTGTCGAACATCTGGCGTTCACCCCGCTCAAGGACTCCGAACTGACGTTCAACGGCTCGGTCGAAGGCAACAAGACGATGATCTGGGCCCAGGGTGAGCCAACCCGGGTCGCCGATTTTCTCAGCGAGGTATGCAGACATCTTGCCGACCTCCCCGCCGAACGCATCGGCATCGAACGTGGCGTGCTCGAACAGGAGTCTGCGCAGCGCTCGCCGTTCATTCCCGACATGCCGCTGCACGCCTACTTCGGGCCGCAAGGGGCCGGGATGAGCAATCACTACGAGTACGGGTTGCACTGGCTGGGCTCCGAGCAATTGAGGGGTTGGTCGGAGCGCTACTTCACCAAGCAGAATGCGGTGCTGGTCTTCACCGGCGAGCCACCGCCCGATCTCGACCTGGCGCTCCCAGTGGGGGAGGTCCGCCCACTCGTCGCTCCAGATCGGTCGCGTACCCCGGCACCCGTGGAACCAACGCTGCTCGACAGGCAGCGGTTGGGCGTGGCCTGGGGCGCACTGGCAGCCAGCCCCGCTGGAATCCTCGAGTCGGTGACCGCAATCTCGCTCCCGGTGCTCTCGAAGCGGCTGAGCGACCGCCTCCGACATGATCTGGGTCGGGTGTACAGCGCCACCGACACGGTGTGGCGCCTTGACGGGAACCTCGTCTACCTCAGTCTCTATCTCGAATGCGCCGAGGAGCACTCGCGCGAAGTGTCGATGGAGTTCATGGACGTGTTGGGAAACTACGCCGACACGGGACCTAGGCGCGATGAGATCGACCGGTTGGTCAGGATCTACGAGGCCCGTCTTGCCGATCGACCGGACGATCTCCTCCGGTCGCTGGCGTTCAACGAGGCCGAGCGCATGCTCTGTGCCTGGGGTGAGCAGTTGGAGTGGGCCTCCGCTCTCGATGCCATGCGTGCCATGGACCTCGATGAGGTTCGCTTGCGGTTTTGGGAGGCACATCGACAGTCCTACTTCATCGCGAACCCGAAGCCTTCGACCCTCCCGACGCGAGTAGATAGACAGAGTGACCGGGCGCTTCCGGGCGTTGCGTTCCGCCGGTCGACTTCGCGGGCCTTTTCCAAGGCGACACCGGTCAAGAAGATCACCATCGGAGCGGAGGGCCTCACGTTCACGGTTAGTGACCGGTCCGCAGCCTTGGAGGGGAAACGCAGCGGCCGGTCTTCGTTGCCTGTCGAGGACATCGAATTGATCTGCTTCTTCCCAGACCTGATAGTCGTGGAGAGCATCACCGATACCTGGTGGTTCGACCCGAGCCACTTCTCCCGCGGCGACACCATCGAACGCACGTGTCGCGAGCAACTCCCGGCAGACAAACTGGTGCCCCGGCGCAATTGATCTTCTCTAAGGCGCGGCCCGCGGCCGCTCCCGGTGACCGATCGATTGGGATTCGCGTCACCCGCAATCGGCGTTCGGGCGTCTGTCTCGGTAGGAACGCTGGTTGGAATCGACCGGCATCAACTGAGAGGGGACGAGTCATGTACAGACGCGTACTTGCCGCAGGCGCACTCGCGGTAGCGCTAACCGCACTGTCCGCGACGCCGGCATTGGCGGGACACGATCACTACATCGTTACGCCAAACGGAAGCTGCCATCAGGTAGCCCAGGGTCAGACATCGATCGACGACCCGTCACACGGCGGCTATCACCGGTTTCACGTCAACGTGCACACTGGTGCCGCGGCACCGGACAACAAGACGCTCGGTCATGGCAACGCGGCCGTGCAGGTCTACAAGGGTGCCAACGCACCCGCGATCTGCTTCTGATAAGGCCGGGGTCTTCGCGGGGATATCACCTCGACGGGATTCTGCGTGCAGGTCCGTCACGATGGCTCGAGACCGGGTCCAAGATTGCTCTCGAGAGTATTGGTGTTTCCCGATAGTCCCTATCGCAGACTCGCAGCCTGTCATAGGGTCTCGAGAGTTGGACTGAGCAAACGGCACCTACACAAGACACAGATTCCGTAGCGAGGGACGAAGAACCCGAGGTTGGTTCGATATACGCAAGGTGTAATCGGGTCGGAACCGCTCTCCCAGGCCGGTTCCGACCCGGTGCGCTCGGTTCTTGTCGTCCGATTTGGGTCAAAAGGCTCTTTCGGCGCCTGTCGGCGGTGCCGATGCTGGCCGCATGGATATTCCACTTCCTCCCAGCTGCGTCGAAATGAACATCTCCGCGGAGCCGCCGGAGCCGCTCACGGATGAGCGCACGGCGGCACTCGCCAAGGCTCTCGGGAACCAGAAGCGTCTCGGGATCGTCCGCTACCTGTCGCAATGTCGGCCGCACATTGCCAATGAGATCGTCGAAGAGATGGGACTCGCCCAGTCGACCATCAGCGAACACATCCGCGAACTTCGCGAGGCCGGCATCGTGATCAAAGTCGATGATCCGCCCCGGGTCTGGTACTGCGTGAATCGCAGGGTGCTCGCACAACTCTCCATCGGAATCGCCGAGCTACCCCGGGCGTTCGACGAGGTCTAGTGCATCCGGTCTGATCGCGTCCTTCCGATTGCGTAGATTGCGCCCGGCTCGTTGCGGGGCGAATCATCCTCACGACGGTCGGCTCCGGTGCGCCGTTCAGCTCGTGTGAACTGCCCCACAGCCAATAGACGGCCAGAGCTCCCATCGCCGCATAGAGACCGTGGATGCCGGGCGTGCCGGCGAGAGTGGCGCAACCGAGCACTTGCGAGATCAGCATTGCACCAATGGTGAGGCCGGCAAGCAGGTCGGCCCGCAACCATGATCGCTCGTAGGTCGCCGGCATGGCGAGCCCGGGAGTCAAGGACCGCCTCTTGCCCTTTGTCTCAGCGGTCAACGTCGCCTCCGTGCTCGAGAACGTGAGCTTCACTTGGTTTCGGCGGGGTAGCGGCACCAAAGTTCGGTCCACCGGCGGTGCTCCAACTGCGAGCATCTCGTCTGTGTTTCGCGCCCAGCCCCTATCATCCAACGCATGGGGAGCTTCAGCATCTCCGAGATCCTCACGATCCTCGTCGTCATTCTGGTGATCTTCGGGCCGAATCGTCTGCCCGAGTTTGCGCGCAAGACCGGCAAGCTGATCGCCCAGGCGCGCCAAGCCGTGGCGTCGTTCACCGCGGAACTCGAGAGCGACTACGGGGATACGGTGAACCCGATCCGGGATCTCACTGATGAACTCGGTGGTATCAAGCAGGATCTCACCCGGACCGTCACGAACTTAGGTGCGGCTGTGGGCAGCGATGTTGCCGGGGGGGAAGGCTCGGATCCGGCCACCCAAGACGAGGACACCGTCGGCTCTCGCACTGAAGCCGAGGAAGGTGAGTCTGCGGCCACTACCCCCATCGCCGCGGTCCCCAATGTGTCTGGTGATTCTGGCCAACCGATACCACCGGTGACGATCGAAGATCTCATTGCCGACGCTACCGCCGGGTCTTCGGGCGATGGTGCCGATCGAGCAGACCCCGTCGCCGGCGAACCACATGGTGATGAAGCGAGCCAGGAGCCCTCTACGGACGATCAGGCGGGTGAGGTTGCGTGACCACCGAAGCCATCCCGTTCATGGCGCACCTCTCGGAGTTGCGCAACCGGCTTATCAAGTCGCTGCTGGCGGTGGGCCTCATGGCAGTTGTGGCTTTTGCATTCCACGAGCAGATCATCGAATTCCTGGCGGAACCGTACTTGGTGGCCACCGGCAGCGAACTCGCGTATTTCCGGCCGACCGAGGCGTTCAGTCTCGTCATGAAGGTCGCGCTGTGGGGTGGCGTGATCCTGGCGAGTCCAGTGATCCTATATCAGCTCTGGCGCTTCGTAGCCCCCGCCCTCACGCCGCGTGAGAAGAAGTGGGTCGTTCCGCTGATCGCGGTTCTTGTGGTGTTGTTCATCGCAGGCATCACAGTCGGCTATCTGGCCCTCGAGCGTGGCCTGGGGTTTCTCCTCGATTTCGGGGGAGACACGTTGGCGCCGGTGATCGGGGCGCAGTTCTACATGAGCTTCGCCATGCGGTTCCTACTCGCGTTTGGAATCGCCTTCGAATTCCCGGTCTTCATTTTCGCCGCGGCAGCGGTGGGCGCCGTCACGAGTCAGCAGCTTCGATCCAGCCGCCGCTGGGCCGTGGTGATCATTCTGATCGTCGCCGCCGTCATCACGCCGTCGGGAGATCCCCTCACGCTGCTGATGCTGGCCACCCCGATGTATGTCTTCTACGAACTCACGATTCTTGCCGTCCGGTTCCTGCTGAAGCGCTGAAGCCCGGCACAGATGGCGATGCTTGCGGCTTTCTCATGACGTTCGCATGTTTGGGGGCAATGCGTCACTACCATGATCGCTGAGCGCGGCTGGCCACGAAGTGGCGGTTCGCGAAACGTGAGGAGATACAGGAATGCTGCGGAACATAGGTGGGCCGGAGATCCTCATCGTATTGGTGATCGTCGTGTTGTTGTTCGGCGCGCGGAAGCTGCCCGAACTGGCACGTTCGATCGGTGCGTCCGCCAGGGAGCTGCGGGCGGGGATGGCTGAAGGCGCCGAGGACGAAGACGGAGACGGGGAAGCGGGCGATGCCGCCCCCTCAGAGGAAACCCCAACCGACACGCCGACCTGAGCTCTGGCGCAGTCCGTTCATCCAGTCTGGCGCCGGGAGCCGGTGAGGTATGTCTCAGGACCGGGCTAGCTTGCGCCCCATGGAATCGACGCAGCCCAACTCCTCAGCGGCGGGGGTCGCCCGCTTCGGCCGGCGCTCCATCGCTGGTTTCCGCTTCCACCACATGCTGGTTCGCTTCTCGAGGGACGTGGTCCTGCTCGATCGGCTGGCCAAGGTCGAGCTCGATCGGTCTGCGACCGAGGATGCGGTTGGGTTCATGGTGAGACGGCTGCGCCTCCCCATGCCGATACTCGAACTGTCACGGCGCAGACGCTACGCAGACGGCACTCCCACCGGTACCGGCCTGACGGTATGGAGTATTGCCGACCTGATCGCTATCCACGGCACCGAAGCGGTGGAGGCATGGCAACGAGCCGGCGCACTCACCGAGCATCTGCCCAACGATCGCACCATCCGGCTCGGGGACCCGACCTTGCTCGTAAGCGCAGCCCATGAGGTGGCACACGTCCAGGTGGCCGAGCAGGCGCCTGGAGCTCCTTCGCACGGCAAAGTGTTCGTGGCCGCTCTCGACGATTCCGCCGCGGTCGCGGCCAGCTGGCTCGGTCTACGTCATCCCGGGCTGGCGGCGGCATCGCCGCGCTAAGTGGCAGTCGCCTGCCTCGGCTGAAGTGGCGCGAACGGCATCGCTATCGTGGTCGAGTTATCTGCACGGGAGCCTGCATTGGTCGTCGAAGTCACGAGTCTGAATCAGCAGCGACTCGAAGTATCGGCGCGCGACGTCATGCTTGTCGTTGATCGATATGCCACAGGCGGTGAACCGAGCGCTGGGTTCCGAGCCACCGAACTGCTGCTCGGAGCGCTGGGCGCCTGCATGGTGGGGACGGCGCTGGAGTTCGCCGGACGCCAGGGAATGCCCGTAACGGGAATCACCATGCAACTCGAAGAAGAGACGATTCGACATCCGACCCGGGTAGGGGAGGTCGCCGTCACCATGACGGTTCGAGGCCAGGTGACGGACGAAGACCTCGACCGTCTTCGCCGGGTGGCAGCCCGCTGCAAGGTGCACAACACCCTCGCCTCCGACTCGGGTCCCACGATCGCGCTGACCGCGGTCCGTTCGGACTGATCGGGCCATGCACCGCTCCACGGCATGATCAGCTGATGTTTGATGTCGTCCTATTTCAACCCGAGATCCCGCCGAACACCGGGAACCTGATGCGCCTGTGCGTGAACACCGGGTGCCGGCTCCATCTGATTCACCCACTCGGGTTCGACCTCCAAGACAATCGCCTGCGGCGCGCCGGGCTCGACTACCGCGAGTTCGCTCCGGTCCGCAACCACGCGAGCTTTGCCGAGTTCGTCGCGACATCGTCGCCCGGCAGGGTGTTCGCCTTCAGTCAGCATGCAACCACCCTGTACACCGCCGTTCGGTATCAGGGAGGTGACACCCTGCTCTTCGGGCCTGAATCGGTCGGGCTCCCGGAGGATGTCATGAGCGACCCCGTGGTGACGGAGCCGGTCAGAATCCCAATCGCTCCGGGCGGCCGGAGCCTCAACCTCGCCAACGCGGCCGCAATCGGTGTCTACGAGGCATGGCGGCAGAACGACTTTGTGACTCGAGACTGAGCAGACCCGGTACCGTGCACCTCATGGCGCATCGACACCTGCTCAAGGTTCGGTTCTACGAACTGGACCCCTACAACCACGCCAATCACGCGGCAATCATCCAGTACTTCGAAGTCGGGCGCGTCGAACTACTCGAGTCCGTCGGCTTCGGGCTCGAGACCATGAAGTCGGCAGGCCACCACATCGTGGTGACCTCTATCGAGACTCGGTTCCTGGCCTCTGCGGGTCCGAGCGATGAACTGATCGTCGAGACCGAGGTCGTTGAGATGCGGCGGGCCACGTCGACCTGGAGACAGCGGTTGTGGCGGGATGAGGAGGTCATCGCGGCCCAGACCATTCATGCGGCCGTCACAGACACGGGCGGTAGACCGCGACGCTTCCCGCCGGAGCTGGCGGCTGCCCTGGAGCCCTACGTGGTACACGAGGAGTGAGGTCGTCTCTCGTTCGCGGAAGTTGAGCGCCGCGCGTACGCCGCCTGGCCCGCTGCAACCGAACACAGGGACGAAGGCTGGGTGCTGCGAACGGCCGGTGGATTCTCCCGTCGCCTCAACTCGGTGCAGGCAACGCACCGGGTTGCCGGTTTCGATGCCCGGCTACACCGCGCCGCGACCTACTACGACCAGCGTTCACTGCCCCTGCTGTTCCGCGTGACGCCCTTGTGTATCGCCGCGGACCCGTTGCTGGAAGCCCGCGGGTTCACCAGGGAAGCTCCAACCGACGTGATGGTTGCCGAGCTGATCGATCCGCAAGGAGGTGACGGCGTGGTCGTTGCCACCGAACCGAACCCGGCCTGGCTCGAGGCACAAGAGAAGTGGCTGGGCATCACCAGTTCCGAAGCCTGGGAGGCGACCTTGGATCGATCGGTAGATGGTCCGGCCACCACCGGATTCGGTCTCGTTCTCGAGGAGGGTGCCCCGGTTGCGGCCGGGCTCGCCGTGGCAGACGCCGGTTGGGTGGGGCTCTTCGAGATCACGGTGGACCCAGAACATCGGCAGCGGGGCCTGGGAAGGACGATGATCCGGGGGCTGTTGAGGTGGGGGAGCCGTGCCGGCGCCCGTCGATCCTATCTGCAGGTCCTGGAGCAGAGTTCCGCGGCGCGCAACATGTACAACTCCTTGGGGTTCACGGTCAGCTACTCGTACTGGTACCGGCGGGCGCCGATAGCCGGCCTGCAAGCGTGCAACGGCAAGTGAGGTTTCAATCCCGTCGCCTTCGAGCCGCCCTGGCGCTCTGGGACGACACCGATCTCACGGGTGGGTGGTCGGGCGGCATGCGGCGAGGATGAGCAGAGGCCGTCACCGAGGAGTCGGCAGCCACGTAGAGTCAGCGGCGTAGTCGCAACGGAGTATCCATGAACCCCGAAAGGGTGGCCGACTGGGAAGCCATCGAGCCGCTGACACCCACCTATGCATTGGTCGCCGGCGTCGACTTGGTGATCATTCGATACGGCGATGAGGTTTCGGTGATGTACGGACGCTGCCAGCACCGGGGAGCGTTGTTGGCAGACGGGCGTGTCGAAGGAAACAACCTGGTATGTGGCGTTCATAACTGGGACTACCGCTACGACACGGGGGTGAGTGAATACCACAACGATCAGTACCTCGAGCGTTTCGACGCGTGGGTGGAGGAAGGCGGCCTCTGGGTCGATGCCGACCAGATCGCGGATTACGCACGAATCCATCCGCAGCCATACGATCGCAACGCCTACCAGGGGGCTTATCGGGACCCGCACGGGACCCCGGACGAACCGCACGTGCCGACGATCCGGGAGTTTGCAGCCTACGGACTGACCCGCACCGGCCACCACGGCCCGGTGGCGGCTATGGGAGTTCCGTCAGGCGATGTTCCTGCATGGGATGACATACAGTTTGTGACCGCACAGCTCGCTAGGCCTCCGCTGCTCGATGATGAGCCGGTCGGGACGGGTCTCGTCGTCGGTCCCGCCGCCAAGCGGCCGCTCCATTTAGCGATCCCGCTCTTCGTCTCGGACATGAGTTTCGGAGCGCTTTCGGCGGAAGCCAAGGTGGCGCTATCCAGGGGCGCAGAACTGGCAGGCACCGGCATCGCCTCGGGAGAGGGGGGCATGCTGCCGGCCGAGCAGGAAGCCAACAGCCGCTACTTCTACGAACTGGCTTCCGCTCGTTTCGGTTTCACCTGGGACAAGGTGGGGCTGGTGCAAGCGTTCCATTTCAAGGGGGGTCAGGCAGCCAAGACCGGGACCGGCGGGCACCTGCCCGGCGACAAGGTCTCGATCGAAATCGCCGGAGTCCGTGGTCTGGAACCCGGCCAGGACGCGATCTCGCCCGCCCGCTTCCCAGAATGGACGACCCCTGCCGACTTCCGCGAGTTCGCGGACGAGGTACGGCGCCGGACGGACGGAATCCCGGTTGGCTTCAAGTTGTCGGCGCAGCACATCGAGGATGATCTCGATGCCGCCTTGGCGATTGGTGTGGACTACATCATTCTCGACGGACGCGGCGGCGCCACGGGTGCAGCGCCGAAGCTCTTCCGTGACAACATCTCGGTACCCACGATCCCGGCCCTTGCCCGGGCCCGGCGCCATCTCGACCGCAGCGGTGCGGAGAACGTCACGCTCATTATCACCGGGGGGCTTCGCACCTCGGCCGATTTCGCGAAAGCGCTGGCGCTCGGTGCAGACGGAGTTGCAGTCTCCAACGCGGCGATGCAGGCGATTGGGTGCATCGGAATGCGCGCCTGCAACACCAACAACTGCCCGGTGGGGATCGCTACCCAGCGCGAGAACCTGCGCGCCAGATTGCCGGTGGATGAGGCAGCTCATCGACTGGAGCGTTACTTCGGAGCCGTGGTCGAACTAATGCAGGTGCTGGCTAGAGCGTGCGGCCACCACCACTTGAACGAGTTCGTGCCTGGCGACCTGACGACGTTCGACCCTGACATGGCGCGTCTATCCGGTGTCAGTTTTGGGGGAGTGAGTTGAGCGGGCCGATTCAGCCGTCCCGAAACACGAGGTCCGTGTAGGCCTCGATGAACTGGTCTCGGGTTTCGTCTCCGTCGGCGTTGAGGAGTGCCTTGGAAGCCTCGGCGAGCGCGTCGTCTGCCATCAGCGCGGAGGGCAGTAGTTCCGCGGCGGCCAACCACGCTCCTGGATTCCGGGTGTCATCCCACTCGAGGTAGAGATGCAGTCCGGCCCGCACAGTGTTCTTGCTCAGCCGAGCACTGGCGATCGTGGTGGGGAGGCTGGAGAGGATCTCGACGCTGTATGACTCGCCGTTGTCCCACATGAGGTCGAAGACCAGTGCGTCGAGAATCTCCTCGGCTTCGGGATTCTCGACCGCTACGAAGGCGTCCCACTGCTGGTCGACCGTCACGTCTGGAGCCATCGAAATGTAGAGCCTGTCGCCGATCTGAATGCTGTCGAGTGCCAGGTCCCACGCGGTTCCCCGGTCTTCCTGCCACTCGAATGAAATGAGTGGCACGAGCATTCCGCGTTCCTTGAACACCGAATAAGCGTTGTCATCGTCACAGTCGTCCGGGTATTGCTCGGAGGCGATGTAGGACATATCTACGGGGGCGCGCGGAATGACGAGGCGACCGCCTCCATGTTCGAGACGGACCTCTGTGAAATCCTGGGCGAGTTCGTCTCCGAACGCGGTGAGATCCATCGGGGGTATCGCGCTCCCTCTTCCTTCGGGTTCATCGGCTCTGGAGTCTTCGATCCTGAGCCATCTTCGCCCTTCGGCGGCGCCGCACGGCGGCTTCTGATGCTAGGACACGCTGGAGGGAACTGTGCCCTCGACGCTCGTGAGTGCAGGCAGACCCTGGGGGACACACGACCCCTGCGCTCCGGGGCGGGAGCCGCCGAAGAAGTCGGCGTTGTCGGAGCGCTTGCGGAGCAGCAGAACGAGGGGGACTGCGATAAGGGTGACGGCGCCTCCGATGATGTATCCGGCCGAGTAGCCTCGCCGGTCGGCGACGGCGCCCAATCCGACCTGGCCCACGACTCCGCCTGCGCCGGACACCATCGAATCGAATGAGACCACCGTGGCGCGTTGCTCTCCGGGCACCATTTCATGGAGGAACGCCTGGCGAACCGGCATCTGCACGCCCATCGCGACCCCGGCCAGGAACAGGAGAGCGAGCGCCAACGCGAAGGTGCTGGCGACACCGACTCCGATCATGGCGACCGAGAACACAGAACCGGTCCACAGCATGAGCGTCGTGCGCCTTCCGCACCATCGAGTAACGATCTCGACGATGCTGTTACCGATCATCATCGAAACGGCAAGCAGGGCCGCAACCACCCCGGCCACCCACACCACGTCCCTACCGAGCAACTCGAGGAAGTATGGCTGCCATGCGTACCACGCCCAGAAGAAGAAGCCAGATTGCACCGCGCCGGCGATCATCAGCAGGCGAAGGGACCGATGGCCCCACCCAAAGCTGATGCCGGCCCGGGCCACACCGCGAGCCTCCTTCGGTACCTGGCGCAGCGGGACGTGGCGTGGCTCGAACCCGATGTCGTGCATCCCGAAGAACGCCATGCCGAAGAGAACGAGGAGCAACAGCGAGCGCAGGATGAACGGCAATGAGAGATCGATCTGGCCGAGGAGTCCGCCACCGACGGTGCCGACGAGCATGGCGGCGCCGCTGATGAACTGGGCCCGGCTGAAGATGTGGTCGAGGCCGCCTTCGTAGCCTTCGAAGCGCAGCCCATCGACCAGCCAGGCCTCCATCGCACCTGAGTAGAACGTGAAGCCGAGGCCCATCAACAGCGACACGATCGAGAAGGCGAGCAACCCACCTCCGGCTGCGGCGAGCCAAACGTAAAGCAGCGTGGTCGCGGCCAGGACGATCAGGGACAGCAGGAACGAGATGCGCCTGCCGAGCGTGTCTGCCACCACCCCGGTTGGGATTTCGAAGAGGAGCGTACCGACGGAAAACGCGGCATTGGCGATGAACACCTCGGCGATGGACAGCCCGGCGTCCAGTAGGAACAGGGTGTTGATGCCCCAAATGATCGAGGCAGCCAAGGTGTAGATGCCTGCGTAGGTGTAGTAGCGCCGAACCAGATGGTCGGCCTCTCGGGACATGGTGTCGCTGGTCACCGGCGCAGCCTACG
Organism: uncultured Acidimicrobiaceae bacterium; assembly: GCA_964397045.1. Taxonomy (GTDB): domain Bacteria; phylum Actinomycetota; class Acidimicrobiia; order Spongiisociales; family UBA5794; genus CAYNHF01. The sequence goes on along the minus strand of CAYNHF010000016.1, from coordinate 161,336 downwards.
GGCGGATCCATCAGCTTGCTGACGATAGTCGGTGGCTCCGCGTCTGCGTGGGAGGGCAGGCGCCTGAGGAGGGAGCAGCCGGGCTACTCCCTCCTCATGTAGCGGTGGAAGGGCTCAGGCCCGAGTCGGGTACGAAGCTCCGCTGCTCACCTTCTCGACGACCGTCCAAAGCGCTTTCTGGCCATTCCGATCATCGATGTGAGCCAGGTTGACTTCGACCAGTTCGCCCACCATCTTCTTCGGTGGCGACGCGAAGAACTTGCCGGACCGATCGGTGTCGAAATCTGCGGCCTGCACGTAGCGATTGGCCGCGTCGGCCACGGTTCCCGCCATTCCCATTCGTGCCGGCATTGCCTTGAAAAGGGGGATCATGACTCGCCGCATGTACAGAGGCGCGTTGCGCACTGCATTGGTGTCCGGGGCACTTCCCGGTGAAACCGCAGTGACCGTCATGCCTTCCGGTAGCTTGCGGGCCAGTTCTGCTGCCCACCAGGCGACGAACATCTTGGCGGTCGCGTAGACGTCACCGGACTTGTATCTGGCGGGCGCCTCCATTCGAATCTGCGCTTCGATGGCAGCCTCGAGGTTCCCGTCGAAGTGCTCTGCCGCGAAACCGGGCACGTCGAGCGGGTTCATCATCGGCACGTCGCCGCGCGCGGCCTCGGATCCTGCGATCACGATCCGGGCTGCACTGCCGAGGAGCCCGGATTCGAGCAGACGCATGGTGAGCAGGTGGTGCCCTGTGAGCGTCGAGGCGACGGTTGCCTCGATGCCGTCTGGTGTACGGGACACCTTGCCGGTAGGTGCGAGCCCGGCGTTCAGCAGCAGTACGTCGATGGGGTCGTCTCGTTTGATCATCTCGGCTGTGGCAGCTTCGACTGTCTCGCGTCGTGCGTTGTCGAGCACGAGGGTCTCGAAGACGTCCTTGCCGGTGCGGTCGATGAGCGCATCGCGAGCGATTGCAGCCTTCTCAGCAGTACGTACAGTGATGGTGACTTTGCGGTATCCCGACTCGGCGAGCTGTGCGGCGGCTTCGAAGCCAAGCCCTGAGTTAGCCCCGGTGACCAGTGCGCTGCGGCTGGTGTTGTCTGACATGGTTCCCTCTTCTCTTGCAGTCCGATGACCTTCGCAACCCATATGAGCGCGTACAGAGAGAGGTTTATTCCAAGATTTAGACATACATCCAAAGGGCTCTTGCAATCGGCTATGAAGCGGACGGATGAGTCCATTGCTGGGTTCTACCATTGGGGTCCTGAACGGGCTTGTAGTTCAGTTGGTGAGATGTGGTGGCTTCGATGCACCGTGGTGGCTCGGGGTGTGGGTGTGTGGGGGAGGGGCATTGCATCGACGTGGCCACGAAACGGACGGATGAGTCCGTTGCTGGGTTCTACCATTGGGGTCCTGAGCGGGCCCGTAGCTCAGTTGGTTAGAGCAACGGACTCATAATCCGCAGGTCGTAGGTTCGAGTCCTACCGGGCCCACTCCTTGTGGATTCGACACCACTCGGTTGTTGATGATCCACGGTGGCCGTACACCTAGATGGCGGCGTGGGCCCGAAGCTTCAGAACTTGCCGGAGTTGACCCACTCGCTCTCCGGTGCGATGGGTTCGGCGGCATCCCAGTGTTCGACAATCAGTCCGTCTTCGATGCGAAACAGGTCGGCTTGTGCGTATGGAGCACCTTCCCAGTTGGCCCTGCAAAGGGTGGCCACGAAGTTGCCCTGTCCAACCAGCAGAGCGATCTCGTCGTAGTTGAGAGGCCGGTTCGGGTCGAGGGCGAGAGGCTCGAAGTGTTCGAGACCGTCAGCCACCTCACGATTGTGTTGGACGTATTGGCTGGAGGAGATGTACCGATCGATGTTGTGAGGATTCTCGCCTGGCATGAGCACGTCCTCAATGAGAGCACGGACGAGAGCCTTGTTCTCCTCGGTTCTCTCGAGATCGGTCACCTCGGCGGGTCCGTCCGCGGACGTGTGTCCCGAGGGTGTGGAGTCTGAGTATTCGGCGATCACGTCCCAGTGCTCGATGATCTTGTCGTTGTGGTCGGTGTCGAAGAAGTCGAGCGTCACCCATTCCGCCTCGCCGCCGTTGAGCGACTGGTAGGCGTGCACGAACAGATATTGACCGTCTTCCAAGGTCCGAACGATCTGGATGTCCCTTTCCGGGTTCCTCCGGATGAAGTCCTCGAAGAACTCAACGAACCCATTTGCGCCATCGCGAACGCCCGTTGAGTGTTGGGTGTATCGGTCGCCGGTGTGATTGGCCACCGCCTCCCGCGGGTTCCCGTCCTTGATCCCCACCAGATACAGACCAGTGGCGTTCTCAACTTTGCGACTCATGGAGGCAACCTACACCGGCAGCGACCCCGCTCATAAAGGGCGCTCTTGGCCGCTCAGCAGCTCTTGTTCCGCCGATCGGGCCTCCTCCGAAGCCGGGCAGCGAGGTGTGATAGTCGTCCCACAAGGCCCAGTGGGAGTTTGGTACCGATACTGATGGTTGTTCGCCCGGTCGCCTCCTTCTGCGGTGTCGCCATTCATCCAAAACCGCGGCGCGAATGGGCGTTCGTTGACCCACTGCCGGCAAATTCCCGTGGCGCCTTCGATGGTGAGGGTTCGTGTTGGCGGTATTCTCGGGTTGACGCAGCGTCAGTTCATCGCCGACGGCTGGTGGGTTCCCGTCTGCTCAGGCCTCGCAGGTCACGAGTGCCGTGACGTCGGCCAGGAGAACGAACCCCGCTGCGCTCACCTCGCAGGACGGATCGGCGAGTCGCGTCAACGTCAGCGATTCATCCATGAGACCCCAGGCCACCATGTCCGCAGCATGTTCCACGCCACGCATGTGCCAAGGGACTGCGGTGTCGTCCCATGTGGAGAGGCTGCGGGCTGCGAGGAAGGCATCCTGGGTCTCCTCGTCCACATGTTCCAGTAGCCAGGCATGACCCAGCTCGTGCAGCAGCCCAAACCGGGTGGCCACTTCGAATTCGGTACACGTCTCCCGATCGGGTCGACAGGCTCGGTCGGCGTCGGTGCACAGAATCAGGCTGGGGCTCCCTGCTGCGTTCTCTGCGACAAGCCCTTGGCGACCTTCGCAGGCAGGGAGTGGGCCGAAGGTCACCGAATCGATCGGCGGGGGATCCAGCCCGGCAGCAGTGAACCGACTCATTCCCCACCGAACCAGCTCTTCGAGTTCGCGACTGCCGTTGATGATCGTTATGTCGGATCCAGTGGACACCGTGACCGCGCCCGTCACCTGTTGATCGAGCGCTGCCGGAATAGGGAGCGCCGTCCACCAGCCCCCATCTCCGAGCCGATCTTCGAGACACCGCCGTGCCGTTTCGATGCTCGGCATGACGTGCTCACCAACGATCTGTCGCTCGGCGATCTCCAGTTCAACCGCAAGTTGCGCCCGACAGCCGGACAAACCGCCCTCGACGACGATCGCGGCAAGCGTCGGATCCGGCTGAGGGACAACGAACACGGCCGGCCCCGTACGGGACTTGCTGGCAGCCAGGGCGATGGACGCGTCTCGCAGCGTTTCGGCCTCACCGCCGATGAACAGACCATCTGGGGTATCGAGCGCCGCAACGTAGGTCGCGATCAGCTTATCGAGCCAGGCCAGGCGAGGATCGGGAGCGCCACCAGGCAGATGTGCGTCTCGCCAACGAAGTGCAGCGTGCGAGCGGATCCCCTCATCCCTCATTTCCAGGCTCACGAACGTGACGGCGTCCAGGTCATCGACGCCGAGCAGCACGCCTGCACTCGACTCGTCGATGAATACGGCATCGAGTGATCGGTCGTGGGGTTGGGTCTGGTAGGCCAGCCAATTTGCCAGCCAGGCTCGGCCTGCTCCGTGATGTGCTCCTTCGCCGAATGTCGCCGGGTAGTTCAAGGTCGAATCCGGCAGCGCAGATTGCACCGTCACGTCGGTGGTGTAGAACCGGACGGTGTCGTACTGGTCTCCGGATGACCATGCGTCTGCCCACTCTTCGAGATACTCTTCGGCGTCTTCGCCGTAGGGGTCGGTGGCCTGCCCACAGGCCGCGACGAGCACGGCAAGGCAAAGAATGAGTGCGGCAAGAGGACGCGGTCTCCAACTGGGTCGGAGTCGACCCGGAGACCGAGATACGGGAGCGGTGGGTTCGGCTGCCGCCTGCAGCCACGAGTCTCGCACTACCAGCCAGAGTATCGCCGTCCGGGATTGCTAGCTGGACGCCTCGGGCATTCGGCAGGGGTGGCAGAGCGGCGGTCCACGGGGTTGAGACCCACGGAAGGAGACCAGCGCAGCTCGAGCCGAGTCTGGTGGCTCAAAGACAGACCTGGTTTGGGCCGATCGGCCCTGCTCAGGAGCAGCCTGAGGGTCGACTATGAGCGCAGGCAAAGAGGAGATGCCGGCATGACCCAATTGGATCTTTCCCCCGACCTGACGTTGACCGTTGCCATCCGCGATGAAGCAGACAAGACGATTGCCTCGATAGCTCTTGGTGGCCTAGGCACCGACTATGTCGCTGAGGCGGAAGCTCCCCGCTCCCATGGGAACCTCACGATCGCGCCTATCGATCGCGAGCTGGCCGTAGCCCGAGCACTCGACGAGATTCATCACCAGCTGATGGAGAGCATTCACGAACGGATCGACCGCAGCGCAGATGACGTCTGAAGTACGTGGCTACTGCCCGGTCTGGCACACGTAGCTCAAAGACGCGCCTCGATACTCGGCGGTGACTCTCCAGCACCCGGCCGTTTGCGGATCGATCCCGGCAATCATGAACCAGCCGTCTTTGACGGGGTACGCGTTGGTGCCGGGTGACTCGACAATGGGAGGCACCCCCTCCTCATCCGGCCGCTGGTGAGTCACCTTGAATTCCGGCATCGGCTCGGCATCGCCACCTACGAAGGCCGCGCTCCACCACACACTCTTGCGCGGCTGGTACGCGCCGTCGGTCTCTGGGACGGTCCACAGGTCGGCGTTCCCGTACCAGACTCCTTCGGGGATCGAGGGACTCTCCGAATAGGGAGCGGGAGGTGCGAATGCTGTTGCGGAGCCATCGTCACCGGGCGTGCCCCAACGTCTGCGGCAGCCACCCTTCCGCAAGCCGCGAGCAGCAACGTGCTCGCGACCAGCAGGCCCAGCTTCGCGTGGCGACTCATCGAGCATCTCCGTTGTGTTCACGCAGCACTATCCCTGGGACACCGCTCGGCATCACTTGGTTCAACCATCGGATGCGAGTGGTTCGAGACACGCGAAGATGACGCCGAACACAGCGGGAGCAGAAGTGACACATGATGTGCAACGTCTGGCGGTGTTGACCAGCGGTGGCGACGCGCCCGGAATGAATGCAGCGGTTCGATCTGTGGTTCGGACGGGGATGGCCATGAACCGCGATGTCTACCTCGTCTACGAGGGGTACCGCGGATTGGTCGAAGGCGGACCCAACATCACCCGAGCCGGTTGGGACGATGTGGGAGGAATCCTCCATCAAGGAGGAACGGTCATCGGTTCGGCGCGGTGCCGCGAGTTCATGGAGAGAGACGGACGTCGCCGGGCGGCTCGCAACCTGCTCGAGCACCACATCGACGGCCTCATCGTGATCGGGGGTGACGGCAGTCTCACGGGCGCCAACATCTTCCGCGATGAGTGGCCGGACCTGATTGCCGAGCTCGTGGAGGGCGAAGAAGTCGATCAGGCAACGGCGAACGCCCACCCATCTCTCGCCCTGGTAGGCCTCGTGGGTTCGATCGACAACGACATGTTCGGTACCGACATGACCATCGGTGCCGACACTGCGTTGCATCAGATCACTCAGGCGATCGATGACATCCTCAGCACCGCCGCGAGTCACCAGCGGACATTCGTGGTGGAGGTCATGGGGCGAAACTGTGGCTACCTCGCGCTGATGAGCGCCCTGGCGACCGGTTCCAACTGGGTACTGATTCCTGAGCGCCCTCCCGGCATCCCGGATTGGGAAGATGAGATGTGCCGCGAGCTCTCCAAGGGCCGCACTCGCGGTCGCCGCCAGAACGTAGTGGTGGTGGCGGAGGGAGCGCGAGACCTGCTGGGTAACCCCATCACGGCACCCTACGTGAAGGAAGTCCTCGAGGATCGCTTGGGAGAGGACACCCGGGTGACCATCCTCGGGCACGTGCAGCGCGGCGGATCACCCAGCGCGTTCGACCGCAACCTTGCCACAGTCCTCGGATCCGCCGCCGTGGAGCGCCTCGTTTCCGATCCGGCTGGGGCACCACGAGTCGTGGGCATCCGGGAGAACCAGGTGATCAGTTCGCCACTCATGGAGTGCGTAGAAGCAACCCATGCCGTGGCCGATCGCATCGCCGAACAGGACTATGACGCCGCGATGGCGATGCGCGGAGGCAGCTTCACCAGCTCCTTCGTGCTCCAGAAGACGCTGGTCAGGGCCCAACCGCACCAGCCGGCACCGGGTCAGAAGAAACATCGATTCGCCATCTTGCACGGTGGGGGACCGGCCCCCGGCATGAACCCGGCAGTGAGGGTTGCGGCACGGGTTGGGCTCGACAAAGGTCACGACATGTTGGGCGTGGCCAATGGCTTCGATGGCCTGCGCAGCGGCGACATCGAAGCGTTGGACTGGATGAGCGTTTCTACGTGGGCCTCACGGGGTGGCGCCCTGCTCGGAACCAGCCGTTTCGTGCCCGAGCCGACCGACCTGGCGATGATTGCCGAACAACTGTCGAGCCGGCAGATCGACGGCCTGCTCATGATCGGCGGCTGGGCAGGCTATGAGGCGGCCTACGAGTTGCACGCCCGGCGCCGGGAGTATCCGGAGTTCAACATCCCGATTGTCTGCTTGCCCGCCTCGATCAACAACGACCTTCCTGCATCAGATCTGAGCATCGGTGCAGACACGGCGCTGAACAGCATCGTGACCGATGTCGACAAGATCAAACAGTCTGCCGTGGCAACTCGGCGCTGTTTCGTTGTAGAGGTGATGGGTCACGATTGCGGCTATCTACCACTGATGAGCGGGCTGGCTACCGGAGCTGAAACCGAGTACCTCCCGGAGGAGGGCATCACGCTGGCGGCTTTGCAGCGGGATGTGGTCGCCCTCAACGAGGGCTTCGACTCCGGGAAGCGGTTGGGTCTCGTCATTCGTGGCGAGCGTGCGGATCCGGTGTACACGACGAGCTTCATCGAGGCACTGTTCGAGAAGGAGGGCGGGGATCGGTTCGACGTGCGTCCGGCGATTCTCGGGCATGTTCAGCAGGGTGGCGACCCGTCACCGTTCGATCGAATCCAGGCGAACCGATTGGCGGCAGGGTGCGTCGACTATCTGATCGCGCAGGCACCACGGCGGGCTCCGGGGAGCGCCATGATCGGACTCGAGCGAGGCAAGATCCGCTTCGCCGACCTTGACTCATTCCGCCTTCTGGTCGAACCGGTGGCGCAGCGCCCGATCGACCAGCCATGGCTGGAGCTGCGGGGCCTGGCCAGGGTGATGGCTGCCCGCGAACCGGCGGCAGATTGATGGCACGGCCCGGCTCAGGTCCAGGTCGCTCCTGAAGCCGGTTCTACTCTCGACGGGTCAATCAATGTGAGTGCTCGACCAGATGGGCCAATTCCTCTTCCAGGAAGAAGTCGAGGACGTGCTCCCTGGCATCCGGTGAGGTGAGGGGTGCGCCATGACCGCCTCCCGGCACCAGGAACAGGCGCCCGTGGGCAACCCCCGTTGCCGTTCGCTCGAACAACTCCGGGCTGTACAGTCTGTCACCTTCGCCGCCGACAACCAGGGTGGGAATCGCGATGCGGTGGAGGTCGGCGCACACATCGAACCCATCCTCGGCAGCCAGCGTCACCAGCACGTCGCTGGGGTCGACAGGATCCATTGCGACGTTGGCAAGCCACATCATGCGACCAAGGAGGAGCGAGGCGGTCCTTCGGGCGGGCATCATTTCGCCCAGTAGGGAGCTCGCATGACGTGGTCGGTCTGCTGCAATGTCCAGCATCAGCTGTTGTTGCATGGCTCTTCCTCGTTCCGATAGCCGGCACGCGGCTGCCGCGATAACGAGGCGGTTGATCACCTCTGGATGGTCGACGGCAGTCTGAAGCGCGATCGATCCACCCGTGGATACCCCGAAAACCGGGACCGGCTCGGCGAACTCGTACCGCAACGATTCTGCAACATCACGGGCGAGGTCGGCCATCGTGGTGGCGGGATCGAGATCCGGCTTTCGATTGACGATAGAGACCGTGAAGAATTCGACCAGGCTGGCACAGAAGTCGAGTTCGAACCGGCGTGCCCAACCGGCCGGGTTCTCGTGGGTTGCCGTGAGACCAGACAGGACGACGAGTGGCGGCCCCTGCCCACATCTGAGAACCGGCAGACCGCCGTGGAGTTCGCCCTCATGCACATCACCAGTCATTGCAGCCATGATCCTGTTCTCTGTTGCCTGGGGGTAGAGCCATTTGGCCCGCGTCTAGCGCCGTTCGTCGCACGGTCGATAGCTCGGTGAGGAACCGGACGAACCAACTTGCATGAGTCGCGATCCCCACGGGCAGGATGACCGGGCGTCGGGCGCGAACCGTCCAGGCTCAGTCGAACTCCGGGATCGGGGCCCGGACCGGCTCCATGCAGGTCACTCCCGAAGGGCCGACGGTTGCGCTATGCCTGGTCCCGGGCAGGAGGTCGAGGCGATTCCCTGGGGTGAGGAGGAGATCTCCGCGCGGCGTGTGGAACGTGATCGACCCGGCCACACAGAACAACACCTTGTGATACGGGTGGTCGTGTTCGCCGTAGCGGAATCCTGGCTGATTCGACCACGTCTGGGCTTCGAGGCCCTCAGCTGCCAGGGCTCTTGCGGCACGGTCGCGAACATCGGTGTTCATAGATATCCGGCAACCTCGGATGGGTAGTCGGGGAAGTAGCGGCCGATCACGACCAGGTCGAAGCTGCTCAGGATCGACTCCTTGGGCTCGCGGTCGAGGAGGAATCGAAACGACGCCGCGATCAACTCGGCATCGCTTGCTCCATTGCCAAGTCGGGCGACGTCAGACTCATCGACGGTCACATCGTGAACGGTCGACGTATCTCCTTCGGTGACTGTCACCCGGTAGGTCTCGCCAACCGGCGTGACGGTGATCTCAGCCATGGGAGGCACCCTACTCAGACAGGGTCGGGCTCTTGCCAGAAGCGCCTTCTCGACCCCGTTGGGACAGGTTGGGCGAACGCCTGGCGAGGAACAGTAGGACGGAGGCATCGCTTGCCAATTGTGCCTACCTAGCTGGGGTTCTGGTCCGGGGAGTGAGACCGTCGTTGGTCGCCTTGACACCTTCTTGACGGATTTGTCATCGCCTTGACCGGTCCCCTGCGGCCCCTTGACCCGCTCATCGGATGTTGGGGTCATGGCAACCCCACACACCTTCATCCCGGCAAGAATCCTCCTCGTCTGCTCCCTGCTGGCTACCGGCGGACTCGGCCATGTTGTTTCGATCGAGACCGGCACCGAGCCCATCGAATCCTCAGGGGCACGATCGCTCGAGAGCACCGGCCTCTACATAGCGGCCCCGGTCGCAGAGACCTCTGCGGTCGGCAGCATCGAGACGATCGATCCCCGATATGTACGACACGGTCGGGTCGGGCCCGTCGACGTGTACGCCGAAAGTGACGCCCTCTTCGCGGACGCGGTGTGGGCCCTGTCTCGGTTCAACCAGAGCCACATGCCACTGCCCAAGGTCAGGATCCTGGTTTCGGCTGAACAGACTGAATGCAAGAACTCCGCCGCCTACTTGACACACGTCGGCGTACACCGCGACCTCTTGATCCGAGCCTGCGGAACCCGCACCACCCTGCTGCACGAACTGGGACATGCCTGGGACCTCGCGACCCTCTCCGACGAGCGGCGCAACGCTTTCATGAAGCTGCGGGGGCTCGAGAGTTGGAGTGCAGACACGTGGGGCGAGGCCGCAGGTGAGCATGCGGCGACCATCATCGCCTGGGGTCTCAGCGATCGGGCCTACGGCCAGGTTCTCAGACCGAACGATGTTGCTTCGATGCGCGAGGGATTCGTGCTCCTCACCGGCAGCCGGCCACTCTGGGAGCGAGCGGCGAACACCAGCGACCACGGTCTGGCCTTGAATCCTCGGAGCTTCGTCGGCGAGACGGATCGAGACGAAGCCGCTCAGGTCGACGCTGCGGCGCCGCAGGCCCTAGAGGAGCGGACCCCTGAGTTGGCAGCAAGACTGCGGCTGGATGCGGCCTCGGTCCGCGAGTTGACCAAGCCCGCTCTGCGTGCCGTCGCAGGCGACAACGGCCGGGGCGGATTCCTGGTCGAAGAGGCGGCAGGCAGCTTCAACGCCATGAAGCAGTCGGCAGCGTCCAACGGCGTGAGCCTGAGCATCGTCTCCTCATGGCGCTCCTGGAGGCTGCAGGACCGGGCCTACCAACAGTTCCTGGCAACCGGCACCAATCTCGCCGGCAACCCGGTGCCGAACGTGGCCCATCCGGATATCTCGAACCATCCCAAGGGACTGGCCATCGACTTCGCTCTCCAGAAGGGCGTCCACGAGTGGCTGAGGGCCAACGCCGCCAGGTTCGGCTGGTACCCGATCAGCTCCGAGGACTGGCACTGGGAGTACCGGGGAGGTCCGGAGTGGCTTCTGCGAAGCATGCAGCCCACCACCCCACCGCCGCTTCCGGTGGACGACGTGCTCGCCGCTCTCGATCCCCGCATCGCCTGAAGCATCCGCACGTCTTTCGGCGATCAGTGTGCACATCTTCATATGATGCTGCCCCGATGCAACGCGAACTGCCGACCGGTGAGGTCTCGTTCTTCTTCTCGGACATCGAGGGGTCCACTCGTCTCGCCTCGCGCCTCGGACCGGGCTTCCGCAGGGTGATCGAAGCGCACAACGAGATCGTGCGATCTCAGATCGCGGTTGCCGATGCGGTGGAGGTACGCACGGTGGGCGACTCATTCTTCGTGGTGTTCACGGACGCGAGCGAGGCCGTTGACGCAGCAAGGCGCATCCAGCAGCAACTCGAAGGTCATGATTGGCCTGAGGCCGCCACTGTGCGGGTCAGGATCGGAGTACACACCGGAGTCGGAGAACGGGGTGGCGACGACTATGTCGGCGTGGATGTGCATCGTGCGGCACGTATCGGAGACGTAGGGCACGGTGGTCAGGTTCTGATCTCGGCGACAACGCATTCGCTTATCGCGGGACGCGGCATCGATGTCCGCGACTTGGGTGAGTATCACCTGAAGGACCTGGATCGGCCCGAGCGTTTGTACCAGGTACATGTGGCCGGGCTCCCTGCCGCCTTTCCGCCACTGCGCACGATGAGTGGCCGGTTCAACAACCTGCCGGCCAGCACGACTGCATTGGTCGGGCGGCGGGAGGAGATGGCCGCGATCAGCCGGCTCCTTGCAGACCACCGGGTGGTGACCCTTCTCGGGCCGGGAGGAATCGGAAAGACTCGCCTGGCTCTTGCCGTTGCTGCCGACCAGATCCGGCGATTCTCGGACGGCGTCGTATTCGTCGATCTCTCCGCGGTCACGGAGTCGAGCCTGGTTCCTGGAGCGATCGCAGACGCAGTCGAGGCGGAAGACTCCTCGCTCGATGCCGCCGTCGACTCTCTCCGCGGTCGCAACGTACTGCTGGTGCTCGACAATTTCGAGCAAGTGCTCGGAGCAGCCACCCCGTTACTGCACATCCTCGAGCGTGCCCCAGACACGAGAGCCTTGATCACGTCTCAGGCACCCGTCAACGTGGCAGGCGAACAGCGTTTCCCTGTGGCTTCGCTTCGGACGGACGTAGCCGGCGGGAAGGCCGGAGTGCAGCTCTTCATTGCCAGAGCTGCCGCTGTCAACCCGACATTCTCCAGTGATCAGACGACTATTCCCCGAATCGTCGATGCCCTCGACGGGCTGCCGCTCGCGATCGAATTGGCTGCTTCCCGAGCCCATGTGCTGTCGCCAGAAGAGATGCTCCTTCGGCTGGAAGATCCCGCGTTTCTCGCCGTGAAGGCGCCGCAGCTACCCGAGCGGCACCGCTCGCTTACCGCGGCCCTGTGGTGGAGTCACGACCTACTGTCAGCCGGCGAACAGGCGGCCCTCCGCGGCCTCAGCGTCTTCTCCGGTGGCATGACGGTTGCAGCGGCGGAAACCGTGATCGGCGGCGAGTCCGAGACCGATCCGCTGGACGCGATCACCGAACTGGTCGATCGCAGCCTCTTGTATCGCAGAGCGGACGGCTCGGGTCGGCTCGCAATGCTCGACGGGGTACGTCGATTCGCGGCAGACCGTCTGGCGGAGTCGGGGGATATGAAGGCATCCGAGCGTCATGGCGACTGGTTCTGCGCGCTCGCGGCTGAAGCCGAACCAGGGCTCAAGAGCGATCGGGGGGAGTGGTGGCGAGCCAGACTCGATACCGAACTCCCGAACATCAGAGCAGTGTTGGATCGGCTGCTGGCTGCGCGGGACACTGATCGTGGTCTCGCGCTGCTCGGTGACATATGGCGATTCATGCAGAGTCGTGGCCATCTCGTCGAACTCGACACCTGGCTCGCTCGCTTCTTCGCCCTGCCGCATGTGGATCCGGCAGGTCCCGGCCGGGTGAAGGGTCTCATGGCCAGGGGTGCAGTTCGGTACTGGCGAAGTGAGGCGGCGAGCGCGATCGCGGACTACGAGGAAGCTGTCTCCCTGTCGCGAGCGATCGGTGACGACGCGTTGTTGGCGGAAGCCCTGTTCGGGCTCGGCACCTCGTACATCGTTGCCGGGCGTGAGGAAGCGGGCCTCCCGACGCTCGATGAGTGTGAGCGGTTGCTGCCCGAGGCGGGCGCCGCCAGGGCCCGATCCGATGTGCTGGGCGCCAAGCTCTTCTATCGAGTTCGCAGGGAGGGTATCGCCGGGCTGGGGCCGGATTTCGAAGCAGTCGAGCTGCTGGCACGAGAAGCGGGATGGATGGTGGGGGTGGCGCAGGCGCGGTACGCGCTCACCGGGGTAGCTCTCGCGGAAGAACGCTACGAGGATGCTCGTGCGGCCTCGCTCGAGGGCCTTGCTGTTGCCGAGGAACTTGAAGACCGCTACCTCATGGCGTGGGGCCTCGAGTGGCAGGCAATTGCCGAAGTCGAGTTGGGGGAAACGGAACGAGCGGGGTTGCTGATTGGTGCGGGGTCTCAGGCTCGCGATGCGCACGGAGGAGGCTGGTCGCCGGACGTGATCGGCATGGAGGACGCCACGACCCGGCTCGTTGCGACCATCGGTGACACTGCCGCCGAACAACTGATCGCGGCTGGCAGGGACCTTGGACTCGATGCGGGCCTGATCGTAGCTCGGAGGGCTACCTCCGGATGAACGTTCTGTGCACAACGGCCTCCGTGGGCTCAGTCGGTGCGCCAGATCGTCCGATTGATCAGGTTTTCCAGCTGCTCCTGCCGACCTGACACCGGAGTTGGGTCGATCTCACCGGCCGCGACCCGCTTCTCGAGGTCCGCCAGGCTCACCCTCCCGCTCAGGATCTGCTTGCCGAGATCGTTTTCCCAGCCTGCGTAGCGGGAATCGCGCGCCGCCTCCAAGGCCCCGTCCTCGATCAACCGAGCGGCTACCAGGAGCGACTTGGCCAGCGTGTCGATGCCCCCGACGTGGCCGTGGAAGAGGTCGTCGCGGCTCATGCTCTGACGGCGTAGCTTCGTGTCGAAATTGAAGCCGCCGGTAGTGAAACCCCCGCCGCGCATGATTTCGTACATCGCCAGGCTCATCTCTTCCACCGAGTTGGGGAACTGATCGGTGTCCCACTGGTTCTGTGGGTCGCCCCGGTTGGCGTCGATGCTGCCGAAGATGCCGGTATCGACCGCGTAGGCGACCTCATGGTGGAAGCTGTGGCCTGCCAAGGTGGCGTGGTTCCCCTCGATATTGACGAACAGCTCTCCGAGTAGGTCGTACCGCTCGAGGAAGCCGTGCACGGTGGCGGAGTCGTAGTCATATTGGTGTTTGGTCGGTTCTTGCGGCTTGGGCTCGATGAGCAGCGTTCCCTCGAACCCGATGTCGCGTTTGTAGTCGACGACCATGTGGAGGAACCGAGCCAACTGGTCGGCTTCCTGCACAACGCGAGTGTTGAGCAGCGTTTCGTAACCCTCGCGTCCTCCCCACAGAACGTAGTTGGCGCCGCCCAGCCGGTGGGTGGCTTCGATGGCGTTTTTGACCTGGGCAGCGGCATAGCTGAAGACCTCGGGGTCCGGGTTCGTCGAGGCCCCTGCGGCGAACCGTGGGTGGCTGAAGGCGTTGGTGGTGCCCCACAACAACTGCACACCGGTTCGTTCCATGTGTCCTGCTGCGTATTCGACCATGGCCTCGAGGTTCGATTTGGTTTCGGCGAAGGTGTCGCCGGCAGGGGAGATGTCGACGTCGTGGAAGCACCAGAACGGGGTGCCCAACTTGGTGAAGAACTCGAACGCGGCGTCCATCTTCATCCGGGCCGCAACCATCGGGTCGCCGGTTCCGCCCAACCAGGGCCGGTCGAAGGTGCCGTCGCCGAACACATCGCTCCCCGGCCAGTTGAACGAATGCCAATAGCAGACCGCAATGCGAAGCTGATCTTCCATTCGCTTCCCGAGGACGACGCGGTCGGGGTCGTAAACGCGGTAGGCGAGGTCGGCGGTCGCATCCGGGCCCTCGTACTCGATGGGGGCTACGCCGGGAAAGAAGTCGGTCATGTGCGCCTCGTTTCGGTGATTGGCTGATGCGTGGCTCATTAAAGCCAGGTGCTCCGACACGACCCAAAACCTCTCGGCGTATCCGAGTGCAGCGAGGCCGGTTGCATGTATCTATCTCTTCCTGCCGGGACCAGATCGGCGCCGTGAGCGCCAGGTGCGGGCAAAGCAGCTGCAGGTGAAGTCGGGCCGCGTGACCACCATTCTCAACGGATTCTTGCTTATTGTCGGCTTCCTGGCGACGCCTGGATGGCGAAGCGGCCGCTCGGGGTGCGCTACCTCTCAGCGGTGCGGACCGTGCTCGCCGCAGTCAGCGGCATGCTGGCGACCGGACTGTTCGCCTACTGGATGGAAGAACGCGGCGCGTCCGCCGAAGCGGCAGACCT
This sequence comes from uncultured Acidimicrobiaceae bacterium, assembly GCA_964397045.1. Classification (GTDB taxonomy): domain Bacteria; phylum Actinomycetota; class Acidimicrobiia; order Spongiisociales; family UBA5794; genus CAYNHF01. The sequence continues at coordinate 146,271 of CAYNHF010000016.1, read as the reverse complement.
CTCCGGGATCGTTCTTGGCGTAGTGGTGACGATGATCGTGATCATCGCCCTCGAACTGATGTCCAGGCCCGGGAAGCCCCGACGCTCGCTGCGGACGCGCCAGCTGAATCCGGTGAAGTGGACCAGGCGCCAAATCGAAGTCACCCGCCGCATGACCCAGGTCACCTCGATCGCCGCCCGCCACGGGTTGGACCGAACCTTGTCGGCGAGGACGGAGAAATGGTTGATGGCCCGGCAGGGACCGGCAGGAAGATGACAGAAGCCTTCGAGGAAGCGGGCCGGATGTTTGTGAAGCTCGGCCAATTGCTGTCGACTCGTGCCGACATCCTGCCGCCGGAGATGTGGTGCCGAACTCGCCAAACTGCAGGCAGGTGCGGAGCCGGCGCCACGAAAGGATGTCGAACCGGTGCTGGAGAGCGAACTCGGTAGCCCGGTCGCGGATTACTTCGCCGAATTCGACTGCGACCCGATCGGATCGGCCTCGATCGGCCTGGTCTACAGGCACGCTTGCAGGGTGGAGAGAATGTCGTCGTCAAGGTGCGACGCCCCGGAGTCGCCGAGATCGTGGCCCGGCTGGCGCAGACAATGGAGCGACGTTCGGCACTGGCTGCGAAATCCGGCGTTGCCGGTCTCGCCGAGGAGTCCACCAACGATTTTCAGGATGAACTGGACTACGCGAATGAGGTCAACAACGCTCGTGAGATCGCGTTGGCCACAAAGAGCTACGAAGACGTCGTAGTTCCGCATTTCTATGCGGAACTCTCGAGCGCGCGAGTCGTCGTGATGGAGCGACTCGAAGGGACTGCCGTCGGCGACCTGGAACCCGATCCGGCTGCGGCCGTGCAGCGGCGGATGCTGGCCGACTCGCTGTTCGAGGCCGAAATCGGCGCCATGATCAACGGTGACCGTTTCCGCACCGATCCACATCCGGGGAACATCTTCGTACTCGAGGACGGCAGGATCGGTCTCATCGACTCCGGAGCAGCCGGCCGCCTCGACGCAGCAGAGCGTGCCGCCGTCACCAACATCCTGCTCGCCCTGCGGCTGCGCGATCCCACCCTGCCACGACAAGCCGCGCTCGAGGTCGCAACCATCGACGAGGAGGCTGACCCCGCTCAATTAGAACGAGCGTTTGCGCAACTGATGGCCAAGCACCTGGGGCCCGGCGCCCAACCGAATGTGGGCATGCTCCGTGAGTTCCTGATCATCATGCTCGACTTCGGACTGAAGCCACCGCCCTCGACGATGTCGCTGTTGCGTGCCATGGGGACACTGGACGGGACCCTTTTGATGCTCAGTCCCGGGTTCAACCTCATTGACGCGGCCGAGGACCTCGCAGGAGTCGAGATGCAGAAGTGGCTCGAGCCGGGGTCGATGAAGGATCTCCTCGAACGTGAAGCGATCCAGTTGGCCCCGATGCTGTGGCGATTCCCCGCCACGTGGACCGGATCGCGACTCAGATCGAACGAGGAGAACTCTCGACCAGGGTGAGTCTGTTCTCCAACCCGAGGGACGTGAGGGTCATCACCCGCCTGGCGAATCGGGCGACGCTTGCGTTCATCGGGTTCACGCTCGGCATCGTGTCAATCTGGCTGCTGGCGGCGCAGGGAGGGCCCAAGATCACCGGCGAACTGACGCTGTTCGATCTGCTCGGCTATCTCGGCTTGTTCGGCGGCGCGATCTTGGTGATGTGTGTCGTCGTCGACGTGCTCCGGGACGGCGATCGACCCTAGACCGGAGCAGAGCCGCCGCTTTCAGCTTCCTGACGTTTGACCATGTCGCGGCGCCAGGCTCCGAGGGGAATCAAGCCGATGAGGATGGGGACCAGCCAGGTGAAGATGCGGTGCACGAAGGCGCCTGCGGTGACGGCGTTGGTGAGTTCAGTGTTTCCTGAGTTTGCTGAGCCGACGATGATCCCGACATAGGCGAGTTCGACGACTCCGAGGCCGCCGGGGAAGATCGGGATCATGGAGAGCAGGAGCCCGATGGCATACGCGTCGAAGATGATTCCGACCGAAGCCTGTTCGGCGGTCACCCCTACGAAACGCATGGACATCACCAGCATGATGAAGAAGATTGCCTGGGCAGCCAGGGTGGATGCCAGTGCCGGGAGCCAGCGGGCTTTGAGGGTCTCGATCACCTGGGACCGGAAGTCGACCAGTCGGACCCCGAAGCCTGCTGCTTCGGGGAACTTCCACTTGCCACCCGCAAGCCCGTTGTACCAGCGTTGTCCGATCTCACCGATCCGGAACGCCACCTGCTGGCGGTACAGGATCAGGAAAACCAACGCCACCGCGGCGACCAGCGCGGCAACCCCGATGATGGTGACGGTCACCACGGTGTCGTCACTGACCCCTTCGGTGATCACCACTACTGCCAGCGCCACGATCGGGACCACCAGCTTGTACCCGGTGGAGAAGAACCAGCTCAACACGATCCCGGCGCTGGCTGCTTCGCCTTCGATCCCGGCAGTGCGGTACATTCCGAACCTGATCGCCAGGTCCGCACCCGGGGGCGCTACGAACGCCACCGAGTTCGAAGACGCCCACGCCTTCCACCCGTCCCACCACCGCAGACCAGGGATCAGGGAGTTGTAGACCCCGGCATCGAACCAGGTTTTGGCGACGCCGAGGACGAACAAGCCGAGCAGCTGGGGCCAGGTGAGGCTCAACATCGAATCGATTACCTGGCCGTAATCGATGAACTGCGGCAAAAACACCACAAAGATCAGAAACAGCACCCCACCAACCAGCAGCGCCTCGCGACTCATCTTCTTCTTGTTCTCGGAGGCGTCCTCCTCCGGGGTGTGGGAGGGCCCGGGCAGCATCTCGTCCATCGGGTCGTGATCGGCGTCTGCCATGTTCACCCCTCCCAAGTGCAGTTGGTAGCGAGCCTCAATGTAGCGGGTGCGAAGCAAGGGTCGTGGGAGCCAGAAGCCCTGTCGCGGACTTAGCTAATGTCGGGCTCGGAACCTGCGGAAGGCCTGCTGATGACGGCGAACGCATCGACTACAGGCGCAAAGACCTTCGAATGGTGGATGCTGGCGATGTTCGCCGTGGGGTTGTCCTACAGCGCATTCATCTCGTTGTTGATCCCGCCGTATGTTTCGTCGCTGCAGGGGGGAAGCGCCTCGACCGCGGGCGTCGTGATGGCGATCATCGCGCTCGGGGCCCTGGCCGGTCCCCCGATCGGCGGGTTCGCAGACAAGTACCGTGCTCACCGACTCGTCATGGTGCTCGGCGTGGGTGCAATGGCGCTGGCTTTCGTTGCCTTGGCGCTCACCGCCGACAACACCGAGTTGTACGCGCTGGATGCGATTTTGATGGGGGTCGGGGTGGCTGCGGTCAGCGCCACGGCTCCGGTGCTCATAGCCGGGGCCCGTCTTTCGCAGGCGGCTGAGGCCAAGCAGATGACGACGCTGCAGTTGATGATGCCTGCCGGTCAGGTGGCCGGTGGCGTCATCCTGGCTGCGGCCACTGCCTGGTCCTTTGCGGATCGGTTCTGGCTCGGTGCCGTCATCGTTGGGGTGTTGACCGCGATCGTGTGGTTCACGAGTGCCGGTCCGGGCGCCCGCCTCGAAGCAGCCGTCGAGATCACCGAGGCCGAGGCCGCCGCGGCGCAGCAAGTTCGTAAGGCCTCGCTGAAACAGGTGTTCATCTCTGCGTTCGGGATCTACATCGCGGTCATGGTGTTGTCTTCGGTCGCCAACAACGGGGTCAACTCTCAGATCTCGAACATCCTGCCGAACGTCTATGGCATCGATGAGCAGACGACGTCTGCGCTGATTTCGCTCGCCGGGTTGCTCAACATCGTCCTGTACTTCCCGGCCGGAAGGTGGATGGCCAAGCGGGGAGCGTTCCCGCCATACTCTGCGGGCATCGTGGCACGGATGGTGGCAGGCCTCGGCATGGCGCTTGTCGGCATAGCTTCTGGCAACCAGGTCGTGCTCGGGGCGGCGTTCATGCAGCTCATGTACCAGGCTGCTCCCTTCACCCGGCTTCCCCAGACCACTCTGGCGGTGCGGATGGCCGATTTCCCTGCCGGTATGGCCAGCGGATGGGTGATCGCCGCAAGCGCCGTTGGGAGCTTCCTGGGTAGCCTCATCGGCGGCTTCCTGGCAGACAAGTATGGCTTCAACGCCATCAACTGGATGGCCGCAGTGGCTGCCGCAGCATCCGTGGTCGTCCTGTGGCTCTGGCTCCGCCCGCGGGAAGCCGAGCGAAGACACACCGAGGAGGCGCGAGCCGCCACGAACCACCCCACAGCCGATCCGAGCGGATAGGCGGGGACCGATTGGGTGAGGCCTCTGGCGAGCCGATGTCTGCCAAGGCCGCTCCACCTCTAGCATCCTTTCCATGTCGGCTGATCGTCTCGTTCGGCTCGCGGTCCTGCTCATCGCTGTGGCAATGGCTGCGGCCGCGTGTGATGCGAGTGCCGCAACTACCACGACCGAAGTCACGGCAACAGACGGAACGACGACCACGGCGTCCACGGTGCCTCCGACCGCCACGACGACGACCACACAGGCTCTCACCCAAGTCGGGATCACCGCTCCCGTGGTGCGGCTCCCGGCGACCGGCGAAGTTATCTACTTCGTGCTCACCGACCGTTTCGACAACGGCGATCCGACCAACGACACAGGCGGTCTTGGCTCGGGCACAGCAGACGTGGACGTGCTCCGGCACGGTTTCCTGCCAACCGATTCCGGCTTCTACCACGGTGGTGATGTGGTCGGCCTGAAACGGAGACTCGACTACCTGGAGGCGCTTGGGATCAACGCCATCTGGGTGACGCCACCGTTCGTCAACCGCCCCGTCCAGGGCGACGGAACCGTTACCGGCTCTTCCGCCGGGTACCACGGCTACTGGCAAACCGACTTCACCACCATCGACCCCCACCTCGGGACCAACGCGCAGATGCGGCAGTTCGTGGACGCAGCTCACGACCGCGGCATCCGGGTGTATTTCGACGCAGTCCTCAACCACACGGGTGACGTCATCACGTTCGCTGAGGATTCGGTGGCGTACCGCTCCAAGGAGCGCTGGCCGTTCACGGATGCAGACGGAGAGGCGTTCGACGACCGCGACTTCGCGGGAGAAGCCGACTTCCCGGCACTCGATGCCGCCACCAGCTTTGCCTACACGCCGACGTATCCGGCAGAGTCCGACGGCGCGATCAAGGCCCCTTCCTGGTTGAACAACCCGATCTATTACCACAATCGGGGGAACTCGACGTTTGACGGCGAGAGCTCGTTCTACGGGGACTTCTTCGGACTCGATGACCTGTTCACCGAGCACCCGGACGTGGTGTCCGGCATGACCGAGGTCTATGGATCGGTGGTCGAGGAGTTCGCAGTCGACGGCTTCCGGGTCGACACCGTGAAGCACGTCAACGACGAGTTCTGGGACTCGTTCGTTCCTGCAATCAATGAGACGGCGACGATGGGTGGAGACGAAGACTTCTTCGTGTTCGGCGAGGTGTTCAGCCCTGCCGCACTGCTGCGGAGCCACTACACGACAAGTGGCCCTTTCCCGTCCGTGCTCGATTTCGGGTACTCGAATGCGACCATTGCCTACGCCGCGGACGGGGGTAACACGGAGATCCTCGCCGACCTCTTCGCGGAAGACGATTGGTACACCGATGTCGACTCGAATGCCTCGATGCTGGTGAAATTCATGGGGAACCACGACATCGGACGACTCGGCAGTTTCGTACGTAATGCCAACCGGGGAGCGGAAGACGCCGAGCTGCTGCAGCGTTTGCAGCTCGCGATGGAGCTGATGTTCACGACCCGGGGTATCCCGGTGATCTACTACGGGGACGAACAGGGTTTCGTGGGAGACGGCGGCGACAAGGGGGCTCGTCAGGACATGTTCCCCAGCCGGGTGGCTTCGTACAACGACGACGACCTGATCGGCACGGATGCCACGACCGCTGAAGACAACTTCGATCCCTCCCATCCCTTGTACGCAGTCATCTCCCAACTCGCGGCGCTGCGGCGGGCCCATCCCACCCTGGAGACGGGAGCGCACCTCACCCGCACCTCCAGCTCCGCAGCAGGGGTCTACGCGTTCTCGCGTATCGACCGTGACGAGCGCGTCGAGTACGTCGTTGCCGTCAACAACGAAACCGAACCGAGAACCTCAGAGTTCGCAGTGGATACGCCTACGGCCTCCTTCGCGTCCATCTACCCGATTGATGGTCCGGCTGCTGCCTCCGGAGACGATGGACTGCTGGAACTCACGGTTCCGGCGCTCGGTGCGGTGGTGTACCGGGCAGCAGTTCCGGTCCCGCCATCACCGGCGGCTCCTGCCATCGTCATCACCAAGCCCGGTGAGGGTGCCGAGGTTGCGCTGGAGCGATTCCGCATCGAGGCAGAGCTCGATCGCGAGTTGTTTGTCGAGGTGACCTTCGCGGTGGCGGTCGACGGTAGTGACTTCGTGATCCTGGGAACGGACGACGCTCCTCCGTACCGGGTGTTCTGGAACCGGACTCATCTCCCGCCCGGAACCAGCGTGGAAGTGGTGGCGACCGTCGACGATCTGGGGGGCCATCAGGCCGTGGCTACCTCGCAGTTCAGGCTGGGTTGACTACTCCCATCCTGCGCAGGGTCGACCCGGCAGGCGGCAGCTCCCGCCGGTCCCACCAAACCTGACATGGGCCCGTCCCCCGCCCGCGGCCATCCCCTAGCATTCAGAGGCTGGAGGTGACTTTGACGTCCGAAGACGTATACGTGCCGCGCTCAATCGGGCAAGTGTTCCACGACGGGTTCGCGCTCGTGTGGCAGTTCATCCGTGCCCACCCGCTGTCTTTCACAGTGGCCGCAGTGGGGGCAGGCCTCTTCGCCAGCGCGATCGTTGCGTCTTCAGTAGTGGTCGGGCGGGTCACCGACTCGCTCATCATCCCGGTGCTCGAAGACGGTGAATCGGCGAGCGGCCTGCTCGGGCCCGCAGTGGCTGCGGTACTCGGCGTGGCCGCCTGGAAGGCGATCGGCATCACACTACGACGTACCGGGGCAGGGTATCTCCAGTACCGTACCCAGACCGACCTACGAAAACGCCTGGTCAGTCACCTGTTTCGACTCGACCTCGGGTGGCACAGCAAACAAGCCACCGGTGATCTGCTGGCGGTGAGCGACACCGACGCTCGGATGGCGACGTTCATTCTGGCGCCGCTGCCCTACGCAACAGGGGCGTCGCTCCTGCTGGTCGGAACGGTAGCCCTCATCGCGTCGATGGATTGGGTACTCGGCGTGATCACGTTGGTGTCGATCGTGACAGTTGTCTCCATCGACATTCACGGGAGCTGGAAGATGTTCCTTCAGTTCCAAGAAGTGCAGCGCAACCGCGGGATCGTCAGCGGGGTTGCTCACGAGTCGTTTGACGGCGCGCTGACGGTGAAGTCTCTGGGACGTGAGGACTACGAGGCTGACCGTATCGAAGCGGCGTCTGAGGAGTTGCGCGACGGTCTCATCGTCGTCGGACGTACCTGGGCTACCTACCGCTCGGTCGTGGAGGCGATTCCACCGATGACCACCATCGTGCTCATCGTGGTCGGCGCGTTCCGGGTGGGGACGTCGGTAACGACGGGCGATCTCGTCACCATGGCCTATTTGCTCTCGCTGCTGACATTGCCGATTCAGTTGATTGGTTTCGTGTTGTGGGAGATGGGAGCCAGCCAGGCCGCCTGGGGGAGAGTCAGCGGCATCCTCGATGCCACCGATTACGTCGAGCATGGTCGTCGCACTGCGGCTGCCAGAGGTGATGGCGCTCCGATCGACGGTGAGGCGGTGGATTTCCAGTACGACACGGATACGCCGGTACTCGATGACGTTCACCTCGATATTCCGGCGGGGAAGACCGTGGCCCTCGTCGGCCCCACCGGGTCCGGCAAGTCGACCTTGGCGCTCCTCCTGGCACGGCTCTGGGACCCCACTTCGGGGTCGATTCGGCTCGACGGGCGTGACCTGCGCGAGTTCGCTCCGGCCGAACTTCCGCTGGAGATCGCCTTTGTGTCCCAGGAGGCTTTCCTCTTCGAGGATACGGTGGCGGGCAACATCACGCTCGGCGCTCCGGTGCCCGCTCTGGAGGTCGAAGCTGCCGCGGCGCTGGCCGGCGCCACTGAGTTCATCGATTCCCTGCCCCACGGATACGGCACCCTGCTCGGCGAGCGCGGCATGTCACTATCCGGCGGCCAGCGGCAGCGGATCGCCCTCGCTCGCGCGGTGGCAAGACGGCCTCGCCTGTTGATCCTCGACGATGCGACCTCAGCCGTGGACCCCTCGGTGGAAGCAGAAATCCTCCGCGGCCTGAGTCGCGAGGAGCTGCCTTCGACGGTGTTGGTCGTTGCCTACCGCAAGTCGGCGATCACGCTGGCCGACGAGGTCATCTTCATCGAAGCCGGCCGAATCGCGGACTACGGGACCCATCAGGAGTTGATGGGTCGCGCCCCCGGGTATGCACGCCTGCTCCAGGCCTACGAAGAGGACGCATTGACGCGAAGCCAGGACGGGGGAAGTGCCGGATGACGATGCAGACTTCTGCCCCGGACATCCCGACCCGTCTGGCGCTCCGCAGGGCGTTTCGAGAATCACCGGAGCTGTCGAGGGGCCTGGTCGTCACGGTGCTTCTCGCAATGGCGGGTACCGCACTGAGCGTGATCGTGCCGGTGATCGTCCAGCAGATCATCGACTCGGGCATCGATACGTCGGACGGGGTCGATGCCGGGGCCATGTTGAGCAGAGCCATGATCGCACTTGTGGCCATGCTGCTGGCGGCCCTCGCGGCACGAGCTGCATTGATCCGGCTGGCTCGTTCGTCGGCAACCGGCCTGTCCGACCTGCGGGTGAAGACGTTTCGTCACATCCACCGGCTGTCGGCGCTCCACATCCAATCCGAGCGCCGCGGTGCCCTCGTCAGTCGGGTCACCTCAGACGTCGATACGATGCAGCACTTCATGGAGTGGGCTGGTGTTGGCATGATCGTCGGCGTTGCGCAGCTGCTTCTGGCGGGCACTGTGATGCTCATCTATTCGTGGAAGTTGACCGTCGTCGTGGTGGTCGGTGTCGTGCTGTACGGCATCATGCTCGCCTGGTTCCAGCGAATCCTGGCTCGGGCCCACGATCAGGTGAGGGGGCGAGTCGCCACCAGCCTTTCCGCGATTGGCGAAGCCATCTCGGGGCTGCTGGTGATCCGGGCGTACGGTGCCGAGACGGCCACTTTGGCTCGCGTCGACGACGCGCTGGACCGCCAGTTCGAGGATGAGTACCGCACCGGCAAGCTCGGAGCGGTCCTCTTTTCGAGCGCAGAACTGTTCGCCGGTGCGCTCACCGCGGCCGTCCTCGTGGCCGGGATCTGGTTGGGAGTCGAAAACGGCATTACGGCAGGCACCCTTTTGGCGTTCCTCTTCCTGGTGAACTTGCTCGTGCAGCCGGTTCAGTTGCTGGTGGAAGCGCTCGATACGGCGCAGAGTGCCGGGGCGGGACTACGGAGGATTCTTGGTGTGCTCGACTCCGCAATCGACGTTCCGGACCCGGTGGCTCCCGAGCCGCTCCCAGCCGCCGGACTGGATGTGACCTTCGCAGACGTAGGTTTTGTGTACCCCGGCGGCGAACCGGCACTTGTGGAGGTCTCGGCGCGCGTTGCCGCCGGCCAACGCGTGGCGGTGGTCGGAGCGACCGGCTCGGGAAAAACGACGTTCGCCAAGCTGGTCACCCGGCTGCTTGATTCCACCTCGGGCGAGGTGTCGATCGGCGGGGTCCCTGTGGACCGGGTTAGGTTCGAGGAATTGAGAGCACGCGTGGCCTTTGTTCCGCAAGAGGGTTTCCTATTCGATGCGGACATCCGCAGCAATGTTCGGTACGGCAAGCCAGATGCGTCGGACTCCGAGTTGCTTGCTGCCTTCGTCGACCTCGAACTCGACCAGTGGCTCGACGGCTTCCCTCTGGGCCTCGACACACCGGTAGGGGAGCGGGGTTCCTCGCTGTCCGCAGGCGAGCGCCAGCTCGTCGCGCTCGTACGAGCGTGGATTGCCGATCCCGACCTGCTCGTCCTCGATGAGGCGACATCAGCGGTCGATCCGGCGCTCGAGGTTCAGATCCGCCGTGCCATCGAGCGCCTCACCGCTGGGAGGACCAGCATCACGATTGCACACCGGCTCTCCACCGCCGAGGCCAGCGACGAGGTGCTGGTATTCGAAGCAGGGAAGCTGGTGGAGCGCGGCACCCACTCTCAGCTGCTCGCCGCGGCCGGCCCATATGCTGATCTCTACGCCGACTGGGAGCGTGGCACCTCGCTGTGACTGCCCCGGTGCAACGGGGATGGGGTGACCACCCAGAGTACGGCGGGCTAATGTCGCAGGCCGTGCGCAGCTTTCACGCCAACTGGTTCTATGTCGCCGTCGTCGCCACCGGCATCGTCGGCGTGTGGGGCCTCGGGCTTGTCTTCCTCAAGCGGCCACCGCGCAGACCATTCCATATCGCAATGGGTGTTGCCATCGGAGCGATGCTGGTTCAGGTTGGCGCCGGGCTGGTCCTCCTGCAACGCGGGTATGAGCCGGGTGGTCAGCACATCTTCTACGGCGTCCTCATCCCGATCTTCTTGAGTATCGCCTACGTATACCGTTCGCAGCTCGCCAGACGTCCGGCCCTCAGCTACGGACTCCTGATGTTGTTCATCATGGGACTCGGGTTGCGGGCCTGGAGCAAGCTGGGCGTCTAGAAACCCTGCATCCCGTAGGTCGACTTGGTTGCCATGTCCGGCACCGGCATCTCATCCGCCTCGAGCAGATCATGATCCGACGACGTTTTCGTGTAGGTGGCATAACGCCTGGCCAGCGGGGCCGCGGTCGCCCCATGGAGCATGACGCTGCAGAGGACGGTGAGGCCCACCACTGCCTGAATCCGCGGCGTGTCGAGGCCGGGTGCTGCCTGGCCGACCACCAGGAGCATGAAGAGCATCGAAGCGAGACCTCTCGGCCCGAACCATCCGAGGAACGCCACACTGCGCAACGACAACCCGGTGCCCAGGAGCGAGATCGCGATCGGCAGCATACGGATCACCGTGAGGCTGAGGAATGCATAGACCCACATTTGCCACGTCGCCAGGTCCAGCGCCTCCGGGATGACTGCAGCTCCGTAGAGGACGAACACCACCAGCACCAGGCCCTGGCCTTCTGCTTCGGCGAAGGCATGGACTGGTCCACAGACGTCGTCCGAAGTGACGAACCCGAACGCGGCCCCGGCGACGAACGCAGCGATGAACCCGCTCCCTCCAAGTTGGTCTGCGCCGAAGAATGCCAGGAGTGCCAGAGTGATACCGGCGAGTTTGAGATAGAGCGGGCTCATCCACCCCGCCCGGGAGCTGCGTTCGAAGAGCCAGCCGAAGCCTCCACCGATCAACAGGCCCACCAACAGCGCGATCACGATCTCCCCCAGGGCGAACTCGACCCAGAAGCGCAGTGACGTGTTCGTGGTCTCGCTCTCGGCAAATGCGAGTATCAGGGTGAGCACCGGCAATGCCAATCCGTCGTTGAGGCCGCTTTCGACGTTGAGAGTTTGTCGAATGCTCTCCGGAACTCGGCGGTCGTTCACGACTGCCGCGCCCAAAGCGGCGTCGGTCGGCGCCAGCACGACCGCGACCAGAGCTGCGCCCCAGAAGCTGATACCTGGAAGCACACCCATGGCGACCGCGGTACCGACGGCCATGACGAGGGGAAGCCCGATAATCAACATTCGCAGCGGCCAGACGAACGTGCGTTGCAGTCGGCGCAGGTTGATTCGCGACGCGTCGGTGAACAGCACCAACGCCAACGTGACGCTCATGAAGAGCTCGATGAAGTCGTCGTAGACGAGACGTTCGAAGTAGCCGGCGGCCGACATCAGAATCCCAACGGTGACGAAGACCATCGGCGCAGTAATCGAGGTGCGTTCGAGACGGGCCGACACGAGCCCGAAAGCGACAACTGCAATCGCCACTATCAACAGATCTGCCGCAACCATTCGCACCTCGCAGCGGGTCGAGCGCCGAACCTACATCACCCGGCCGAACGGTGCACCTAGCATGGAGGCTTCGTCCACCGAAGGGGTGCGAGTGCTGCTCGAAGGCAAGCGGCTGCTGATCACCGGCGTACTCACCGACGGCTCAATCGCCTGGCACAGTGCAAGGGTTGCTCAAGAGCAGGGGGCTGAGGTCGTGTTGACCGGCTTTGGGCGCGGGATCCGCCTGACTGAACGGTCGGCGCAGCGTCTGCCCGTTCCGCCAGATGTGCTGGAGCTCGACATCAACGATCAGGACCACATCGATGTTCTGGTCGCCGACCTCGGCGAGCGGTGGGGGAGCGTCGACGGAGCGCTGCACGCCATTGCCTACGCCCCTGAGGATGCTCTGGGAGGCAACTTCCTGACCGCACCTGCGGCGAGCGCGAGTACCGCTTTCCTCACCTCCGCTTTCTCCTACAAGACCCTGGCGGTGGCGTTGCGCCCCCTCATGCAGGCAGCTGGCGGTGGATCACTCGTTGCTCTGGACTTCGACAACAGCCAGGCGTGGCCGCAGTACGACTGGATGGGGGTGGCGAAGTCGGCTCTACAGTCCGTCACTCGCTATCTGGCTCGGGAACTCGGCGCGGACAACATCCGGGTGAACGCGATCTCAGCCGGTCCGCTCAATACGGTCGCGGCCAAGTCGATTCCAGGGTTCGGCTTCTTCAAAGAGGTGTGGGACTCGCGCGCGCCGCTGGACTGGGACCTTGGCGATCCCGAGCCTGTTGCCCGGATGTTCTGCGTGTTGATGTCGGATTGGGCACGGATGACGTCGGGAGAGATCGTCCACGTCGACGGCGGGTTTCATGCGATCGCCACTTCGCCGGGCGAAGCGCCGAGCTACCCGGGCGAAGACGGCTGAGCGGCAGGTTCGACCTCGGGCTGGCGATATCGCGCGTTGATGGGGAGCTCGACCGTGAAGGTTGCCCCACCTCCGACCGTGGGTTCGTACCAGACACGGCCTCCGAGTGAATCGGTGAGGCCTTTGACGATCGAGAGACCGAGTCCTGTGCCGCCGACGGCTCTGGTATCCGGCCGATCCAGCTGAGTGAAGCGCTGAAACAGGTGTTCGGTGAGTTCGTACGGGATGCCTTCCCCGTGGTCGACGACCGAGATACGGACTCTGTCCCGAATCGGCTCCACCACCACCTCGATCGAGCTTTTTCCTCCGTAGTTCATGGCGTTCACGATCAGATTGGTGAGGATGCGACGCAGGTGCTCCGGATCGGTTTCCACCAGCGGGGTGTCATGGGCGAGGTCGACCGCGACCCGATTAGCCGCGTCCGGGATCGCGTGGATGGCATCGACGATGGCGTCTGCGAGCTGCAACAGCTCTACTCGCACCGGCAGCGCCTGGTCGTCGAGCCGCGACACCATGAGTAGGTCTTCGATGAGGTCTTTGAGGTTGTGGGCCTGCCGGTCCGCGGTGTCGAGCATCTTCAGTGCGGCAGGCTCGATCGGAGCCAGCTCGGGGCGGCGCAACGTTCCCAATGCCCCGATGATGGAGGTCAGCGGGGTACGCAGTTCGTGAGAGACCACAGACACGAAATCGGTCTTCAGTTCGGCGATCTCTGACATCCGCAGGCTCGTCTCCTGCAGCTGTTCGAACCGGGCCAGCTGGTTGAGCACGAGGGACGCAGGTGCCGCGAGCGCGTCGAGTCTGGCGAGGTCCTTCTCGGTGAAGTCGTCCCGTCGTTTGTCTCCGATCACAAGGACACCGATCGACCGCTGTTCGATGCGCAGTGGCACCGCTGCAACCTGGGAGATATCCAGGTCGGTGAGGAAGGTGTCGCCGTCGACTTCCGCCTTGAGGTCATTGTCCACGAAGCCGGTCGAGGTGATCATGACGCGCTGGATCTTCCCTGCTTCGTTGAGAGAGAGTCGGTATCCCTCGGCCGGGATGGTGCGGTTCGCTACCCAGACTGGGGACAGCAGCTCGAGGGCAGAGTCCTCCGGCGAGAAGAGGAAGATGAGCCCGACCCTGCCGCCGACTGCATCCGCCAGGCGCCCGGTCAATACCGGCATCACGTCGGAGAGGTTGGTGCCGATCCCGATGGTGCGTGAGATGGCATACAGGTCGTCGAGTTCCTGGCGTTCGGTCTCGAGTTCCCGGCTACGGCGCTGCAGCTCGGCGAGCCTGCCCGAGGTCGCCACCCCGGCTCCGATCGATGCGAGCGTGGCGAACACGCCGACCAGGATGAAGGTGAGGATGGAGAAGACGACCGCCGGATCGGACATGTCCATGCCGACCCTGTTGACCGCCATGCCATAGCCGACTGTGGCCAGCAGCGCGATTACCCCGACGCCCCACGGCGTCACCAGTGCCGCGGCGCTGAACATGATCGCTCCCAGATACGCCGCGGTGAGGGGTTCGTCTGCCCGAAGGAGGGCGTCTGCACCGAGTGCGGCGATACCGAGAACGACGAAGGTGATGATGATGGCGTCCCCGTACCAGGTGAGCAGATAGCTCCGCCAGGGCAGCATGGAAACGATGATCAGCCCTGCGAAGAAGCCGATCGGGGCTCCCCAATTGATCTGGCTGGCTTCCCCCCGCTGGCTAATACCCCACCACAGCACGGCGAAGAAACCGAGCCACGCCAGGACAATGCCAAGCCGCACCACCCATAGGCGGTAGGTGAGGAACAGCTCGCGGTCGATCACGGGCAGTCTCCGATTTCCGGTTCCTTTGGCGCGGCCACGGTAACCTCTCATTGCATGGCCCGGGTACTACTTCTTTTCGGTGGCCGATCGGCCGAGCATGAGGTCTCATGCACCTCGGCGGTTGCGGTGATGGAGGCCCTGCAGGCGGCCGGCCATAGGGTGATACCGGTGGGGGTGAGCAAGCACGGCGCCTGGTTCCTGGCAGACGGCAAGCGCCGCCCGCTCTACGCCGAGGGTAGGTCGGTCTCGCTGCAGGTGCCGGAAGGGCGCCTGACCAGCGGAAACGACGAGGTCACTTTCGATGTGGTGTTCCCTGTGCTCCACGGTCCGTTTGGAGAAGATGGCACCATCCAGGGGGTACTCGAGATGGCGGGGGTGCCATACGTCGGCTGCTCGGTGCTGGCCTCAGCGCTCGCTATGGAAAAGGACCTCGCCAAACGCATGTTCGATGCGGCCGGGTTGCGTACGGCCCGATGGATGGTGGTACGCCCTGAGGACATGAGCGATGCTGCCGGCACCGTCGATCGGTTGCTCGATGACCTGGGGTTGCCGGTTTTCGTGAAGCCGGCCGAACTTGGATCGTCGGTGGGCGTGTCGCGAGCCACTACAGAGGCCGAGGTGAAGGAAGGTCTCGAGGAAGCGTTCCGCTACGGCGACAAGGTACTGGTCGAGGAAGCGATCCGGGGCAGGGAGATCGAGGTTGCAGTGCTGGACGGAAAGGCTTCGGTCCCGGGCGAGGTCATCACCAGGACTGAGTGGTACGACTACGACGCCAAGTACCGGGACGAAACCTCGGAGTTTGTCGCCCCCGCGGCGCTCAATGACCAGCAGCAAGCCCGGGTGCGCTCGCTGGCTGAGCAGGCCTTCCGACTCCTCGAGTGCCGAGCCCTCGCCAGAGTCGATTTCCTGTTCGAAGAAGGAGGCAGGGGGTTCCTCATCAACGAGGTCAATACGATGCCGGGATTCACACCGATTTCGGGCTACCCGAAGATGTGCATGGCATCGGGGATGACGTACTCGGAGTTGTGTGACGAGCTCGTGACGATCGCCCTGCGAGACTGATCGATTCTCTCAGGTGACGACCGACCCCGAGACACCTTCTGGTGCCGATCGACCGCGCACCGAGGCGGCCTTGCCCACGGCTCCTTTCACCAACCGATCGGCATCATCTCCGATCAGCGAGCCGGCGAAGGTCCCAACCAGCAGTGCCACCAGCCAGCCTCGCCTCCGCGAGAGGAGGCCGGCGATCGTGGCGAGCAGAACGATGCTGAGGGGGGCTGCGATGACCACATCGGAAGGGTCGGCGTCTGCGTTGCGCTGCGCCGTAATGGCCTGACGTGCCGAGGAACCGGCCGCAGCACCGACCAGGGCCGCCACCAGAACTCCAAGTGGCCGCGTGACGTATGACCTCACAGCTTCACAACTGGGCAGGTCAGTGTGCGCGTGATCCCTTCGACAGCCTGGATTCGGGCTACGACGAGCTTGCCCAGCGAGTCGACGTCCTCCGCCTGCGTGTGGACAATCGCGTCGTAGGGACCGGTTACCGCGTCTGCACCGGTGACCCCGGGGATCGCCAGAATCTGCTCGGCTACGGCTGCGGCCTTGCCTACCTCGGTCTGGATGAGGATGTACGCCTCGACCATTCGTCGTCCTCCCTATGGACGGTCACGAAACAAGAGCTTCCGTGGGTTGGATCATACAGAGGCGGGGGCCCGGCGGGTGCAACCCGGACTCAGTAGCCGTCTGACCCGAATCGGAGCCGGTGTGCATACACGGCTCCCTCCCGATCCTCGATTTCGAAGAGGACTCGCTGTCCCTGGCGCAGTGTCTGGAACAGGGAACCCTGCAGCGAGCCTGGACCGAGCATTACCTCGGACTCGTCATCGTCGCGCACGATGATTCCGATGCCGGTTGCCGGGTCGTAGACCTTTACGACTCCCTGCATCCGGTCAGACCTTCTCGATCTTCCCGGCCTTGATGCACGAGGTGCACACCCGCATGCGGCGCGAGTTGCTGCCGTGCTTGACGCGTACCCGTTGGATATTGGGCAGCCAGCGGCGGCTCGACCTCTTGTGCGAGAAGCTGACTTGTTTTCCTACCCACGGCTCTTTGCCGCAGACTTCACAGCGGTATGCCATTCGGAGACCTCCTGAGGCGGGCGAGATTGTAACACGCACCGCCGGCTGAGCGGCGAGGAACCTCCGCCGCATCGTCTGCGCCGGACCGTATCCTGCCGGGTTGATGTGGAACGATCTCAATCCATGAGCCGCTCGCTCGCATATCTCGCGGGGATCCCGGCCGACGCAGTCAAGGGAATCGGGCCCAAACTGGCCAAACGTCTGGGCGCGGCTGGTATCAGCAGCGTGGCCGATTTGTTGCTCCACGTCCCGCGACGCTATCTCGATCGCAGCCAACTCTTCGACCTGTCCGGAGTTCCCCTGGGTGAGGAGGTGACGGTGGGTGGAGTGGTGCGTTCCGTGAGCAGGCGCCGGATCTCGCGCAATCGCACCATGATCGAGGCCGTGGTGTCGGACGGCACAAGTGCGCTCACCGCGGTGTGGTTCAACCCCTACCTGAAGATCAGCGAGGGGAGCGAGGTGGCACTCTCCGGCAAGGTCGAGCTATTTCGGGGACGCCTGCAGATGAAGAGCCCGGACCTCGACAGTCTCGCCGGCGACTCGCTGGTCACGGGGCGGGTGGTGCCGGTGCACCCATCGATCGCCGGTATGGGCCCGCGGCAGCTTCGATCCTCGATTGACAACGCGCTACGCCGGTCCCGTCCTGTCGCCGAATCGCTGCCCGCCGGGATGCTGGCGCGGCTCGACCTGATGGATCGGGATACCGCCCTGGCTCGGGTGCATTTTCCGGAATCGGCGGATGAGGCCGGCCCTGCTCGCAGACGCCTCGTGTTCGATGAACTGTTCCGACTCGAGGTGGCTCTGGCGATGGCGAAGCACCGTCAGATCGATGAGTCCGTGGGCGTCAGTCACGACATCGATGGCACCCTGGTGGGCGGGTTCGTGGCAGCGTTGCCGTATGAGCTCACCACGGCACAGCAGCGGACGATCGATGAGATCTCAACCGATCTCTCCAGCCCGCATCCCATGCACCGGTTGCTGCAGGGAGAGGTAGGTTCCGGCAAGACCGTGGTTGCTCTCGTGGCGCTCCTGACTGCGATCCAGAGCGGATATCAGGGCGCGGTGATGGCACCGACGGAGGTGCTGGCGGAGCAGCACTACATGGGGATCAGGGAGCTGCTGCGGGCGGCCGGTCTCGCGCCTACGCTCGAGGACCCCGCCGCACCCGATGGAATGGACAGTTTGTTCGAGGGGGGAGTCGGGGCAGAAGAGAACCGTCCTGAACTCCGCCTCGGGCTGCTCACGTCTGCCAGCGCTGAAGTGAACTACCTTTCGCCCGGTTCGGCCTCGCGCGACACCGTGGTAGCCGCGATCGCAGATGGTGGGATCGATCTGATCGTGGGCACCCACTCGCTGATTCAGGACACCCTCACCTTCGATCGCCTCGGACTGGCCGTAGTCGACGAGCAGCATCGCTTTGGTGTGTACCAGCGGGTCCAGCTGCGTGACAAGACCACCGGCTATGACCCGGACCTGTTCATCATGACGGCGACCCCTATCCCGCGCACCTTGGCGATGACCCTCTACGGGGACCTGGACGTCTCCATCCTCGATGAGATGCCGCCGGGAAGGCTTCCTGTCGAGACCCGGCACCACACGGGGGACCAGGCGCAACTCGACGAGGTGTATGCCACGATCCGGTCGGAGGTCGAGGCCGGCCGCCAGGCATTTGTCGTGTGTCCGCTCGTAGACGAGAGCGACAAGCTGCAGGTGGCTTCGGCGACGGCCGAGTATGAACGCCTGCAGGGAGTGTTCCCTGAACTGCGTCTAGGGCTGCTCCACGGACAGCTTCGTCCTCGAGAGAAGGACGAAGTGATGACTCGATTCCGCAACCAGGAGATCGACGTGTTGGTGGCTACCACCGTCATCGAGGTCGGCATCGACATTCCGAATGCCACGGTGATGGTCATCGAAGACGCGGATCGGTTTGGTCTTTCCCAGCTCCACCAATTGCGGGGTCGGGTCGGACGAGGTGAACATCAGTCTGTCTGCATCCTGATCGCGAACCCCACAACGCCTGAAGGCGAACAACGGATCGGCGCCATGGTGCAGACGACCGACGGGTTCCGGCTCGCCGAGGAGGACCTTCGGATCCGGGGTCAGGGCACGGTGTTCGGCACGCGGCAGGCTGGCGTCAAGGACCTCAAGCTGGCAGACATCCTGCGCGATACGAACGAGCTGCTCTCGGCCAGGCGAGAGGCGTTCGGACTCGTCGCCGCCGATCCGCAGTTGGAGCAGTGGCCCGACCTGGCTGCGGAGATCCGAGCATTCCTCGGGGAGGACGTCGAGTGGTTGTTCCGCAGCTGATGGTGGCCTGCGCGAGGCGCGTGGGGAACGGTCGATGAGGATCATTGCCGGGTCTGCAAAGGGCAGGCGCTTGCAGGCACCGCCCGGCCTATCGACTCGGCCCATGACCGATCGGGCTCGGGAAGGGCTGTTCTCTTCGCTCGGAACGGCGGTTGTGGGTGGGCAGGTGGTCGATCTCTATGCGGGAAGCGGGAGCCTCGGCCTCGAAGCGCTGAGCCGGGGTGCGAGCGACGCCGTGTTCGTCGAGCGCGACCCCAAGGCGCTTCGAGCGTTGCGCCACAATGTCGAGGCCGTAGGTCTCGGCGGCAAGGTGGTGGCAAGCGATGTATCCGGCTTCCTCGCGAGCTTCGAAGGTGTGGTCGACCTGGCATTCGTTGACCCCCCCTATGACCTGGCACTACCGTCGGTGGCTGCAGTGCTCGCAGCGCTGGTGGAACATCTCGACGCAGGCGGGACGGTGGTCGTCCACCGTCGTCGCGGCGGGGATGCACCCAGCACTGCCGGCCTGGTGCTGACGGACAGCAGGACGTACGGTGATACTGAGTTGTTCAGGCTGATGAAGGAGGACCATTGATTGCAGCGATGGTGCCCGGAAGCTTCGACCCACCGACGAAGGGCCACATCGATGTCATCGCACGCTGTGCCGTGATATTCGACCGCGTCCTCGTCGGCGTTGTTCGCAACCTGTCGAAGAATGCCCTCTTCACGGCTGAAGACCGGATCGAGTTGCTGCAGAATGCGTGTTCGGAGTGGCCAAACGTCGAGGTCGACGCCTTCTCCGGTCTGCTGGTGGACTTCGCCGAAGCACGAGATATCGATGTCATCGTGAAGGGACTGCGCGCCATGACCGATTTCGACTACGAGATCCAAATGTCGCAGATGAACCGCAATCTTTCCGGGATCACCACTTTGTTTGTCGCCACGAAGCCCGAGTACGGCTACCTTTCGTCTTCCCTGGTGAAGCAGGTAGCGAGCCTCGGTGGGGCGGTGGACAACCTCGTACCAGATGCCGTGGCCGCAGCACTCAAGGAGCGATTCTCCTGATGATGGAAGACGACGCAGACCGCAAAGAGCCACCTCCGATACCCGGTGAACTGCTCGACATGCTCGATCGATCCCGGTATGAGACGGACACGGTGCTCGAAGGGCTGATCACCGAGGTAGAGGGAGCGCGCACGGTTCCTCTGTCTAACAGCATCGTGATGGGCAAGGATGATGTCACGCAGCAGCTCCAGGCTGCGAAATCGAACCTGTCCGCCACCATCGACAGGGTGGTCGAAGTCCTTCCCGAAGAGCTAAGAGCCGCTCGCTGGATGGTTCGCGAACGCGAGAGCTACATCGCTCGGACCAACGAGAAGGCCCGCGAGGTGGTGGCGGGAGCCAAGGCCAAATCCGAGCAATTGGTGAGTGAGTCCTACATCGTGGAGGAAGCGGTCACCGAGGCCAACACGCTGGTGCGCAATGCCGAGACCGAAGCGCGCCGGATTCGGCTCGAAGCTGAAGATCATGCCGAGCGGCGGCTGGGTGAGGCGGAGCAGATCCTGGGTGAGTTGCTCCGCTTCGTGCGCGAGTCGCGAGCCGAACTCCACGAGAGCCTCCCAGCGACTCCGGAGCCTCCGATCTCCGAGTAGCGATTCGGTGCGAAACCGCGCACCTGAGCCGGGCTCGGCTCTCAGCTCCACCGGCCGGCATAAACTTTCGCGTATGAAAGCCCACCACACCGCCAACCCCTTCGTTGCGACGATCGGTGACCTCAACCCGAACCAGGCCGCCACCAAGCCGGTCGAGATCACGGCTGCGCCCGCGTGGCGCGTCGAGCTGTCGCACCTCCTCGACGATGAGCCGCTGTCGTTTCAGGGGGAGCTCACTCTCACTTCCGGGGGTCTCGTGGTGCGCGGCACACTGCGAGGCAAGGTCCGCCACACCTGCACACGATGCCTGACGCAGTTGGATGACACGGTTGAGGTCGATGTTGCCCAGCTGATCATCAAGGCGGACACCACAGCCAGAGATGAGGAGGACTACGTCTACGCGGATGATGTGGTGGACCTCGAACCGGTGCTGCGGGATGAGTTGCTGCTCGCCCTGCCTATGCTGCCGACGTGCGTTGACGGGTGCGAACAACTTGTTGAAGTCCCCGGCAGCGACTTGAATACGTCCACTCCCAATGACACCGGCGAGTCCGTTTCGCCCTTCGCGGTCCTGAAGGATCTTCTGGATCACGAGCAATAGCCCGCAAGTGAGGTTCTCCGATGGCGGTTCCGAAGAAGAAGATGTCGCGGTCTCGCACCCGCCGCCGCAAAGCGCATTGGAAGGTGGCAACGCCGACGATGGCGACCTGCCAGCAGTGCGGTGCCAAGCACCTCCCGCATCGCGTCTGTGCAGAGTGCGGCACGTATAACGGCCGCGAGATCATCCCGACGAGCTGACAGCACTGTGGTCACCATCGCCATCGACGCGATGGGCGGCGACCGTGCCCCCACCGAAGTCGTAGCCGGAGCCATCAGCGCGTATCGCGCAGGCTGCGGGATGGTTCTCGTCGGCGACGAAACTCGCATCGCTCCCTTGCTCGAGGCAGAGGGCGTCGAACTTCCGATCGTGCACGCTTCCGAGGTCGTGGAGATGAATGAAGACCCGGCCCGAGCGCTGCGCGATAAGAAAGATTCGTCCATTCGAGTAACTGCCGGTCTCGTTGCATCGGGTGCGGCCGGCGGGATGGTGTCTGCAGGATCGACCGGTGCTGCCATCGCCGCGGCGGCATTCATCGTCGGCAGATTGCCGGGAGTGGGCCGCCCGGCCATTGCGACACTGTTCCCCGGAGACACGGTTGTGCTCGATGCGGGCGCCAACCTGACCTGCCGCCCCGGGGATCTCGCCCAATTCGGTCACATGGGTGCGGCGCTCGCACAGTCCCACTTCGGGGTTGCCTCTCCACGGGTCGGCCTCCTCAATATCGGGGAGGAGGCAGGCAAGGGCCGCGACCTGGAGAAGCAGGCTTACGAGTTGCTCGCCGAACTCGAAGGTATCGACTTCGTGGGGAATGTGGAAGGAAGGGACATCGCCACCAGCAAGGCAGATGTGTTCGTCACCGATGGATTTGTGGGCAACGTGGTACTCAAGACTGCCGAGGGGGCCGGAACGATGCTGCTTGCTCTGATGAGAGACATCATTGCATCCCAGCCTGCGGAGGCCGAGACGTCCGGGATCAGTTCTGCTTTCGGGGATCTCTTCGAGCGACTGCAGCCGGAAGCGACGGGAGGTGCTCACTTGCTGGGTACGAAAGGGGTGGTGGTGATTGCTCACGGCTCTTCCTCTCGTCAGGCTATCGCCAACGCGATCGCGCTGGCGGACGAGGGGGTCCGCACCAGGCTGGTGGACAAGATCGCTTCCGGAATGCCGGAGGCGGGCGACGGCTCGTCGTGAGCGCGGACGACGACCGCGTCGTCGAGCTTCAGGAGGCGCTGGGGTTTCAGTTCGAAGATGTGACACTGCTGGAACTTGCACTGCTGCACCGTTCCTACGCAGCCGAGCACGAACTGGTCGAGTCGTTCGAGCGGCTCGAGTTCCTCGGAGACGCGGTGCTCCAACTCGCGGTGACCCACTATCTGTACGACACCTATGGGGCCCTCGCGGAAGGTGAGATGGCCAAAGTGAGGGCAGCGGTAGTGAGCGAAGCGGCGCTTGCCGGCATCGCCCGCGGTTTCGAGGTCGGCGGTGCGATCAGGCTCGGCCGCGGTGAGGAGCTCACCGGGGGCAGGGATAAGGACTCGATCATCTCTGATGTGATGGAGGCCATCATGGGTGCGATCTACCTCGACGGTGGCTTCGATATCGCCCGTGGCTTCGTACTCACCCACTGGTCAGACCTCATCGATCGCAGAGCCAGCGAGCCGGGCAGACGTGACTACAAGACCCGCCTCCAGGAGCAACTCGCACAGGTTGACCAACAGCCTCGGTATGACGTATCCGAAGCGGGACCGGAACACGCCAAGCTTTTCACAGCAGTGGTCTCTGCCGGCAGCGAGACGCTGGGAAGTGGCACCGGCACATCGAAGAAGCGGTCGGAGCAAGCGGCAGCCGAGGCTGCGCTCGTTCGCATCGAAGCAGCAGATGCCTGAGCTGCCCGAGGTGGAGACCACTCGTCGCCACCTCGTTCCCCACCTCACCGGAGCTGCGATCGTTTGCACCACGGTCTCCCGGCCCCGCATGCTGCGTCGTCATGAGCAGCCATCCGACTTCGGCAACCGTCTCGAGGGGAGCACGATCACCAGGCTGGATCGCCATGGGAAGTTTCTGCTGGCGTGGCTCGACAACGACATCGTCTGGGTCACGCACCTCGGCATGTCGGGCCGGGTCGAAGTCGCCGCCTACGGTGCCGCGCAGCAGCCGCACACCCAGGTGATAGTGACCCTCGATTCCGGAGAGGATTTTCGTCTCGTCGATCCGAGGACATTTGGCTTCGTCGTGGCATACACCCCTGAGGAGCTGGAGAGTTCGTCGCTGGGACGTCTCGGCCCGGACGCATTGACCGACTTGCCGCCAAGTCGCGAACTGGGCAGTCGGCTCGCCGGTCGTACTGCACCGATCAAGCCGCTTCTGCTCGATCAGTCGATCCTTGCCGGCCTGGGAAACATCTACGCCGACGAGGCGCTCTATCGGTCTCGTCTCTCTCCGTTTCGGCCGGGAGGCTCGCTCACCGCCCCGGATGTGGTGCGGCTGCGCAGGGCGATCGTGACCACCCTGGACGCGGCGCTCCGACACGGAGGGACCTCTCTGGATGATCTTGCGTACCTCCTGCCGGACGGTCGCAGCGGCGACTTCAAGGCTCGCCTCGCGGTTTACGGGCGGGAAGGTGAGAGGTGTCGGCGCTGCGGGCACGAAATCGATCGCGACGTGCTCAGACAACGCTCAACCCATTGGTGTCCGCAGTGTCAGACGTAGATCGGGTGGCCTTCGGCGCCATCGTGTACGGGAAGGTGCAGGGGGTAGGGTTCCGCTGGTCGACACGCCGGGTCGCGACGGACCTGGGTCTCGTTGGCCTGGTTCGTAACCTTCCGGATGGGACCGTCGAAGTCATCGCAGAGGGCGACAAGGCAGCTGTGGCCGCGCTGCAAACCTGGCTCGCCAGGGGTCCGGCGGCTGCTCGCGTCGATCGGCTCACGGTGGTGGGTCGGGAGCAAACGGGGATCTCAACCACTTTCGAGATCGGGTGACGTCGAAATCCTCGGTTTACGGCGCTGGCCTGGGTAATCTCGCCGAACCGTGCTCCTCAAGACCTTGTCGATCGCCGGTTTCAAGTCGTTCGCCGACCGTACCCGGCTCGACTTCGACCAGGGGGTGAATGTCGTCGTCGGACCCAACGGGTCCGGCAAGTCGAACCTCCTCGACGCGCTCGCCTGGGTCATGGGCACCCAGGCGACGAGTTCGTTGCGGACCCAGAAGATGGAGGACGTCATCTTCGCCGGGACTGCAACCCGGCCTGCATTGGGCAGGGCCGAAGTCACACTCACGTTCGACAACACCGACCGATTCCTACCGATTGACCTCGATGAAGTTGCGATGACTCGCCGCCTCTATCGCGACGGCACCTCAGAGTACGAGCTGAACGGGACCCCATGTCGGCTGCTCGACCTCAGTGAATTGCTGTCTGACGGGGGTGTCGGGCGGCACCAGCACGTGCTGGTCGGGCAGGGCCAGATCGGGGAGATCCTCAATGCCCGACCGGATGAGCATCGCGCCGTCATCGAAGAAGCGGCAGGCATCACCAAACACCGCGCCCGCCGTGATCGATCCGTACGGCGCCTGGAACTGACCGATGTCGACGTCTCCCGGCTGACCGATCTACTCGAGGAGCAGCGCAAACGGCTGCGCCCCCTCAAGCGGCAGGCCAATGCCGCCGCCCGATACGACGGGGTCAAGGCCGATGCAACGGCTCTGCGGCTCTGGTTGGGAGGGGAGGTACTGCGGAGTCTCCGCGACCGCATCGGCGCTGCTTCGAAAGAGCAGGAACAGCTGAACGAAGGGCTCGAGAGCGACCGTATCGAACTCGAGACCCTGGAGGGAGGGCTCGATGCACTGCGGGAGGCCGCCGGCGAGGTGGGGAGGGCGCTGGAGCGCGATACCGCGGCCGCGGCCCTTCTGGAAACGGTCGCAGAGCGTTTTCGAAGAATCGGGCTGGTCGCACGGGAGCGCCGCCTCGGCATGGAGAGTCGGTTGCACGGTGCGGGTGAGCGCCGGGTCGACCTCGAAGCGGAATACGAGCACCTCCAGGGGGAGATCGAAGCGGCCAAACAGGCAGAAGCTGAGGCAATTGCCCTTGCCGACAGAACCGAGACGGCACTGAAGACACTGGAGGACGAAGAGCGTTCGCTGTCCGAACAAGCACAGCTTCCGGCGGACGGTGTCGTCGCCAATCTGCGCGGTGATCTGTCCGCCCTCGATGCCGCGGCCGAGCGAGACCGCAGGGAGTCCGATGCCGTGATTCGCCGGATCGATGCGGTCACGATGTCTAGGGAGCAGGAGGGTGGCCACGCAGCCGAACTGGTAGCTGAGATCCAGGAAACCGACGTTGCGGTTGGGGGAGCCCAGGCTCGCTACGGCACAGGCAAGGAGCAACGCGAGACCCTCCAGCAACGCTGGGAGGCCGCTGAGGAAGGGTATCGCGACGCCGAGGTATCGCTGGCGCGGGGCACCGCCCGGCTGGAAGCCGTCGAGGCTGCGCTCGCCGGAGTCGGGGACCCGGCAGCCCGAGAAACCGCGGCTGCCTCTGATCACACGCGAGGGGCCCTGGTCGCGCTGCTCGACGTCCCCGCCGACGTTGCTCCCGCAGTTGATGCCGCGCTCGGACCCTGGCAGGCAGCGCTCGTAGTGGCAGACGTCGCAGGGCTGGAGGCAGTGGCGGCTGGATTGAAGTCGGCGGGCCTGGGAGGCGTCAGCCTGGTGACTTCACCGGCGAGCGAGCCGCCGGTCCCAGCCCGCGCCGTTGCTGCGGAGTGGGGCGTGGAGGCACTGGTGGATCGGCTGGGACCTGATGCCGACCGCGCACTGGCGGCCAATCTGGTGGGCGATGTCGTGCTGGTGGAGGGCTGGAGCACGGGACGAGCCATCGTGTTGAGGCACCCCGAGCTGATCGCGGCGACGCCGGAAGGCGACTTGATCACTGCGGCTGCAATGCGGGTGGCAGAACCGGACGGTGCTGGTCCGGCTGCTCTGGAAGCGGCCAGGGTGGCCCTGGAGGTCGCAGATCGTGAGCTCGCCCGGTCGGAGAGCCTCGCCGGATCGGCGAGACGCGATTTCGACAACGCACGCGCTCACGAGCGCGAGGTCCTCGAAGCGTTGGAGGCCCTGGAGGCTCGTCTCGCCGGTCACACCGAGGCGCTGGGCGTGATCGATCGAACCCGGGCGGAGGCGCACGCCGAGCTGGGACGCCTCGGCGATCGGCGGGATGCCCTCGAAGCTGCCACGGTGGCGAGAGACCAGCGCCTGGCCGACCTCAGAGAGCGACTCTCTCAATTCGGAGGCGAAGAAAAGGCCAGGCAGGAAGCCTGGGAGGCGCTGGCGCAACGTCGTGAAACGGTGGCCTCTCATCGGGAGGCCGCACGGCGGGCTCGCGAAGAGGCGGCTGCCGATCTTGCCGGCATCGGCGAACGACGCCGGCTCAGCGAACGCCGGATCGAGGCGAATCGCTCGGAACTCGACAAGCTGGCAGACCGCCCCACCGATCCTGCAGATATCGCGACGCTGCTGACCCTGGAAACGCACGCCAGGAGCGCGGAGGCCGTGACGAAGAATCACGTCCGGTCCCTGCGCGACCGACAGCGCGAGCTGCGCGAACGCACCACCGCCGCCGACCTGGAGCTTGCCAACGCCCATCGCCGCCGCGAAAAACTCCAGGTCGCCACCTCGGAAGCCAAGGATCGCTCATCCGCCCTGGCGGTGGAGCTGGCGGAGTTGCGAGTTCGCCACGAGTCCGTCGCTGAAGCGCTACGTCGGGAGGCGGATGCCACGGAGGCCGAAGCGCTCGCCGCTTCCCGTCCGGCTGCGGCCGAGGAAGATGATGCAGAAGCAGTGCTGGCCTCGCTAGAGGCGCAACTCAGGCGGATGGGACCGATCAATCCGCTCGCAGCTGCAGAGTATGACGAGCTGGCTGCAGCCACAGACGAGCTCGAAACCCAGCTCGCTGATCTCGAGGCGTCCCGTCAGGAGCTGCGTAAGGTGATCGCGGCGCTCGACGACGAAATGGCTGTGTTGTTCCGCGGCGCATTCGACGACATCGCCGCGATGTATGAGGAGAACTTCAAGCTGGTGTTCCCCGGTGGAAGGGGCAGACTGCGGCTCACCGACCCCGACCGGCCTCTGGAGACCGGAGTGGAACTCGAAGCCCAACCGCTCGGGAAGAAGGTCGATCGGCTCAGCCTCCTGTCCGGTGGCGAGCGTTCGCTGGCAGCCCTGGCGTTCCTCATCGCAGTGTTCAGGGCACGGCCCAGCCCGTTCTATGTTCTTGACGAGGTTGAAGCCGCGTTGGACGACGCCAACCTGCGACGTTTCCTCCGGCTAATCGCCAACTTGCGCGAGACTTCACAGGTGGTGATCATCACTCACCAGCAGCACACCATGGAGGCGGCAGACATCCTGTACGGCGTCACCATGGAGCCCGGCGAGTCATCAGTGGTGATCGCGAAGAAGCTCGACAGGGTGTCGGTCTGACCCCGGAGCCCCAGTTCAGACATCGGAGTGGGTGTGGAGATCCTTGTCCTAAGCATTGTCATCATTGTGATCGCGATGATCGCGATCGTCGTTTGGTATCGCTCACGCTCAGGTGCGCCACCTTCGGACCAGGCGTTTGACAGGGCGCCGGCGCCCGGAGCACCACCGATACCGCAGCGACGTGATCTGCGGTCGCGACTCAGCAAGTCGCGCCAGGCACTCGGGTCGAGGCTCGGCGCCCTGCTGCAGCGAGGCACGCTCGACGACGCATTCTGGGACGATCTCGAGGACACGCTGGTTGCCGCAGATGTCGGCGTGACCACCTCGACGGCGCTGGTGGCGTCGGTGAGGGCGGAGCGGCCCTCCGGTGCGGCAGAGGCGATGCAGTTGGTGGAAGACCACCTCACGGCGCTCTTTGCCGGACGGTCGCGGGGGTTGGATCTCACCGGAGAGCCGGCAGTCATCCTCGTCGTGGGGGTCAACGGAGGGGGAAAGACCACCTCCATCGCCAAGCTGGCTGCCCAACTCGAAGGCGCCGGATCGACGGTGGTGCTCGGTGCGGCCGATACGTACCGGGCAGCAGCAGACCAGCAACTCCGGGTCTGGGCGGATCGGATCGGGGTTCCGATCGTCGCTGGGGCAAGCGGAGCGGATCCAGCTTCGGTGGCATTCGACGCCTACAGCTCCACCCGCGCTCGAGGTGCAGACGTGCTCATCGTGGACACCGCCGGTCGGCTCCAGAACCAGGCCAACCTCATGGAAGAACTGGCCAAGATCGCGAACGTTCTGCGGCGTGAGGCCGGGGAAATCGACGAGGTGTTGTTGGTGATCGATGGAACGACGGGGCAGAACGCCATCAGCCAGGCAAGAAGCTTCACCGTAGCTGTTGGGGTCACCGGGTTGATCCTTACAAAGCTGGACGGTACCGCCCGGGGCGGGGTAGCCGTTGCGGTCGAACAGGAACTCGATCTGCCCGTGAAGTACATCGGGGTGGGGGAGGGTATTGTCGACCTGGTTCCGTTCGATCCGGAGGACTTCGTGGATGCGTTGGTGGGCTCGTGAGCGCCGAAACCCCAGAAACCCTGCTGGCAACGGCTCGTGAGGCAGCCGAACGGGCGTATGCGCCGTATTCGAGGTTTCGGGTCGGGGCCGTCGCCGTCGACGAGGCCGGCAATCAGTTCGTCGGCGTGAACGTGGAGAACGCCTCATACGGGTCCACGGTGTGTGCCGAAGCGTCCGCGGTGGTTGCTGCGGCGGGCACCGGGGTGCGACGGCTCGAACGGATTGCAGTGGTCTGTCTCGACGGCGTCAACTGCTATCCGTGCGGGAACTGTCGGCAGATATTGCGTGAGTTCGAGATCGACCAGATCATCGTGGAGGCGGCTGATGGCACGGCGCGGACCCACACGCTCGAAGAACTCCTTCCCAATTCGTTTGGTCCCGAGGCGCTCGACCCCGGGTCATGACGCCTGCAAGCGTTCCGTTGTCACCGCTGGTCCGCAAGCTCGGCGTCGGCGCCGGACAGCGGCTAGGAACTTCTGGGGCTCCTTCCGGGTTTCCGAGACTCCTCGAACCCGTACCTCCGGGCATGACACCGGTGCGAGCACCCCGGAGAGAGTGCGAGGTCACCGTGTCGTTTGCGACCTACGAACGAGACCTCACCCGCCGGCTCGAACTGGCCAGACGGGTCCTGCCTGCGACAGGTTCGCTGTGGCTGGCGTGGCCCAAGCACACCTCTGGGGTGATGACCGACCTGTCGTTTCGGGTCGTGCAGCATCTTGGACTCGGCGGTGGACTGGTCGACAACAAGGTGTGCGCAATCGACGCGACCTGGTCGGGCGTACGTTTCGTCGTGCCACTGGTGGCAAGGAACGATTGGCCCTGAACCGGGGCTACAGAGCCGGTGGCCGGTGAGGGGCCTCCGACGTGGCTCAAGGAATCCGGCAGCAGGGCCGATACTGCGGCATGGCAATCACGCGGATCGAAACGGTCGACTGGCGGTCTTCCGCGGGTCGGGTCGTGTTACTTGGCTTCGGGTGGACTCTCGCTTTCGGCGCGCTCGGTTCGACGCTGGCGGGGGCAGTGATGGGGATCCCAGCATTGTTTCTCGCCGGGGCCTTCATCGGATTCACGGCGTGGGCCGTTTCCAAGATGATTCCTGAGCCGGTGCCGGTCGTGCCGGAGCCGCCGCGGCGCCCCCGGTCCGTCTCCCGTAGATTCTCAGGCCACCGCCTGCCCCGTTAGAAACCCGCGGCGCCTTTCGTCCCCGCGCGTGTATTGCGCGTCAGTCGCGCGCTTCGAGTTCTGCAATCAGCGCAGGTACGACCCGGTGGACGTCTCCGATGACACCAAGATCGGACACGCCAAAGATCGGGGCGTCCGGGTCCTTGTTGATCGCGATGATCGTCGTCGAGTCCTTCATTCCCACGAGGTGCTGCATGGCGCCCGAGATGCCACAGGCGATGTACACGGTCGGCTTCACCGTCTTGCCGGTCTGGCCCACCTGATAGCTGTACGGCACCCAGCCTGCATCTACCACCGCGCGAGTACCGCCTACGGCACCGCCGAGCAGCCCCGCCAGCGCATCCATCATCTCGAATTTCTCGGGTGCGCCGAGGCCGCGTCCGCCTGAAACAACGATGTCGGCAGCCTCGAGATCGGGTCCCGCGCTCTCCTCGGTGACGCGAGCCGCGACGATCGCGGCTCCGGCGTGGCCGACATCGGGTGTCTGGAGATGAGTTACCTCCGGTGTGGCCGCGTCGCCCGGTTCTGCGGTGAACGCCTTCGGGCGAACGATGACCAGTGCCGGTGCACCCCCCGTGAAGCGGGTGGTCACCCGCTGCGTCCCACCGAGAATCTCGCTTTCCACCGTGACCCCGTCTTCCACGGTGACGTCGGTGGCGTTTGCCACTACCGGGAGGCCGAGCCGGGCGGAGATCCTGCCTGCCACGTCGCGATCGGTGCTTCCCATGCCAAAGAGCATCAGGTTCGGCGTTTCGGTTTGTACAGCCGCAGCCAAAGCAGCCGCCGCGATCGGGGCTGCCAGGGTGTCTCCGGGATCGATCGCATACACGTGGCTCGCCCCGTGGGCCCCTAGGTCGGCGAGGGCAGTTTCGCTCACCGCGCCCACCGCGACTGCTGCTACGTCGCCCCAGTCACGCGCCTTGGTGAGCGCCTCGAGCGAACTCGATGAGGCTGCTCCGTCGACGATCTCAGCAAAGACCCAGATCGTCATTCAGATCACCTTCGTTTCTTCGAGCAGTGCCATGATCTTGAGGTGTCCCTCGCCATCGTCCTCGATGAGGTCGCCTGCCGCCCTGGCCGCCACCGGCTCAACCGAGACGATCTCCTGCCGAACGTCCGGTGCAACATCGAGATCCGCGCAGGTCAGAGTGTCGACCGGCTTCTGCTTGGCGCCCATAATCCCTTTGAAAGTCGGGTAACGGGGTTCCACTACGCCGGAGGTAACGGAGATCAATGCCGGGAGCGGAGCGGTCACCACGTCGTAGCCCGCAGACGTCTGGCGCTCGATCGTGAGTACGCCTTCGGCGTGATCGACCTTGCGGGCGAACGTCAGCGACGGGACCGCGAGCAGTTCCGCGAGTTGCTGCGGGAGGACGCCCGTGTACCCGTCTGTGGATTCCGTGCCGGCGATGACGAGATCGAACCCTTCACGGGTGATGGCTGCCGCCAGGACCTTGGCAGTGGCGAGCGCATCGGACCCCCGCAGCACCGGGTCGTCGATGATCACGGCCTTGTCTGCTCCCATTGCAAGCGCCTGTCGGATGCCCTGCAGATTTCCTGCAGGCGACATCGAGACCAGGGTGACGGTCCCTTCGCCAGCCTCCGCAAGCTGCAGCCCGATCTCGACACCGTAACGGTCGGTGTCATCCAGCACCTGCTCGTCGGGCCGTATGATGAAGTGGGTATCGGGGTCCAACGTGTACGGGGTCGCCGGGTCCGGAATCTGCTTGACGCAGACGGCGATTCTCATCGGTCGTTCTCCTTCGCTTGCACGGCGCGCGATGTTACGGATTCGACGCCTGACTGAGAAACCGGCGATCAGATCGCGCTACACCGCGAGAAAGCGGCCCTCCTGCAGTGAGTCGCTCCCGGTGAATCGCAGCACAAAGAGCCCTTGTTCGATACCGCTCACGGTAACGAGGCCACTGCCGTGGAAAGGGTAGGCCGTCCAGGCACCGCTGTAGCCACGCTTGTCGGAGCCGGGCACGATGTCGAAGAACCCGGCCTCGGTCAACAAGCCGGCGGGGGCACGTCTGACGTCGAGGATGCGCAGTCCTGCCCTGTAGTTCGCCTGGTATGAGAAGCCTCCGCTGACATATTGGTTGTGGTCGGTGGAGATGGTGTCTGCCGTATGGGTCTCCGGTGATGGAGGCGCATCGAGATCTGCGAGGTCCCACAGGTAGGTGCGGGTTCCGTGCTGCCGGATACGCTCGTCGTACTCATCGTCTCCTAGGAACCAGCGTTGATCGTCACTGAGCCAGCCCTGATGTGAATAGCCCACGCCCGGGTAGCTGCTACGCGAGACAAGCTCGGGGGAAGACGGCATCGTGATGTCCACGATGGTGAGGGTGTCTTCGTTGGAGGCGAAACACATGTCGCGGCCTCGATAGGCCACGTCCGGGCCCGTGTAGCGGACACACTGGACGTCGTGGGTGTATCCGTCTGCCGAGAAACAGCCGGCGAAGCGTGGTCGGAGCGGATCGTCGAGGTCAACGATGTGGAGGCCACCCGCACACGTGCTGGTACCGACGGCGATCGCCGTGTCGCTCTGTTCGTTGACGGCAACATTGTGGGCGTTCCCGAACCCGTCGTAGTGGGCAGTCGTCTCGAAACGAGTCGCGGGCCCTGTGGTCTCGCGCAGGCTGGTCAGGTCGAAGATCTGCATTCCATGCCTGCCGGCTTCGCTGACGACGACGGCATAGTTGCCAAGCACTTTGATGTCGCGCCAACGAGAGGTCCTCGTGTGCGTCGGAAGCACCCCAACTACGGCCGGCTCTGTTGGTGTCGAGATGTCGACGAAGGTTGTTCCCGCTTCGTGTCCGATGAGGGCGTAGCTGGCTCCCGTTGCTGGGTCGTCCCATCCCCACAGATCGTTGGCGTAGCCGTGGCCGATCAGGTGCGCGGGGAGGTAGGCCAGCAGATCCACGTTGTTGCATGTGTAGCGGCCTGCGGTGCCGTTCCCACATGCAGCGGAACTCTCCGGCTGAGGGGCTTCGGCAACCGCCAGTTGGCGCTGCGTGAAAGATTGGTCTGTCGGCGGGCCCTTCTGGTTGGACTCGTCGTGATCCGGATGGGCGTTCGCGGCTCCTGCGGGGACGAACAGAAGGGCGAGCGTCATCAACAACGTGGGTGCGGTGCGGCGCATCGGGGCATCGTAGGTGGCCTCCCGGTTTACGCGGGCTGCGCCCGCAGGCGCGGGTAACTTACGGCAATGCCTGAAGCGCTGACTGCGACGTTCTTGTTCACCGACATCGTGGATTCGACCCGGCTTCGTGATCGGCTCGGCGACGACGCCGCAGACGTGATCGGAGCCCGGCACGACGCGCTCGTCGATGCTGCTCTCGACACCCATGGCGGAACGCTCGTGAAGCGCCTCGGGGATGGAGCCATGGCAGTGTTCACGAGCGCGAGCGATGCGGTCAGTGCAGGAATCAGGATGCAGCAGGCCTTGGCCGAATCCAACCGCGAGGTGTTGCCGGACGCCCGGCTGGAGGTCCGGATTGGGATCAACGCCGGAGAGGTTGTTGCTGAGGATGGTGACTTCATCGGGACGCCGGTCACGGTGGCGAGCCGGGTGTGTGATCTCGCAGCCGGTGGGCAGATCGTCATCACCGCCATTGTGCGGACGCTGGTGGGGAGCCGCGGCGGCTTCACGTTCGGGCCACTCGGATCTACGCCCCTGAAGGGACTCGAGGAACCCGTCGAGCTCTGGCAGGTGTTCTCCACGGCCGTCGCAGTCGACGAACCAGCGCAGGACACAGAGTTTCCGTTTCCTCCGGGTCTCACACGTGCGGCGGCGACAACGATTGTTGGCAGGGCCGACGCGACACAACGAGTTGATGGTGTATTCGAGCAGTCATTGACCGGGGAGCGTCGGGTGGCCTTCATCGTTGGCGAACCCGGAGTTGGCAAGACTGCGTTCGCATCCACGTGGTGTCGCACGGCTTTCGACCACGGTGCTGTGGTATTGGCAGGGCGATCCCCGGTCGAGGCGGTCACGCCGTATCAACCGTTCATCGAGGTCGTCCGGCAGGTGGTCCTGCACCGGCCGGCGCTGCTTGCGGATCTGGGACCGGGCGCCGAGAGCCTGGTGAGGCTCGTACCCGACCTGGCCCATCGGGTCCCTGTCGGCACCAAGCTGACGGTCGATCCGTCGACCGAGCGTTATCTGCTTTTCGAGGCGGTAGTGACCCTGTTGCGCGGCGTTGCGTCAGAGCGGCCCGTCGTGCTGCTGCTCGACGATCTGCACTGGGCGGACGCTCCCTCGCTTTCGATGCTCGACCATCTCGTGCGCCACCCAGACGAGGCGGCGATCCTCGTCCTAGGAACGTATCGGGACACCGATCTCAGCCGCTCCCATCCACTGAGCAGGCTGCTGGCAGACCTGCGCCGGGAGCGGCGTACCGAGCGAGTACTGCTGCGGGGACTCGACGAAGCCGGAGTGGGGGGACTCATCGAGAGCCGCTTGGGACGCGCCGCACCCGCAGCAGTGGTCCGGTCGGTGTTCGAAGAGACTGAGGGCAATCCGTTCTTCGTAGAAGAGGTGCTGGCACACCTGCAGGAGACGGGTGCCGTCGACGCCGCAGGCCAGTGGCTCAGCTCGGGTTCTGTCGAAACGGTCGGCATTCCGGAGGGCATCCGTGAGGTCGTCGGAGCACGAATGGATCGGCTGCAACCTCAGACCAACCAGGTGCTGTCGGTAGGGGCGGTGATCGGGCGCGAGTTCGATGTCGAACTGCTCCAGGCCGTGACCGACGATGACGTCGAGGTGGTCGAGGCCAGCTTGGGTGAGGCGTTGGCTGCCGGCCTCTTGACTGAGGCGGGACCGAGCCAGTTCGAGTTCTCTCACGCTTTGATCCGTCAAACCCTGCTGGAGGAGATGCCGGCTCCGCGAGTGGCGCGGATGCATCGAGCAGTGGCCGCGGTTCTGGAGGGCTCGGGGGCACCTCCCGGCGAGCTGGCACATCACTGGGCTGCAGCCTACGAACTGCAGAGGGCGCTTCCGGCTCTGGTCGCCGCTGCCGTTGCGGCGGAGGAAGTCTCAGCCTTCGACGATTCGAGGCAGCACCTGGAGCTCGCTCTGGAACTGTGGGGAGAGGTTCCGGACGCTGCAGAGCACGCCGGCATCTCGCTTGTCGGGCTGATGCGACTGCTCGCGGAAATGCGCAACCTGCTCAGCGACAGCGCCGGGGCGGCCGAACTCGCGGCGATGGCGCTGTCCGAGGTGGATGCAGCAGCCGATCCAGTGCTTGCCGGGGCGATTCTCGAACGCTTGTCGCGATACCAGTGGGTTGACGGCAAAGGCGCGGCAGCGCTCGACGCAGGCGCCGCCGCGGTCGACATGATTCCGCCCGAGCCGCCGACGCTGGAGCGAGCCAAAGCGCTCGCAGCGCTGGCGAGCCTGCTCATGCTCAGTGCCAGTTATGCATCATCGCTCGAATACGCAGACCTGGCGATCGAGGCTGCCCACCGCGCGAACGCGCGAGCAGTAGAGGGACACGCGCTCGCGACGCGGGGGACCGTGGTTGCCTCGCTCGATGACGTGGACTCGGGGATCGCCTCGATCAGACAGGGTCGCTTGCTCTCGCGAGAGGAGGGTGCGATCGACGACCTGCTGCGGAGTTATGCGAATGCGGGCTCGATCCTGCATCGGGCAGGGCGATACGAAGAAGCCATCAGTGAGGCGCAATCAGCTGCAGCTCTCGCGAGTGAGTTGGGAATGGCCTCCTGGGTCATGGCCATGCGAGGGAATGCCGCAGAGGCCTGGTTCGACCTCGGTTGCTGGGACGAGGCTGCCGGCCTCTTCGCTGGAGACAGCACCGGAGGTGAGTCTCCGGTATCGGTGCTGATGGAAGTCAGCGTGCGGGTGCGGCTGGGAATCGGTCGGGGTGAGTTTGATGAAGCTGCTCGCCAACTGCAGCGATCGACGGAGTTGATCGAGAGGGTGGTGGATCCCCAATTCATCGGTCCGCACTACCGGTACTCAGCGCTGCAGGCGAGATGGCTCGATCGCCCCGAAGAGGCCCTGACCTGGGTTCGAACGGGTTTGGAGCGCCTGGTCGGATCCGAGGATCGCTTCTACATCGACCCGCTTGATGAGGCTGGGATCGCCGCCGTCGGCGATCTGGTCGAACGCGGCGACGCCGGTGAAGGTCTGATCGTCGAGGCAGAGGGCTGGTGGGAGAACCTAGCTGCGCAGCAACCGGGGGGTGGTGAGACTCACGCGCGGCGTGCAACGGCCTTCGCTGAACTCGGGCGAGCAACAAGTGTGGACCACCCCGACCGCTGGCGAGCCGCCGCGGCGGCGTGGGAAGAGTTGGGTCGCCCCTACGAGGTGGCGTATGCCCGCTGGCGGTTCGCGATCGCCGCGAGGTCGTCTGGCGAAGCTGGTGACGAAGCGGCCGAGGCACTTGGCTTGGCAGCCTCGACCGCGCGCACGCTTGGAGCGACCCCTCTCCTGGAGAAGATCGAGGCGATGTCTACCGGGTGACTCCGCGAGAACCACGGGGGAACACCGCGACATCACACCGACAATGGTCATCACGATGCATCGGCGTTGGGCGAATCCGATGCGCGACCATCTGCCGAATCCAATGCGGGAGCATCGGGCGATTCCGATGGGCGCCCACCGGACGAAGTCTTGCGCCAGTAGTGGCCTCGGTACGCCTCTGTGAACCCTGCGGCCTCATACAGAGCGTTCGCTGCGACCCGATCACCGGTTTCGACGTAGACGTCGACGGCGCCGATCCGCCGGAGCCTGTTGAGTCCCTCGACCATGAGTGCCAGGGCGAGACCACGACGCCGATGGTCGGCGTGCGTGCACACCGGTTCGAAAATGCCGCGTTGGTTCAGAGCGTCAAGCGTGCAGCCAACGTGGGCTGCGAACGATCCGTCCGGAGCCACGGCGACCAGATTGAGTTCGGGTTCGAACGAGGGACTCTCAGCGGCAAAGGTTTGGTACTCGATCGCGGTGTGAACCGTCCTACCGAATCCGGCATTCAGCACCGCTGCCATCCGAGCGTGGTCCGACTCATCTCCCGGGCGAGTCGATCGAATGGTGTAGCCGTCTGCTACCTGCGGCCTGGGCACCCTCCGATTACCGAGACGGAGCCGACGGTGCATCCCGCCTCCGGCGAGCCTCTCGTAGCCACGTCGCTCCAACAATCGCCGCCGGGGGGTGTCGTAGTCGAGTACATGGAAGCCGACGGTCGACGGAGCATCAGCCGACGCCGACGTCGCCAGATGGGTCTCTGCCCAATGCACCATTTCGTCTTCGATATGGCGGGCATCGGGGTGGAGTTGGAGCTGACCGTCACCCTCACCCTCGGGGTGAGCAACTCCCACTAATCTGCCCTTCCGGGGTTTCCCAAAGGCGCACCGTCTCTCTCATCTGATCGACGGTACGGGGGACCTCACGATGGAACCGCCAGCCATCCCAGCGCCGGATGTCCCAATTGAAGTAGATCGGCGTGATCGGATAGGTCGTGACCAACAGCTCTCTTATCCGCCACCAATCATCCTCGGTCGCCAGCGGTCGAGAGCTGATCGGCCGGGTGGCGCCGCCCGACATCACCTGCCCCCCTCAGCCGAGCACCGGGGCAAGGAGATCTTCGAGGGTAGGCCCGCTCCGTTCGTCGAGGTCGTAATAGACCCGCACGGAGGGCACTTCGAGATCGAGCACACCGCCCAGGTCGATTGGTGTTCCGATCACGATGACATCGCACTCTGCCGCCGCAGCATGGATCGTTGCTCGCAGATCGGCGCGCTGCTGCTCGCCGTATCCCATGGCAGGCAGGACCCTCTCGAGATGGGGGTAGGTGGTGAACACGTCGACCAGAGATCCCCTCGCAAAGGGTCTTGGATCCAGGATTTCAGCCGCTCCGTATCGCTCCGCGGCAACCCAGCCCGCCCCGAATCCCATACCGCCGTGGGTGGTCGTCGGCCCGTCCTCGATCACGAGCACCCGCTTGCCTGAAATGGTGGATGGATCTTCGACGCGAACGGTTGAAGCGGCCTCGGTAATGCTGGCCTTCGGGTTCACGGCATCGACCGTGGCGCGCAGTTCCGCGACTGCTCCGACGGGCGCGGTGTCCACCTTATTGATGATGATGGCGCCGGCACGGCGAACGTTGGCTTCGCCGGGCCAGTACGTCAGTTCGTGGCCTGACCGGTGCGGATCGAGCACGCAAATGTCAACGTCTGGGCGTATGAACGGAGTGTCGTTGTTGCCCCCGTCCCACAGAATCACGTCGGCTTCACGTTCTGCGGCTTCGAGGATGGCCTGGTAGTCGGCCCCGGCGAAGACGACGGCTCCCTCAGCAAGGTAGGGCTCGTACTCTTCGCGTTCCTCGATGGTGACATCCGCCGCGATCAGCTCCTCGTAGGTTTCGAACCGCTGCAGGCGTTGTCGCACCAGGTTGCCGTACGGCATCGGGTGCCGGATAGCAGCAGCCCGCCTGCCCGCCGCGGCGACGATCGAACGGACCTTGCGTGAGGTCTGGCTCTTGCCTGCCCCGGTCCGGGCCGCAGTCACCGAGACAACCGGCGTCGACGCCTCGAGCATCGTGCTGTCACCAGGGATGAGGAACGCAGCACCCGCCGCGTTGACTCGAGCCGCCAGGTGCATCACGTGCTCGTGGGTCACGTCTGAGTATGCAAATACGACAACATCCACTGCGTCCCGGTCGATCAGCGCTTCGAGGTCGGATTCCTCTACGATGCGGATCCCATCCGGGTACCCGTCGCCGGCGAGTTCGGCCGGGTAACGACGCCCGGCGATGTCTGGTATCTGGGTCGCGGTGAAGGCGACCACCTGATAGGCAGGGTCGTTCCGAAAGAGCACGTTGAAGTCGTGGAAATCGCGCCCTGCGGCACCCAGGATGGCGACTCGTTGTGGGTGGTTCGGAGTCATGTCGCCACTCCAGCGCGCTGGACGCCACAAGGCGAACGGACCTTGCCGTCGTGATCGAAGATCACAGCCAGGAGCCGTAGTTGGGGAGTTCAGGCCGGGCGATATGGTCGAAGATCAGCGAGGTTTCGATGTGGCTGACTTCCGGCAGGGTGGTGAAACCACTCACCGCGAGGTCGCGGAGGTGGTCGGCGTCGCGCACAGCCACGTGGACCAGGAAGTCGTCCGCGCCCGTGACGTGGTACACGTCGATGACTTCCCGCATCTCCCGGGTGTGCTTCTTCAAGGTGGCAACCTCGTCCGCAGTGTGCTTACGGAGCCGGATGGCAATCATCGCCTCGAGGCCGATATTGAGCGCCTTCGGATCGACGTCTGCATGGAAGCCGCGGAACACCCCGGCGTCTTGCAGGCGACGCAAGCGTTCGGACAGCGTGGAAGGTGCAATACCCACCCGTGCTGCGAGCTCTTTGTTCGACTGCCGCGCATCGTGCATCAGATGGTCGACGATGGCGCGATCTATTCGGTCGAGTTCCAACTGAGCAACCTCCCTACGAAATGTATGCGGATCATATCCAGGTTCTCCGGCGGGTAGGGCAGTATACAGGCCAGAAACCGATGATCATTGCTACGGAACGCGACATCATCGAAACACACCGAGATCCGGTTGAGAGGAGCCACCAGCCATGACGATGCACCGCAGTTGGGCCGAACCGTGGAAGATCAAAGTCGTCGAGCCGATTCGGATGACGTCCCAAGCCGAACGAGACGCCGCGATCCGTGAGGCGGGCTACAACACGTTTCTGCTGCGCGCCGAAGACGTCTACATCGATCTTCTGACGGACTCGGGAACCTCCGCCATGTCAGACCGGCAATGGGGGGCGCTCATGGTGGGCGACGAGTCATATGCCGGTGCCTCCAGCTTCTACCACCTCGTGGACGCCGTGCGCGAGGTGTACGGATATGAGGAGCTGATCCCGACTCACCAGGGACGCGGCGCTGAGCACATTTTGAGCCAGATCCTCATCAAGCCGGGCGACGTGGTGCCGGGGAACATGTATTTCACCACCACCCGGTACCACCAGGAATTGGCAGGCGCGACATTCGTCGACGTCATCATGGACGAGGCCCACGACACGCTCAGCCTGCACCCGTTCAAGGGGAACATCGACATGGACAAGCTGGCTGCGGCCGTCGATGAATACGGCGCCGAGCGCATCCCGTACGTGTCGCTCGAGACCAACGTCAACATGGCGGGTGGCCAGCCGGTGTCCATGGCGAATCTTCGTGAGGTCTACCAGTACTGCTCGGCTCGCGGCATTCTCGTGATGCTGGATGCGACGCGGGCAGTTGAGAACGCCTACTTCATCAAGGAAAGAGAAGCGGGCTACGAGTCGAGGAGTATTGCCGACATCCTCCGCGAAATCACCCGCTACAGCGATGGCGCCACGGTCTCTTCCAAGAAGGACAACCTGGTCAACATCGGGGGTTTCCTCGCATTGCGAGATCCCGAACTGGCACGACAGGCGCGGGCGCTCCTCGTCGCGTTCGAGGGGCTCCACACCTACGGTGGCATGTCGGGGCGTGACATGGAGGCGCTGGCCCGCGGGATCCGCGAGATGGTCGAGACAGACGATCACGTTCGATCCAGGGTTGGACAAGTCGAGTATCTCGGGAATGCCCTCATCAAGGCCGGCATCCCGATCATTCGGCCCGTTGGCGGTCACGGGGTCTTCATCGATGCGGCCGCAACGCTCGACCACCTGCCGCAGGATCTCTTCCCTGCCCAGGCGCTCACCGCCGAGATCTACCGGGATTCCGGGGTGCGGGGGATGGAACGTGGCATCGTGTCGGCAGGTCGTGACCCGGCCACGGGTGACCACCACCGACCCCGGCTTGAACTCGTCAGGCTGGCGCTGCCGCGACGGGTGTACACCCAGTCGCACATGGACGTGGTGGCAGAGTCGTTGGCGGCCGTGTACGAGCGGAGGTATGAGATCGGAGGCCTCGAGATGACGTACGAGCCCGAAATGCTCCGCTTCTTCCAGGCGCGTTTCGAGCCGGTATCTGCGGCGTAGCTGAGGTTGCGGAAGTTGGGTGAGGGTGCCGGTCGAATGGGTCTGCCGGCACCTACATCTTGACTCGCTCCGACCGCGGATCATAGAGCGGCCTGAGTGACACGACCGCTGGATAACGGGTCCCTGCGATGTCCACCTCCCACCTCCCGGCGGCAATGGAGGCGGGCGTCACGGGTTCGTCCGCCTCGATCATCGCCAGCCCCACAGCGCCACCGAGGGTGAAGCCGTAGGAAGCCGCTCGGACGTAACCCATTGCGATGTCGTCGCGATACACGACCTCTCCGTGGTACATGAGCGGTTCGGGGTCGGTCACCAGCACCTGTGCCAGACGACGGCGAGCCGGTCGGTTCTCCATTGCATTCACGACCGCGTCGCGGCCGACGAACGATCGCAGCTTGTCGAGATCAACGGCGAAGCTCAGCCCCACCTCCACCAAGTTGTCTGTGTTGTCGATATCGTGCCCGTAGTCCCGGTACGCCTTTTCCATGCGCAAGCTGGACAGCGCCTTGAGGCCGGCGTGTCGTAGTCCGTGGGATTCGCCTGCCGCCACGATGACGTCGTACACCGCCACCGCCTGGTCGACAGGAACGTACAACTCGTACCCCAACTCACCGACGTAGGTGATGCGGACGCACAGCACCTGCACACCGTCGATAACGATCCGGCGTGCGGCACGAAACGGGAATGCCTCGGCAGAGAGGTCGCTGTCTGCCGTCTGCTGGAGTAGCCGCCTGGCCTGCGGGCCCTGGACGTTGATCTGGGCGAACTCTGCCGTGATGTCGGTCACGGTGAGGTTCATCGTCGGGTCGGTATGGCGGTCCATCCACGCCGCGACGTGGCGGTGCGCAGTGTCGCCGGCCACGACCCAGAACCGGTCGTCTGCCAGCTTGGTCACGGTGAGATCGGCTTCGATGCCGCCTGCCGGGTTGAGCCACTGGGTGTACGTGATGATCCCATCAGAGCCGTCTACCCGATTGGCAGAAACGCTCTCCAGCATTCGTCCGGCGTCCGGGCCCGTGACCTGAAACTTCGACATGAATGACATGTCCATCACAATGACCCCGTTGCGGGCAGCCTCATGC
Organism: uncultured Acidimicrobiaceae bacterium; assembly: GCA_964397045.1. Taxonomy (GTDB): domain Bacteria; phylum Actinomycetota; class Acidimicrobiia; order Spongiisociales; family UBA5794; genus CAYNHF01. The sequence continues at coordinate 104,113 of CAYNHF010000016.1, read as the reverse complement.
TCGGCCCGCCAGTAGGGGAACCAGTTCTGCCGCCCCCAGGAGAGCCGATCGACCGCCGGCTCGATTCCGGGAGGCGCATACCAGTCTGCACCTTCCCATCCGCTCACGTCTCTGAAGTGAGCGCGTTGGGCACGCAGTCGTTCGTGCAGCGGCGACAGCTTGGTGTCGCGAGCAGTCTGCATGCTGCGAGTGGGGTAGTGACACTGGTAGACCATGCCAAGCGCCTCGACGGTACGTTCCCTCCGATACTGCGGAGTCGCCTGGTAATTCTGCAGTCGATCGATGTTGAAGCCGGTCACGTCGACATCTGGTCGCCCATTCACGATCCAGTGCGCCACGATTCTGCCGACACCTCCTGCGGTGAGGATCCCGATCGAATTGAGACCGGCAGCCACGAAGAAGTTCCGCAGTTCGGGCGCCTCACCGATGATCGGCGCCAGATCGGGGGTGAAGCTCTCAGGTCCGCAGAAGAACTGGCGGATCCCCGTGTCTCCCGAGATCGGCACCCTGGACATCGCAGTCTCCACATACGGCGCCATCCGATCGAGATCCGGAGCAATCTCGCCGAATGAGAACCCTTCCGGGATCCCTTCGACCCGCCAGGGAGCGGCGACCGGTTCGAAGAAGCCGATCATCAGTCCACCGACCTCTTCCCGGTAGTAGGCGTGGGAGGCCGGGTCTTCGACCACAGGCAAGTCCGCCGAGAGTTCCGGAATCTGTTCGGTGATCAGGTAGTAATGCTCTGCGGCCTGGAGCGGGATGGTCACCCCGGCCAGTTCACCGAGTTGCCGGGCCCACATCCCGGTGCAATTGACTACATACTCAGTCTCGATCTCGCCGTACGGCGTGTGCACGCCCGTCACGGCGCCGTCGTGCTGCGAGAATCCGATGACGGGCGCACCTTCGACGATCGTGACGCCCTGCATGCGGGCACCTCTCGCGAGCGACATCGTCACGTCTGCCGGATTGGCCCTGCCGTCGCCCGGCACATAGAAGCCGGCCAGCACATCGTCGGTACGGGCCAAGGGGAACAGGTCTTTGAGCTCGCGGGCCGAGATCTCGTGGACATCGACTCCGCGGTGGCGGTTGAATGCAGCGACGCGGCGATACTCCTCGAGACGATCCAACTCGGTGGCGATCTCGACGAATCCGACCGGCGTAAAGCCGGTCGCCAGGCCGGTTTCTGCCTCGAGCCGTTCGTACAGGTCCCTCGTATAGGTGCGCATCTCGGTAGAGGTCTCCGAAAGCGATCCGAAGGTCACGACGAGGCCCGCGGCATGCCAGGTGGTGCCGGACGTCAGTCGATCGCGCTCGAGGAGCACAACATCGTCCCATCCGAGGTGTCCAAGATGGTACGCAACACTGGCTCCGATGATCCCCCCACCGACGACCACGACGCTGGCCCGGTCCGGTATCGATAGGGCAGGCGTCGTTGTGCTGTTCCCTCCGGGCTGCGACATCACCTCTCCTCGCATCGCAAGCTAACGGCTCGGCAGAGACGTGCCACCGCTGCTCAGCTGAGAGGAAGGCCGGAGGACACCCAGTTCACGATGCCGCCGTCGACTTCGTACACGACCTCAAAACCGAGGTCGGCGAACACGTCCATAGCGGCGGCAGTGCGGTTGCCGGACCGGCAGTACACGACGTACGTCTCGGAGCGGTCGAATGCTGCCAGCTGGTCCGCGAAGTCCGCTGCGTAGAAGTCGACGTTCTCGGCACCTGCGATTCGTTCCGACGCGAACTCTTCGGGGGTGCGAATGTCGAGCAGGATCGCATCGGGGTTCTCGGCAAGGACGTCAGCCGCTTGCTCCGGTGCCACCGTTTCCAGCACGGCGGTGTCTGTCGAGTCGCCGCAGGCGACGGCAAGGGCTGCCAGCAGTGCCAAGGCCGCCACGGCGATGCGATAGTGCTGACTCAAGGGTCTACTCCTCGTCTATCTCGTTGGCTGCGAGGGCCAGCTTTGCGGCTCGGTCTCTTCCCGTCACGGGCCGTTCGACCCTTTCGTGCCCTTGGCATGGCGGCGTCTCAGGCCGCAGCATCGCCCGACTGATGGTGCCTACGGCGCCGCCAGAAGACGAACAAGCCCGCTGCCAGGATAACGGGCAGCAGGGGCAGCAGGACCCCGGCGCTGAGCACGATAGCTCCTCCAATCGTCCCGATGACCTCGGCTCCCGCACTCAATCCGTCCTTGAATCCGGGGAGGCCGCCGGGATCCTCCGCCGCAATCATCAAGGCTGTGACGGAGGCTACGGATCGCGCCTCGACCGGACGGCCCTCCTCGTCTACCGGTGTCGCGGTTGCCGTTGTCTGGGTCCGCGTGGCTCGCTCAACGATGAAGCCTGTCGCCAGCACCAGTGACTGGCCCGGAAGCAGCGTGGCGCTCGGATCGCCGAACACGACGAAGAGGTCCTCCGTGGACACGTCGAGCACCGGGTCCGAAACGGCGAAGTCGCGCAGCGGCGTATCCCCGGTGTTGGCAATCTCGAAGCAGACGGTGGCCGCCTCGTTCTCAACAACGGATAGGCCGCCTTCCCCGGGGCAGGCGGCACCGGTGGGATCGGCTCCCGGATAGGCAGTGACGGTGAGGAGCAGAGCCGGCCGGCTCAGTGCCTCGGTGAGGGCCACCGACACGGTGGCATAGTCCACTCGATCGCGCAGGGTGCGCAGCTGGCCCCGTAGCGTCTCGAGCACGGTCTCGCGTTCGAGCAACTGTGCCTCGAGTTCGGCGATGGATTTCACGTCCGTCGCGGCGGCGAGAAACGTATTGAGGCGTTCCACGCTGGCCTGGGCGCTCTTGATTCTGCTTTCGAGATCGACCACACGCTCGGTGACGTCGGCTGCGGAGACATTCTGCGACCGGACGGTGCCGAGTTCCCCCAATCGCTGCAGGGTTTCTTCGAACCGTTCGGGCGGCACCTTGAAGATCAGGAGGCTGCGCGGCTCCGGCAGCCCTGTGCTCTCCTGGCCGAACAGGAATCCTCCGAGGGATGCAACCGTCGCGATTGCTTCGCGCTCGCTGCCTTCCACGCTGGACACTGCAACCGTCAGGTCTGCCGTGTAGATGATGTCGCGGCCGAGTTGGATCGACTGCATCATCGGGTTGGCAGTTGCGCGTTCCTGCGCGAAGTCGGCAGCCTCCGCGATGGTGGTCACTTGCGCCAACGTGATGCCGTCATCTTCGATCGCGGCATCCACCGCCATGAGAGCGCCGGCGCTGTCGTCGTCCGAGCTGCAGGCGGCAGCCACAAAGCTCAATACCGCAGTGAGGATGATTGCCATCGTCGACCCGGGTCGGCGTAGTCGGTACATGAGTCCTCCCTCCGACTGTTGTGCCGCTAGGACGGGGAGTGCAGCTCCTGCGGTTCCCGTCTGGGAGGGTGGAGGCGGTCGCGGTTGGCGGAGTGCAGTTCCGCCGGTGTCAGTCGTGCCTCGGCTTCACGTCAACGAGGCCGGGGTCTTCCGTGGCGTGGCGGGAGACCCACTTGGTGAGGGGGGCAGGCATCTCGGCCGGCCGGTCACCCCAGTCGTAGACCACAACGGAGCCCGCGGCGGCGTCGTGGAGTGTCCTGCGGGTGGGGCTGATGAAGATCCCGATGAAGCCGAGACCGAAGAGGAGGAAGGAAAAGGGGAACACCAACGTCCGTTTGAGAGCCTGCCCACCGGTCAGGGTCTCGCCCTGACGATCGAGGACGCGCAACCCGATCAACGCCATCCCGAAGGTGCGGCCCCCGACGCTCAGGCTGAACCACATGTAGGTGAAGGCCCAGATCACGAGGATGAGCAACCCGACGAGTCCGAGTCCGGAGGACTGAGAGGTATCAACGCTGAAGAAGAGGTCGGCAACAAACGTTACTCCTGCCGCCAGAAGCACAAAGGCGATCCACACGAAGGAGATGTCGACCACAAACGCCAGCAGACGGGAGAGGGGCCCCGCGTAGTATCCGGTGACCTGACCCCTTTCCTTCTTGCCAACTTCCACACCGGGTTCGAGGTCCGGGGGAGCGAGGGGCCGTTCGGTGGGGTCCCGTCGGATCAGGCGGTAGGTGGTGCGGCTGACAATCTGATCGATGGCCACGATCTGGCGCCGGAACACATCTAGGGCCGAACCCGCCAATGCTCCGGTGCTTTCCTGGACGATCTCGGGGATGCCTGCCCGATCGGTGACGCTCTTCACGTCGACTCGGTCGATGATGGCTTCGACGTCGACCCGTGACATGAGCTTGTTGACATCCACCCGATCGATGACGGCGTTGACGTCGACGCGTTCGAGCAGGTCGTTGATGTCGACGCGCTCCAGGAGTTCGTTCATGTCGACGCGTTCCAGCATCGCGTCGACGTCGACCCGGTCGATGAGTTCGTTGACGTCTACCCGTTCGATCAGTGCGTTGACGTCGACCCGCTCCATGATGACGTCCGGGTCGACCACGTCGACGACCGCCTCCGTGGCGCGGGAAGCAACGCGAGAGAACACTCCATTCGGCCGGCCCTTCCCATTACCCGCTTCCATTAAGAGGGTAAGCAGCAGCAGCAGTTTGAGGTCGCGGTCTCTCACGAGTCAGACCTTACCGAATCGCGGCCCAACCAGCGCTTCGAGCGCGCCACCTCGCGGAGTCAGGGGTTCGCCTGCAGCTCCGAGAGTGAGGTGTTTGCCCCGCGTTCGAGGCGGGCCAACAGGGTGTCCAATTCGGCAGCCGTCGCGGCATCGATCCGGGCCACGGGAAAACGCAAGGTCGCAGTTCGAAGGACGCCCCTGCGCCGCAGGATCTCCTTGCGTACCGCGATGCCGCCTGCGAGTTCATATCGGTTCAACGGTAGGAAACGATCGAACAGATCCGAAGCCTCCTCGAGACGCCCTGCTCGGCCGAGGGCGATGACGCTCGCGAGCACCTCGGGAAAGGCGAAACCGGTCATTGCGCCGTCTGCGCCTCTATTGAGCTCCTGGGGGAGGAGGATGCCGTTGTTCCCGACGAGGATGGTAACGCTTCTGATCCCCTCGGCCTCGGCGGCGCGGATTCGGGCGAGCTTGCTCAAGCCGGGTTCGGCTTCATGTTTCAGCATGGTGACGCTGGGGCAGGTCGTCACGATGCGGCGCCAGGCGTCGACCGATAAGTGCACCCCATTCGCCTTCGGGTAGTCCTGCAGGCAAATCGGGACATCGGGTCCCAGTGCGGCGGCAGCGGCCGCGTAGTAAGCGACCACCGCATCGTCACCCTGGAGGCCGGGAAGTGGCTGCAGCAGGACCCCGGCGCAGCCTGCTGCCATGGCGAACTCGGCGAGGTCGGCGACACGTGCCAGTGAGCTATTGGACACGCCAACGATCGCCGGCACCCTGCGGTCTATGGCGCCGATTGCAGACTCGACGAGCGCCTTGGATTCCTCGTCTGTCATCCGATTGGCTTCGCCCATCACGCCGAGCAAGGCGATGCCGCTGCAGCCGCAGTCGACGTAGAAGTCCAGCAGCGACCGCAGGCTCGGCTCGTCCAGCGCACCATCGTTGTCGAACGGTGTCACGGCAACCGCCACCAGGCCACCCTCCGGCATCGACGGAGGGGTCATGACCGCACCGCTTGCTGCCGGTTCGGGGGAGCCGTCAGCATCGTGGCCCGAGTGGCGATCCATCCGCGGCCGGCAGTTGTTGCCTCCACCCTGCGCTTCTCCTTCTATCGATGGCGTTGAGCGTGCGACGCGACGCACCCTACCGGTGTGGTGCGATGCTGCGGTCTGCCCTTTGCCATCTGACCTGCACCACCCTTCGCGGACAATGTATTGACATACGTCTATGCGTTGGCTACATTGATCATATCGACGTCAATCTATACGTAAGGAATGCCGATGACAGATACCACCCTTCGGGAACAGGTTCGCGAGCGATACGCCAATGCCGCGCGATCCGCGGGTTCTTGCTGCGGACCTGATGGATGTTGCGACCCCGCCGCGACCGAAGAGGACTTCGGTACCCACCTCTATCGGGCAGAGGACCTGAGTTCCGTGCCGAAAGGCGCCGCAGACATCAGTCTCGGCTGTGGCAATCCGACGGCGGTCGCCAGCCTGGAAGCAGGCGAAACGGTGCTCGACCTCGGATCCGGTGGGGGAATCGATGTGCTGCTGTCGGCCCGCAGGGTGGGTCCCACCGGATTTGCCTACGGCCTGGATATGACGGATGAGATGCTCGACCTGGCGCGGAAGAACGCGGCCGAGGCTGGGGCGACCAACGTCGAGTTCTTGAAGGGTTACATGGAAGACATCCCGTTGGACGCTGGCACGGTGGACGTGATCATCTCGAACTGCGTCATCAACCTGTCTGCCGACAAGAGTCGGGTGTTCGCCGAGATGTCACGGGTGCTGCGTGCGGGTGGCCGCATCGGGATCAGTGACATCGTCGCCGAGGACGATCTCACTGAAGTTCAGCGAAGGGAACGGGGGAGTTGGGTCGGCTGCATCGCGGGGGCAATCACGTTCGCAGAATACGAACGCGGCCTCAGCGCAGCCGGATTCGCAGACGTCGAGATCACGCCTACGCATTCGGTGGCTGACGGCATGCACTCCGCAATCATCCGGGCGGTGAAGCCGACCTTCTGATCCTCCAGGGCAGACTCCGCTCGGCTGTGCGTCCGCCCTGCTTGGTCTTTGTCGGCTGCGCGCTGTCGGAGATGGAGGAGCAGCGGAGGCAGGGGTCCGGCCGGTTCAAAGCCCCGACCGCGTACCATGGCCCACCGAGCGTGGAAGATCCACCTCGGAAGGAGGGGCCGTGGCGTCTGTGGTGGTTCTTGGAGGCGGTTTCGGCGGTGCCGCGGCGGCGCTCACCTGTCGGGAACTCCTCCCTGAGCAGCATCAGGTGACAATCGTCGATCGTTCCGCCGAGTCCTTTCTCTGCGGGGTCAACCCTGCCGTCATAGTGGGGGACCAGGCACCGCTGGCCCGCACCCTCACCAAACTGCCCAAGCAGGGGATCCGCCTCGTTGAGGGTGAGATCGAGTCCATCGATGTAGCACGCCGTTTGGTGGCAACCAGTGCCGGTGAGCTCGCGTGGGACCACCTGGTCATCGCACTCGGGGTGGCGTACGACTGGGACGCAGTGCCGGGATCACGAAACGCGTACTCCTTCTACGACCGAGCCACCTCCTTGCGTCTGCGTGATCGCATCCTGGCATTCGAGGGCGGATCAATCGTCATCGGGATCGGCGGGAGTCCATACCGCTGTCCACCGGCACCTTTCGAAGCAGTGCTCATGATCGACGCTCACCTGCGGGACCGCGGGATTCGCGAGCAGACCGAACTCACCGTCGCGATTCCAGAGCCGAGGCCGCTGGCCGTCGCCGGGCCGGCGGCTTCGGATCGGATCGAGGCCCTACTGGAGGAACGCGGTGTTGGGCTGCTGACCGGTCGGCATGTTTCGCTAGTAGATTCCACGACAGTCGAGTTCAGCGACGGGACCAGGGTCTCGGCAGATGTTCCGATCACGATCCCCGTGCATCAGTTGCCCTCGGTGGTTGCCGACTCGGGCATTGCGAACGGCTCCCCATTCGTTCCGGTGGATCGAGCGACACTGGAAACGTCGACACCCGGCGTTTTTGCGATCGGCGACGTGAACACTATTCCGGTCGGCCCGAAGGCCGTTCCCAAAGCCGGGGTCTTCGCGACCGCCCAGGGGCGCCATGCCGCCAGCGTCGTCGCACATCGACTCGGCACAACCACCGACCTCGGAGACTACGAAGCCGTCGGCAACTGCTTCCTCATGCTGGGCGCCGGGATCGGTGCGGAGTTGGGAGGCAACTTCTTCGCCGAGGGTGGTCCGGCCGTACGCCTGGGGGAACCTTCAGCGGAGGGTCGACTCGCCAAGACCGAATTCGAGCGAGCCTGGGCACGTTTCGAGATGTGAGTCGAACCGGCCGGTTGGGGTGCCGTCAGCGAATGCGATCGTCGAGGTCCCACACCAGCAGCTGCCAGTCCCAGGCCTGGCGGAGACAGGCAAACGGATCGGCGAGGTGGTTGTACTGCCATAGTTCGAAGTGGGTATGAGGTGGCGAGTTCTCCGCGTTACCGCTGTCGCCGACCCATCCGAGCAGCTGGCCTGCCACGACTACTGCGCCGACGGTGATGCCCGGTGCCAGAGCTTCCTCACGAGTCAGGACGCCGTCGTCTGTGCCGAAGGTGTCGTTGTTGAGGTGCATATATCGGGTTTCCCAACCGTCCTCGTGTTGGATCATCACGAAGTGGCCCGCCTTTTCGCCCGTCCCGACGTACGACACCAGGCCGTCTGCCACTGCCACCACCGGCATGCCCTTTGCCGCGCCCATCAAGTCAGCACCGCGATGCCGCCGTTCTCCACCCTCGCGGTCTGCACCGAACGTGTATGAGAAATCCGTGCCGTCGTCGAGTTGCGGGAAGCGCCACAACACGAACTCGTCGCCGCGCGGGTCGCAAACGGGGTGGAGCGCGTCGAGGATCTCTTGCTCGGCTGCGGTCATCTCTGCCTCGAAGTCGTTCAAGACAACAAATAACCGATGTTCATGAACGACTTCTCCGGTCACGAGATCAGTGGCTGCAACCCTGATGGAGAGCGATGGACCAAGCTCCTCGAAGTCGAGTTCGTCTGCGGTGAGGAGATCGGCATCCTCGATCGTGAAGAGATGGTTGTGGGCATCGCCTTCACCGGGTACCAATCCGTAGCCGAACGTTGCTCCCTCGACAGCACCCTCGACATGGAGAGTACCGATGTACGAGCCGGCTTCCACGTTCTCGTCGATGTCCGACGGAACCAGCGAGATCTCACCCATGTCGGTCAGTGTGATGCCCACTCCGTGCTCGAGTACCAACTCCCCAGCCGCATCCGCGGCAGCAATTCGAATCGTCAGGTCGGCTCCAAGGGTCTCGTAATCCACCTCGGTCGCAGTCAGGACTGCATCGCCTTCGACCACAAACAGGTGGTTGTGGGTGTCGCCTTCGCCGGCCACGAGTGAATACAGCAGGGTGGTTGGGGCTCCGTCTATCGTCAAAAGGCCGACCACGGTACCGACCACCGTGCCTTCTTCGATCACGGCGGGGTCAAGCGTGATGAGAGGCTCAGAAACGGCCTCTTCGGTCGCAGCCTCTTCAGTTGGAACTTCTTCGGTCGCGGTGTCTTCGGTCGCGGTGTCTTCGGCGAACGCGACCGTGGCCGTTGCGAGTAGCAACAACAGCGCAACCACGATCGCAAGCGATCGACGGGCCATCAACCTTCCCTTCGAGCCTCCACCAAGATGACTGTACCCGAGAGCCTACCCAATCTCACCCTTTCCACGGAACGCGCTGCGGGTATGTAGGGAGGCACGACTCCTTCCCCGAGACTTAGCCGACTGGCGCCAAGGCGTCCAGGGGCCGAAGTGCCTTTGTGGAGGCGCGATCGAGGTGGGGCGTTGCGGTTCGCCCCACCCTCAACCGTCAGTGGGCTGCCGGTTCTTTCGCCGGGAGCACGGCCTCAGGCGAGGTGACGCTGGTGTGACCGTCATCCCACTTGATCTCGTACGAGGTGCCGCGTACGGCGACGATCTTGCCGGTCGGTGCGGCTTGGCCCACTCGCTTGGTGAGTCGAACTACCCGCGTGCCCTTTCGCATCATGTCGCACCTCCGGCTCCAAGAATATCGAAAGACCGCGTTGCCGATAGGGCCGATCGTCCGCGATCGGCTCGTAGGTCCTGGCTTCGGGCATACGAGGGGCAGCTGGGAGCGCGGTTCGCCGACTACCCGCCACGACGTCGGAGGATCAGGTGGCGGTAGAAATCGGCGACAGCCTCGTTGAGCTCGTCGAACCCTGCTCCAAGAACCCAGCTCCGGATGGCAGCTGCAGTCGGGAAGAAGTGATACCCGATTCCGTCGAAGTCTTCCCCCGGGACTACCGGATCCCCGCGCTCGAGAGCGGCTTCGTAGCTGCTCCGCACCTCGGCCTCCTCGAGTTGCTCGACGGTGAGGTAGAGGCATCCTCCAGGTCTGGTGGATCGGTGGAGTCGCCTGAGCACGGTGGGCCAGTCCTCGGGGCCGACGTCCTCGATCCCGTCTACGCACATGACCGCGTCGAATGTGGCAGTCAGCGGCAGCTCCTGAAGCGAGGCACACACCACCGGGACATCGGGATGTTTGGTTCTGGCTACGGCGAGCATTCCCATGGACTGATCGGCACCGATGACGGCTGGTCCCGATTCGAGGACCAGCTCCCAGTACTTCCCGGTGCCGCACGGGATGTCGAGCACGATTCCGTTCTGCGGAGTGGTTGCCAGCAATCTCTTCAGGAATGCGTGATGGCTGGGCGAGATCTGGCCCCATTCCTCGTCATAGCTAGCGGCGTGGAGGCGGTTGTATCGGTCCCGGTGAGATCGTCGCCTGGCGTCGAGGAAGGCCCGCCGCTGTGCCGGATCGGTCGCCGGAGCAAGTTCGCGCCATGTGGTGCCCTCGCCCGCCACATTCGCCTCCGGGTCACTCTCGAGCGTCCGCCTCTGCCGCGACCACGTTCGCGCAGCGGGTCGACACCGACCAGAGCAGATGGTCACGGTTTCGGCACTAACGTCGGGGTGGGAGGTGGCATATGCGGCTTGACAGCAACAGCTTCAAGGACGGCGGATGGATCCCGGGTGAATTTGCCTTCGGCTTGCCCGACCCGGACAGTCATGTGGGGTTTGCGCCGAACCGAAACCCGCACTTGGCCTGGCGCGATCTGCCGGAAGGTACCGAGAGTCTGGTGGTGACCTGCATCGACGTTGATGTGCCGACGGTGCCGGACGATGTCAACCAGGAAGGTAGGCAAGTTCCTGCTGAGTTGCCTCGTGCCGAATTCGTGCATTGGGTACTGGTGGATCTGCCCATATCGCCTGGGGAAGTCGCAGAGGGAGAGTTCTCGGAAGGGGTGATCTCGCGCGGCAAGGATGGCGAAGGACCCCGCGGCCGTCAGGGGGTCAACGACTACACCTCCTGGTTCTCCGGCGATGAGGACATGACGGGTACGTACCTCGGCTACGACGGACCGTGTCCGCCATGGAACGACGCTCGGGTCCACCGCTATCGCTTCACCGTGACGGCCCTCGACGTCCCTACCCTCCCGGTATCCGGATCATTCGACCTGGCTGACGTACGGAGCGCCATGGTGGGCCATGTGCTGGGCAAGGCCTCGATCCTCGGAACGTACACCCTCAACCCGAGGCTGATGACCTGACCAAGCTACGAGGGGGCGGCTCCGGACGAGATCCCGAGCTTCATCACCGACGTCGTGTCTGGCCCGCACGGCGCGGTTCGGAAGTATCTGGGTTGCGGTCGAGTCCGCCGAGACCGTCGCTTGCCTGCCCATAGAATCGAGTAGTGCGATCTCTTCCGTGGCGGCGGCTCATCCTGTCGATGCTGATCGTGGCTCTCAGCACGCAGCCGGCCTTTCTGATGGGAGCTGCCTTTCTGCAACTCGAAGCCGACATCGGGCTCACGCCTACCACGTTGGGGATGCTGACTGCCACCTTCTTTCTCACGGCTTCGGTGTCTTCAGTGCCGCTCGGGCGCCTGGTGGAGCGCATCGGCTGGCGACGAGCGATGCGGATCAACGCCGGTGTCGCCGCCGCGGTCCTGCTGGCAATTGCTCTCGTCGGCAGGAGCGTCTGGGTGCTGGCGGGGCTGCTCGTCGTCGGCGGCATCGCCTACGGGTTTGCGAACCCGGCTGCGAACAAAGCTCTGGCAGAAAGAGTCGATCCGGGCCGGCGGGGGCTCATCTTCGGGCTGAAGCATGCCGGGATTCCAACGTCGACCTTGTTGGCCGGCCTTGCTCTCCCGATACTGGTGCTCACCATCGGGTGGCCCGCCGCGTTCGCGGTCGCAGCCCTGTTGGCGCCGATTGTCTGGCTGCTGATTCCGGGCGAAGCCGACACACCGGCTTCCATCGTCGGTGTGGACGAACCGGCTCACGGGGCGGCGCCGCTGTCCGTCCTCCAACTGATCGGGCTCGCCACTGCGGCTGCGCTGGCGACCTGGTCTGCGATTTCGCTCAGCACCTTTCTGGTAGCTGCTGCCGTCGCGACCGACATCAGCGAGGGGGGTGCCGGCGTCCTGCTCTTCGCCGGTTCGCTCACCAGCATCGCGGCCCGAGTGTTAGCCGGGGCGACGAACGACAGATATCGGGGGCGGGGCTTCGCCGCTCTCGTGGTCTTGCTTGGTCTCGGTGCGATCGTGTTTTGGCGCTGCGTTCCTCGTCTGGACCATGGTTCGTCGGGCTCGTGCTCGCTGCGTTCGCCACCGGCTGGGGGTGGCCGGGCGTCATGACGTTCACGGTCGTCAATGCGAACATCGCCGCCGCGGCCGCCTCGTCCAGCATCACCCAGGCTGGGATCTTCCTCGGTGCTGGGGCCGGCCCTGTGCTGCTCGGCTGGACGATCGACCGAGCAGGCTTCGAAGCTAGTTGGCTGCTGGTGGCGTGTGCCCTCGCGCTTGCCGCTGCCGTCGCAGGGGGAATCGGCGGTGGGATCCGAGCAGACGAGCGCGCGCACCAAGCAATGTGAGGTTGGTGGTCGAGACGCGACTGGACCCCCCGAGGGAGAATGGGGGGTCCAGTCGTCTTACCTGTCAGTAAGGATGGGCGTACTCAGCTCTTCGTCGGTGCGGGCTCCTGGTCCGGGAACATCTCGTCGACAGTGTCCGGCACTGCCTGCTTCCGATCCCACGCCGCCCACAACAGGCCGAGACCGGCCAGCAGGATGACGGCGCCGAGGCCTGCGATCAAGGCGGTAACCGCCATGGCGATCTGCAGGGTGGAGTGGGTGATGGTGCCCACGCCGAGCTCGCCGAACAGACCGTGTGCGGTGCCGCTCCACGCCTGGGAGCGGGCCGGACCCTCAAGCGGGTGCTGCCGGTCGAAGTCGGTCCAGTAGCCGGCGAAACCGGCTGCGAGCCGCTCTGGGCTCCCGACGGTGCTTACTTCGACCTCATACGTGCCGGCCGCGAAGGTCTCACCCTCGTATTCCACATCCTCGGTCAGCACCACCGTCTGGGTGCCGTGCAGGATGTGGAAGCCGATGGTGGCCATCTGGAACATGTACTCGGTCGCGGTGTTGACCACAGGATCGTTCGAGTCCAGGTCGGCCTCGTTGATGTTGTAGCCCCAGTCCTCGGTGAGGAGAACCATGATGGCGTCTGCGCCCTCAGTGGTGCCGCGGTCGGTCAGCTCGCCGGCCTCGTTGTAGCTCAGCTCCACGTTCTGAGCCGTGCTGAACGCGTCGAGGGACGCATAGCCATCTTGAACCTTGGTGTATGCAATTCCACTGGCGATCAGGAACCCCAGACCGATCAGTGCGAGAACCACACCAACGATGCGAAGACGTTTACTCATTATCTGCCTTTCCTTGCGATAATTCTGCTTGTGAATGATTTCACAAGTGAGATCATTTCGTATATCGTCGATGTCCGATAGGGACCTTCGACCCTACGTTGCGGGCAACTGGCCCTGGGAATCGAAACCGAAGCTGTCCGCGGGTGATTCGTGTAGGCCCGGGGGATTGTGGCAGGTCCTGACGCCAACCAGAAAGCGAATCGAGCTCCTCAGCGGTGTTCGACGAGCGCTTCCGACATGGCGAGCGCATTGACGGCGGCAGCGAACTCGATCAGCATGGATCGTCGGGCGCAGTACCAGGTCCACGCACCGTCTTTGGTGGCGAACACCACCTCCGCCTCTCGCAGAATTCTCAAATGCTCGGACACCGTGGATTGGGCCAAGGTGCAGTCTTCAACGATGTCATGCACTGTTCGGGGGCGGCCCTCTGCGAACTGTTCCAGTATCCGCAATCGGGCGGGGTGAGCGAGGGCTTTGGCGATCTGGACGACGCGTTCGCTCGTCAACGGTGATGCCGGTGGCAGACTCGCCTCGGAACAATTCGGTTCGGTTGATGGCTTCATCTGTCCACCCGGGTCGAAAGGGCGATGGGCCTTGGGTCATTTGTGAATTCTTTCACAAGCATGATGGACCGACACCGCCTGCTTGGGTGGGGGCCAAAGGTCCCACATCGTGTCGGCGAAGGTCCCGGATCGTTGATCGTCGATGACCGATCCTGTCGGGTGGAAGCTGAGAGAGCGGTTGTCTGCCATGAGGACGTGGGAGGCTCGTGTCAGATGAGGATCGAGAGGCACGTCAAACCACCGTCGGCAGCCTGGAGTTCAGACACGTCGATTGGGGCAGGGGTGTAGCCGGCGGAGGCGAGCAGACTCGTAGTCAATGGAGCGGTGGCGGTGACCAGCAGCCTGCCGTCGCGCAGTGGCAAAGCGCTGGCCCGATGCCGCTCTCCGGCCACCTCGTAGATGATCCGGAGGCCGGTGAGCGCTCGCTCCTCCACCGCATCCGGTGTGACGAGGATGCTCTCCCGATCAAGCGGAAGGACAACCGACTTGAGGTGGAGTCCATCATGCACTGCTACCGGGACGGTGGTGAGCCCCTCGCTTGAGGCTACGGATCGGAGTTGGTCGATGCCGGCATCATTCGTACGACGCGAACGCCCAGCGTAGAGGTTGTCGCCCATGGTGAATACGTCGCCGCCGTCGAGGGTCCCTGGAGCTTCGATCGCGCAGACATTGAGCCCGGCAGGCAGCGCTTCTCGTACGGGTCCGATCTCACCGCGGCGCGGCGCTGCGGCCGAACGAGCGATGACCGCGCTCGTTCCAACGATGACTGCGGCGTCCTCGATGAAGACACAATCGGGGTGGGTCTCATCTACAGGCACTTGCCTGACCTCGTACCCGGCGGCAGCAAGCATGTCCCGGTACCGGGCATGTTGCAGACGTGCGAGCTGCACATCTATGTCGGGGTGCACGCCGAGCACCAGGGCCTGGGTGAAGGAATCGGGAACGCCGCGGACCAGTGCAATGTCGGTCATGCACCCATCCTATGGACGGCGAGGTCGCAGTGAACGACCAACCAACCGCGGGCTACGGTCGGTGGTCAGTGGTCGAGACTGAGAATCGGCTCTCGACCTCGTGGTGTTTGACGATCCCGGGTGGCCAATGGGCGTGAGCACGGCGCGTACGGAGCAGCTCAACTCGCATGCGGCATGTCGGACGGAGAGACGGCGTGGCGAATCGGTGAGCAGCTCGAGGCCCGTCCTCCGGCCTCAGCTCTTGTCGCGGAGCGATGCCATCCAAGTACTGGTGTCTTGCTGTTTGTCCTCACCCAGTCGAGGCAGGTTGCCCGAGCGGCGGTTGTAGAAGGACTGACGCGGCTCGCCACCGGCATCATCGTCGTTGGAATCAGTATCCGCCTCGTCGACTGCCGGTTCGGGCGGCTCTTCCCGGAGGAGCTGCACGTTGTCCACGGGAGGTTCCGGTGCGTCTGCCTCCGGTTCGGTCGCAGGCTCGTCGTTACCTACTTCAGACACTTCGAAGGGAACAGGGGCTTCGCCTTCGGCGGCCACCGCTGGCGAGTCTTCGACGACCTCGGCCGCAAACGATGCGGGTGGATCCGCAGCCTCCGCCGCGAGAGGCGCCGCGTCTACGGTGACCGATTCCATCGGGTCCGGCATCTCGGATGTCGGGGGTGATGGCTCAGGCTGCACGGGGGCGGCGACTGAGCTGGCCTCCGAAGTAACCGCAGCGGTTGCCGTGGTTGCAGGGTCGGTGAGTCGCGCGATCCTGTCGAGTGCCGAGAGCTCTTCTCGGAAGGCGGATGCGGTAGGAGCCGGCGGAGCTGCCAATTCCAGGTCTCGGCTTGGCCCCTCCTCGGAAACCGGCGTGGCGTCGGCGGGTGCGGTCGGCAGAACCTGGGATTCAGTTGCAGTGAGCCGTGACCACCCGGCAGCGACGTCTCGATGCGCAGTTGCCAGGATGGTTTCCAGCCGGCCGGCCATCGTCTGGTAGAGCGTTTCGAGTTCACCGATGGCCGAGAGATGTTCTTGGTGATCGGCAGCAAGCTGGGCTGCATATGCATCTGCGTGTGCCCGTTGTTCCGATGCCACCGAGGACTTCTGCTGATCGAGCTCCGATTTCACGCTCTGCACGTGTTCACCTAGGCGCGTGGCTTCTTCGCGGGCGCTTGCCAGTGTCGACTGTGCCTGAGCGGTGGCCTCAGCCACCATGTTCTCGGATTCGAGCTGAGCGGTTGCCAGCATTTCGTCCTTGGTGCGACTTGCAGACACGAGTGTCATGCGAAGCGCTTCTTCTTGGCCCCGGGTCACCTCGAGTTCCCGGTTCGCTTTCTCCAACTCACCCGTGGCGGCGTGAAGTTGTTCGCGTAATCCGGCAGCTTCGTCGTACGCGTCTGCCAGGTCGCGCTGGACGGCAGCCATCTGTGATACCTGTGACTCGAGATCATCGAGGACCTCGTTCGTGCGAAGCACGAAGGCATCGACGTCTGCGGTCTTGTACCCCTTGCGGGCAGTCTCAAACTGCGGCTGTTCCCGACTCACTCGTTCTCCGATGTGCTCCTGAGTCTCTACGGCGTCTCGCGGGGAAACCTTGACCAACTATCTGACGACTCGGTCGGTCTTCGAACGCGGGTACGGCACCAACAGCCATGGCAGAATCGGGGCGCCGTCGACCAAAGAAGAGGAGTCGGGCGTCATGCGGAACGTCACGCAACTGATCGCGTACGCCGATCGGTTTGGCGGAAGCCTTGCTGGCCTCACCCAACTCTTGCGAGGTCCGCTCGCAGGGTTGTTCGGTGGCGTACACGTATTGCCGTTCTTCACACCGATCGATGGGGCAGACGCGGGTTTCGATCCGACCGATCACACTCGAGTCGACGCTTCCCTCGGAACGTGGGCGGACATCGCGAAATTGGCAAACGAGTTCGAGGTGACGGCCGACCTCATCGTCAATCATATTTCAACGGCATCCCGGCAGTTTCGGGACTTTGTTGCCAACGGCGAGGCCTCTGACCACGCCGGGTTGTTCCTCACCCGCGAGCGGGTATTCCCGGAGGGCGCTTCGCCGGCCGAGCTCGGCCTCATCTATCGGCCTCGACCCGGTGCCCCGTTCACAGCCCTGCGGTTTGCGGACGGAACGATCCGAATGATGTGGACGACGTTCACGAGCGAGCAGATCGATCTCGATGTGCACGACGTGGCAACGTCGGCCTACTTCGACTCGATCCTGAGCAGACTTGCGGCGGCCGGCGTGAAGGCGGTGCGGCTCGATGCCGTGGGCTATGCCGTGAAGACGCCGGGCACCAGCTGTTTCATGACGCCCGAGACTCTGCGCTTCATCGATGAGCTCCGTGATCGATGTCACGCTTTCGGACTCGAAGTCCTTGGTGAGGTTCACTCCCATCATGATGTTCAAATCGATGTTGCCGGTCGGGTGGACTGGGTGTACGACTTCGCGTTGCCACCGCTGACGCTGCACGCACTCATCACAGGCGACGGGAGGCCACTGCATCGATGGCTCGACATCCGTCCTCGGAACGCGATCACGGTCCTCGATACTCACGACGGGATCGGCATCGTCGACGTCGGATCAGACGGTGCCAGGGCGGGCTTGCTCACCCCGGACCAGATCGACTCACTGGTCGAGGCAATTCATGGCAACAGCCGTGGCGAGAGCAGGGCGGCCACCGGGCATGCCGCCTCGAACCTCGATCTCTACCAGGTCAACTGCACGTACTACGACGCTCTCGGTGCCGACGAACGGCAATACTGGCTCGCTCGGGCGATCCAGCTGTTCATCCCCGGCATACCGCAGATCTACTACGTCGGCTTGCTGGCGGGCAGCAACGACATGGAGTTGCTCGCCAGAAGCGGGGAAGGACGCGATATCAACCGTCACCGATACTCGCCGTCTGAGGTCGTTGCGGCATTCGACCGTCCTGTGGTGCGCCGGCTGCTCGGGCTGATTCGCTTGCGCAACGCGCATCCTGCCTTCGCTGGACGCTGGACACTGCACGACACTGCGAACCACGTCATCTCGATGAGCTGGCGAGCCTCGGGGCATGGTGTGAAGCTCACGGTGGATCTGACCGACGCGTCCTTCGAGCTGGTGACTACCGGAGAATCCGGATCGAGGCTGATCACGGATCCCGACGATCTGGTCTCCTTTGCCGATTGAGCCCTTGCGGCTGGGGCATCGGGCCCCGCGCTGAAGAACGGGCTCGGTCAGCGGTTACAGATGGCGGCGAGGGTGGGGTAGGGGTTGCGGGGAGATCCGCCGCCTGGGTGGAGTTGGAAGTGGGTGTGGTTCGCGCCACCACGAGCATTCCCGGTGTTGCCGACTGTGGCAACGATGTCCCCCTGGCTCACCCTGGCTCCATTTGCTACCTGCCAGCTGTCCAGGTGTGCGTAGTAGTACGCATTCCCGTCGGACCCGTACAGCCAGACTGACTTGCCGCCGAGCCCGCCGTTGCTGATCCTGACCCGGCCGTCCGTGACGGCAAAAACCCGGGTTCCCCTGGACGCAAAGATGTCTGTGCCCTTGTGGCTCCTGCCACCCGATCGTGGAGCGCCCCACGTATCCCGGAACGCCATCGGAGTCCCTGAAGGGCAACGCAGGTATCCATAGACGGTGCTACCTCCCCCGCCGCTCCCACCCCTGGGGGCCGCGGTGCCGCCGCCACTGCTGGCGCGAGCGGCAGCCGCCTTCCTGGCTGCTTCCTCGCGAGCTCGACGCGCCGCCTCGGCTGCCCGCCTGCGTGCCTGTTCGGCTTCGTACCTGGCGACTGCGGCTTTGGCGGCATCATCCTTCCGCTCGTACGTCGCCGTGGACTTGGCGAGCAGCTCCTCGACGCGGATGAGGGCTCGCTCTGCGATGATCTCGAGTCTGCCGAGTTCCTCCTGGTCCTCCTCCAGGTCGGAGCTGAGGCGATCGAGCTCGCGACTCACCGAGTCGAGCCGGTCGAGCGTCGAAACGCTGAGTTCGTTGGCTCGCTCGTACAGAGCTTGGCTGGTGACCACATCCTGGATCGAGTCTGCCTCGAGCGCCACGGTGACGGAGCTTGCGGAGCTGCCGTTCATGTAGGCCTCGACGACGAGCGCTTGCGCCGTAGCACGCAGCTCTGCCGCCGCATCCTGGTCCTGATCGATTCGAGCATCGAGCCGGTCGAGTCGGTATGACACCTCGAAGACCTGTTCGGCCACGTCCTCATAGGCGTTCATTGCCGCGTTGAGTTCTCGCTGCGTGTCGACGAGCTCCTGATATGCCCGCTCCTTGGCCGCCTCTGCTTTTTCGACGTCTTTCTTGGTCTGGGCAGACGCGCCTGAAACGGCCACTGTGGCGAACAGCAGCGTGAGAGAGACGAGAAGTAGCGCGTGACGACGCCAGCGGGTGCGCATCAGTGGCGCCAGGCTATACGCGTTCTCGGGCTTAACACAATCCAAACGCATCGCAGAAGCCGGGTGGGCCCAAGGTGGGTCAGGTCTTTCGAACCAGTGCGTCTCGGATCTCGGTGAGCAGTTGGATGTCCTCTTCCGGGGCCGCTTCCTCCTCCCCGCCTGCTGCCTCGGCCCGCGCCTGATAGGCGTTGTAGGGCTTGATGACAAAGAGGAACAATGCCAGAGCGGTCGTGAGGAAGACCACCAACGCGGTGAGGAAGTTCCCGTAGTAGAAGACGGAATTGTTGATGGTGAACGTCAGGTCGCCGAAGTCGGCTTCGCCGAAGATCGCGGCGATGATCGGCATCACGAGATCGTTGACGAAGGACCCCATGAGCGCGGCGAACGCGACACCCATCACAAAGGCAGTCGCCATCTCGATGAGATTGCCCCGCAAGATGAAGTCCTTGAATTCCTGAACCACGATCCCTCCCTGAGCTGTATGACGTCCCACCTCGAGACGTGCGATGGGCATGCTACAGAGTGGCTGGTTCCCCTTCTATTCCGCCTCGACCTCCGGCGGATGACCCGTTCATAGACGAACGTCGATATACTCGCCACAATGCCGATCACACCTTCAGAGGTCGATGCCGTTGCTTTCGCGAAAGCGATGGCAGACGAGACCCGCCAAGAAATCATGCAACTTCTGTGCTGCCAATGGTTGAGCGTGAACGCCACCGTCGGCGAGCTGGGGGGCAAGGTGAGCCAGCCCACGGTGAGTCACCACCTCAAGATCCTGGAGGCCGCAGACCTCGTCACCGTACGGAGGGAGGGGCGCCAGCGCTTCTACACCCTGAACGAGGAGAACTTCACTGTGTGCTGCGACATGCTGATGGCGAACTTTGCACCGACGTATGCCGGTGCCACGGCGGTGCCCCTCATCGCCAAACCACAGCAATAAATCCGGCGATTCCCCGCTGCTGCGCCGTAGGCTCTGGATAGTTCACTCGACCGGGAGGTGCCCTTTGGGGACGACGATGAAGACGACTAGCGGGTGGGTCACCTACGCCGCGGTCATGATGGCAATCTTGGGAACGCTCAATGTGATCTACGGACTGGTGCTGTTGGCGAACAGTGACTGGGTGGCGCTCACGAACGAGGGCAGCCTCGTGTTCTTCGACTTCACGACCTGGGGCTGGATCCTGCTCCTCATCGGCGTGCTGGAGTTGTTCGCCGGTTGGGGCATTCTGTCCGGCCAAACATGGGCGACGGTTGCCGGCGTGGTCATTGCGACCTTGGGCTTGGTTTCGGCGTTCCTGTCGTTGAGCGCCTATCCGTGGTGGTCGGTCACGATGATGGTGCTGGCGTCCCTCGTGATCTACGGGCTGACCGTGCACGGCGGCGAGGTGGAAGCGGGCTAGCGACAGACCAGCTCGAACCGAATGATCCCGGAATCCGGCTCGCTGTAAGGCGAGCCGGATTCATTCACGGGCCTGCTGGTTTGTAGCTCGGCGGGTCACCGTTGCTCGGGCGAGTGTTCCGGGGCTACTGCAAGGCCGCGAGGTTGGCCAGCGCCCCTTGGAGGACGGTCCGGCTGCCGTTCAGGGTTTGCACCGACTGGTTCTCGTGGTCGTTGGCGGCAGCCTGGTCTTGCTGCAAGCGCTGATTACCCGAATCTGCCTGCAACGCGTCGGTTGCCTGATCCACGGCGAGCCTGGCAGACGCGACATCATCCACGGCGGTTCGAGTGCGGTTCAGGTTGTCGATGACCGATCGGACCACCGGCTGCGATGAAGGGCTCACCTGAGGTTCAAGGCTGTAGAGCGTGTTCGTGGCTGCCGTCATCTGGGTGCCCAACTGGTTCCAGGTCTGTCGGTGAGCTGAGGCTCCGTCGGATGTCTGCTCTCCGCCAGAATCGGCGCCCGCGTGGAGCGAGTCGCCTCGCCACTGGCCGATCTCCGGAGTGAGGTTTTCGTACAGCCAACGCGTCTGAGAGTATGCCTGGTCGGCGGTTGCTTTCCAGGCAGGGGCGGTATCCGCGGCTACCGCCGTGCCGGCTGCGGCAGCTTCGGCACGCTTGCTGCGGCGCGAGGCATTGATGGCGATGATCACCACCACGAGCAGGATGATGCCGAGGACGATGAAGAGTCCGGTATTCGACTCTTCTGCTGCATCGGCCGAGTCGGCGGCGGTGGTGGTGCCCGTGCCGATCGTTGTGGTGGTTTCCGGCGCGCGGGTTGTGGTGGTTTCGGGTGCCGCGGTAGTGGTCGTTGCCACTTCCTCGGCCGTGGTAGTCGTGCGATCGCCGCCTTCGGAGGTGCTGATGCCACTGCCGACGTCGCTGCATGCAGCGAGCAGCAAGGTCGCCATGAACGCGCCGACGAGTGCCAGCGATCGAATCCAGAGCTTCACGATGTCGCCTCCAGGTACGGGAACGCCCGCATTCTGGCACATCAAAGGCGACAGGGGTTATGGTCATCTACTACAGCGCTCAACGGAGGGTGTCAGTGGACTTTTGGGAATTCTTCTTGCTGCTCGTCGTGTTTATCCCGCTCGCCATCATCTGGGTGGCCGCAGTATTCGATCTGTTCAGGCGGCACGATCTCTCGGGAGTTGCCAAGGCATTGTGGCTGCTGGCCATCGTGCTGGTGCCTGTAGTCGGCGTGGTGGTCTATCTCATCTTCCGGCCGAAAGCCCCGGTCGCCGGTGAACCGATGAAGGTTCCCTACGACCAGAGTGTGGCCCAGGACCTCAGCCAATTGAAGGACCTACACGACAAGGGGGCAATCAGCGACGAGGAGTATGGGCACGCGAAGTCGAGTGTGCTGTACGACCGGACGCTCGGCTAGTCGCAGGTGGGCTGAGTCGTCCTCACAGCAATCCGGTCAATCTACCTCGAGGCCTGATCGGCAGCTGACGCCGGTTCCGGCGAGGCCGCAATAACCGTTCGGGTTCTTGCCCAGATACTGCTGGTGGTGTTCCTCGGCATAGAAGAACTCCCCGGCCGGGGCGATCTCGGTGGTGATCGTTCCCTTGCCGGCAACCGTGAGTCGAGCCTGATAGCGCGTCCGGCTTGCCTCTGCTGCCAGGTGCTGCTTCTCCGAACCCCAATAGATGGCGGAACGATATTGCGTGCCAACGTCGTTGCCCTGACGCATTCCCTGTGTGGGGTCGTGTTCTTCCCAGAACACCCGGAGTAGATCGGCGAACGTGATTTGGTCGGCGTCGTACACAACGAGGACGACCTCGGCGTGCCCGGTCTCTCCAGAGCAGACATCCGAATAGGTCGCATGGCGAGTGTGACCCCCCGCATAACCGACCCCGGTGGTGACCACACCCGGTAGCTTCCAGAACAGGCGCTCGGCGCCCCAGAAACACCCCATCCCAAAAACCGCCCGTTCCGTTTCCTCAGGGAATGGTGGAAGGTAGGAACTGGCGTTGACGTAGTGAAGCCCGGAGACCTCAACGGGAGATTCTCTGTCGGCGAGTGCCGTTTCTGGCCTGAGCACCTCGGTGCTTTTGCGGGCGAACAATCCTGCCATGTCAACTCCTCTGTCCACGGGTGCAACGGTACTCACCTCGACTCTGTTCCGGCCGATGGCGAGTTTCGCTTCTGTTCACAGATGGTGCCTTCGCCGCGGTGACGAGGCATGGCACGCGCTGAAGCCCGGGGGAGGACCCGGGCTCCGAGCGTTGCCTCATCCGTTGGCGCAGGAGAGGCGCGAAAGACGTCTCCGGCTCAGCCGTCTTCGCCGCCGGTATTCGTGAACTTGAACACCGCTTCGGCGCCTTTTCCGTCTGAGACGAGAACATTGAACGTTTCACCCTGCGGGGCGTCTGGGAACTTCACCGTGAGTTTCCAGTCGCCGCTCTCTGCGACGGTCGTGGTGCCGCCGCCGAAGTCGGAACGAGCCGTGATCGTGGTGCCAGGGATGCCGGTTCCCCAGAAGACGTCGTACGGGACCGCTTCGCCGCACGAGCCGTACTGCTGGTTCGCAGTGAACTTGTGATCCCGCTCGCAGACCCGTTTCATCTTGAATTCCTTGCGGGCGTCTCCGCTCTCGGCCGCAACCCGGAAGGGTTCGTTGCAGGGCGCCTTGGGGAACTCGACCCTGAGCTCCCACTTGCCGTCATCACTTGCCTTGGTATGCCCGGAGCCGAAGTCGGAGCCGACCCATACTTCTGCGTTCGGCTTCGCCGTGCCGTAGTAGGAGTTGACGACCGGCTCACCGTCGACGAGTTCCCACCGCTGATGTGCGGTGAAGGTCGAGTCGGTGCGGCACAGCCGCTTCATGCGAAAGTCCTTGCTTTGGCCGGTCGCGGCGCTGACGCGCACCTTGAACGGCTCGTTGCACGGTGCATCCGGGAAGCGGACCTTGATCTCCCAATTCCCACGCTCGTTCACCTTGGTGGTCCCACCGCCGTGCGCGGAGCGAACCGTGACCTTGGTGTCGGCAATGCCGGTGCCGTAGTACACGTTGGTTGCCGGGTTCTCTTCGCTTGCTTCCCACCGCTGGTTGGCAGTGAATCGCTTGTCGACGACCTTCCGGTAGGTAACGAGGAGGCCGGCCTCTGCGGTTTGATCTCCGAGTTCGGCCACGAACTTCAGCCGGTTGTCTCCCGGCTCCAACTCGACCCGCATGATCCAGAGACCGTCTGGTCCTGCCTCGGCCCGCTGTCTGCCCAACGTCACAGTTGCCTCTGGATGGGTGAGGCCCTTCACTCTGATCACGGGCTCGGAGACGCTGGTCTCGTTCTTGGGGGAGAGGACGACAAGTTCGAGTCTGCGATCGGGCTTCACCTCGCTGGGTTCTGCCGCCACCTCGGATTTGGTGTCTGCTGCGACGGCAGGCTCTTTGGCTGGTTCGTCGCCAGAGACTGCAGCGGTCTGCTGCTCCTTCACGATTGTGATCGTGCTCTGCGGTTGCTCCTGGTGAGGAGCCTTGGGGGCTGTTGCTGTCGCTTCTGTGGACGCGGCAAGCTGAGGCGCCGCAGCCTCATCCGTTGGAGCCTGGTTCGAGAGGGCCCCAACGCCTGCGATGGCTGCGCCACCCAGGAGCACGACGACGAATGTCAGGACGAGGACTGCGAGTCCGCGTTTTCGGTACATGATCTCCTCCGCTTGTTGCACGTGGTGGTGTCTGTTCACGTGGTTACACGCCGCGCTGGCCTCTCAGGTTTATTCCAGGGAGTGATCATTTTGGGTGACTAGGCGCACGTTCCACCAAGGCACAGCCGGGAGGCGGGTAGGGTCCCGCTGCAATGGATACCGAGTTGATCTACACCCTCGTTGGCTACGCCGGCTCGTTGTTGGTGGTCGTTTCGCTCTCGATGACGTCGGTGCTCAAGCTCCGCCTCGTCGGCCTGGCAGGTGCGATCACCTTCCTCGTGTACGGCGTCCTGATCGGCGCTACGCCGGTGGTGGTGACCAACCTCGTGATCATCGGTATCCACGGTTTCTACCTCTATCGGGCGTGGACCGATCGGGAGTACTTCAGTGTGCTGGAGGTCCTTCCGACCTCGCGGTATCTCGCGGAGTTCTTCGATTTCTATCGCGCAGATATCGAGAAGTACTTCCCAGGGTTCGTGTACCTGGCGGACGTGGGGGACGTGACCCTGCTGGTGCTGCGCAACATGGTTCCTGCGGGTGCGTTCGTTGCTCGTCCGGCCGGAGACGCCACGCTCGACGTGACGATGGACTACGCGATACCGCGCTACCGGGATTTCAAGGTCGGTAACTATCTCTTCGACACCAGGGCGGACTTCTTCGTCGCGCGGGGTTGGGAGACTCTGCGGACCGAAGCGCCCACCGAGGCTCATGCCAAATACCTGCGACGCATGGGGTTCGAGGAGACTCCGACCGGGCAATACGAACGTACCTTGGGCTGACGAGCGCTCAGCGAGCGAGTCCCGCCACAATCAGTTCGGCGTTCACCACCAGCATGCCGGTGTAGGTGTCGGCGGGGCTTCCGATCGGGCCCAGGCCTCCCGAATACAAGCTGATGACGGCGACGTCGTGACCGAGTTCGGCAGCGACCGCCTCAGCGAGACTGTCCGACTGGGTCGTCTCGGCAAATATCGCAGTCACCCCGGTGTCCCGCAGCGTCGCGACGAGGTCTGAGAGGTCGGCTGCGCTTGGTGAACCGACTGTGCTTCCACCCGGGATCACTGTTGCCACCACCTCGAAGTCGTACCTCGCCGCGAGATAAGACAACGAGTCGTGGTTGGTCACCAGTTTGCGGTCGACCGGGTCGATGGCGTTGAGAATCTGTACGACACGGTCGTGAGTTCGGGAGATCTCGGTGCCGAGGACGGCCGCGTTTTCGTGCCACGTGGCAGATGCCTCAGGGGAGAGCTCACTCAAAGCGCTCGCCACGCGGTCGGCGGCAAGCGCCATCCGGATTGGATCATGCCAGAAGTGGGGGTCGAGGCCGTCCGTCGCGGCTGCGGAGCCTGAGAAGGGCAGGGGGTCCACCAACTCAGCAAGTCTGAGGACCGGAGTCCCCTCAGCTTCGACTGCTGCCAACGCGTCGACGATGCCAGCCTCGAGGGACAGGCCGTTGGCCACTACGAGGTCTGCAGTGGACAGGAGGGCGATATCCGCGGCAGAGGCGGTGAACCCGTGAGGATCCAGATCGCGCTCGATCAGCACGTGGACGGCAGCGCCGCTGCCTGCCACCCGGGTCGCGACTTCACCCAGCACCGCCGTCGTGGCAACCACTTCGAGACCGGCGGATTTTGGTGTCGCTTCCTCCTTCGCTCCGCAGGCAGCCGCGGTCACCAACGCCAAGCAGATGAGGAGGACCGCGAGCGGTCGGGTGGTTCGGTTCATTGTTTCGTCCTGGTCTCGTTTAGTGGTTTTGAGAATCACTATCATTATAGGTGGGAGGGGTGTCCTGCGAACTCGGGTGCCTGAGAACGATTGCGCGACGAGGTCGGCGGGTCGTCGCGCTGCGAGGCGTACGATGCGCTCTCCGGAGGAGACACGTGAGTCGCGCCAATCAGTCCTCGAGTTCACCACCCGAGGGCTATCCCCATGAACTCGAGCGGCGGGTGGAGGCGGAGTCTGGCGTCACGCTGCGGATTCGACCGGTCCTGCCTACCGATGCAGAGCGTCTCGGAGAGGAAATCCACAACGCGGATGCCCAGACCCTCTACATGCGGTTCTTTACGCCAACAGTGCATCTCGACGCGGCCCGGCTTCGCTACCTCACGGAAGTCGACTACGTCCATCGGCTTGCGCTGGTTGTCTTCGTCGATGATGACGGGACGGAAGGCGAGGGGGTGGCGATTGCCCGCTACGAGGGCAAACCCGATTCAGGGGTCGCCGAGATCGCCGTCACTGTGAAGGAGAACTGGCGCCAAGCCGGGCTCGGGAAGATGTTGGTGCGTCTCCTGGAATCGGCTGCGGTCGACCGGGGGATCACAGCTTTCGAGGCGATGTACCTCGGTGGCAATGAGGGCGCAGCAGGCCTGATGCAGTCTGCAGGGTTCGAGGTCGATCAGGTCGAGGCCGGGGTAGTGACGGTGAGCAAGACGTTGGGCCCGGTCGATGCGGCGTGAACCAACGGGTCTAGCATCGCAGCGATGTCGACACTGACGGTTGGAGAACTCACTTCGGCGATCGCTGCGATCGCGCCTTTTGATGCGGCGGCCGGCTGGGATCCCGTCGGTCTCCAGCTCGGCGACCGCAAGGAGCCCGCCGGAACGGTTGCCGTTTGCCACGAGGTGACGAGCCCGGTGGTCGATGCCGTGCTGGATCGGTCGGTCGATACGCTGGTGACGTACCATCCCCTCCTGTTTCACGCTACGCGCCGCCTGGTCGCCGGGCAGGGCGCTTCGGGAAGAGCGCACCGCTTGATACGTGCCGGCGTCAACTTGGTCGTCGTACATACCGCGTTCGATGTTGCTCCCGGCGGCACTGCAGATGCGCTGGCGCATGCGCTCGGCCTCGAGGAGGTCTCCGGCTTCGGCCCACTGTGGGGGCCCAACGTGGTCCGGCTGGTCACCTATGCGACTTCCGACCAGTCACCCTTGGTGCGGGCGGCGCTGGCGGCGGCGGGAGCCGGGTCTCTCGCCGGGGCGACAGGCTGCAGCTTTCGTTCCACAGGGGTCGCCGCCGCGACATCCGTGGAGGAAACCGTCGAGCGGATCGAGATGCTGGTCGACGTCGGCAAGCTCGACGTGGTGGTAGCGGCGCTGGGTGCCGTGTCAGCCGATCCGCGGCCGCGGTACGACGTGTTCGAGGCCCGCGGCAACGCGGCGTATGTGGGTCGGGTCGGTGCGCTGCCTGCGCCGTTGCCGATTACGGATTTTGCCGCTTCGGTCGGAAAGCGGTTGATGATCACGCCGCGGTTGGCTGCCGGCGGCGTCGCCCTCGTCGACCGGGTTGCGGTACTGCCCGGGTCGGGCGGATCGATGCTCGACGCCGCAGCTGCGACCGGGGCAGACGCGTTCGTAACCGGCGACATTGCCCATCACCAGGCTCGGCTTGCCAATGAGTGCGGTCTCGCCGTGGTCGACGCCGCCCACGGTCCCACCGAACGACCCGGTGTCGGGAGGTTGTACGCTGCCGTCGCGAACGTTGTCGACGTCGCACACGACGTGACGGCGATCGACGCGAGTCCCTGGGAGGCCACCTGATGGAGGAGCTGCGAAGCCTGGCCGATCTCCT
Organism: uncultured Acidimicrobiaceae bacterium; assembly: GCA_964397045.1. Lineage (GTDB taxonomy): Bacteria > Actinomycetota > Acidimicrobiia > Spongiisociales > UBA5794 > CAYNHF01. Next base: position 76,213 of record CAYNHF010000016.1, on the reverse strand, counting down.
CGACCTCCAGGACTTGGATCTCCAGATCGATCGACTGCTCAACCAGCGTCAGGGCTTGCCTGAGCTCGAGCGCTACCGCAGCACACATGCGGAGATTGAGGCACTCGAGAGCTCACACGGGGCAGCCGCCGCAGAACTTCGCGACTTGTCGCTCGATCTCGACAAGACCAACGGCGAACTCACGATCGCCGAGCAGAAACTCGATGCCGAGCAGAACCGCCTCTATGCCGGTGGCCTGAGTGCTCGCGACGCCGACTACCTGCGCCAGGAGGTCGAGATGCTCGGGCGGAAGAACACCGAGATGGAGGACCGCATCCTCGAACTGATGGAGCTTCGCGAGGCCAAAGAACAGGGTGTCGCATCCCTCGCGGAGCAGGTTGCGGCGAAGCAACGGGTCAAGTCGACACTCGAGGTCGAGATCCAGGAGGCTTGGAAGTCGATTGACGCCGAACTCGCTCGCAGGGAGGCGCGTAAGGCAGAGGTCGTGGCGCTGATCGAGGGAGATCTACTCGAACTGTACGAGGAGTTGCGCCCCCTCAAGGAGGGTGTGGCCGTTGGTCGGCTCGCAGAGGGCGTCTGTGGGGGCTGCCACTTGACTCTGACCGCGGCAGAACAGCTCAGCGTGACCCGGCAGGATCCACCACGGTGTATCCACTGTCGCCGGATCCTGGTTCCCTGACTCGGACGCTCCGTGCTCTTCTGGCACACCGGAGGCACGATCGCTCTCGTCCGCTACGCATTCCGCGACGAAAGGATGGACCTCCGTTTCCTGGTCTTGGGTGCGCTGCTTGCCGACCTCATTGACACGCCCATCGGATTGCTCTTCTACGACAGCCTTGGGGCGGTGCGGCTAGTGGGGCACAGTTTTGCGTTCGCCGCCACGGCGATGGTGGTGGTACTGCTGACGACTCGACGAGGCAGGCCACGTAAGCGTTGGATGCCGGTCGCTGTTGGGATTCTCGTCCACCTGCTGCTCGACGCGATGTGGGCAGACCCGGAAACGCTCTGGTGGCCGTTGCTTGGATGGGGTTTCACGCCGGCCGGTCCGACGGGTGCCGGCGACTATGTCGTATCGATCGTGACCGATTGGCGGGTGTGGGCTATGGAAGCGGCCGGAGCCGCCTACGTCATCTACCTGTGGCGGAAGGGAAACCTGGGTGCAGCTGAGGCGCGAGCGGAGTTGCTACGAACCGGCGTCGTGAACGTGCCCATCGACCGGCGATGAGTCGCTGCGGCGCGTCTGCCAGAGCAGGCGCAGCGCCAGGATCACCAGCAGGGTGGCAAAGAGACGACGCAGCAGCAGACCATCTAGCTGCAACGCCAAACCGGCGCCGAGAAGAGCGCCGACGACCCCTGCGCTCGCAATGGGCAGTGCCAGCTTCCCGATGACCCTGCCTCGTCTGGCGTGGACGATGGCGCCGACCACTGCCGTCGGCAGGATCACGGCCAGCGAGGTCCCCTGCGCGAGCTGTTGGGAGTAGTCGAGGAATAACACGAGCGCAGGCACGAAAATGATTCCACCTCCAACACCAAGTCCAGCGGCGATAACGCCGGCCACGAGCCCGACCGTGAGCAGGAGAAGCGCGGTCACGCCACAACCATGCGCGCGGCTGCCGCCAGCATGAGTACCGCAAAACTCCTGGTCAACCAGGGTGTCGGCACTCGATCCACGTAGCGGGCACCGATGGCGGCTCCAACCATTGCCCCGATGACGAGCCAGCCTGCCGCTGCCAGGTCAACCGCGCGGTCCGAGCCGAAGAGAAGCAGGGCAGCCGCGGCAGCAGCCGCGATCGTGGCGGTGGATGTCGCCGAAGCGCGGATCTGGTCGACACCGAGGAATACGACCAGACCGGGGACCACGATGACGCCGCCTCCGACCCCGAAGAGGCCGCCGACGAAGCCGGCGACTATGCCGATCGCGAGGCTGATGATGAGAGGGCGTGACACGCGGCGAGTGTAGGAACCGGTGGTCCCGGGGTGCACAAGCCGCCACCTGGGCTAGCCTCGCCACGTCATGCGACGCCTGGTCCCGCTGCTCGGTCTGATGCTGCTCGCGGTTGCGTGCGGTGCCGACTCGACCACCAACTCCACGTTCGAGCGCATTCCGACCGCGATTGCGTTCGACTGGGTCAACGCGGTTGCGAGCGCCGACGGCGTGGCGATCTCGAGGGCGGTTGAACAGCAGGGTCTGGTGGTGGTGACCGCGGCCGAGAATGCCTACACGCCGGACGAAACTGCGGTGCTGCTTCAGGACGGCCTCTCGACGGCGGCTGCCGACGTGTACTGGGCGGCCTTCCGCGAGGAGTTCGCGGGTTTCGCTGGCACCCCGTTTCGGGATCTGGAGGTCGGGGTGTATGAGGAATTCGCCGCGGCGGGCGGCGACTTTGCGGTAGTCACGCTGCGGGGAGGCAGCGGGACGGGCACCGTTGTCGCGCTGCGGGGAGCCGAAGGCTGGCAGGTCGACATGGCCGCCACCGTGGGGCCGGCATTTTCCGGTCAGATCCGCAACCTCGCAGAGCAACTGGACGACTCGCCTGCCTCGAGTCTGGTCGCAGCTGCGCTGCGAGATCGAGTACTACCCGGGCTCCTGGCTGCAGCGCATCTCGAGCCGGACAACGCGACCCTGCAGGCGGAGATCGGCCGGATCCAGCGGGCGCTGGAGAATCGCGAACCGAGCAACTGACTTCAGGCGGCGGCAGCCCTCAAACGCGGCAGCACGTCGCTACCCAGCATCCGAATGGTCGATTCCTGATCGAGCGAGGTCGTTTGGATCGTGACGATGTCTGCCGCGATGTCGGTCACCAACGGCAGATAGGTGGTCACATAGTCTTCCGCACCACCGACCAGGCTGTACCGGCTGAGGATGTCGGCGCGCGGCATCGCGTCTGCCCGCATTCGGAGTTCCGTGGGGTCGACGGCTTCGAGACGGCCGGGCGCTCGCAGTCCCCGCCATGCGGTCAACGCTTCCCAGGCAAGGTCTTCGTTTTCGGCCCTGATCGACCAACGGCTGGCCACAATCCGGGGGATGGAGCGCCCGGCGGCCGCGGCGACTTCGTAAGCCGGGTCGATCACTCGTTCCCGGGTCTCGGCAGGGTCCTTGACGCTGGTGATGACCCCGTCTGCCAGGCGGGCGGCGAGACCGGCAGACTTTGGTCCCCCAGCGGCCATCCAGATCGGGACGTCGCCGACGGGCGGGCTGTAGAGGCGCGCGCGATCGGTGCGGTAGTACTCGCCTGCGAAGTCGAGTTTCTCGCCGTCGAGTAAACGGCGCATGATCTGGAGCGCTTCGGCCATCCGAGCCGCACGCTCGGCATAGCGTGGGAACGGATATCCGAGCGGTCCCTCGTTGATGTTCTCTCCCGTGCCCACGCCGAGAGCAAAGCGACCACCAGAGAGTCGGTCGATAGTGGCTGCCGCTTGCGCGACCACTGCGGGGTGATACCGGAAAAGCGGTGTGGTGACTCCGGTTGCCATTCCGACTCGCTCGGTCGCCTGGGCGATCGCGCCCAGGGTGGAGAAGGCGAAACCGGAAGCCGAAGTATCGTCGACCCAGGGATGAAAATGCTCGGACACGACGACGAAGTCGAATCCCACCTCCTCCGCGAGTGCGGCGTGACGCACCAGGTCCTCCGGTTGCCACTGTTCATGTCCACAGAAGTACGCGAATCGAGTCAACGACCCTCCCCGGATTACTCGGCGCCGAAGTGCCAGCTTAGGTGGGCTTCGCCAGGTTCCAGGGGTACCGTACGCAGACGCTGCAGGGGCCCACGTTTCGCGCGTTTCGGACCCTTGACTCCCGTTGTCTCGAGTACTCACGCCAACCCACGAATGCCCGAGGCAACGCGAAATCCTTCGGTAACCGCGCCGGATCCGCGAGAGTCATACCTACGGCCCATAGATGAGGAGTCGAGATGTCAGATAGCGCGAGAGCGTGGCTTGCCGAGATTCTCGGCACGTTCACACTGGTGTTCATCGGTGGCCTCGCCATCTTGGCGGGTGGCGGCGGAGGGGCAGCCCTTGCAGACGGGAGGGGAGGCGCTGCAGGTCTGGTGGTGCTCTCCTTCGGATTCGGGCTTGCATTGCTTGGTGGTCTGTATGCCTTCGGAGAGGTTTCAGGGGGACATTTCAACCCTGCCGTGAGCCTGGCCGCGCTGATCGACAAGCGGATTGATCTCGGGACCTTCATGACCTACGTGGTTGCACAGTCCGGTGGTGCGGTGCTCGCAGGTGTCGCGATCATGGCGGCGTCGAGTCGAGCGGCGGTTGCCAGCACGGCGACCACCCCTGGTGCCACGACCTCTACGAGTGGTGCGTTCTTTCTCGAGGTCATCCTCACCGCCATCTTCATCGGCGTGATCTTGAAGGTCACCCAGAGCAAGGAGTTCGGCACGACGGCGTTTCTGGCGATCTCGTTCACGCTGGTCGCGATCCATCTGTCGGCGGCGAACATGTCGGGAGCCTCGGTGAACCCGGCCCGTTCCCTGGCCTCTGCGCTGGTCGGTGGCGTCTGGACCGACTTCTGGGTCTACGTGACCGCACCCTTTATCGGAGCTGCAATCGGGTGGCTGCTCTACAAGGCCATTACAACGGAAGTCGGGGAAAAGGAGTTGGCGTAGCTGCGCCGAGGGTTCGGCAGACCGACGACTGGGGGGCGGGCGATGTCCGCCCCCCAGTTGCGTGCAGAAACCCTCAAGCAACGCGGCTTTTGGCCCGATGGAAAGGATTCAGAAGTACCGCCCTTGGAGTGCGAACACGATGCAAATCGACAGTGCGTTCGGTGACCACGGACCTATGCCGAACATCCTGCTGGTGGAGGACAACCCGCTGCACGTACGCCTGGTACGGTCGATGCTCGTTGATGTGTGGCCGGACGTCGATGATCTGCGCCATACTCGAAAACTCGAAACCGCCATCACCCTGATCCGGGAGTCCGAGCCCGAGTGCATTCTCCTCGACCTGATCCTGCCGGATGCCGAGGGACTCGAGGCGGTCAACGCCCTCCTCAGCGAAGCTCCTAACGTCCCCATCGTCGTCCTCAGCTCGCATGAGGATGACATCCTCGCCATGGAGGCGATCGGGGCGGGGGCGCAGGACTACCTCGTAAAGGGCACGATCGGCCCTGAGGTGCTCGCCAAGTCCATCCAATTCGCGATCCAGCGCCATCACTTCGACTCGGCAGACGCTACGACCCCGAACGGCAGCCGTGAGGCGGCAGTCGGCATGGCAATCCTCGACGACAAGGGTGCGCTGTTGTTCTCGGAGCCGGCAGTTGCCGATATGTTCGGCAGGCCGGTGAACGAACTCGTCGGGTCGTCGGTCGTGGATCTGGTCCATGCGAATGACCTGACCACGATGGAAGACGCGCTGCGCGGGTCGGATACCACGGTTGAGGTCCGAATGCTGCATGCCTCGGGATCGGACTTTCGAGTGCGCATCGAATTCGTGCCCTTCGCAGACGGCGCACGTGACGCCGCCGCGTTTCTGGCCGGCTACTACCCCCTCGTAGATACCGGGACCGGGTCCTCAGGCGGAGCGTTCGCGGTCATGAGCGACTGGGTGGGCGCCTAGCACCGGCCTCCTGGCTTCACCTCGGAGGGTGCGAGCCGGGGTGTAAGCCGGATTCTGTCGAAGGATGACCATCTATCTGGGCTCGCCGTTACCGGTCGAGCTCGTGCGGCCTACCTGGAATGTGACGGACGGGCAATCCTGTTCCTGCTTGGCCTTGCTCCGAATGGGGTTTACCGAGCCGCCCTGGTCACCCAGGGCGCTGGTGGTCTCTTACACCACCGTTTCACCCTTGCCTGTGCCCTCGCGGGCCATCGGCGGTCTGCTCTCTGTTGCACTTTCCGTCGGGTTTCCCCGCCTGGACGTTATCCAGCATCCTGCCCTGTGGAGTCCGGACTTTCCTCAGCCGGTTGTGCCGGCCGCGGTCATCTCCCCGGCTCGCGCCTCCAAGCTACTCGTTTTGGGGCGCGGCGTAGTGCGCTGATTACGCATGCGGGGGTCCGAGGCGGCTGAGTGCAGCCGACTCAGGCGTCCTTGTCGTCGAAGCGGGACAGTCCGCGGAGGGCGAGGAGCGCGATCAATATGCCGAGGACAAAGGCGGCAAGCGCATTGGTCCGCAGGGTCGACGCAGCGATGGTGATGCCGGTGGTTGCATGTTCGATGGGCGACGCCGAGATGGGCTGCGGTTCGCTGCTGTCCGCGGCTGCGGTGGGTGTGTCCACCTCGGTGGTCATCAGGTCCGCCTTTTCCGTGTAGCGGGACCCTGCCGCGATCAGATCAGCTTGATTCTGCGATTCGGCGCCCCCCGCAGTCGTGGTTGCGGTAGCCGACAAGGCGACTGTGGTGGTTGTGGTCGTCGGAGGGAGGGTTGTGGACGTGGTGGTGGAGGTCCGCGGCGGAACCGTTGTGGTCGTCGGAGGGAGGGTTGTCGAGGTGGCGACTGTGGTGGTCGTCGTGGTGGTCGTGGTCGTCGTCGGGGCAGTACTGGTCGTAGCCGGGGGAGGCACGGTGCCGCTGATTTCGATGTTGTCGAACGATATGTGCCCGGTGGCGGAGCCGACCCCGAAGAAGCCGATCATGAGCTGAGATGATGCCAGACCAGAGATGTCGGCGGATACCGTTGTTCCCTGATCCTTGCTCTTGGCGATGGGGTAGTACCTCACGGAGGACCAGGTCTGCCCTGCATCGCTCGACACCATGACTCGAACCCCGCCGGAACTGGTGAAGTCCTCGGTGTCGATGCGGTATTCGTAGGTCAGTCGCAAGCTGCTCGCTTCCCGCGCGTCTGCGAGCCTGCTGATGCTGACGGTCTCCAGGTAGGCGCCGTCTCCGCCGATTGTGAGGCAGTTCCCTGAACACCCGGAGGAGGCAACGCGAATGAGGCCGCCGACCGGACCCCCGTCGTCACCGCGCTCTTCCCATTTCCAGGAGAAGTCGTTAGTCCCGTCGTTGCCGGAGTAGGTAATGGAGTTGAACTCATCGCGGAAGTTGAGCTCGGTCGTGTCGTCCGCCAGACCGACGGCTGTGGTGATCCAGAGCGACCAGAGGGCCCAGATTGTCAACACGATTGCTGTGCGCCTAGCCATGGTCGAAGCTCATCGGGTGAGGTGCCTGGGGTGCTGTGTGCCGCGGCTCCTCCAGTTGCACCACGTCGACCTCCGCCAACTCGGTGTTGTATAGCTCGCGCCCCGTTGGCAGGTCGACGACGGCTCCCTGGGGCGCCTTGCGGAGCGTGAGCGTGAACGTGGTCCAGCCTGGTGCGGGCTCATAGACGATGTTGCCGTTCATGCCGTGGGCGAGCGTGCGCGCGATCGAAAGGCCAAGTCCCACACTTCCCGCCAACAACGAAGAGTCGCCCTCATGGGTGAATCGTTCGAAGAGCCGGTCTTCCATGCCTGCTGTGACACCTGCGCCGTTGTCTGACACGCTGATGGCGACCGTGGAGTCATCTGCTGCCAGGCTCACCTCGACTCGCGGGCCTCCGTGTTTGACGGCGTTCGACACGAGATTCCGCATCACCTGGTGAAGCCTGGCCCGGTCCGCCATGGCTACCTGGTTGTGACCGAGCACCCGGATGTCGTGACCATTTCGCTGCAGGGGCGCCAGCACCTGGTTGATTTCGGTGATGACAGACACCGGCTCGATGTCGAAAGAGAGTGCGTCCGCGTCGAGCCGGCCTGCCGTCAGTAGATCCTCCACCATTCTGGAGAGGTCGACTGATTCACGATTGATCAGCCCGATCAACTCATCTGCCTCGGTAGGGTCAACCGAACTGTGGTCGAGGAGATACTCCGAGAAGCCGTAGATGCTCGTCAGCGGGGTACGGAGTTCGTGGCTTATGCCGGCGATGAAGTCGTCCTTGGCCCTGCCGAGTTCACGCTCGGCTTCCAGCTTTGCATCCATTGCCAGGCTGCGACGCCGCAGTTCGCGTTTGGCGAGCCGGCGATAGAACAGGATGGCCGCCACGGGAATCAAGAGAGTCACGAGGAGACGGGTCCCCGAATCGATCCTTCCGGCGACGCTCTCTGCAGCCACGATCTCGTCTGCCAGGGTCTGCTGCGCTGCCGCAAGCAGGGCGATTGCGTTGCGATATGCGGGGTCGAACTCGTCGGCAAACGCCGCATCTGCTCCCAGCACGTCGCGTTGGGCCAGCTTGCCGACGACTGCATCTGCGGTGGTCTGGGTCGTTGCGAGGGCCACGACGAGATCGAGGTCGGTCAGTGGACGCGCGGCGGAGGGTTCATCCATCCAGATCGAGAACGACTCGGTGTGCCTCGCTGCTTCCGTGGCGGCAGCTGCGGCCGCTTCGTCTGTGGCGACCCCGAGTTCTCGATCAACCGCGAAGACGATTGCCTGCGACAGGGCCGCTCGCAGGGTCGAGGCGGTGGCCGCCGCAGTGTTCGTCCAATGCAGGTCGCGGGAACTCTCGGCGATGCGGCGGGTACTGCCAGTGCCCGCGAAGATGAAGGCAGCCGAAAGAGCTACGGCGACCACGACTACTCCGGCGACGAGAGCGGTCCAACGTCGCCAGGCGCGTCCTTCTCCCTGGGGGGCTGAGCGAGCCATCCCTCTTGATATCGGCGTCCCGGAGGGGGTGCCGAGGGTGGTTCTATCTACACACGAAGTAACTAGTCACCGCGCGCCGATGACCGGCGGGGAGGGGACCCGCCGGTCATCGTCAGCATGGATCGGGATGGCTACACGAAGATGATCTGGGCGTCTTCGGATAGTTCCATGAAGGTCGTCACGTTGATGATGTCCTCAACCTCGTCGATCATGTCGTCCTTGGAAAGCCCCATCATGTCGACCGACATCTGGCAGGCCCACAACTGGGCGCCCATATCGTGCAGCATGGTGAGGAACTCGCCAACCTCGGGGACATCGACACCCGCGATCTGTTCTTTCATCATCTTGGTCGCGTATTTCGTCATACCGGGCATGCCCCCGAGGCCTTGCCACATGTGCCCGGACTTGCCCGGCATGTGCATGGCCGTGTTGCCCAGCATGGTGAACTCGAGGTGATCGACCGTCTTCTTGTTGATCATGTCCATCCCCCAAAAGGTGAAGAAAAGATGGGTCTCGATCCCCTCGCCGAGGGCACCGTTGGCCATGATCAAGGCCGGGTAGGCCATGTCGAGATTACCTTTCGAGCAGATGAACGCGATCTTGCGATCGCCGCCGCTCTCATCACCAAAGTCGGGGACGACGCTTGTGGCTTCGCTGGTGGTGGCTGTCATTTGTGAGTCCTTTCTCGAATGGCGTTAGACGCAGCCGACTGGCTTCGGAAGGCCGGAAACGTACGCCATCTTCTTGGCGGGCTTCTTCGGGAAGAGTGTGAAGAGTTGCTTCGTCGGTATGCCGCCGACCGTGGAGACCCGCCTTAGCGTTGCGGTTGTGCCCTGATCGGCGTAGTCGTCACGCAGGAACTTGATGGTCGTCCAATGGTCCTCGGTCAGTTCGAGCCCGATGTTGCCCGCCAGTGCAGTGCCGATCTCATCATCCCACTCGTTGTATTCGGTCATGAACCCTTCGTCGTCGACGTGGACCTCATGTCCGGCAATCGTTGTCACCGGCATCATCCGGCTCCTTTCTCAGTTGTGTTGTTCGGGTTTTCAGGTTGCTGCGGCTTCGTCTGATTCTGGGCTGGAGCCTTCTGGGAAGGGCTGGTCTCGGCAGAGACGGCTCTGAGCGTGCTCAAGGCACGGCCCATGCCGCGGCGCACGTCGGGATCGCGTGCCTGCTTGGCCAGCTGCCAGAGGCTTGGTGGCTCCTCAGGTTCGTCTTCGACGGCCTGCTGCTGGCGTTCGATCGCTTCGATCATGCGGCTGAACAGCGCCACCATCTCCGGCTGCGTGAGTTCCTTGACCATCTCCAGGATCGACACCACGTTGTCGCCGAGCCGATCGACGTCCTCCTGCGAGAATGACGTGACGACCCGGTCCACTACACCGAGTCCACTTTTGGCGAAGCTGAAATAGCCCGCAGCTTCGGCAGCTTCGAGCATGGATGTCGCTTTCGTCATGACCTCGGAGGTGACCGGCACCAGGTCGGTGGCGAGGTCGTTCAGTGCGTCGAGGGTTCGCAGCGAGCGCTCGATGGTGTTCGCACTTCGAGTGAGTTGGCGGGCGAGAGAGGCCACGTCGGCCAGGTCTGCTTCGCTGCTGATCTCGTCTAGCTCGCGACTCGCATACGCCATCGCCTCGGCGGCAATCGGTGTCAGATCCTCGCGCAACTCGTCCCACTCCTCACGGCGACGGCGGGCGATGATCGCCTCTTCAGCGAGAAACGCGACCTGCTCTGCGAGCAAATCCACCTTGTCTTCGAGCGACAGGTCGCGGTCCGGCAGGAGGGTCGTCATTCGGCGGCCTCCTCGTCCTTGCCGGCCATCACCATCTCGTGAGGCAAGGGAAGGGGGCGGCCGCGGAGCAGCATGTTCCAGTACGTCCACTTGAACATGAGCTTGCCCCAATGGTTCAGTTCGGTCTCTTTCAGCAGGCTGAAGGGGCCGACGCCGGGCAAGGGGTACTTGCCGGGAAGTGGCTCGACGTCGTAGTTGAAGTCGATCAGCATGCCTTTGCCACGGCCGCTCTCGATGAAGCAGTTGGCGTGTCCGTCAAACTGTTGGGACATCGGCTTGCCCGCTACATAGGCGAGGAAGTTCTCGGTAAAGACCTCCACAGCGAAGTGGGCAACCGATCCCGCTTTCGAGGTTGGCAGGTCGGCCGCGTCCCCAATCGCGAACACGTTGTCGTGGGCCTTGGAGAGGAAAGTCTGCTTGTCCACCGGCACGTGGTTCAGTTCATCACCGAGACCCGATCGGGCGATGTACTCGGAGCCCATGTTCACCGGGACGATGACGAGGAGGTCGTAGGGGACTTCCCGCTCGTCGTACGACACCAGTGCCCTGCCCTCGTCGTCCACCCGTTCTAGGTAGAAGTCGGTCTCGAGTTGGACTTTGCGGTCGCTGAGCATGTGGCCCAAGTGCCGTGCGGCAACAGGCTTGGTGAAGGCATCGGGGAGCGGCGTGACATAGGTGATTTCCACCTGGTCTCGCATGCCCCTCTCGTCGAAGAATGCTTCGGCGAGAAACGTGAACTCCAATGGCGCCACCGGACATTTGATCGGCATCTCGATGATATCTACGGCGAGCCGGCCGCCTTCCCACGTCTCGAGCTTCGCGGCGAGAGCCTCCGCCCCTTCGAGGGTGTAGAAGTCGAAGATCGTGTCACCGTACGCTTCGCTTTCGAGCCCCGGGGTCTGATCCGGCCGGGGGTGGGTGCCGGTGGCGATGACGAGGTAGTCGTATTCGAGGGTGTCTCCCGAGGCGAGGGTGACGGTGTTGGCATCTCCGTCGACGGAATCGATCTCGGCGATGACGAGGTCGACACCGTCGGGAACGAATGCCGACCGCGGCTTCACCACGTCTTCCCGGGTGTACATGCCAAATGGAATGAACAGGAAGCCCGGCTGGTAGTAGTGGGTGTCGGTCTCGTCGACCACGGTGATCTTCCAGTCGGTCGCTGGGAGGCGTGGTCGCAGTTTGTTGACCACCATCGTGCCTGCGGTACCACCGCCAAGAACGACGAGGTGCTTCATGGGTTGCTCCTTTGGTTGTGCATGGCGGGATCAGCCAGGTTGGCGATCTCGTCGAAGCGGGATAGCAGATGGCTCCGGGCCGCTGCCAGGTGTGAAATCAAGTCTGCGATGCGAGGTAGCAGCCCGAGGATGCGGTCCTGGTCGTCCTGACCCAGGTCGTACACCTCGGAGGCATGCGCTGCGATTCCTGCCGGGTCCAGGCCGGTATCGCCTGCGATGCGAGCCACCTCCTCGGGTCCGGGTGGCCACTCGAGGGGGGCCAGTCCTCCCACGATCACCATCCCGACCAGGGACCGGTCAACCCGGACGAATGTACGGGCGCAGAGGAACCCGAGGTGGCTGGGCAGAAACGTGGCATCGATGTCCGGCGTGGCGCCGAGCTGCTTCCAGCCTTCGATGCAATGTTCTGCGGTTGCCGACCCCTGCTGGAGGTACTCGTAGAAGCCGCAAGGGTTGGCGACGCTGGTCAGCGGATTTCCGTCCATGTCGGTCACGACGGCCATGAGGCCGAAGAGGTCGGCAACGAGGTCGGCGATGGTCTGCACTGCTTCGGGAACCAGCAGGCTTTCGAGGGAACGCTCGCCTTCAGGTTCGGAATGCCGGGCCGGCGGGCCGACTTCGATGCCGAGAACCGCTGCCACCTGGTCGGCGGGGAAGCGCCACTGTCTTCCCACTTTGATGGCAGGAAGCCGACCATCCTCCGCCATTCGGTAGACCGTCGACTTGTCGACGTGAATGGCTTCCTGAATGTCTCGTGCTGTGAGCAGGGTTTCCACGGTTGATCTTGTCTCCTGGGTCGAGCGCCTCGACCCGTCTGGTGCCTCTGATGCAACCTATGCATCCCAGCCAAGTCGCATTAGAGGCTTTGGTCCCTGTTTGTGAAAAAGTTCACAAGCGGGAAACCACCGCAGCGGACGTAGGGCACGGATCGCTGCTGCGCCCGGGAGATCAGCTCAGCGCGTCGCGCCCCACTCAGCGAAAGCGCCCCCGGCACTGCCGAGAACGGCGGCAACCACCCCGGAGAACAGTAAGGCGACCAGTGACGTCCCGCCGCCCGCCACCGCGAGTCCGATCAGCGACGTCACCCCGAACACGGCGAGGGCGGCAAGGCTTCCGTGCACCACCCGGTCGCGTCCTGCCAGCCTTCCGGCGACGTAGCCCGCGGCTACGAGTGCCAGGAACTGGAGGAACAAGAGCAGCAGAGAGTTGGCATCTCGGATGACGCCCGCGATGCCGAGCAGGAGGAACAGCACCATCGCGCCACCCAGAGCTGCCATGGCGCCGACGGCGATCGCCGCCCATGAGATGCGTTGCAGAGCGCCGTTCCTTTGGTTCAGGCCGGACGAAGGTGTTCCTGGAGCCCCGCGATCCAGCCGGCGGGGAGGCTCCAGTGCCTCGAGCCCTCGAGCATGATCGCCACATATTCGGCTGATGGCTGGTGGCCGTTGGTCGTGGTTCCGTTCGGCTCGTGGACGTGCACTGTGACCTGGTGGCGACGTCCGGTGCGATCCATCGCCTCGACACTGCTGGCAACCCGCAGTTCGGCCCGCTCCGCCTCGTCGAGGGAGTTCACATCGTCTTCCGGCACCTCGAATACCGCTCCCCAGACCGTGTTGCCGCTCGCAGGGCTCACGTTCGGGAGTGCACCCACCCAGGGATCAGCGACGATCGGGAAGTCGAGTTGCCACTCCGGGAGATGCGCGATGAACTGAAACTCGGCTCCCGGCGCAGCGGCCTGCATGCGCTCAGGGGCGATGCGTGCGGTATATGCGAAATAGAGCAGGATGCGACTCCTCTTCGGTCTCTTCGGTCCGAATATGCATTGGCGGCAGTGGATTCTAGCCGGACGAGATCGTCGCCAGGATTCTGGGTTTGTGGTGGGAACCGAATTCACACGTGATGCGTCATACCACCAGAAGCGGCGGCAACCGGCTGCCTCCTCCCAAACGAGCAGCGAAGCAATGAACTCACACTCCGAAGCGACCGATCTCGACGCGATCGACGTGGACCCTTTCGACGAGGTCTATGAGATCTTGACCGCTCCGATCAACGAGGAGCGACCCTGGATGGTGTTCGGCGCATGCCGCGATGCCAATCCCGATCTGTTCTTTTCACCCAACAGGGACCAGACCCGTTCTGCTCTTGCGATCTGCGGGACGTGCCCGGTGCGGCTCGATTGTCTGGAGTACGCCCTCGACGCCCGGGAGCGTTTCGGTATCTGGGGCGGGACCACAGACAAACAGCGTCGCAAGCTGTTGCGACGCAGCGCCTGAGCTGTTCCGTGCTGCAGCGGGAGGCGCTCCCTAGGGCACTCCGCGAGCCCTGGTCCGCGCACTAGGGTCACTCGACATGACCGACTTCGAATGGCCTCCGGTGCTCGACACTCTGATGAGCGGTGGCGACCTGACCCGAGCAGAAGCCCGCGCCGCGATGGCGGAGATCATGTCGGGCGACGCCACTGAGGGTCAGATCGCGGCCTTCATCGTTGCGATTCGGGCGAAGGGTGAGACGGCGGACGAAATGACGGGCCTGGTCGAGGCCATGCTCGACGCCGCGGTCACCGTCGACGTCGGTGAACCGATTGTCGACGTGGTCGGGACGGGTGGCGACGGCTACGGCACTTTCAACATATCGACTACGGCGGCGTTTATCACCGCGGGGGCGGGGGCCAAGGTCGCCAAACACGGGAACCGGGCCGCGTCTTCGCTCACCGGGTCCGCCGATCTCCTCGAGGCGCTCGGTTTTGATCTCGAGTTGGGTCCCGCCGCCACCGCGCACATGGTGCGCGAGGTCGGGTTCGGGTTCTTCTTCGCGCCGCGATATCACCCCGCGATGCGTCATGCAGGACCGGTTCGGAGGGACATCGGGGTGCGGACGGTCTTCAACTTCCTCGGTCCACTGGCGAACCCTGCCCATGCCAAGCGACAAGCGATCGGCGTTTCTGATCACCTGATGGCGCAGCGCATGATCCAGGTCCTGCAGAATCTCGGGACAAAGTACGCGTTCGTCTTCCATGGGACGGACGGCCTCGACGAGCTCACCACTACCGGACCGTCATACATCTACAGACTCCGCGACAACGAGGTGACCCACGCCGAGTTCACGCCGGAAGACTTCGGGGTACCGCGTGCCTCGCTCGATGACATTCGTGGCGGCGATGCCGCCACCAACGAAGGTATTACCCTCGCAATCCTCCGCGGCGAGTCCGGCCCTGCCCGCGATATCGCGCTGGTGAACGCCGCGCCGGCCATCGTTGTTGCAGGGCTGGCAGACGGCTTCCTCGAGGCGATGGATCTTGCGGCGCAGGCGGTGGACTCGGGTGACGCCCTCGGCGTGCTCGAGCGTGCAATTGTGATGAGCAGGGAGCTGTCCGGCGAGGCTTGAGCAATCTGATGGGTGTCCATTCCTGAACATTTGGTGAACGAGGACGGATTCGTCGAGCTTTGGGTCGGATCCGGGGTAACTTATCGGTCTATGAGAGTTCTCGCCGCCGCTTTGTCTCTTGCCGTGCTCGCCGCAGCGTGTGGTGGAGCATCCAGCAGTGCCGGGCAGGCTCCGGGCGGTTCGGCCGCCTCCACGGCTACGACCGGCACCGCGGCCCCCACGACCACCGAGGCCGCGCCGGATCCGGAGCCGACGACAACGGCCTCGCCCGGCGGAGGTACCGCGGACACCGAGCCTCCCCCGGTGACCGAGACACCTCCGTCGACCGAGCCTCCGATCGACGGACCTGCCGCGCCGCCGTTCGAGTTGGCGCTCCACAGCGGGGACGTGTTTTCACTGCCGGAGGAACTGAAGCCGGTCTACCTGGTGTTCTGGGCCGAGTGGTGATCGACCTGTCGACGGGAGTTGCCCGTCGTCGACCAGGTTGCCCTGGAGTACGAGGATCGGGTGCGGTTCGTCGCGGTGGCCGGCCGTTCCGACTACGGCAATACAGAAAAGCAAGCTGCCAAGCTGTTCTCGCATCTCGAATGGGGGCTAGGTGACGAGATCTGGGACCTCTACGGCATTCCGTATCAACCGGTGACCATTCTCATCACGGGCGGTGATGTGGTGTACGACACCTGGCCGGGTGCACGCAGTGAGATGGAGATCAGGGAACGTATCGATGCAATGCTGGCGGCGCTTTCCTGACGAGGCGGCACCGCCTCCTAGGCGGTGGCCCGTCCGCTCCTGCGGGCAAGCCACCACCTCCACGAACCCACAGTGACGCCGATGATTACGGCGGCCAGGTACCAACCGACCGGTTGGCCGGTGAGGCTCGGACGCAGCGGCTCCGTGAGGAGGCGTACCATGCCGGTGGTGGCGAGCGCTGCTGCTGCGGGGGCCCCCAAAGGCGGGCGACGGTAGGCCTTCCACGTCGCGAGCGCGATCGCGGCGACAGCGAAGAGGATTGCTGCATAGAGCTCGACCGGGTGGCGGCCGATATCACTCCCAGGCTGAGTCATCGCCCACGGCAGCTCCGAAGCTGTGCCCAGGCACGATTCCCTGGCGAGGCATCCGGCATGCCAGCCGGCAAGTCCGGCGAGTGCCGCCGCGGCCAGCCCATCTGCCACCACCCAGAACTCACCCCGCCCCCGCCAGGCAACCACGCCGATGGCAGCAACGGTGGCCCAACCGGTTGCTACCCCGGAGCGTACGATGATGATGTCGAGCGGGTGGCTGAGCGGATTCACTCCGGAGGAGACCATCGCGGCCAGCCTGCCGACCAGGATTCCGGCGAGGCCGGACATCAGTGCGATGTCCCACAGGTCCTTGGTGCAGTCTGCGGCGTTGCCTCGCTTGCCCTCCCAGCGCAACATGACGTACACGGCTCCGACGGCCATCAGGGCCGCAAAGAGGAGCGAGAACTCCATCAGCGCGACCGGGCCAGAATCTCGTCGATCTGGAGTGCCAGGGTGCGTTCGTCGATCACTCCCGGGTGGAGATACACCAACTCACCACCTGCCGCATAGAAGAAGGTCAGTGGCACGCCGTTGGTGCCTCCGAGGGCGCCGGGTACGTCACCGGGGCGATCGTAGAGGTGGGTGATCGGAGCATCCTCGAAGAACTCGGCGATGAAGGTGCGGGCGCCTTCCATTCCATCTCGAACATCGACGCCCACGAACGTGACCGAGTCTGCGAATTCGTGTGCTGCCCGGCTGAGTAGCGGCGCCTCAGATCGGCACGGCGTGCACCACGACGCCCACACGTTGAGGACGACGGGCTGCTCGGAGGCAGCGAGGAGCGTGGTGACCTCTTCCGGGGTCACCACAGGCAGGTCCGGTACTCCAGAAGCATCCACCGTCGGTCCGGAGCAGGCGGCCAGCAACACCACGAACGCGAGGCAAGCGGCTGCAAGGCGGGACATGGGCGGCAGTGTACGGAGTCGCGAGGCCTAGCCACCCAGCACCAGGCCTGTGACCTGGGGTTCAGCTCGCGAGCGTCTCGACACGTCGGACCGGGGCAACCGGAAGGCTCATCGGACGGGTCGCGTCGACGAGGCGAACTCCGGTGCGGTTGAGCCAGCGCCACAGGATGTCTGCTTCCTCGGCGACACCGAGCGATGGAGGTACCTGCTCGGGTGCGAGCGGCGAGGCCACCGCGGGGATGAGCGGTGGTGGAGCGGGGTGGGCCCAGGAGGCCGTCAATCTGCCGGCTTCGATGAGGACTGAGTCTCCCGCCTCGTCTACGGCCCACAGCACTCCCGCATCGTGGAGGGCTCCCCAGTTGCGGCGCCGGTCCAGTGCCGTGGCCAGGGCCCGATGCCGATCACGAGCGACGGCAGCATCCTCGAAGCGGCGCTGCCCTGCGTGCAGTCGGATCCTGTCTGCCAGTGGTTCCAGGAGTGTTTCGGGGAAAGAGGTGATACCGGCAGTCAATTCCGCCACGACGGCGGCATAGTCCGTTTCGGATACCGCACCGCGGCAGGGACACAGGGCCACTCCGAGCTGCGCGAAGCTGCAGGCGGCGCTCGTTCGCCCGCCGCGGGTGATACACCGCCGGATCGGGATGGCGTCCCAGATCGCATGTTGGACCAGCTCTGCAGCGCGTCTCGAGCGAAACGGGCCCAGGTACTGGCCCCCGTCATCCCGGTGAGTTCGTACCAGAGAGAGCCTGGGGTACCGCTCTCTCGTCAGCTTCACCCAGTGGGAAGCCTTCGGCGGCCGCGACCGCCGGTTGTACCGCGGCCGATTCGCGTGAATCATCCGGAGCTCAGTGATCTCTGCCTCCACCTCGGTCGCGCAGGTGCGGTGCGAGATGCGGGTGAGTGTTCGGAGCATGTTCGCCACCGACTTGCGTGCGTCCCCGTAGAAGTAGGACCGCACTCGATTCCTGAGGTTCTTGGCCTTGCCCACGTAGATCACCACATCGTCCCGGTCGTGGAACATGTAGACGCCAGGAGCGCGCGGCAGGCCATCGGTCATCCGAATCTTCTCGTAGTGGGGAGCGCCGCGGGCGGTGGGGAGCCGCATCAGGTCGTCCAAGTGGGTGACCCCCAAGCTCCCAGCTCTCGCCAGTAGCTCCCAGAATACGTGGGCGGTGGCTCTGGCGTCATCGAGGGCGCGGTGGGTGGGAGTGATGGGGGAGCGGAAGTGGGCGGCGAGCGACGAGAGCTTGAGGTTCCTCGTCTCGTCCCTCACCAGACGCCGGGCCAGGGCATGGGTGTCGCTGGTGCGGTTCGGCAGCTTCCCGTAGCCGAGCCTTTCGGCTGCAGCGTTGAGGAAGGACATGTCGAATCGCACGTTGTGCCCAACGATGACGGAGTCTCCGATGAACTCGAGGAGCGAAGGGAGTGCTTCTTCGATGCGCGGTGCGTCCACGACCATGAGATGGGTGATTCCGGTGAGAATCGTGATGGTGGGAGGTATCTCCATACCCGGATTCACCAGGGTTTGGAAGCGGCCCACCTCCTCACCTTGAACAAACTTGACGGCACCGATTTCGGTGATTTCGCACGTCGCGGCGCTGGCGCCCGTTGTCTCCAGATCGAGCACACAGAACGGCACGTCGTGAAGTGGTGCGCTGAGGTCGTTGAAGCTGGTCTGCCGGATCGACATTTTCCTGGTCCCTGGCCGCCGGATCCACAACCGGCAAAACGGTAGAGCGAACGTATGTTCGATGTCAAGGATCGACATTCATCTGAAGCTGCGCGCAGGTAGCCTGATCGCATGGACTTCACGGGCCGGGTGTTCTTCAACTTCTCCGAACCCGACGTGTTCCGCTTCTACCGGCTCTTGGCCGATGCTGCCGCCGAGGGGGTTTCCGTCGGCGTCGAATGGGTCGGAACTGCCGTCGACGAGGTTCCCGCGAGTCCCTTGCGCGGCGACCAGCTCGCGACGGCGGTTGCGGAGGAACTGCGACACATCGACTCAGTGCGCCACACAGCGTTCGTTCAAACGCTGCTGGCTTCGGTTCACGTGGAACGAGTTGATCTCGACCATCCCCGGTTGATCGCACTCGTTCTCGATCGGGTCGGGGCAGACACGGCGGCTTTGCTCTCCTCGGAGAATGCCGCAGCGCTGCAGGCGAGGCTCGCTGCGTCCACTGCCGCATCGACCGAGCTGGGGGTGGTTGGAGTTCCGTCTCTGTTCCGCCACGGCCCGGTGCTGCTGGTGCGCACCTCCGGAGCGGTGGCAACCGGAGCCGCAGGACCCCGGCTGGCCGTGATCAACTCGATGTTGGAAGACGACGGCCTCTGGGAGCTGAGCAAACCCTGACGTCTTCTGGGTCTTCGAAAGAGTCGACCGACTCCGCGTCGCGCGGTTCAACGGCCCTGGCGCACTGCTTCGTACAGTAGAACTGCGGCAGCCACCGACACGTTGAGACTGTCCGCGGTTCCCGCCATCGGAATCCGGACCAGCGTTGCGGCAGCCCGGGTGGCAGGCGAGATCCCGAGGTGTTCGCTGCCCACTCCAAGGGCGACGGCCCCTGTGAGGTCGATATCCCAGAGTGCATGCTTGGCGTCCGGGGTTGCCACCACGAGCGGAATTCGGTGACTCTGTAGCCACCGGATCACGGCATCGGTCTCGTGTTGGGCAATGGGCAGGTCGAATATCGAGCCCTGGGAGGCCCGGATCACATTCGGACTGCCCAGGTCGACGCCGGCACCTGCCACAACCACCCCGTCAACGCCCGCAGCATCTGCGGTGCGCAGCATCGCCCCCAGGTTGCCCGGCTTCTCGACGCCCTCCACGAAGAGGAACCGGGCTTTGGGGCCGGGTTCGAGCCGGTCCAGCGTCCAGCTCGATGCAGCAGCTACGCCGGCGATCCCGTCGGGGTGGCGGCGCATCGAGAGCTTGGCGAACGCGATTGCGCTCATCCGGGTCAGTGGAATCGCGCCGGCATCCGCCGCGGCGGCGAACCGCTCCGCTTCCGTGCCCGCGAGTTCTGCAGAAACAACGATACGTTCTACCACCACACGATCGGTGGCCAGAGCGTGACCCAGTTCACGGCTGCCTTCGATGAGGATGTGCCCGGTCCGGTCGCGATTGCGTCTCTGCTTGAGGCCTGCCAGTTCCTTCACGAGCGGGTTGGCTGGGCTTTCGATCGTGCCCGTCATCAGGCTCAGCCGAAACGCAGCGGCATGTCGATCGGTCGGTAGAAACCCGGCCCGAGCTGCGTGCAACGTGCCAGAGCTCGCACCACCTGGGCCGTGGTGCCGACATCGCCGTGGTAGCCGCCCTCGATCTCGATGTCGAGTGGCGGGCTGCCTGAGATGGTCACCCTGTCCCCGGGATCAGGGAGGTTCCAGTCCAGCACGAGGCGCAGTTCGATGGTCTTCCCGTCGCTGCGGAGTGTCGCCACCTGGCGGACTCCGGTCACGGTGCCGTTGCGGACGATAGGGCTCACGGTCTCGTTCACGTCTTGGTTTGGCCACTTGAGGCCGTGGGCGAGCAGCCTGGCGCTCTCGGTGAGCCCCTTATGCCCCAAATCGCCTCGCGCGATCCCCGATGCGAACGCGGCTTCGTCGAGGCCGCGGCCCGACCTGGCGACGAGGGAGGCACGGCGTTGGGATGTGTCCACCCTGCTGGTAACGGTGATCGCGCTGACGTTTCGGCTGGCACCCGCCGCCAGCAGCGGGAACTGATCCATCACGAAGCCCGGATTGGCGCCTGCCACCAGCACCACTCTTCCGTCGGAGCGCGCTGCGGTGTGCATCGCTTCCCAGATGTGTCGCGGAGGCCAGGCGAGTTCCTCACATGTCGTGACCACGTGATATCCGGCGGCGACGAGCCGCACGATCTCGGGTGCCACCTGTTTGGCACTCGAGGAATACGCCACCAGCGCACGGTCGCCTTCTCGAGCCACCGGGACATCCACTGTGGCCCCGTAACCGGGGGCACCGGTAGCTTCTTCGAGTTCCGCGCGGCTGGCAGGGTCTGGGTCGACCACGCCGGAGATGGTGTCCACCACCCCATCCTTGACTGCGGCGAGGGCTGAGCCGGTGCCGACCGGTCCTGCGCCCACGATGAGCAAGTGAGCCATGACCCGCATGATGGCAGTGGTGGTGGCGGCGGACCAGTCTTGGTGCAGACTTGGACCCGAAGCCGGCGCCGGCAGGAGCTCAGATACCCGCGTCCGCGGCGCTGGAACTCTTCTTGATGATGCCCGACTCATCGAAGCGATGGACGAGGCAGATTCCCTCTCGATCACCGTTCGCCCACGACTCTTCCAACGGTGTCAAGCCGGAGAAGTCGTACAACGAGGTGGCGTAGTCCTGGCCGACGTAAGACGCGAAGCGGCTGAAGCACACATCGGCCAGTTCCTCGAAGAGGGCATCGTCACCGGGGAAGTCGTCTGCATTCCCCGTCAGTTGCACCAATGCATAGATCTCGTATTCGTGCGGTTCGCTGCAGTCGATGAGATTAACGCTTGCGATCTGGTTGCCGCCGGGATCGTCGAAGCAGTCTCCAATGCTGAGACTGTCCACCGACGTCGAGCCATCGAAGAGACGGAAGAGGGCAAATGCCACGAATCCGGCGGCAATTGCCCAGCGCAGCCAGCCGAGCTGGAACCACCGTCGCGCGGTCGGCTCGGGAGGGGGAGTTCCCGGCGCGGGTGTGACCACCGGCCCGTAGGAGTCCGCTTCGGACTGGACGGCTTCCATCGTTCCGTATCCGGCTGCCACCTCTTCTGCTTCGCTATTGGTAACCAGTTGGTCGGCGGCCTCTGATTCTGGTTCTTCCGGCGGTGGGGAGGCAGTCTCACTTTCGGCCGCGGCGATGCGGGCGTCTGCTTCGGCTTGGGTTCGGTCGGTTTCTCGCTGGATACGGGCCGACTCCGCCTCCTGGCGAACCGCGGTGTAGCTGGGCAGCTGGAAGCCGTCTTCCTCAGGATCGGAGTCGAGTCCTTCGCGGGCGCGCCGGATGAGCTCCTCGCTCGACGTGGGTTCCTTCGGGTCTTCGGGCATGATGCTTGGCTTCCGGCTCGGCTCGAATGGACTATCGGCACGCTCACGGGGGACCTTCAGCTTCCCGTCGCGGCGCACGCGGACTCGCTACCGTTCCGTGGTGGTCGAATCCACCCGCCTCCAGCTTGGTGCACCAATCGATCTTGCGGCGACCGTCGGTCCGCTGCGGATGAAGGCTTCCGGTCGTACCCCGATGACGGCAACCAGCGCCTCTTGGGCAGGGCACACCCCGGACGGCCCGGGTGCAGTCGATCTTCAAATGCGCGCGGACGTGCTCGAGGCACGAGCGAACGGGCCAGGAGCAGGCTGGCTCCTCGAGCAGTTGCCCGGACTGGTTGGTGCCGGCGATGACCCATCGGCATTCAACCCCCAGCCGGGTCCGGTACGCGATCTCCACCTTCGATCTCCCGGCCTTCGGATCGGTCACACCGGCCGGGTGCTGGAGGCTCTGGTTCCTGCAATCCTCGGTCAGAAGGTCACGTCGACGGCTGCGCTGCGCTCGTATCGGACCCTTGCCAGCAGCCACGGTGTCACGGTGCCGGGCACCAAGATACGCCTAGCGCCGCCTCCGGACGTGCTCGCCGGGCTCCCGGAATGGGAATACCACTCGGCAGGTGTGGAACGGAAGCGGGCGCGGATCATTATCGAAGCCGCTCGCCGGGCGAAGCGACTGCAGGCCATCATCGGGATGAATCGCGAGGCGGCGTATGCCCGGCTCTCCGCCATACGGGGGATCGGGCCCTGGACGGCCGCACACGTCATGGGCATTGCGTGGGGGGACGCCGACGCAGTGCCGGTGGGGGACTACCACCTGCCCAACACGGTGGCATGGGCGCTGGCGGGGGAGGACCGCGCAGATGACACCCGCATGCTCGAACTGCTGGCTCCGTTTGCCGGTCAGCGGCGTCGGGTGGTGTTGTTGCTCAAGGGTGCCGGGGTCAGGGCGCCTCGCTACGGCCCGCGAGCGGCGGTCAATTCCTTCGACCATCGTTGAGCGCGCACTCCCGGATAGGTCGGAATGCTGTGCCGTGTTGTGCGCCGTGCACGGTGCCATGGCTATGCGGCGAGCGCAACCAGGCCGAAACCGATGGCGATGTAGAGGAAGCCGCCCACCGCCTGCCAGAAGGCTTCCGGATTGGCGGGGGGGCGGTTGTAGCCGGCCCGGAGTCCGGCGCTCACTTGCCGGTTGCCATCGCCCCGCATGTAGTGGTTTCTGCCGACTCCGTATCCGATGCCGTATACCGCGTATCCACCACCCGAGAGGCCGGCGCCGAGAAGCCACACCGCACCGAACACGATCATCGTATAGCCAATCGCCGAGGCGATAGCCACCTTCAGCAACACTCCGATGAGGAGGCCGACGCCGGCCGCGGCTGCGAAGCCGAAGCCGAAGACCGCAACGCGGTCCGGCAGCCGGTCGCGGAAGGTTGGTTCTCGGTAGGCGCCCGTGTCCGCATCAACCACGTGTGGCTCCAGACCCTCCCCATCATCGTCACCCCCGGTGTGGTGGCACGGAACGGGGCAAAGGGCCCTTTCGGTACCAGCAGGCTCGACCGTCTTGCCGGTGCTGCAATGCGTCAGGTGACTCGTTCTCGCGCGACGTCGTAGGTCGTGTAGGCGGTGGTATCCATGATGGTGACCAGTCGGTCGACGGCATCCCACACCTGGGTGGCTGAGATGTAGGAGGGGGCGATCCCAAACCTGATCGCCCCCGGATCGCGATAGTCGGGGATCACGCCGGTATCGATCAACGCTTTGGTGATTCGATACGCTTCAGTGTGGAGCAGCGTCACATGGCTGCCACGCCGATCGGGCTGACGCGGCGAGGCCAGCCGGAATCCCCGAGACGCCAACCGCTGGTCGTGGAGATCGATCAACAGTCCGGTCAGATCCTGCGACTTCCGTCGCAGCGCTTCGATGCCCAGCTCGACGCAGAGTTCGATGCCTTCCACAGCGGCCTGCATCGAAAGAATGGAAGGTGTGCCCACGAGAAACCGCCTGATGTCGGGGGCCGGCTCGTAGTCAGGCGCGAAGTGGAACTGCTCGTTGTGGCCGAACCAGCCGTGAATCGGCTGGGCCAGGTCGTCGTGCAAGGACCGTCGTACGAAGAGGAACGCCGGTGCGCCGGGGCCGCCGTTGAGGTACTTGTACGTGCACCCGATCGCCAGATCTGCCCCATGTCGGTTCAGCTCGACGGGAAGGGCACCCACTGAGTGGCTCAAGTCCCACAGCGTCAGCGCACCCGAGGCGTGGGCCGCGGCCGTTATTGCACCCATGTCTGCGACCGCACCCGAGCGATATGCGACGTGGGAAAGGCTCACGAGACCGACGTCTGCGTCGAGCTGGGCGACGACGTCTGCTGCGGTCGGTCCTGCGATGGGGTCGCTTTCGATGGTGCGCACGACCCCTCCGGCGCGGTGTGCGACTTCTGCCAGGACGTAGCGGTCGGAAGGGAAATTGGAGTTGTCGGTGACGATGCTTCGGCCCGGTGTCGAATCGAGGGCTGCGGTCGCCAGTTTGTAGAGGTTGAGGGACGTTTGGTCGCATAGCACGACCTCGCTTTTGCCGGCTCCGATCAATGGAGCCAGCCTGTCTCCCGCTCGTTGACCCAGATCCAGCCAGTCGTGCCAGCTGCGCACGAGACCCTCACCCCACTCCACCAGGGCCGCAGCGGAGATCGCGGCGAAGGTACGGCTGGGGAGCCGGCCGAGGGAGTTGCCGTCGAGGTAGATGAGGTCGGGATCGGCGACTACGAACTCGGTGACTGCGCCGGCGAGAGGGTCGGCTTCGTCGTAGGCGATGGCCTCTGCTCTGGTGGTCATCGTGGGAGGCTCAATAGATCTCGTATTCGCCGGCAATGAGCCGATCGAGTACGCCCCGCCAGTCCTCCAGGCATTCCTTCACTATGACGGCGATTTGCGCCTCGTCATAGTCGCCGGAGACCTCGACGTGTGCCGCCTGGGGTTCGGTCACCGGATGACCGATCGAACTCAGCAGGCGAATCGTGCCCTCGGTGACGGGGGTCTCTTCGATGAGGCGTGTCGAGATGTCGGCGGCGACAGCGTGATACGTCTTGCCAACGTGAGCTGCCGGATTCTTGCCTGCTGCGGCTTCGAGGCTCATGGGGCGATACGGGGTGATGAGTCCGCCGAAACGGTTACCCCGTCCGACCTGACCGTCATCGCCCGCCTCGGCAGAGGTGCCGCTCAATGTGAGGTACGCGGAGTCGACGCTGTCCGCCTGGTTCACCGCGACCGTGACGTCGCCGCCGTATGCCTCGGCGGCGATGGCGTTCGCGGTGGAGCGGACGTCGGTGATGACGTCGTCGTACGCAGATCGGTTCTCCACCGCTCCCGCCAGCACCGGGATGGCGATGGTGGCAGTTGTCTCGTCGTAGACGCGGGCTCCCATCACCTTGATGTCGCGTCCAACCGGGACGCGGGAGCGATAGTCGCTGCTGTTGAGGTACCGCTCGATTTGCAGCACCATCGTCTCGAGCGGTGAACGCGGCAGTGAGACCGCGGCGAAGGAGGTGTCGTTGGCCAGCGGGGTGTCGGTCGCCGTGGTAACCACGCTCTTGAGATCGCTGGAGGACTGGTTGAGCCAGACCTCGACCTCGAACGCCGCTGGATCCGCGTTTGGCAGGATCTCGAGCAGCTTCTGCTTGCACACAACGGCCAGTGCCTCGGGATCGGGCTGCCAGGCCCCCGCCGAGTCCGCTTTGCCAACGAGAACCAATCGTGACGGCGTGAGATGGGTGCCACCGCCATAGCCGACATCAACGGCACCAGCGGCAAGGACCGCCTTGTCGACATTGAAGTGCTGCACCCTGCCGGTGTGTTCGAGGTAGCTGCGAGCCAGGCTGCGAGCCAGATCCTCTGCAAGGTGGTCGCAGATGGTGTCCGGATGGCCGGAGCCCTTCCGCTCTACGAACTCGACCGGTGGTGCGTACGGCGAACGTGAGGTGATCTCGAGGTTCATTGACTCCCCAGGGAACGGACGTGCCGGTGAACGGTGCGCCATGGTAACGAAACCGTGGTCGGGCATCGCATCGCCGAGTGCCGTCCCTTCGGATCGATCCAGCTCGCTAGGGTCGCGGCGATATGACAGACACATCCGAAGCAGACGCCACGGCTGCCCTCCACGCCGATCGCGCGTTGCGTGATACGCCGGACATCGCGCCACCGTTGCGCCCCTCCACTACGTTTACGCGCAGCCAGGGAGGACCGTCGTACCGCCGGGACTGGGATCCCACCACACGACGCGTCGAGGCGGTCATCGGCGCACTCGAAGGCGGCCACGCGGTCTGCTACCCGTCCGGGATGGCTGCCGTCGGTGCCCTGCTGCGGCATCTCGGGCCTCGTCGGGTCTCACTACCGGGAGAGTGCTACCACGGCGTCCGGGCGCTGGCCGCAGCGGCAGAAGCGGAAGGTGCCTGGCGACTGGTGCCACCGGAGCGGCTCGAAGACGGCGACGTCGAGTGGCTGGAGACACCTTCGAATCCAACCTGCCACATCACAGACATCGCAGCCGTCTGTGAGGTCAACCGGCCCCGGGGAGTGACCACCGTGGTGGATGCAACGTTTGCCACGCCTGTGCTGCAAAGCACCCTGCAGCTGGGAGCTGACTACGTGATGCACTCGACCACCAAGTTCATCTCCGGCCACTCGGACGCGATGGGCGGGGCGATCGTTACCGCGGACCCCGATGAGGCGGCCACACTCATCGAAGCGCGGGGCCGCGAGGGCTACGTACCGGGTGCACTCGAGATCTGGCTCACCCTGCGCGGGCTCCGGACGCTTCCGCTGCGAGTCGAGCGACAGTCGGCGACGGCGCTCGAGGTCGCGACCCACCTGGCGGACCGGGTGCCGGTGGTCCACTATCCAGGCCTCGAGTCACATCCTGGGCATGCCGTTGCGACCAGACAGATGACGGCGTTCGGCGGCATCGTCAGCTTCGAAATGAGTGACCGCGAGGCAGCAGCAGCGGTGGTGTCTCATCTTCGCCTCTTTGCGGTCGCCACGTCGCTCGGAGGGGTCGAGTCCCTGGCCGAGCACCGCACCGTTACCGATCCGTACGCTTCTCCAGGGTTGATCCGGCTGTCGATCGGACTCGAAGCGGTCGGTGACCTGATTGCCGATCTGGATCAAGCGATCACGGCCGTGGCGGGCTAGCGGGTTCTGGTCTACTCACCAGTGATTCTGGTGGACCACTTCTGATCGCGGGCGGCGCCCCCGATCCAGCGAAGAGGACCTGCGGTCGGGTGCAGGGTGCCCCAGCGTTACGATGCCGATTGGGTTCACATCCTCCGGCATCCGCAGTAGTGCGTTGAGGTCTGCCATGGCGTGTGAGCCGAGAAAACCGGCGGCGAGGCCTTCGTCTACGGCAGCCAGCAGGACCAGCATCATTGCCGCTCCGGCATCGACCCACCAGTAGGGAACCGGCCAATCGTGCTCCTGGTCCGGTCCCCCCTTGTCGGGTTCGGCGTAGCGAGCGCGGTAGACGGCTTCGCTGGCGCAGATCACGATATGGACCGGCGCCAGGGAGATCCAGGGGTCGAAACCTGCGGCCACGTAGGAGGGTTCGTCTGCCAGGGTGGCGATCTCGGATCGCACCGCAGCGTCGGTGACCACGATGAACGATTGCCCCTGGCTGTGTCCGGCGGACGGTGCCTGCAGACCTGCGGCCACGATCCGGTCCACCGCCGCAGGATCCACGGGTTCGTTGGTGTAGTTTCTCACCATGCGACGGCGCCGCACGACGTCTGGGAACTCCACGGTCAGACGCGCTCCATCGCACCGATGACCGACTCGACGGCAGCCTTGCCGTCGCTGAACAGCATCATGGTCGATGGCTCGTAGAACAGCGGGTTGTCGATCCCCGCGAAGCCGGGGGAGAGGCTGCGTTTCACGACTACCACGGTCTGGGCATGGTCTACTTCGAGGATCGGCATCCCGTAGATCGCACTGGTTTCGTCGTCGCGGGCGGAAGGATTCACCACGTCGTTGGCGCCGATGATCAACACAACGTCGGTTTGGGCGAACCGCGGATTGGACTGATCCAGGTCGAGCAACTGGTCGTAGGGCACGTCCGCTTCTGCCAGAAGGACGTTCATGTGCCCCGGCATCCGGCCCGCGACCGGGTGAATGGCATACGTCACGTCGACACCGCGCTCTTCCAGTTCGTTGGCCAGTTCCCGCACTGCATGCTGGGCCTGGGCGACTGCCAGGCCGTAGCCGGGTACGACGACGACGCTCTGAGCGTACGAGAGGGCAATCGCAACATCGTCGGGGGTGGCGCGATTCACCGGTTTGTCCGACATCTCGGCGGCACCGGCGATAGCTCCGCCGAACCCGGAGAACAGCACGTTGGCGAGTGAGCGGTTCATTGCTTTCCCCATGTCGACCGTGAGGATGAAGCCGGCGGCGCCGACTAACGCCCCACCGATGATCAGTGCCTCGTTGCCGATCACGAAGCCTGCCATGGCGGCAGCTACTCCGGACAGTGAGTTGAGAAGTGAGATCACCACCGGCATGTCTGCCCCACCGATGGGGATCACAGCCAGGACCCCGAGAAGGAGCGAGACGGCGACGATCGCCCAATAGGCTGCCACCGAATCGGAAGCCGTTGCCCAGATTCCCAACCCTACGATCGTCAGTGCAAGGAGGGCGTTCAGCGCCTGACCCCCTGGCAGCATGATCGGCCGGCCGGTGATGATGCCCTGGAGCTTTCCAAAGGCAACGAAGCTCCCGGAGAACGTCACCGAACCGATGGCGAGTGACAACACCACGACGACCGAAGTCTCGGTGTCGAAGTTGCCCGCAAAACGCTCGATCTCGGCCAGCGCTACGAGTGTGGAGGCGATACCCCCCGACCCGTTGAACGCGGCAACGAGTTGTGGCATCGCCGTCATCTGGACTCGGATCGCGAGGAATCCGCCGATGAGCGAGCCCACGAGCACCCCGGCGACGATGGTGCCCCAATTCACGATGTCCTGGTCGATGAGCGTGACGACGATGGCGATCAACATGCCCGTAGCGGCAATCGCGTTACCGCGCCTGGCGGTGCGTGGTGAACCGAGCATTTTGAGGCCGAGAATGAAGAGCACCGCCGCCAGCAGGTAGGACAACGTGGTCATGTTTTTTCCTGCTTGGCGCGCGGCTTACGTTTGAACATCTCGAGCATGCGGTCGGTCACGAGGAAACCGCCGACCACGTTGATGGTGGCGCTGGTGACGGCCAAGAAACCGAGGATGGCGGCCGCCGTCCCCGATCCGGTTCCGGCTGCGATCAGCGCCCCTACGATCGTGATGCCGGAGATCGCATTGGCGCCGGACATGAGGGGGGTGTGCAGCGTCGGCGGTACCTTGGAGATGACCTCGAGACCCACGAAACCCGCCAGGACGAAGACGACGATCCCGGCAATGAACTCCGTACTCACGCCTGCCGCGCTTCCTCGAGAAGGGTGGCGGTGCGGGGATGGATCGCCTCGCCTGCGGTGACGACGGTGGCTTCGCCGATGATCTCGTCTTCCAGGTCGATGCCGATGCTCCCGTCTTCGCCACGCATCCGCTCGAGCAGCATCACGAGGTTACGGGCATACATCTGGCTCGCGTCGAAGGCAACGATGCTGGCGAGGTTGGTGGGTCCGTGGATTTCCACCCCCGCAGTTCGAACCACTACATCCGGTTCGGTACCGGCAACGTTGCCACCGGTTGCCGCCGCCATGTCCACGATGACGGAGCCGGGGCGCATGGCTGCCACCATCTCGTGGGTGATGAGCAGGGGGGCGGGGCGGCCTGGGATCTGCGCAGTTGTCACAATCATGTCGGCGTCCGCCACGTAGGGAGTCAGCACCTCGTGTTGGCGTGCCTGGATGTCTGCGTCGACCTCGGTGGCGTATCCACCCGCGTCCGCCTCCGTGGTCGGCGCCTCGATGAAGCGAGCACCCAGGCTCTCGACCTGCTCTTTGGTCTCGGGTCGAACGTCGTACGCAGAGACGATGGCTCCGAGTCGCCGAGCCGTTGCAATCGCCTGGAGACCAGCAACTCCGACGCCCAGGATGAGGGCTTTGGACGGTCGGATCGTGCCGGCCGCGGTGACCATCATCGGCACCAGCTTCGGAGAGGCGTGCGCACAGGTGAGCACAGCTGCGTAGCCGGCCAGATTGGCCTGCGAAGAGAGTGCATCCATACCCTGGGCGATCGTGATCCGGGGGATCGCCTCGACCGCGACCCCGGTGACGCCTGCATCGACGAGGGCGCTCACGATCGGTTCCGATACGAACGGATCGAGGAACCCCGCGACGATTGCTGCGGGGCGCATCGCCCGGATTTCGTCTGGGGTGGGGGGGCCGACCCTGAGCACAATGTCAGACCCGGTTGCCTCTTCCCGGCTGCCGATCGAGGCGCCGCTCGCCTCGAATGCGGCGTCCGGGAAGCCGGCTAGGACTCCGGCGTCAGCTTCGACCACCACGTCGAGGCCCCAGCCGACGTACGTGTCGACGGTGGAAGGGGCTGCCGCCACCCTGCGCTCGCCCTCTGCGCTCTCTCGCGGGATTCCGATTTGCACGGCGGCACGGTAACCGATCCGAAAGCGATTGCCGAGATCGGTAGGCTCGCCGCATGGATGCGCAGTATTGGGCGGATCTGATCAGACCGCAGTACGAGGGGGCCCGTTTCATCGTCGTGGCCGACTTGCTCGTCGCTGCGCGATCGCAGATCGAATACCTTCTCGCACAAGGAGCGCAGCGGCCGTTCGTGATCGCCGGTGCACGGGGAACGGGTGAGGTTCCGACTGAAGCGCAGGCCGAGATGGCCGTGCTCGAGCTGGACCTGCCTGCTGATGCGGGGTCGCGTTTCATGCCATTCCTGCGCGGACTTGAAGCCGCCACGTCGAATCTTCCTGCGGACCTGCTGGCTCGGGTGGATGCGTGGGATCCGGAGGGCGCGGCCATCGTGCTCGGTTCGGACCTGCTGGGCAGGCAGTCGATCGGGGGGCGCTTGTCGTTCGGGAGCCGTAGAGACGAGTGGATCGCGCTCGAGAACAAGATGACCGTGGACCGGCTGTGGGACGACGCCGGAGTGCGGCGAGCACCCTCGCGCATCCTGGCGATCGAAAGCAGCGGATTGGCGGCTGCCGCCGTGGAACTCGACTGGGGCCACGGCACGGTCTGGGTGGGGGACAACCGGGAGGGATGGCACGGCGGTGCCGAGTATCTGCGCTGGGTGCGTCGTCCCCGCGATGCCGCGCTGGCCTACAGGTTCCTGCGGGCTCATTGTGACCAGGTGCGCGTCATGCCGTTCCTGGCTGGAGTCCCCTGCAGCATTCCCGGCATGGTGTTCGACGATGCGGTGATTGCGGTAAGGCCCATCGAAATGCTCGTCCTAGCTGGGGAGGGCGCAACCCAACTCAAGTATGTGGGAACCGGCTCGTTCTGGGACCCGCCTCCGGCCGAACGGAGAGAAATGCGGGGGATCGCTCGCCGGGTCGGTCATCTCCTGGGTGCGGACGCGTCGTTTCGAGGGATCTTCACGGTGGATGGGGTCATGACTCGTTCGGGTTTCCTGCCGACTGAACTCAACCCGCGCTTCGGCGCCGGTCTGAGCAGAGCGGTGGGCGGGCTCGAGGGACTCCCGTTGCTGGGATTGCATCGGGCGGTGATCGAGGGACTCCAACTTGACTACCGGCCGGCAGATCTCGAGTCACTGCTGGTCGACCACGCAGACGATCAGCGCAACGCAGCTGCGTTCTATCAGGTGCCGGAACTGCCTGAGACCGAATTCGAGATGTCACTCGATATCACAGAGGACGGTGCGGCGGTCGTCGAAGATGCAGCGTCCGGCAACGTCTCACTGAGTTGGGGTCGAGGAACCGTGGGCGGGGCAGTTGTGGTGAGGCTGAACGCGGCGCGGGTTCAGCGGGGGCCTTCGGTGGCTCCCCTCGTGGCTGCCGCCCTGGCGTACGCCAGGAGGAATTGGCCGATCACCATGCCGGCGTTGACGACGCTCGAGCGTGCCTCGTGAGTCCGCGCCCCGAACTCATCGAGATTCGGTCGGCGGCGGAGGAGGTGTCGATGGCACTCGCAGCGGCCGGCTTTCCGCGGGACGCATTGATGGTGGACAGCGCGATGGCAACCAGGGGAGGCGACGCGGAGTGGCTGTTGGCAGTGCGCGAAGCACTGGTGGTGACCCGGCCGCGCTGGGAGTTGATAGACGACGATGCCCGGTATGCAGCGGCACGAAGCCTGGCGGCCGCCAAGCGGTTGTCGATCGAATTCTGAACGGCTCGACCTCAAACCGTTCAAGCCGTTCAGCCGTTCGCAGCCCAGCCGACCCAGCGTTCAACGGAGATCTCGACGATGGGGCCGACAGGCGGCTGCGATGCGTACTGCGGATAGCGTTCGGCGAGACCCGCTACGGCTGTGGCGACCGCGGATCGTGCGGTAACGATGCGGGCGGTGCCATCAGCCCTCACCCACCAGAGGCTGTCCCAGTCCTCCGTGTAGTGATCCGCCAGGGCGCTCACGCGAGGGTCTGTCACGATGTTGCGGAGACGCGCCAGATCGCGAGATCGTTTTGGCTTCTGGTCCACGGCGCTGATGATTCGAGACCCTTCGACAACGAAGACGAAGGGCACCTGGTGCGGTCCGTGGGGGCCGAAGGTGGCGAGTGTGGCGACTCTCGCAGACGCGAACCGGCGTCGACAGGTGGATTCATCCATCCTCACACGTCGTAGGTCGACGAGGCGACATCGCCCCCTGCCCCTGCCCAGCGGGTATGGAAGTGTTCGCCGCGGGGGTGATCCACCCGCTCGTAGGTGTGGGCACCAAACAGATCCCGTTGGGCCTGGATCAGGTTGGCGGGCAATCGCTCCGACCGAAATGCGTCATAGAAGGCAAGCGCGCTCGCGTAGGCGGGCGTGGGAAGGCCGGCGCGCACCGCTCGACTCACGGTGCGCCGCCAACCGACCTCGGCCGCGGCGATCTCCTCGCTGAAGTAATCCCCGAGGAGCAGATTGGAGACATCCGGCTGATAACGATACGCGTTCATGATCTCACCGAGGAACCGTGATCGGATGATGCAGCCGCCCCGCCACATCGAGGCGATGGATGAGTAGTCGAGGTCCCAACCGTATTCGTTTGCCGCCGCACTGAGCAGCATGAATCCCTGGGCGTAGGAGACGATTTTCGATGCGTAGAGGGCATCGTGGAGATCGGC
Organism: uncultured Acidimicrobiaceae bacterium; assembly: GCA_964397045.1. GTDB lineage: Bacteria > Actinomycetota > Acidimicrobiia > Spongiisociales > UBA5794 > CAYNHF01. Next base: position 43,001 of record CAYNHF010000016.1, on the reverse strand, counting down.
GACGACCGCGTCCGGTGGGTCGCCGATGTGACCATCGGGCCCGGGCAGAATCTCGGCGGCCTCGTATCTGAGATCAACGAGTGATGAGATGATGCGGGCGTAGACCGCTTCACCGACGAGTGTGACGGGTTGGCCCATGTCCATCGAAGAGACCACCGTCCACTTGCCAGTTCCCTTCTGCCCCGCCGCGTCCAGGATCTTCTCCAGCAGCGGTGTGCCATCGACATCGCGTTCCCGCATGATCTCGGCGGTGATGTCGATGAGGTACGAGTCCAGTCTTCCCTGATTCCAGGTTGCGAATGTGTCGTGCATGGCTTCGTGATCCATGCCGAGCCCGCGGTACATGATGTGGTACGCCTCGGCGATCACTTGCATGTCGCCGTACTCGATGCCGTTGTGAACCATCTTGACGTAGTGGCCGGCGCCGTCTGCTCCCACCCAGTCGCTGCACGGGACCCCCTCGGCGACGGCGGCAATCGCCTGGAAGATGGGTTGCACGGTGGGCCAGGCAGCGGCAGATCCTCCGGGCATCAGGGAGGGGCCGTGACGGGCTCCTTCCTCACCGCCGGAGACTCCTGCGCCGAGGTAGAGCAAGCCGGCTGCTTCAACGCGAGCGGTCCTTTCGATGGTGTCGGTGAACAGCGAGTTGCCACCGTCGATGATGATGTCACCTGCGTCGAGCAAAGGGATCAGGGCGTCGATCGCGGCGTCGACGGCACTACCGGCACGGATCATGAGCATGACCCTGCGGGGTGGGATCAGCAGGTCTACGAGTTCTTCGAGCGAATGTGCCGGCACCACTGCCGCCGCAGCTGCCTCGCCTGCGATGAACTCATCGACTCGCGCGGTGGTGCGGTTGTAGGCGGCAACGGTGAAGCCGTGATCGGCCATGTTGAGGATGAGGTTGCGACCCATCACGGCCAGTCCGACTATTCCTATGTCGGCGGTTGGTTGGGTCATGTCGCTCCTCGGTCGCCGTGTCGCGAGGCTAGTTGCGCCGTGGTCGTTGATGCCTCAGCATGAGGGGAGCCCGTGGTTCTCAGGCTCGCGGCGCGTTGGCCTCTGCAAATAGAATCACAGGTGACGGCAACCAGACCTGGGGGGGTGACACGGTTGGACATGACAAACGAGCGCTGGCGGTACACCAACGTGTACGCGCAGTCCGTGTTCGGTGCCGAGGATGACCTGCTGCGCGACCTCGTGCGCAGGGCGGCCGAGGAAGACGTCCCCAACTGGGCAGTGAGCGCCGATATCGGTCGCCTGCTCGGCATCCTGGTCGCGATGACACCGGGGAAACTGGCCCTCGAGATCGGGACCCTCGCCGGCTACTCCGCGATCTGGATTGCCCGCGCTCTGGCGCCGGATGGGAGGCTCATCACGATCGAGTTCGAGGACCGGCACGCGGATTTTGCCTCGCGGCAGTTTGAACGCGCCGGGTTGACCGACCGGATCGAACTCAGACGCGGCGCCGCCCTCGATGTCCTCCCCGCGATCGCAGCCGAGATAGGGGAACGATCGCTGGATTTCGCGTTCGTGGACGCAGACAAGCGAGAGTATCCGGCCTACTTCGCTGCGGTCCGCCCCTTGATCGCAGTTGGGGGACTGCTGGTGGTTGACAACGTCTTCGGCACAGGTGGTAGCTGGATCGATGACCTGAGCGATGTGGGCTCTGCAGCCACGGACCGTATGAATCGGGCCGTGGCGGCAGACGCCGCATTCGACGCAACGGCTCTCGCGGTGCGGTCCGGCCTCCTGATTGCACGGAGGATCATGGCCTGACGGGCTGATGGAGCCTTCGCGCTTCAGGCGATCGCGGCGGCCACCGCGTCACCCATCGCTGTTGTTGTTACCCACGCTCCCTCGTTGGCGATGTCTGGGGTGCGCATGCCGGCGTCGAGGACGGAGTCGACCGCAGCTTCCACCGCGTTTGCCGCCGCGGGAAGGTCGAGCGAGTAGCGCAGCGCCAACGCTGCCGCCAGGATCGTTGCCAGCGGATTCGCGATGTTATGGCCTGCGATGTCCGGTGCCGAACCGTGGATCGGCTCATACAGGCCGGGGGCAGTTTCGCCGACCGATGCCGAGGGCAGGAGGCCGAGCGAGCCGGGGAGCATCGACGCTTCGTCGGTCAGGATGTCACCGAAGAGATTGCCGGTGACCACCACGTCGAATTCCCGGGGTCGGGTGATGAGGTGCATGGCCATCGCATCGACCAGAACGACTTCGTACTCGAGGTCTGCGAACTCGTCTGCGACGACCTCAGCTGCCACTCTGCGCCAGAGTCGCGACACTTCGAGCACGTTGGCCTTGTCGACCGAGGTCAGCTTCCCGCGTCTCTGCCTGGCGGCGTCCGCCGCCATTCGCACGATTCGCCGGATCTCTTCTGTCGTGTAAGTCATGGTGGAGTGAGCGGTGCTGCCGTCTTCGCTGAGCCACGCGTCTCCGAAATAGATGCCACCGGTGAGTTCTCGATAGAAGAGGATGTCGACTCCGGTCACGATCTCACGCCTCAAGGGTGAGGCGGCGACCAACTGGTCATAGGCAGTGACCGGGCGCAGGTTGGCGAACAGTCCGAGTTCGGCACGAAGCTGCAACAACCCTGCCTCGGGTCGGGTCTTCGCGGTCGGGTCGTCCCAGCTGGGGCCGCCCACCGCGCCAAGAATGACGGCGTCTGCCGTGCGGCATGCGGCCAGTGTGGCCGCAGGGAGCGGGTCGCCGTAGTCGTCGATCGCGTTGCCCCCCATCGGACGTTCTTCGAACGAGAACCGATGGCCCTGGGCAGAGGCAACTGCTTCCAACACTTTGCGAGCCTCGGCCACGACCTCCGGGCCGATCCCGTCGCCTGGAAGGAGGACGATTTGCCTATCCAACGGCTACTCCGCCGGGTCGTCGTTCGACGCGAACGCGTTGTCGGACCTGGTAACGGCCATCTTGTTGAGGGCTGCTACGAAAGCCCGGGCAGAACCTTCGACTACGTCGGTCGAAACCCCGCGGCCCGAGTAGGTGTCGGAGTCGACCTGGATGATCACCGCAACCTCTGCCATGGCGTCGGCACCCGATGTGATCGGGCTGACGCGGTAGTCGACGAGGGTTGCGGGAACATTGAAGGCGTCCTGGAGAGCCACGAATGCGGCGTTCACCATGCCATCCCCGTCTGCTTCGACCTCTCGCTCGACGCCGCCCTGTTCGATACGGACTACAGCCACCGGGATCTCCTCGTTACCTCCGGAGACGCGGATTCCGATGAGCCGGATGAGGTCCGAGCTCTCTGCCCCGCCTTCCTCCACGATCGCGCGGATGCCGTCTTCGCTGATCTCGCCTTTGCGATCTGCCAACTCCTTGAAGCGGCGGAACGCCCTGGCGAAGTCGTCGTCTTCGAGGCGAAACCCGAGTTTGTCGATGGCGGAGGAGAAGGCAGCCCTACCGGAGTGTTTGCCGAGCACGATGGTGCTCTGATGTCCGACCGAATGTGGATCCATGATCTCGTAGGTCTCGCGATGCTGGAGGACTCCGTGCTGGTGGATGCCAGACTCGTGAGCGAACGCGTTTCGTCCTACCACTGCCTTGTTGTACTGCACGGGGTATCCGGTCAGGCGACTGACCAGGCGCGACGTCTCGAGCAGTTGGGTGGTGTCTGCTCCGATGTCGACGCCGAAATAGTCTTCGCGGGTCTTGACCGCCATGATGATTTCTTCGGTCGACGTGTTGCCCGCCCGCTCGCCGATCCCGTTGACGGCCCCTTCTATCTGACGGGCTCCCGCCGAGATGGAGGCCAGTGAGTTGGCGACCGCCAGGCCGAGATCGTTGTGGCAGTGGGTCGAGATGATCACGTCCTGGTTCCCCTGCCGGACCTCGGCATACACCCGACTGAGGAGCCCGACGAAGTCCTGCGGCATTGCGTAACCGACCGTATCCGGGATGTTGATCGTGGTGGCTCCCGCAGCCACGGCCGCTCGGCAGGTGGCCACGACGAAATCGGGGTCCGTGCGGGTGGCGTCCTGGGGCGAGAACTCGACGTCTGTTGCGTATTTGCGCGCCCGGGTGACGCTGTCTGTGATCGCCCGGAGCACCTGGTCTGCTGTCATCTTCAGCATCTGCTCCATGTGGATCGAAGATGTGGAGATGAATACGTGAATCCGCTTGCGGTCGGCGCCACGGAGTGCATCCGCCGCGGCGTCGATGTCGTCGGGATGGGTGCGAGCCAGCGACGCAATCACCGGGCCCTGCACTTCGTTCGCGATTCGGGAAACGGCCTCGAAGTCTCCTGGGGAGGATGCCGCGAAGCCGGCCTCGATGACATCGACCTTGAGCCGAGCCAACTGATGGGCAATTGCGACCTTGTCATCCGGCGACAGCGCGATTCCGGGCGCCTGTTCGCCGTCACGCAAGGTCGTGTCGAAGATGATGAGGTGGTCCTGGGACATGATGTGCTCCTGGTTTGGCCGCAGCCTAGGGCCGCGGGAGGGGGTGGCGAAGAGGCCGGGTCGCGTCGAGTCTGGGACGCGCCCGGCTAGATAAGGAGCAGGCGATCGAGCGAAGCGAGCGTCGGGACCGTGACGGTCACGCCGATCTCAACCTGGGTTTGCGGCCCTCGCGAGTCTTAGGCGACTTCGACATGGCGATACGACCCGACTTCACGAGGTCGACGATTCCGTAGGGTCGCATCAGTTCGAGGAAGTCGGCCAGCTTCGATGGGCTCCCCGCCAGTTCGAACGTGATGGTGGTGGCGCCGACGTCGACGGCCTTAGCCTTCAGGATGCTGGCGGCCTCGAGCATCTCACCCCGACGCGCCGGGTCCGCGTTGACCCGCAGCAGGACCACTTCGCGCTCGATGGTCTCTGCCGGATCCAACTCGGTCACCTTGACGGTATGGACCAGCTTGTAGAGCTGCTTGATGATCTGCTCCATCTCAGGCCCGTCGACGACAAGCGTTATCCGCGACATGCCGGGGTCCGCAGTGGGCCCGACGGCAAGGGAGTGGATGTTGAAGCCACGTCTGGCAAACATCGAAGACACTCTTGCCAGCACTCCCGGCTTGTTCTCGACCATGACGGCTATCACGTGATTCATGCCACATCCTCCGGACCGAGTACCACATCGTCGTTTGAACCACCGGCAGGCACCATCGGAAAGACCATGGCTTCGGGGTCACACACGAACTCGACCACCACGGGCCGGTCGGTAACCGCCAGTGCCTTCTCGATTGCCGGCGCCACCTCGGAGGGGAGTTCGGCGCGAAAGCCGGCACAACCCATCGATTCAGCGAGTTTTACGTAGTCGGGGGCGCCACTCCCGAGGTCGATCGCGCTGTACCGTTTATCGTAGAACAGCTTCTGCCATTGGCGGACCATCCCGAGTACGCCGTTGTTCATCACGAAGATCTTGACCGGGATGTCCTCCACTGTCGCGGTGATCAATTCCTGGAGCGTCATCTGGAAGCACCCGTCACCGTCGATCGCGACGACCATGTCATCCGGCAGCGCCGCCTGAGCCCCGATGGCGGCAGGCACCGCATACCCCATGGTCCCCAGCCCACCCGAATTGATCCAGGTACGGGGACGCTCGAAGCCCCAGAACTGCGACGCCCACATCTGGTGTTGACCAACGCCGGCAACGACGACTGCGTTTCCCCCGGTCGCTCGGTGGAGTTCCTCGATCACGTACTGCTGCTGAATCGGGCCCTGGGGGTCCTGGTCGTACTGGAGCGGATGGGCGGCTTGCCATGCGGTCAGTTGCGACAGCCATTCGGTCCGCTCCGGTGGTGGCGAGTCTCCCAGGGCGTTGCGAGTGGCAGCAGCCAGCTGTGAGAGCACTGCGGCTGCATCGCCGACGATAGGGACATCGGGCCGACGTACCTTCCCGATCTCGGCCGGGTCGACATCGATGTGGACCACCTTGGCTGCTGGGGCGAATGTGGCCGGGTCACCTGTTACTCGATCATCAAACCGGGCGCCGACGGCTACCAACACGTCTGCGTGCTGGATCGCGGTGATCGCCGTGTAGTTCCCGTGCATTCCGGGCATTCCGAGGCAGAGCGGATGTGAGTCCGGCATTGCCCCGCGGGCCATGAGCGTGGTGACGGTGGGAAGTGTGGCCAGTTCTGCGAACTCGACGAGTTGCCCGGTGGCGTTCGCACGGATGATGCCGCCTCCTGCGTAGAGCACAGGTCGTTCGGCAGCAAGGATCAGATCCGCGGCAGCCTTCACCTGGCGGGGGTGACCGTTGACGCTCGGCTTGTACCCGGGGAGATTGATCTCTCCGGGGCGGTGCCAATGGGTGGTAGCAGCGAGCACATTCTTCGGAATGTCTACGAGCACCGGGCCTGGCCTTCCGGTGGCGGCGAGATGGAAAGCCTCTCGGATGACATCCGGGATCTCTTCGACGTCGGTGATGAGGTAGTTGTGTTTGGTGCACGGCATCGAGATGCCCCACGTATGGGCCTCCTGGAACGCGTCGTTGCCGATGGCATGGGTGGCCACCTGACCGGTGATGGCCACTACGGGAATGGAATCCATGTGGGCGTCTGCGAGCGGCGTGATGAGGTTGGTGGCGCCGGGACCCGACGTTGCCATCATCACGCCGACCCGACCGGTCGCGTGCGCATATCCGGACGCCATGTGGCCTGCGCCCTGTTCGTGCCTGGCCAGGACGTGACGAATGTCGCTGTCGAGCAACGGGTCGTAGGCCGGCAGGATCGCGCCGCCGGGTACGCCGAAGATCACCTCGACCGACTCGTGTTCGAGGGCCTTGATGAGGGCCTGGGCTCCTGTGATGGTCACTGTCATGTTGGCTCCTGCGGCTGTTGGCACCCGGGTACAAAAAAACCCTCCGGCTGGAGGGTGGTGGCGCATATCGACGCAAGGCGTCGGATGCGCCTACGTGATGAGTACGAGGGTGGTGCTCTGCTGCAAGTTCGTCTCCGGGTCTTTCCGTCTGTGGAGGGCGAGTATGCCACCCTGGGACGCGGTGTCAAGAAGCGGTGGCTCGATGGTCCGCGATTGTCTGGTTTCGGTGTCGTCACGCGAGGATGGGTACATGAGCGGTTTCCCAACGGAAGCACTGACGGTACTCGCCGCGGCGGTGGGCGCCGCCAGGCAGGCGTTGCGCGAGATGGACCCGGACGACGCGCCCGAATCGCTGCGGCGTGTGGTCGCGAGTTCGTCTGGCAGGCTTCCTCCACCACTGGCCCGTTCCCTACTCCGAGAACTCGATCGCAACCAGTGGTTGCGCGACGAAGCGCTGGAGCAACTCGAGGGGGACGGACCGTCGCGCGGTTTTCTCGAACACCTGGATGGCTGGTGGGTTGTGGTGGCAGACGCCATCGCGGACGACCGTGCCGACGCCGAGGCCGCGAAGGCCCAGCAAGCCGAGGCGCAGGTCGCAGCATTGGCGAGCGAAGTGCATGCCCTCAAGGCAAAGGCAAAGGAGACCAGGCGAGAGGCGAATACGGCTGCAGCGGCTGCCAAGGTCGAGCGGACGGCAGGGCGCAAGCGGCTCGAGGTTGCGCTGGCTGCTTCCCGCAGCGAACTGGCAGCCAAGCGCGAGATGCTGGAGGACGGCACCCGGGCGGTGGAGGCCGCGTTGGCGGAGCGGGACGAGGCGGATGCTGCTTCTCGTGAGGTCGGACGGCGGCTCCGTGCGCTGCGTCGGGAACTGGCAGAGCTTCGAGCCGGATCCGCACAGGCAGCTGCCACATCGGCACCTCGTGAGGGTATTGCGCTTGCCCGCCACCTGGACTTGCTCGCTGCGATGGTTCCGGCAGCCGGCCCGGGTCCCGCTCCGGCCGCGCAGCCAGCCACGTCCGCAGCTGAGTCTTCGTCCGACCCGGCAGCCCCCGAAGATGTGCTGGCGGTGCCGGCCGGTATCCGCCCTGACGCTGGGGAGGTCGTGGTGTGGCTCCTAGGGCAACCCACCGGCTTCGCGCTGGTGGTCGATGGACACAATGTGTTGTTTCACCTGGACCCAGCCACCGCTACCACCGGTGAGGCTCGCAAACGCCTGGTGACGGACCTGGCCAGGTTCCGCAAGCAGGCGGCTGCCACGCCCGCCGTCGTGGTGGTATTCGATTCCCACATCCCAGGGTCGCGGGAGCCTGGGTTTCGCGACGGCGTCGAACTGTTGTACGCAGAGGCTGGGGTGGCTGCCGACGATCTGGTGGTTGGCATCGCGAGAGAGTTCTCAGTTCCGGTGGTGGTCGTCAGCTCCGATCGGGCGGTACGTGAACGCGCTGAGTCGACGTCCGTCTTCGCCCTTTGGTCGGAGGCACTGGGGGAGTGGCTGCGCCGTCCTTGATGCCGGTGAGCTCGGTTGGCGCGCCGCCTGCCGCCGTATCCGGTTTCTGTCACACCCGATTTGTACGCTGGTGCCAATCAGGCAGTGGCTTCGTCAGGGAAGCCGCGAGCAGCCAGGAGGGTCGGATGGATAGGGCAGCCGGGAGAGGACGAAGGACCCTGGAGCGGTCCGGAGCAGCAGGGAGGTCACCTCGTGATCGTTGACTGCGATTGCTGTGCCATGCAGCACAGCTCGGCTTGTGACGACTGCATTGTCACAGTCCTGCTTGACGGGCCGGTGCAACGGCTCGAGATGCGCGATGAGGAGGTGCAGGCGTTGGGGCACTTGGCAGAGGCTGGATTGGTGTCCCCGATCAGGCTGGTACCGCGCACCTACGACCCGGAGGAGGCGACAGGCTGATCACCGGAAGACGGTGGTCCGTTTCACCATGAGCTGAAGGGAAAGGCCACGAGATTGGCGTTGTAGTAGCGCGGGTCGTGGGTGACTTCGGAGCCGACCCAGGCCGGGAAGTCGATCGGTTCGTCGGGATGCTCCAGCTCGATCTCAGCGACGACGAGGCCCGCATTGGCCCCGTCGAATTCGTCGATCGTCCAGGTCCTGGACTCGTTGGCGACGACGTGTCTCGTCTTTTCGATTAGGGGGTGCTCGCAAAGTTCGTCGAGCAGCACCCTCGCTTCTGCGACTGGGATCTCGTACTCGAACTCGGCACGGGTCGCGCCGACCGTGGTGCCCTTGACGGTGAGGAGCCCGATCCCGTCGACCACGCGCACTCGAACGGTGCGTTCCTTTGCGGTCGAGAGGTACCCCTGCCGGAAGGCCGAGCCGGTCGCGTCGGCCCGCCAGCGATCGCCAACAACCAGGAACTTTCGTTCGATCTCGAGACCCATGCTCGGCCTTTCGATTTCCGTCCTGTGCTTCAGCTTCCCACCAGGTGCGCAGTGTACGGGCGCGGCCGGCGCGCTCTACGCTCTGGCCCATGTCATCCCATCCGATTGCGGAAGCCGGGTCGGGCCGGGCCCGGCTTCCATCGACCGCGACGATCCGCGAACTCGCGCTTGTCGCCGGCGCCGCCGGATGCGGGGTGTGTGCGGCCGACTCGTTCCCCGCGGTCGAGGCGACGCTGCGGTCGCACATCACCGAAGGCACCAACGCCAAGATGGCATTCACCTATCGCGACCCCGCAGTCGCGACGGATCCACGCCGCACTTTCCCGTGGGCCGAGCGTCTCGTCGCCGTCGCGTGGCCCTACCTCCCGGCGGCGGGGTCGCCCGGCCCAGAGATCTCGGGCACCGGACGCATTGCCCGTTTCGCGGCAGAAGACCACTACCGGGGACTCCACGCCGTGCTGGACACCATCGCGCGGCGACTGGTGTCCGCCGGGTACCAAGCAGTCACCATCAGCGACGACTCTCGTCTCGTTGATCGCGCCGTTGCGGTGCGGGCGGGAGTCGGGTGGTGGGGGAAGAACACCATGGTGTTGGCCCCTGGTGCCGGGCCGTGGCTACTGCTCGGTGCGGTGGTCACCAACGCACCGCTGGAGACGTCTGCTCCGATGGCGCGCGACTGCGGAACCTGCACCGCATGCCTGCCGGCGTGCCCAACGGGTGCACTCCTTGCGCCGGGGGTGCTCGATGCGCGGCGGTGTCTAGCCCACATCCTGCAGTCGGGAGGGGTCATTCCGCGGGAGCTGCGGGCTGCAGTGGGCGACCGGATCTACGGATGTGATGATTGCCTCGAGGCATGTCCTCCCGGCGGTCGCGTGCTGGCCGCGGCGCCTTCCCCCCGCGCCAGAGTCGATCTCGCCGGTCTGCTGGCGACGCCCGACGACGAGCTCGTCGCTCGCTACTCCCACTTCTTCATTCCAGGCCGGCGGGCTCGCTACCTGCGAAGAAACCTGTTGGTCGCACTCGGCAACAGCGGGGATGAGAGAACACTTCCCGTCCTTGCCGGGTACCTCGGCCACCCCGACTGGCTCCTCAGACTTCACGCCGGCTGGGCAATTGGGGCGATCGGGGGAACTGGAGCGGGCCCAGTGCTCGATGTCGCTCTGGAGGCCGAGACCCATGAAGAGGTTCGCCGCGAACTGGTGATTGTCAGGGGCGCCGCCTGATGGGTCAGATCGAGCGCTAGGTTTACGCCTCCCGTCGGAATCGTCGACGACCGTGACGCGGTGTTCCCGCCCAACCCATGTCTCCCAAGCGCATAGTCATCCAGATTGTCTTCCTGATCCTCGGGCTGGTGTCGCTGTACTACCTGCTTCCGCAGATCCTCGACGTGTTCGCGCAGGCTCCCAACCTGGGGGAGGTCAAGTGGCGCTGGTTCTTCTTGATGGCGCTGCTGATGACGTTGTCGTTCATGTCTGCCTGGCAGCTCACCAGAATCGCGGTGCCGGGGGTCTCGTTGTTTGTGGCAGGCACTGCGCAGCTGACTTCGAACGCGGTGAGTCGCGTTGTACCGGGCGGCGCCGTCGTCGGCGGAGCGTTGTACTACCAGATGCTTTCGGTGTCGGGTGTCCACGCCGGCGTCGCGGCTGCTGCGCTCGCTGCGGTCTCGTTCATCTCGACACTGGTGCTGCTCGCGCTCCCCGGGGTCGCGGTGGTGGCCGCCGCCGTGAGTGCTCCCATCCCAGATGGGTTGCTTCCTGTCGCTCTTGCCGGAACCGTCCTGTTCGTTCTCATGTTCGGGGCCGCGGTCGTGCTGGTGGTCTTCGACCGGCCGCTGCGCTGGATCGGTCAAGTCCTTCAGAAAGCCGTCGCATGGGCCGCGAAGCGTTTCCACCGACCGTGGGCCGTTCGTCCGGAGAGCCTGCTGGACCGGAGGAATGAGGTGGTGCGGGCGCTTGGCAAGCGTTGGCGCGGCGCGCTGAGTTTTGCGGTCCTGAACTGGCTGTTCGACTACATGGCGCTCGTAGTGGCGTTAACTGCCGTAGGCGCAGAGCCGAGGGTCTCGTTGGTGTTGCTCGCGTTTGCGGCTTCGGCGGTGCTCGGCATGATTCCCATCACCCCCGGTGGTCTCGGGTTCGTAGAGGCCGGGCTGACTGCGACCCTCGTGATCGCCGGAATTCCATCTGGGGATGCACTCCTGGCGACCCTGGCTTACCGTCTCTTCCAGTTCTGGCTGCCAATCCCGGCGGGCGCCATCGCCTACCTGCTCTTCCGGCGCAAGTACGGGCGTCCTGCAGATCTGCAGGAGGCCACGTGAAGACTGCCTCGATCCGACGCGCTTCACACGGCGACCTCCCGTCTACGCTCGCTCCCATGCGTGTGACCCGCCGTCCGTCCAGCCGCAGATGACCACTTTCTACGCGATCGCGGTGATACTCGGCCTCGTTGCGATTCTGGCTTGGGTTGGGTTCGGGGTTGTTGCCACTGCAGTCGATGGGTGGGATGGCCTCGATCCAGAAGCCCGTTTCGGTGCTCGCGGCCGGGCGGTTGTGGCGGGAATCACCGGGTTTGGCATGGGTGGGATCTCGGCGGAATATGCAGGGTGGAGTCCTTGGTTGGCTCTAGCCGGAGCGGTCGTCGGGTCGGCGGTCATGGCGGTCGTCGCCACCCGCATCGGGCCCGGCGCGGAGCCCGAGTGATGCGGCTGATAGCGGATGTGCACGGTGCCACCGCCGCGTTGCGCAGGTTGGCGGCCGACCCTTCCCCCCTTCTCATTCTGGGGGATCTGATCAACTACATCGACTACCGAACGTATGAAGGCCTGGTGGCAGACATTGCCGGCACCGAGTTTGTTGCGCAACTGGTGTCGCTTCGTCTGCATCGTGAGCCGGATTTGGCTCGCGCTCACTGGGAGCATTTCGTGGCCGGTCGCGAAGAAGAGATCCGGTCCCGGTTCGATGCCGCGGTCGAGATCGCATATCAGGATGTCGGTGCTGCCCTCACCGGAGCCACGGCCTTCGTGACGTACGGCAACGTGGACCGACCGGAGCTGCTGGCCGGTCACTTGCCTCCCGGCTCGAGATTCGTAGACGGCGACGTGGTGGAAATCGAAGGGTGGCAGGTGGGTTTCGCGGGGGGCGGGGTGATGGCCCTCAACACTCCGGGTGAGGTACCAGACGACGCGATGGCGGACAAGCTCGATTCATTGGGCCGGGTCGATGTGCTGTGCACTCACGTCCCACCTGCAGTGCCCTCCCTCGCCTCAGACGTCATCGGCGGGCGTTCCAAGGCCTCACTGCCGGTCTTCGACTACATCGAACGATTCCAGCCCGCCTTCCACTACTTCGGTGATGTCCACCAGCCACAGGCGCTTTCGTGGCGGATCGGGCGAACGGTGTGTCGCAACGTTGGGTACTTCCGGGCCACCGGCCGGCCGGTGATTCACCGCTGAGACCGACTCTCATCCGGACTCGTGGACCGACCCGATTGGTTGATGTACGCGACCGCTACGCTGGCGGCCTGATCGCCTCACGGTTTCCGAGCGAGTCGATCTGGCGAACCGCAGCCGACGTGGGAGCAAGTCATCATGGCCATGGAAGGCACAGTGCAGACGATCGAGGTCTCAGCGAGCCCGGACCGTTTGTACGAAGTTGCCCTCGACCTCGAGGCCTATCCCGTCTGGGTCAACGGCATCAAGAGCGTGGACATCGTCGAGGAAGACGAGTCGGGGAGGCCCGCGACGGTGACGTTCGTCGCCGATGCGATGATCAAGGAGATCACGTACACCCTCGAGTACGACTACACCCTCGAGCATGGTTTCTCCTGGGTTGCGATCCCGGGAGACGACATCCAGGCCCTGGAGGGAAGCTACGAGTTCAAAGAACTCGACGATGGTGGTACCGAGGTGCTGTACGCCTTGCGGGTGGATCCCGCCTTCAGCTTTCCGGGACTCCTCCGCCGCCAGGCTGAGAAACAGATCGTGTCGAGCGCTCTGCGCGGCCTCAAGAAACGTGCCGAGAGCGACTGATGCGGGTCATCCTCGTCACGGGTAAGGGCGGGGTAGGCAAGACAACCGTGTCGGCAGCCACCGCAATCCGGGCCGCGGACCTCGGACATCGCACACTCGTCATGTCCACCGACCCTGCCCATAGCCTGGCGGATGCATTCCAGATGGACTTCGGTGATGAACCCGGCCTGGTGGTCGATGGGCTCTTTGCGCAACAGATCGACTCACAGCAACGCCTCGAAGAATCATGGGGGGACGTCCGCGATCACCTGACCGAACTCTTTGACTGGTCTGGTCTCAACGGTGTCGAAGCCGAGGAACTCACGGTCTTCCCCGGCATGGACGAGATCTTCTCGCTCGCCAGCGTGCGTGACCATGTGCGCTCGGGTGAGTACGACGTCATCGTGGTTGATTGCGCTCCGACTGCGGAGACACTGCGCCTGCTCAGCCTGCCGGACGTGTTGAGCTGGTACATGGAAAAGATGTTCCCGGTGGGGCGTCGGGTCGCCAAGGTCGTGCGGCCGGTGTTGTCGCGAGCGACCACCATGCCGATGGCAGACGACAAGGTGTTCGAGGCGGTTGAACGATTCTATGAGCGCCTCGACGGAATCCGCGAGATCCTGTCCGACCCAGAGGTCACCAGCGCACGGCTGGTGATGAATCCCGAGAAGATGGTCGTTTCCGAGGCCCGCCGCACCTACACCTACCTCGGGCTGTTTGGCTATGCGGTGGATGCGGCGATCGTGAATCGGGTATATCCCGACTCGGTCACGGATCCCTACTTCAAGCGCTGGCGCGAGATCCAGGAGTCGCACCTGGACACAGTGGCGGAGGGTTTCGCAGATGTCGATATCCGGTTGTTGCGGCTGTTCGACGAGGAAATGGTGGGGCCGGCCAAGTTGCGCCTGGTCGGTGATGAGCTCTACGGCGACCGCGATCCGATCGAGCGCTTGGCGCAAGGTCGACCCTTCCACGTCGAGGAGGACGGAGACGAGGTCGTGCTGGTGCTGTCGGTTCCATTCGCCGAGAAGAGCGATGTCGACGTGCTTCGCCATGCCGACGAGCTTTACATCACCGTCGGCCCGTATCGTCGCTCATTTGTGCTGCCAGACTCGCTGAAGCGACGCCATGTGCGCAGAGCTCAGCTACTAGCCGGGCAGCTGCGCATCACATTCGGACTGGATGCGTGAGGGGGTCCAGTGAACGACGATGAACGAACCGACGCCTTCAAGCTCGGTCTGCAGCGTGCGGGCCTCCACTGGCTCCGAGCCGGCTACGAGATCGTCGCAGGAGTGGGCGCGTTTCTCGACGAAGTGGTGCGCGTCAAGCGTGCCCGAGACGGCGAAGCAGACGGATTGACCGAGCAGGATCTGGTCGACCCCACCCGCATCGACCTCGAATGAGCGTCGCGGCATGGTCGGTGGCTCCGGGTAGCCTGGCACCTGCGACATTCCCTCTCGAACGAGATTGGCGACCATGGCTGCGACGATCGGTATCGACCTCGGCGGGAGCAAGCTGCTGGCCGTACGCCAGCGCGATGGTGTGATCGAGGCTGAACAGCGCTTCTCCGCCCCAGCAGTTCCCAACGGCCTCAGCGCGGCAGTGATCGAGGCGGCTCGTCACCTGTGGGCTGAGGGCATCGCGGCAGTCGGCGTCGGGGTCGCCGCCTTGGTTCGCTGGCCGGCCGGCGTGCTCGTATGGGGACCTCACGTCACCGACACCGACGTACATCTTCGCGAAGCGCTGATCGAGGAGTTCGGGGTTCCCGCAGTCGTCGACAACGACGCCAACATGTCGCTCTACGGAGAGCGGGCGCTTGGCGCAGCCCGCGACTACAACGAGGTAGTGCTGGTGACATTGGGAACGGGGATCGGTGGCGCCGTCATGCTCGACGGCAGGATCCAGCGCGGGACGTCATTCGCAGGAGAGTGGGGGCACACGCTCTACGACTCTGGTGGTCTGCAATGCGCCTGCGGCAGGCGGGGATGCTGGGAGACCAGGGCGAGCGGGCCGGCGCTCCTCCGGCTGGCTTCACAATTCGTGACGGACAACCCGGATGGCGCGATGGCGGGCATGTTGGGTGGTGAACCGGCCACCGCGGAAGCCATCACACGCGCCGCGGATGCCGGAGATGAGTCTGCACGGGCGCTCGTCGCTCAGGTCGGGGTTCACCTCGGCCACGGGCTCTGCAACCTGATCGCCATCTTCGACCCCGAGGTGGTCATCGTCGGCGGCGGACTGGGCTCGGTGGGTGAGGCCCTGCTGGGCCCTGCTCGGCGCGTCGCGGCGGATGCGCTGCACGGCGGTAGCTACCGCAGGGTGCCCCCCATCCTCGTGGCCAGCCTGGGACCTGCCGCCGGAGCGGTTGGCGCGGCGGCAATGGCACAAGACCTGACCTCGGGTAGGCTCCAACTCGTCTGATGAGTAACTCGCAGCCCCCCGTTCGTATCGTCCCGGTTTCCGATGTTTCCGATCCGTGGGGTCCGGACCTCGAAGCGCCGACGCCGCGTCGATCCGGGGCCGAGTTGCTGCGCGAGGCGATCCTCGTGCTGCCGAACCTGGTGAAGCTGATGGCTCGACTGCTTCGCGACCCCCGGGTACCGCGACGTCGCAAGCTGCTGATGGGTTTCGCCGGGCTGTACGTGATGTCGCCCATTGATCTCATCCCGGAGGCGCTCTTTCCGGTGATCGGCCAGGTCGACGATCTCCTGCTGATGGTCTTCTCGATCAATCATCTGCTGAACGGGGTGCCGCCGACTGTGCTTCGCGAGTACTGGGACGGCGATCCCGAGGCGCTCGAGGTGGTCTACGGCGTCATCAATTGGGTCGCAGACTTCATGCCGCCCCCACTGCGCAGTGCGCTCGTCGGCGATTAGCTCGTGGAATTCCGCCGTATCTACAACCTGCCGCCCTATGTGTTCGCCAGGGTCGACCAGCTGAAGGTGGAAGCCCGCCGCCGCGGCGAAGACGTGGTGGATCTCGGGTTCGGCAACCCCGACATCGCCTCGCCTCCCTTCGTCGTCGACAAGCTCGTGGAGGCCGCTCGCAACGAACGCAATCACCGGTATTCCTCATCGCGCGGTTTACCGAACCTACGCACCGCGGTGGCGGCCAGGTACGCCCGCCGTTTCGGAGTCACCCTCGATCCAGATACCGAGGTGATCAACACCATCGGCGCCAAGGAGGGCTTGTCTCATCTGATGTGGGCACTGGTCCAGCCGGGCGACGTCGCTCTCGTGCCCGAGCCGTCGTACCCGATCCACGTTTACGCCGCGGCCCTGGCAGGAGCGGAGGTTCGCGGCGTGCCGGTGCTGACGGAAGCCGATTACTTCGAGCACTTGCGTCACGCGTTTCTCGACTCGTGGCCACGTCCCCGGGTGATCGTGACCTCATTCCCTCACAACCCCACAACCACCACGGTGGAACTGGAGTTCTTCGAACGGCTGGTGGCTTTCGCCCACAAGTACGGGGTGATGCTGGTGCACGACTTCGCCTACGCCGACATCGCCTACGGCGATTACCGGCCTCCCAGCCTGCTGCAGGTGCCGGGGGCCAAGGAAGTCGGGGTGGAGTTGTTCACCCTGTCCAAGAGCCATTCGATGGCAGGATGGCGCGTCGGCTTCGTGGTGGGGAATCCAGAAATGGTTGCCGCGCTCGCCAAGCTCAAGTCATATCTCGACTACGGAACGTTCCAGCCGATCCAGATCGCCTCCATCATTGCGCTCAACGAAGGCGACGACTACATCGATGAGGTGGTCGCCGAGTACGAGACCCGCCGCGACGTGCTGGTCGATGGCCTGGGCAGGGTGGGGTGGAAGGTGGAGAAGCCGCGGGCAACGATGTTCGTCTGGGCTGAGATTCCTGAGTCGTATGGCGAGATGGGTTCGCTGGACTTCTCGATCCACCTGCTGCACGAGGCCAATGTCGCCGTGAGTCCCGGGATCGGGTTCGGGTCCACCGGTGATCGACATGTCCGATTCGCCTTGGTCGAGAATCAGCACCGGACGTCGCAGGCAGTACGTCAGATCCGCAAGGCGCTCGATCGCCTCTAGTTGTTGTCTTCGGTGCCGGCACCCAGCGGCAGATATGCCGCCTCGCTGTATTCCACGAGCATTCGCTGGGTGGAGAAGTGGGGGATCGCGCCAACGATCGCCTCCTTCATCATCTGGATCCAATGCTGCGGCAGGCCGGCAGCATCCCGTTCGTAATAGGCGGGGACGACCTGGCTCTCGAGCAGGTGGTACAACACTCCGGCGTCCTCGGCATCCGATGTCGGTTCTTCGGAAAAGGCCCAACCGTTGCTTCCGTGATACCCCTCAACCCACCATCCGTCGAGAACAGACAGGTTGAGGCCACCGTTGGCTGCCGCCTTCATGCCTGACGTGCCGCTCGCCTCATTGGGCGGTCGCGGGGTGTTGAGCCACACGTCTGCCCCGCTGACGAGCGCCTGTCCGAGTTCGATGTCGTAGTTCTCGATGAAGAAGATGTGACCTTCGAGTTCGGGAGTTTGGGATATCTCGGTAACCCAGCGGATGAGCGCCTGGCCGTCGCGGTCTGCGGGGTGGGCCTTGCCGGCGAACACGATCTGCACCGGCCGTTCCGGATTGGTGAGCAGCGCTCGCGCCCTGGCGGGGTCTGTGAACAGGAGCCCGGCTCGCTTGTAGGTGGCGAATCGTCTGGCAAATACCAGCGTGAGTCGATCCAGCGGTAGCTGATCGTCGATCCATCGCAGCCGCTCTGGCGAGCGCCCATGCCGGCCCGCTTGTTCGCGGAGCCTCGAGCGGAGGAATCTCAGCATGATCTGTTTCTGAGTCTGGTGGGCGTTCCACACGTCGGAGGCGGACAGATCGCGTACCCGCTCCCACGCGCCGTGGTCGATCACCTGGCGGTCCCACAACTCTCCAACGCTTCTGCGGTAGAGCCGCGCCATGTTCGGTCCCACCCAGGTCTGCGGGTGGATCCCGTTGGTGATGCTGATGATCGGCTTTCCCTTCAGTGCCCCCCAGGTTTGATTGGACACCTCACCGTGACGCGAAGACACGCCGTTGCTGATTTCGGAGAGGCGAATCGCCAGCGCCCCCATGTCGAAACGCGAAGTGTTGCCATCTGGCGGAGTGGACAGGTCGCGAAGCAGGTCGTCTGTGATGTGGGGTAGCTCCCCACTGAGGTAGTGCTCGGCAAGGCCGAGGTCGAACACCTCGTTGCCCGCGGGAACCGGGGTGTGCAGAGTGAACAGGGTTCGTTCGGTGACCGCTCGTCTGGCTTCCTCGAGGGTGGCACCGTCATCCATCGAGGTGCTCAATCGCTCGAGGAGCGACAGCGCAGCGTGTCCTTCGTTGACGTGCCACATCGAAGGCTCGATGCTGAGTGCGGCGAGGACCCTGGCTCCACCGATCCCAAGCACCATCTCCTGTACGAACCGCATCTCGCGTCCGCGGACGTAGAGCAGGTGGGTGATGGGCCGGTCGGCCGGGTCATTCTCCGGGAGATCGGTGTCGAGCAGAATGAGCGGCACTCTGCCCACGTCGATTCGCCAGGCTCGCACGGAGATCTCCCTGCCGGCCATCGGCACCTTGACGCGGAGAGGCCGGAAGGTGCGCGGGTCGAGCACCTCGCGAATGGGCCGTCTGCTCATCTCCATCGGGATGAAGGTGTGTTGCTGGTTTCCGTCCGGGTCGATCGCCTGCTGGAAATACCCGCGGCGATACAGCAGGCCGATACCGAGCAGCGGGATCCCGAGGTCGGAAGCGGCCTTCACGTGGTCTCCAGCGAGAATTCCGAGGCCGCCGGAATACAGTCGGATCTTGGTGTGGAAACCGAACTCGGCGCACAGATAAGCCACTGGGGAGTTCAGCTCTCCGTCGTGATGGTGGTGATACCAGGTGTTGTCGCCGTGGAGGTAGTCGTCGAATTCGGCGATCACGTCCTTGTAGAGCTGAAAGAAGCTGGCGTTGCTTTCGAGGGCCTCCCATATGCTGGGCTCGACCACCGGGAGGATCGACATTGGATTGCCGCCCTGGGACCAGCGGACGGGATCGATGCGGCTCCACAACTCGATCGCGTTTTCGTTCCAACACCACCACATGTTGTAGACGAGGTCGGATAGCCGGTCGTAGGTCTTCGGCAGCGCGATTGGCGTCTTGGGGCCGATCGGAATATTCGGGTAGATACGGGCGGGTTGCTGCATGATTCCTCTGATGACGGGCTCGGTGGAAAGCGGTTCAGACGGCGGAACTGTAGGCGTTCATCGGGGCAACGGCATCCGCGAGAGTGACCTCAGGCGCATTCAGCAGCAATGGCCTGGTCCGCGGCGCGCGCCGCATGAGGCCTGTGCTGGGTCGGCGGAATCCCGGACACAGCCGAGTGATATAGATCGTGCGCCACGTCGCCGACGCGCCACAGCTCACGACGGATCTTGTCCTCGAGTCCGGCACCGCGCCAACCGGACATTCCGAGGCGGTGGGTGATCCCGGCGCCACAGGCAACTGCGATCTCGTCATTGATGAGTGCGTGTCCGTTTTCATGGTCGATGCTGATGCCGATTCCGGCGTACTGGGGGATGATCTCAGCGGTGACCGCACTGATCGCGACCCGTCGCTCGGTGACGTCGACCTCATACATCGCAAACGCGACCGCGGCGACCTTACCCGAGGCAAACTGCTGCGAAACGGTGGATGCGATCTCGCGCAGCGGAGCCGGATCGGAGGCGATCACGAGCAGGTCCTCACGGATCTGAGCCGAGGTGGCGCTGTGGGCATGTTCTTTGAGCGCGGCGATCAGTTCGACGAGGATCGTGTCTTCCTTCGGGTCGATCGGGAGGATCACCCGAACCGGGTTTGCGGTTTCGACGCGAACCGGGGTGTCCTCTGAGACTGCAGGCCCTGCCGCACGCGCCAGCAGATTCACCACGAACACTCCGAGCCCTACGAGCACGATCACACCGATCAAACGCATGAGATCTCATCGGCTGGCACGGCGCGATGATTGAGATGATGGGGCGTTTCGGCCACGGGATCGACCATACTCCCGCCCCGTAATCCTTTCGAACACCTGGAGGTCGAACCACCCATGCGTTATGCCGTTCTCTTTCCGGGACAGGGCAGTCAGAGCGTGGGAATGGGTGCAGACGTGTTTGCCGAACGTTCCGACTTGCTCGGTGCTGCCACCGATGACGTGTTGGGATGGTCCCTTGCCGGATTGTGCGCCAGAGGACCCGAATCCGAATTGACCAGGACCAGGAAGGCGCAGCCTGCCCTGTATGCGGTCGCGTATGCGTTGTGGGAGGCTTTCAGCGGCGCCGTGTCGCACCCGCCTACCGCAGCAGCCGGTCACTCCCTTGGCGAATATACGGCTCTGGCTGCGGCGGATGCGATGGATTTCGCCACCGGGTTGAGGCTGGTTGCCGCCAGGGGTGCTGCGATGGAATCGGCTGCCGAGGCCTCATCTTCCGGGATGGCGGCATTGATCGGCGTAGACCAAGTGACGGCAGAGTCGATCGCAACCGACCGTCGCGACCAGGGTGGTCACTTGTGGGTGGCCAATCTAAATGCCCCCGGCCAGATCGTCGTGGCTGGAGGGGCTGCAGACATCGCATGGCTTGGCGAGCACAGAGGAGAGCTCGGGGTGCGTCGGGTGATTCCGCTGAATGTGGCTGGAGCGTTTCACACACCGATCATGGCGCCTGCCGCCGCCGATCTGGGGTCCGCACTCGCCGCGGTGTCATTTCGAACGCCGCGATTCGATGTCTACGCGAATGTCACGGCGCGTCCGATCGAGGACATCCCGGCAACTTTGGCGGAACAGCTCACGACGCCCGTGCGTTTCTCCGAGAGTCTGCAGGCGATGGCAGACGCTGGAGTCGAAGCCTTCGTTCACATCGGACCTGGCGACGTCACGACCGGTATGGCGAAACGAACCGTCAAAGGCACCGCTGTGCTCGTTGTTTCATCACTCGACGATGTGTCAGCGGCGGTGGCCGCCCTCGCCGTACAATGACCAACACCGAACCGAAGGGACCCCGTATGCCGAGAGCGACGATCACAGGCTGGGGTAAGTGTGTGCCGCCCGCGGTGATAACGAACGCCGACTATGAAGCCGTCATGGACACGACCGACGAGTGGATCACGACGCGTACCGGTATCAAGGAGCGGAGGATCACCCACGTCGAGAACTCCGACATGGCTGCGGTGGCGGGCGACCATGCGCTCGCGGCTGCCGGACTCGAGCCGGGCGACATCGACTTGCTCATCCTGGCAACCTGCACCCCGGATCGGCTCATTCCCGGTTCGTCTGCGTATGTGCAGGCGAAGCTCGGCCTCACCGAGGCAGCCGCGTTGGACATCAATGCAGCGTGCAGCGGATTTGTCTACGCGTTGACCGTCGGGGCTTCGATGATCGCGGGCGGCATGTATCGCCGGGTCCTCGTCGTGGGCTCGGAGAAGCTCTCGATGCTCCTCAGCTACGAGGATCGTTCGACCGCGGTGCTCTTTGGGGATGGTGCAGGTGCGGTTGTCCTCGAACCTGCCACGGGCACCGAAGGTGTGCTCGCAACGGACCTCGGGACGGATGGGACGTTGGTCGACTCGCTCACCGCAGGCGGATATGGGACGGCGGAGAACCTGCTGATCGAAGAGGACGGCAGGGTGCAGATGGACGGACGCGAGATCTTCAGAAACGCCGTGGTGCAGATGGGAGAGGCGGCCGTCCGGGTCGCAGATGAGGCCGGTTGGGGGGTTGAGGGTGTCGACATGCTCATTCCGCATCAGGCGAACGTCCGCATCATCGATGCCACCGCTCGCCGGATGAAGCTGCCGCCGGAGAAGGCCTTCGTGAACATCGCCTCCTACGGCAACACGTCGGCGGCGAGTATCCCGATTGCCCTGACGGAGGCGCTGGAGGAGGGCAGGATTTCACCAGGCGACCACGTGGTGTTCGTTGCTTTTGGTGGCGGCCTCACCTGGGCCGCCGCGGCTCTCGAGTGGGGCGACCGGGTCACTCCGGTCCGCGTGAGCGAGGCTCGACTCAGCGATTCCGAAGAGACCGGACTCGAATTGCTGACGCGGCGCAACGAGAAGCGCCTCAGGAGCCTGCTGGATTGAGCCGGATCGCACTCGTCACTGGGGCTTCCCGCGGGATTGGACGCGCCACCGCATTGCGGCTCGCTGCTTCCGGCCACGCGGTCGCGGTGAACTACGCCCGCAGCGCAGATGCCGCAGACGAGGTCGTGGCATTCATCACAGATGCCGGCGGTACCGCGTTCGCATTCCAGGCGGATGTGGGAGATGAAGCAGCAGTGAGCGCGATGTTTGTCGCGGTGGAGGAGGCACTCGGTCGGGTCGAGGTTCTGGTGAACAACGCAGGGGTCACCGAGGACAACCTCTTGCTGCGATTGTCGACGGAGGCATGGGATCAGGTGATCGAGACCAATTTGCGTTCCGTTTATCTCTGTTCGAAACAAGCGGTGCGTGGGATGCTCCGCAACCGCTGGGGCCGGATCATCTCGATCAGTTCGGTTTCGGGGGTACACGGCAACGCAGGCCAGGCCAACTACGCGGCAGCCAAAGCGGGCATCATCGGATTCACCAAATCGCTGTCCAAGGAGATCGGAACTCGGGGCATCACAGTGAACGCGGTTGCGCCCGGTTTCATCGAGACGGCAATGACGGACGATCTCGGTGACGATATCGCCGAGGCCGTGAAAGCGAACATCAGTCTCAGGCGTCTGGGACGTCCTGAAGAAGTGGCGTCTGCGGTGGACTATCTTGCCTCCGACGATGCCGGCTATATCACCGGCCAGACCATCCTGGTTGACGGTGGGCTTGTGATGTGATGGGCACCTTCACCAAGCTGCCCACCCCCGATCGCCCTTAAGGAGGGACTCATACATGGAACGCGCGGAAGTCGAATCCAAGTTGACCGACCTGCTGGTCGAAGAGCTTGGTCTCGAGCGAGAGAACATCACCATGTCGGCGACATTCGAAGAGGACCTCGAGGTTGACTCCCTCGGCGTCGTCGAATTGCTGATGGCGCTGGAGGACAACTTCGACGTCAAGATTCCGGACGAGGAAGCGGAGCAGATCACCACCGTCGGTGAGGCCGTCGATGTGATCATGGCGAAGGTCGACTGAAAAGAGGAACCGTGTCGAGACGAAGAGTCGTCGTGACGGGGCTCGGCACCGTCAACCCTCTGGGTCAGTCGGTCGAAGCCCTGTGGGACAACGTCCTGGCTGGGACGCCAGGCGTCGAGCGCATCACACTGTTCGATCCAGAGGAGTTCTCGGCCCAGATCGCGGCTGAGGTCAAGCAATGGGACCCCGAGGTGTTCATGCCGCGCAAGGAATGGCGCAGGCTTGACCGCAACGGTCAGTTCATGATCAGCGCCGCTGATATGGCGTTGGCAGATGCCGGTATCGAGTACGCCGAGGATGATCCTGCCGCGTTACGTGCGGGTGTGGTGCTCGGGTCCGGCATCGGCGGGATTCAGACCACCCAGGATGAAGTGGACTTGATGCGCGAGCGCGGCCCGGGACGGGTATCGCCGGTGGCGATCCCCAAGATCATTTCGAACATTCCAGGTGGCGCGGTATCCATCAAACACCATCTCTTCGGCCCGAATACGACTGTCGTGACCGCGTGTGCAGCCTCGGCCAACGCCATTGGAGATGCCGCGGAGATCATTCGGAGAAACGCGGCAGACGTGATGCTCACCGGGGGCTCGGAAGCTGGGATCGTGGAATTGTCGGTGGCCGGCTTCGCCGCAGCCAAGGCGGTGAGCAGGCGCAACGACGATCCTTCTGGCGCCAGTCGGCCGTTCGATTTGGATCGAGACGGCTTCGTCATGGGTGAAGGTGCCGCAGCGCTCGTGCTCGAAGAGCGCGAACATGCGCTGGCGCGCGGTGCAGAGATCTACGGCGAGGTGCTCGGCTATGGGATGTCCGCGGACGCCTACCACATCACCTTGCCACGGCCTGGAGGTAGTGGGGCAGCACGCGCCATGGATTTGGCCGTCCAAGATGCGCAAGTGGGACCGGACGATATCGACTACATCAATGCCCACGGGACGTCGACCAAGGCGAACGATGCAACGGAAACGCTCGCGATCAAGACGGTGTTCGGCGACGCGGCGTACAACCTGCCGGTCTCGTCCTCAAAGTCGATGCTCGGTCACATGCTGGGAGCAGCGGGTGGGATCGAAGCACTCGTCACGATCCTCGCCATTCGAGAGGGCGTGGTACCTCCCACCATCAACTATTCGACGCCGGACCCCGACTGCGACCTCGACTATGTGCCCAACGAGGCACGCAAGGTTGACCTGCGGTACGCGATGAGCAACTCGTTTGGTTTCGGCGGTCACAACGTTGCGCTCGTCTTTGGGCGGGCGTAACCGTTCGAGAATCAGGGCTTGGTTCGTTCGACGGCATCCGCCGCTAGGTAGGTGAGCCCTGACACCAGGGTGAGGCCTGCGGCGAAGACGAACGCGAGACCCAGCAGCGGGGGAGTGCCGGCGATCACGGTTACCCCGACCCCGATGCCAGTCAGCAGGGTCAAGGGAGCACCGATGCCGAGGCCGACGGTGGCGAGATCTTTGACCACCTGGGTTGTCACTGGCTCTGGGTCCCCGGTTCGTCCGATTCGCACCCGGGTTCCGGTGGGGGGCGCCGTGCTGCGACTGCCTCGTGGTACTCCTCGAACGATCTCGTGACCAGCGCCACGACCAGGCCCATGGCGATGAGCGCCGCGATTCCCGTGACGACCGCGGCGACGGACTCGGCGCCGACGCACCCGCCCGGTAGGCACAAGGCGTGGACGATGCCCTGACCGATGATGCCCCCGATGGCGAGCGAGGCGACCAGTGCCAGCGCTACCGTCGCCCGCATCTGGAGTCGAGCAGCAACCAGCCCGAGCCCTAGCCCGCAGACCGCGCAGACGATGGCTGTTGTCGTGCCTCCCAGCGCCCAACCGGCACCCAGTCCGATGGCCGTCGATCCGATGACGACAAACCAGTCGCTGCCGGTCACTGGGGGCCCTCCTTCGGAGTGCCCAGCCGAGGCGTCGGCAATCGCTCCATCAGGGGTTCCACGGCGAGGCGCGCCTCACGACTCCACGCAAGCCAGGTGAGGAGAGCGACCACGACCCCGAGCAGCGCAGCTCCGGCCAGGGGCGTGGTCAGCATGGCAGGTATCGCCAGGATCGGCAGCACGATCCTGAGCCCCCAGAGCGCCCACAGGTTGGCGCGGGTGTAGCCCCACGTGAGGAAGATCGCCGCGGCCGCAAACACACCATGAGCGAGGGAGAGGCCCGCCGGAGAGGTGATGGCTACCAGGGGGACGAGGCCCAGTGTGCCCAGTACCAGCATGGTGGGCTTGGCACCCGGTCCGTCCGCGGCAGGCTGTTCTCTGACCCAGCCTTTCAGCCAGGGACCGAGAAGTCCGGCCAGCGCGACCGCTGCAGCCACGATCGCGGCGGCTCCCCACCCCGACGGATCGCGCCACGCCCCGAGGAGCAACGATCCCGCTGCGACCAGCACGCCGAGTCTCCGCGCCCACCTGCCGCCGGTGAACACCAAACCGGCTGCTGCGACTGCGGCGAACATCAGCAGTCCGATGCCGAGCACGATGGCCGACTCGGTGGCGAACCTCCCGGATTCGGTGCCGAGGTCTATGAACCACGCGAGCGCAGACAGCATGAGTGAGGCGGCGACGACAAAGGGAGCTGTTCGCATTCAGTCATTATCGCGATCAGCGCGTTGCGCCGATCCGCGTCACTGCGAGGGTCGGCTGTCGACGGTGCCGGGGATCCGGTTGTTGCCCAGGAAGGCGCCGTACCGGTAGATGCCGGGTTCCCAGACGCTGAAGTCGACTTCGAAGGTGTCACCGGCAGACAGCTCGGGGCTGACGTACAACGGGTCACCGTTCTCGTCGAGAGTGCGGTCCAGGATGACGTAGGTGCGCGACGGGTCATCTTCGTGTCGCCACTGCACGATGGGGGTGACTGTCAGGTCGATGTCGAGATTCGAAGGCCGGAAGGCACCGCCGGTGATCTTCACGACGGCCACTCCCTCCGGGGGAGGTTCGGTGGTGGTGGTCACCGGCGGGCGCTCGTCCTTCGCAACGGCATCCGCCGACGGTCCACTCGAGGTCGTGGCTCCGATGAGGAGCAGGCCAGCGACGATGACGATGGTCGCAATGATGATCGTGCTCGAACGGCGCATGGCACTCCTCGCCAGTTCCGGGGCAGTGTAGATCGGGGGCTCGCATACTGCGTGCTCGACGCGCACGGGCTCAGCTGCCCGGCACGCCGGCCTCCCCGACTGGAGGAAATCCGTGGCCCTGGTCGGGCTCCCAGTACGCAACTTCGAGCATGCGGTCGGGTCCAGATGGTCGCGCCAGGGTGGTCACGGAAGCGTGTCCCGGCTTGTTCTCGTGGAAAGCGCCGAATCCGCCGTCGGTTGCAATCCGCCGTGCGGCCTGAACGGGATCCTGGTGGGAAACCAGAACCGAGCTCTCGGCTCGGTCTGCCCAATATGACATGGCTTCGAGCATGCGGGCCGCCAGGTCGCTGAGCGACTCGGCAGCGAAATCGATTGTCTCCGGTGTGGCCAGGTAGGCCTCGAGCTCACCAGGGCGTTTTTTCGGTAGGTCCTCCCATACGATTCCTGCCCATCGCTTGCCGAGGCGCCATTCGGTGAGTCGTTCGTCGATCTCCACCGGCAGGTTGTAGCGGGTCGCGATCTCGCGGGCGGTGGCGACGGCACGATCGAGTGGGGAGGACACGATGGCCGCGACGTGTGTTGCCGAGAGGTGATCCGCTGCCGCGGCAGCCTGCATCGAGCCCAGGTCGCTGAGTCCGTAGCCCGGCAGGTCGGCGTAGACCACGTGGTGAGGGTTGTGGACCTCGCCGTGGCGGACGAGGTGAATGCGGCGGAGTCCGGGGGAGGAGTAGCTCACCGGCGGGAGGCTAGCTCCGACTATTTTCCTTCCTATGGACCGGTTCGCGGAACACATCCTGCATGTCGATATGGATGCCTTCTTCGTTGAGGTGGAACGACTCCGCGATCCCGGTCTGGTTGGCAAACCGGTCGTGGTCGGCGGCGGAGGGGCCCGCGGTGTGGTAGCCGCGGCCAGCTATGAAGCCAGGGCTCACGGCGTGCACTCTGCTATGCCGATGGTCGAAGCGAGACGTCGGTGTCCACAGGCGATCGTGGTTCCCCCCGGTCATGGTCGGTACGGGGAAGTCTCGCGAGTCGTGTTCGAGTTGCTGAGGTCGTTCACGCCCCGGGTTGAAGGGCTGTCTGTCGATGAGGCGTTCCTCGACGTCGCCGGGCTACGGCTTCACTACGAGACGCCCTTGGCGGTTGCTGAGGCCATCCGGTTACGGATCCGCAGCGATGTAGGCCTTCCGGCTTCGGTGGGAGGCTCCACCACGAAGTTCCTGGCCAAGCTGGCCTCCGAGGATGCGAAACCGGATGGTTTCCTGATCGTGCCCGCCGGCGGCGAACTTGCCTTCCTTCACCCGAAACCTGTGCGGCGGCTGTGGGGCGTGGGAGAAGCAACGCTGGCGGCCCTCGAGGCCCTCGGAATTCGCACGGTCGGGGAGCTGGCACAGGCTCCACCGGCGACCCTGGAGGCTCGTTTGGGTCCATCCCTGGGGGCCCACCTTCACGAGCTCGCCAATGCCCGCGATCCGCGGCGCGTGGAGTCGGGCGACGGCGCGAAGTCGATCTCGGTGGAAGCGACCTACGAGCAGGATTTGCTGGCGGCAGACGATATCGAGAAAGCCGTGCTGCGCCACTGCGATCGTCTCTCGGGGCGCCTGCGCCGGTCGGGCATGGCTGGACACACGGTGTCGCTCAAGCTGCGGTTCGGTGATTTCACAACGGTTACCCGCTCGGTGACCAGCGCGGTGCCCGTCGAGCACACTCCCGATCTATGGGACGCGGCACGAGGACTACTACGCCGCATCGACATCGCGGACCGCGGGATTCGCCTGCTTGGAATCGGCGCGATGGGGTTGGTGCCGAGTTCCGATCCGCGCCAGCTCTCGCTGGAACCTACCGAACGATCGGCTGCGGCCGAAGCCGCGGAGGCGGTGAGAGCCCGCTTCGGAGACGACGCCGTGGTTCCGGCTCGGCTCGTGGAACGCCCGGAGGAAGGCCCGGATGGCGGGCGGGCGCCGTAACTCACCCCTCCTGGATAGAGTGGGTACTCGGTATACTGCCGGAAGGCCGAGCGAGGTAACGGATGCCGCTTGACGAACGAGAGCAGCGCATACTCGAAGAGATAGAACGTCAGTTCTACCAAGAGGATCCCAAACTCGCGCAAACAGTCGCTAGGACCACTCTCGAATCCGTGAACCGGAAGTGGCAGCGACTCGCCGCCGCAGGGTTCGTGGTAGGGCTGGTGGTGATGCTCGCGTTCTTCCCGATGTCGACCTTCGTGGCCGCGGGAGGCTTCATCGTGATGGTGGTATCAGCCGGTTGGCTGGCCATGAATATGCGTCGGTCACGGAGCGAATCGTCGAGCAACGAGCGCCTCGAATCGTGGCTGGATCGCGTTCGGCAGAGGTGGCGCAACGACGGCTAGAGTGGCCGCCCCATCCCTAAGGGGAATCGCAGACAAACGCTGGCTGTGAGAGCGCCGCTTGCCGCATGAGGCCTCTCACTTTGGAGAAAGGTTGGAGGGGTCTTGGAAGGCTTCACCGCGCAGCAGGCATCGAGCCTGACATCGTGTACCGCGCATCAACTCAGGTACTGGGACAAGGTTGATTTGGTGAGGCCTTCGATACAGAGTTCCGACGGCCGGCCTGGTCGACGTCGTCTCTACTCCTTCCGGGATTTGGTCGCGTTGCGCGTGGTCAAGAGTCTCCTCGACAACGGCATGTCGGTGCAGCGGGTGCGGCGAGCCTGGGACTATCTGCGCCGCACCGCAGATCTCGACACCCACCTCGCTGAGGTGCGGCTGGTCACCGACGGACAGACGATCTTCGCCGTTGCTGAAGACGAGGAGCAGCTGCTCGATGCGCTCCGCCAGGGCCAGCTCGCCTTCTTTGTCGCCATCGATGAGATCGCTCGCAGCGTCGAAGACGACGTGACCCGCTTCGAGCTGGACCGCGATCGGTTCCTCGAGATGCTCCGCAGAGTCGAAGATGACGTGCTCACCGAAGCGGAGCAGGCAACCGGCTGAGCTGTGGTCGGTTCAGCGACGCCGGTTCTTGCGTTTCATCCAGCCTGGTAGCAGCTCGGCGGGTCGGTACCACGCCACCAGCCGCCTTCCGGACGAGTACCGCGTTGACATGCGGGTGCGCGTGTGGTCCAGCGAAGAGGAGGCCGTGGCGACGTCCTGAGCGGACGGCTCGGTCTCTGCGCCGTAGAGAGACTTGCCGTAGACAACGGCCAGCGGAACCAGTGCCGAGTCGTAGTCACGGGCCAGCTCGCGCGGGGTTGCGGTGGGATCGACGGGCTCGCCAAGGTCGGTCAGGCGAGTGGTGATGTCCTCCCACGCAGCCGAGATGTCGCCGCTTTCGAGCCGGCGTAGCCGGCGACGGCGCCTCGCCCACTTGAAGAGTGGGATCGCACCGAACAGAACAGCCAGGAAGATCAGCAGCGGCAGCAGCCAGGCGATCCAGGCTGGCAGCGCAAACCCGCCGCCGGTGTCGTCTGTGCCTCCACCAGACAGGGGAGCGATGCCCTCATCGTCGCGGTCCGCTTCGCTCGGATCGAGGACCCCTGTTGACTGCAACGACTCGAACTCCACCGGGTCGACTCGGGGCAAGTACTCAGCGATCGTGAAGTTCAGGTCGTTCTCGATCAGGGCGGTGGTCGAGGGGTTGACTGCGTCTCCCCGCGGCGTTGGATCGAAGCGCACCCAACCTTGGGTGGGCATCCATAGCTCTACCCAGGCATGGGCGTTGCGATCCCTCACCACCACCACGCCTTCCTGATCCGCCGAGGGCGCTCCGGGAGTGAAACCGAGCACAACGCGAGATGGAATACCCAGGGTGCGCGCCATCACTGCCATCGCGGTCGCGAAGTTCTCGCAATAGCCGCGGCGGTAGTTGGGGCTGTCGTCGTCCAGCAGCCAGGCGGCGAGTTCGGTGGCACCGTGGCCCGGTGCGATGTCGGTTGTGTAGTGGAGGCTCCGCAGCCAGGTTTCGAGGGCCAGCGCCTTCTCGAAGTCGGTCGAGAGGTTGGCAGTGCGTTGGACTGCGAGGGTGCGGATGTCTGCCGTCCGGGCCGCGGGGTCATCGTCGGGGAGGTCGAGGTAGCGCTCAACATTCGGTGGCTCCTCGCGCACGAGTGCTTCGAGAGTCGCGGCAGCCAGGGGGGCGGGCACCGGTTCGTCCTCATCGAGCGCCAGCTTGAACGCAGCGGACAGTTCTCCTGTACGCGGATTGGTGGCGAGCACGTTGACGTCTGGACGCGGGACCCGGCTGGTCACGAGGTACCGCATCTCGGGGAACGTACCGCCTCCCGGGAAGCGGACGGCGCCGTCGTCTCGCCGGACCGAGAGGTTCTGCCGAACGTCTGGGTCTGCGGTGGCGATCGCCACCGGGCTGTACGCCGTCGGCAGCCACTCGGATTGCAGCCGATCGATGATGACGTCGGTGGAGATCTGCAGGGTTCCTCCACCGAAAGCCTGATCGGTGTACTCCCAAAGCTCGTCTTCGACGGAGTAGACCTCTGGTGAGTCGGCGAAGAAGGAGCCACCGCGGTAGGTCTCCATGGTGAGGAACTGGAAATAGACCTCACTCGGGTCGACGGCTCCGTCGATACGAGCTCGGAACACCGGTGCATCAGACTGGTTCACCACTTGTTGCTGGATCGAGATGAATGGGTTGTAGCTCACGCTGCCGAAGTAGTCGCCGGTGAGGCCGGCTGCCGCCCTCCACTGAAGTACGCCGTCACGGGGGACCCTGGTCTCGAGTGCGGTGACCGTGAGGACCGATCCGATCAGCGTGACGGCGATGAGACCGATCGCTGCCGGCGCCACCCGCGAGCGGCTGGTGGGCCACTCGCCGCGTCTCGCCATCCGTCCTGCGTTCTGGTCACGTTCGTCTGCAGTGATTGCGTAGATCGACCACGCCACCAGGGACACGAAAACCAACGCTCGCACCAGGCTGGTGCTGCCGCGATCCATGGTGGCGAACTGGAGGGAAAGGATCAGCGGCGGCAGCAGCGCGACATAGGGGTGGCCCCTCAAGAGTCCCCAGGCCACGAGAGCCGCCGTAGCCCAGAACACGATCATCACGATGACCACGATGCCGGAGTGCGCCACCACCGGCTCGATGCCGGTGCGGATCAGCGAGGAAGCGAACTCCATTTGCTCCCCGATGGCCGTCCAGCTGTCGAGCGTCGGGAGATACAACACGGTGGTGTCGGGAGCGGCCACGCGCACCAAGGCGATGGTCGCGAAGACGAAGTTGAGGACAATCACTCCCCAGGTGGGCACGCGATACGACAGGGCGGTCCAGGTGAGGACGAGTCCGAGCACGATGGCGGCGAGCACGACGAGCTGCCATGGAACGCCGGACAGTGTGGGGCGCAGCAGCCCGTTCAGCATGAAGAACGCAAACGCCAGTGAGGTGAGCCCCGCTATCCAGCTGTTGCGGTAGACCATGCCCGCTCCATTGCCTCTCTCCAGATCGGCGCCCAGGAAGACCCAACGCCCGCCAGCACGCTGATCGCCCCGGCTCGCTTCAGCTGAAGTATGGCCTCGTTCTCGCGTTGTGCAACAGACATGACAACAGTCCGTAAGTAATCCCGTCCGAGGGTGCGGAACACGTCGAGGTCGGCTTCGTCCGGCGCCCCGGTGACCATGACGAGTGCGCCTCCCGCCAGGCCGCTGCGCCGCATGCGTGCCGCCAGGCTGCGCAGGTCGACGTCGGTGGCGGCCTGCACCGTGGCGAGTTCCTCCATCGCCAGGGCATATGTCTCGATGGTGCCAACGAGGGTACCGGTGCTCCCTCCGGTCCAGAGCGTCGGACTGAACCCCGCTCGGTAGAGATGGTTGAGGGCGGAGGCGGCGCCACGAACGGCATGTTCGAATGCTTCAGGGCCGCGGTAGCTGGTGACTCTCGGGTCGAGGACCACGAGCGCTCTCGACTGCCAGGGCATTTCGAGCTGTCGGATCATGAGATCGTCGCGCTTGGCCGAAGACGGCCAGTGGACCTTGCGGAGATCATCTCCCTGCTGGTACTCGCGTAGCGTGAAGAAATCCTCGCCTCCGGTGAGTGAGAAGCCGGCCCGTGCGGTGTTCATCGTCGGGTCCTGGCCGCGGACGACGGGCAAGCCGTCCAGCTCCTCGATCGTCGGGTAGACCACGAGGCGGTCTGCCCTGCCAGAGATGCCTCCCGCCTCGGACATTCCGAGGGGGTCGCGGACCACGATGCCGGCGGGGCCGATCTTGTAGACACCCCGCGGACGGCACAACACTTCGTAGCGAGCGACGACGGGTTCACCGGGATGGACCCGGTCGGCGACGAAACGGGCGGCGCCGAGACCGTGGACGACGTCCTCGACGACGACGTGGCGGAGGCGTTTGCTGCCGGTGACCGCAACCTCGACGACTGCGCGGTCGCCGTCGTGCACTTGCATCGGGCTCACCTTGCGCTGCACGAGGACCCTGGGAACGCCGCGTCGCACGAACACGGTTCCGAGGATCACCGCGAGGAGGAGGAACACGGCGACGGCGAGCAGCAGCTCTTCTCCGAAGCCCACCCAGAGCAGGATGAGCGCCAAGGCCGCGCCGGTTGCGGCCCAGCCCCGGATCGTGGGCATCAGGCGGTCGCTCTCGTCCCTGGGACGGGGACGCCTGCCGAGATGCCTGCGATGACGTCGGGAATCGTGACTCCGCGCATCTGGGCCTCCGGCCGCAGGATGAGCCGGTGATTCAGCACAGGGTCGAGTACTGCCTTCACGTCGTCAGGAGACACATAGTCGCGCCCGTCGCGCGCTGCCCAGGTCCGGGCGGCGCGTTGCAGGAAGAGCGAAGCGCGTGGCGACGCGCCCAGCATCAACTCCGGATCGGTGCGGGATGCATCGGAGATGTCGACGATGTACGACTTGATCACATCTGCCACGTGGATGCGCCGGGTAATGTCTGACATCTTCGTGATGTCCTCTCCGTGCACCACCGCTTCGATGTCCTGGTAGGTGGAGTGGTCGCCGTGGGTGTCGAGCATCTCCAACTCTTTGTCACGGGCGGGGTAACCAACAGTCAGTCGCATCATGAACCGGTCGAGTTGCGCTTCGGGCAACGGGTAGGTGCCCTCGTGCTCGATCGGGTTTTGGGTTGCGATGACGATGAAGGGTGGATCCAGTTCCCGGGTGACGGTATCCACGGTCACCTGCTGTTCCTCCATTGCCTCGAGCAAGGCCGACTGCGTCTTGGGGCTGGCCCGGTTGATTTCGTCCCCGAGCACGACGTTGGCGAACACCGGGCCGGCACGGAAGACGAACTGGGAGGCATCCCGGTCCCACACCGAGACTCCGGTGACATCCGAAGGCAGCAGGTCGGGAGTGAACTGAATCCGCTGGAAGGTGCAGTCGATCGAGCGTGCCAGCGATTTCGCAAGCAGTGTCTTGCCCACGCCGGGTACGTCTTCGATCAAAGCGTGACCGCCGGAGAGCAGACACACCGTCAGTAGCTCGATGACCTCGCGCTTGCCTTGGATCACCCGCTCGATGTTGTCGTTGATCGCGGCGTATCTTTCGCCGAACCAGGCGAGCTCCTCAGTGTCGACCGTCAACACGCGCTCCTTCCTCCAGCAGCGGGTCGCAGGTTACTGCGCGATGCAAACCTACGTCACGGGACCCCCGCAGGCAGCCATGGGGAGGCGGAATGCCGTTACGATCCGATCATGGTGACACGGGAAGCGGTGCTTGCGGTCGTGCGGAGGCCGGCCTTGTGGGGACAGGCGATCAGGGTGGCTGGCGCCATGGCCCGCGATGGGTGGTGGCGCCGGGCTCCGTTTCTGCCGATTCCGGACCCTGAGTACCTGCAATGGCGAGTGACTACTACGTATGGGCGGGCTGATACCACCATTGCGAGCGATGACCTGGTGGCGTATCTTGCATGGTGCAAGGGCCAGCGATCTCAGGGGTAGAGGGGAGATCTGGTGCCAGGAACGTTGCGCGATGATATTCTCGCCATTCCCGGGATTGATGACGCCCATCTAGAGGGCGAACCGGCATCTCCCGATGGAGTGCGAGTTCGGCTGTCTTATGGGGCCGACCCGCAGCGAGTCGGCCGCGAGGTACGGCGGATCCTCGCTCTGCATGGCATGCGATCGCAGTTGACCGAGGTTCCCGACCAGGTCGCACCAGCCGAACCGCCGCCACCGCCGCCACCGGCCGGAACGGTCGTCAACCTCAGTGACTACGAAAACGGTGGGCCAACGCAGATGGAGGCAGAGCCGGATGAACCCGAGGTGGGGGTTGTTACCGAGCCCGCACCCGAGGCTGCAGAGTCGAGTGAGGAGCCGGAGGGTGACGCTGCAGTTCCAGAGGCGGCTGAGTCGGCGGGAGCGCCCCCTCACCCCCACGACATCCATCCGGCGGAAGCAACTGCCGAACCGGAAGCTGCAACGACGGAGGCTGTCACACCTGAGGCGGTCGCGACGGAAGAGCTCGCCGTCGAACCCGCCGTGGATGATGCATCCGAGCCCGAAGCAGTAGCAGAACCGCCTGACGAAGCGGAGCTCGAGGATCAGGTTGTGGCAGCTGCCGTTTCCGGGCTGCCCGCGCTGGGCAACGTAGCGGTCATCGAGGGTGCGAGCGGGGTGACGGTGACGGCGTCGACCCGATTGGGCAAGACGAAGAGCCGCACCGCTCC
This sequence comes from uncultured Acidimicrobiaceae bacterium, assembly GCA_964397045.1. Classification (GTDB taxonomy): domain Bacteria; phylum Actinomycetota; class Acidimicrobiia; order Spongiisociales; family UBA5794; genus CAYNHF01. Next base: position 7,992 of record CAYNHF010000016.1, on the reverse strand, counting down.
AGTGAGTCCGACGGGAGTGGACCGGGCGATTGTGTCTGCGGTTTCCCGACTTCTCGTGCCCGAACAGGACCCGCCGCTGCTGGTGGAGATCATGGATGCCGATCGCGACGGGGAGCTGATCCTCACCGTAGTGCTCGAACTCGAGGCGGGCGAGCATGCCGTGGGATCTGCGATTCAGGCCGCGAACCGGCCGTGGGCGTTGGCTCGGGCAACGCGCGCTGCGCTCAACGTCCCCGAATAGCAGTAGGCGGGTCTTCAACCGGACGGTCTGGCGGGATCAGCTCGATGACGACTCCCGGCTCAGCGGCAGGACCCTCATCGCCGGCTGGTATCAGTTCCCGCTCTACTTCTTCGTGCTCCGGTTCGCCCCCGGGGTCGATCACATCCTGGAAACGTGCCGCCTTTTCGAGCACGTCACGCACGATGGTGCGAATGCGGTCCTGTGGCATCGGATTGAGCAGGTCGAGCTCGTCGTCGACGGTGCTGATAACCCGGCCGCCGCGGCGCCGGATCTCGTATATGGCGATCTCTTGGGAGATCTTGTCCGGAGAGAGGATCTCCAGTTCGGCGACGACCACTGCGTTCGCTTCGCCCCGCTCGACGATGCCGATCAGCGCCTTGAAGCCCTCGCGGCCGAGAGCATGGCCGGGAATCCGGGTGTCCTGGCAGACCGCCACGAGTTGGTGGCCCCCGTCGGCGATCCAGCGCCGAATTCGCTCGCCTTGGGCGAACGCGGGCTCACCTTCGTTTGGATCCGGCGTTTCCCGGATGTAGCCCACGACGCGCACGTTGGCATCCCCCATTAGCTGCACACCGCATGTGCGGTTATACGCTGAGTTTCGCACCGCTACGCAGTGTGGTCAATCTTTTTCGGGGATATAGGTGATTCCGAACCCGGATACGAGGCGCTGTGGCGAACGAAGCGCGAACACGAAGCGCAAAGAGTGCACTGCGCCGCCCGCTTCCGGGGCCGTCTTGGTCGTGGTTCCGCTCCTGGCTCGGCGATCGGATAGATGGGTGCTTGTGCGGTTCGAAGGGGTACGTCAAGGAGTGCCGCATCGCTGGGGGGCTGGGCTGTCGTGATGGCTTCGCCCAGCAATGCCCAAGCCAAATTGGGACTCCACTCGCGACGCCTGGGCAGGAATGCGTAACGATCGAACCGGTGCCAGCCCGGGCCTTAAGGCGTGTCGTCGGTGACATCTTCGGGATGCATCTGACCGGGATCCCACTGCACTCCGTCCAGGGTCGCAGGACTGGACGAAGACGGTCTCACGGCGACGGTTGCGGCCTCCTCGATGACCTTGGGCGGACTGCTCAAGGACATGGCGTACGTGGGGGACTCGTGGTTCTCCCAGTGGCTCTACGGCCATGACAAGGCACGCCCCTGGGACACCGTGGACTGGAAGGCCGACCGCGACTGGGAGTCACACTCGGTTGCAAACGACTCGCCAGAAGAACTCTACGAGCGGTTGCAGAACGCCGTGACTCGATCCCGCACGGCTGATCGCAGCGACGTTGGCCAACGGTGGATTGGACACGCCGGCGCGGCCTGCGTGGCCAGATGGTCGGGCGCCAAGCCTGCGAAGGATTCTGCTTCACATCATCGAGGAATACGCCAGACACAACGGCCACGCCGACCTCTTCCGGGAGTCGGTGGACGGGCTCACCGGCGAGTAGCGGCGCGCGATTCTGACCTGCGCGTATCGGCGCTCATGCGGGAGAGGCATCCGGGCTGGCACTCTGATATCAGCTTGGTAGGGTCGGGAACAGACGAAAGGAAGAGCATGCTGGGATGGGTCGACGACATCGAAGAACTCACCGTAGACAACACCAACTTTCGGACGGTCGTCTACACCGGAGCACACAGCCAGCTCACCGTCATGTCGGTTCCTCCGGGTGGGGAAGTGGGCTGGGAAGCCCATTCGCAACTGGATCAGTTCCTCCGACTGGAGCAAGGCAAGGCGCGGCTCGATTTCGGCGAGTCGAGCGACGCAGTGGATGAGAGCCACGAGATCGAGGACGATTGGGCGCTCATCGTTCCGGCAGGGGTGTGGCACAACGTCGTCAATATCGGAGAGAAGGATGTCAAGCTCTACTCGATCTACTCGCCGCCGGAACACCCCGATGGCACGGTGCATCGAACCAAGGCCGAGGCAGACGCCGACGAACATCACCACTGAACGATCCCACCTACCGGCGAACCCCGCCTACCGGCGGCACGGCTCCGTGTCCTGGCAGCGCTGATTGCTCCCACGCCGACTGCCGGAGCCAGTTCGAGGTGCTGCAGAGACTGCAGCAAGCACAAGCCAGGACTTGTGCATGTCCAGACGGCTACGGTGAGAGGAGACGCCAGCGCGAGAGATCAAGAGGTGACGCCGTGGGATGGAAGAACACTGTTCTGTGGGTTCTGCAATGGGCCTTCGGGATCTACTTCGTCCTCGTCGGCGTCATGCACTTCGTCGTTCCCGATGGTCTTCCATCGGCAATGGAGTGGATGTACGAACTCAGCGATACCACCCACATCGTGGTCGGCATCGCCGAAGTACTCGGTGGACTGGGCCTCATTCTGCCGAGTGTGACCCGGATCCGGCCGGAACTGACGGTCTACGCAGCCGTCGGACTCGTGCTCGTGATGGTGGGGGCCCTCGTTTGGCATGCCACACGCGGCGAAGGAGCCTCCATCGCACAGAACGTCATCATCGGAGCGCTGCTCGCTTTCGTTGCGTACGGCAGATGGAAGCTGTACCCGATCCCGGCTCGCGACGAAGCAACCAGCTGAACAGGGCGCTTCCCCTGCCAGATCGGGGGATCGGTGCTATCTCCCGAGTGAGGCCGCGACGGTTCCGGCGTGGGTGTGGGGGTGCCCGGTCAGCATCTCTGCCATCTCGCCGAGCACCTCGGCAACGGTGTCCGCTGCTGTCTCGTGATCGCGCTCATTGCCGTATGCGGCGACCACCTTTCCTTCGCCGGGGCCCGTACGCACGAGGTCGGCGAACAGGAATCCGTTGATTGCCTCGATTCGAGGTCGCACCGTCTCGGCCCATGCCGTCAGGTCTGCGAACCCGGGTTCCTCGAAGTGGATCCGAGTCATTCTGTAGAACGTGGCTCCTCCAATGGCTTAGGCCGGATTTGGGGTGAGCCTACGCAAGACGCTCCGACGCGATCGCCGTCGGCCTCGGCACCTGTCGATGCACCTACGGCGCCTGACGACCGCGACCGGAGAGAGCGCATGGAGAATGAAGTAGTCAACCAGACATCGTGCGAACCGGCATCGGGATCGGCGAGAATCACCGCCGTGAAGAAGACCAACATCACCGCCGATCTTGCTGAGCGTCTCGTGGCAGCACAGTTCCCGCAATGGGCGGACCTTCAGGTTGTACCGGTAGCTCTGGATGGCTGGGACAACACGACCTTCCGGTTGGGCGATGAGCTGTCGATCCGCCTGCCCAGCGCAGACGCCTACGCAGCTCAGGTCGACAAGGAACACGAGTGGTTGCCACGGCTCAGGGGTGGTCTTCCGCTCCGCATACCTGAGCCGGTGGCTCTGGGAGAACCCGGCGAGGGGTTCTCGAGGAAGTGGTCGGTCTATCGATGGATCGAGGGGCGGACGGCGACGGTAGACCGTGTCGCGAGCCTGACCACGTTCGCAGCCAGGCTTGCCGGGTTTCTCGATGCGCTCTACTCGATCGACGCAAGCAGTGGGCCGCCGCCGGGCGTGCACAACTTCTTTCGCGGAGGCGAGATCGGGGTCTACGACGAGCAGACGCGCCAATCGATCCAGCTGTTGGCGGACGAGATCGACGTCGGCGCGGCGACGTCCGTGTGGGAAGCCGCCACCTCCAGCACCTGGGATCGAAAGCCGCTGTGGGTGCACGGAGACGTCACCGGCTCAAACCTGCTGGTTGAAGATCGGGAACTGCAGGCGGTCATCGATTTCGGTTGCGCCGCGGTCGGCGACCCTGCCTGCGACCTGGTTGTGACGTGGACGTTCTTCACCGACGCGAGCCGCGAAGTGTTTCGAGGCGCCTTGCCTCTGGATGAAGCCACCTGGGCGCGGGGTCGGGGATGGGCGCTGTGGAAAGCGCTGATCACGATGGTGGAGGAGCAGCGTGCGGGCGTCGCACCCAGCGCACTCGCGGCGCAGTTCGGATGGCGGGTCAGTCCCCGCAATGTTGTCGACATCGTCCTAGCCGACCATCGCCGCACGGCCTGACCACGCCTCGGACCGCCGAGTCGAATCGGTCGAGACCGAGCTTCCCGAACACCGTCAGATTGGGCTGTCTAATTCCGGCATCCGAGCTGCGGTCTGTTCCCAGGCCTGCGAGTCCGTGGCCGCGAGCATGCCCGTGATGCCCGCGAATGCCTCACCGGGCAGGATGGCCATCAGGGAACGGACGATGCCCTCGCGGTCCGGGGAGTCTGACCCCGGCACACCCAGGCGACGCTCTCGCCCATCAGACTTCGGGTCGAACAGACCAGCCACGCCGCCGGAGATCACAGCCTGCTCCGGGAGGCCGAATCCTTGTTCCACTTGGGAGGAAGCAGATCGTTCTCTTTGTGAATGTGGAGTCGCATGTGCTCGTGGAGAGCGACGTTCTGCCGGTAGAGCCTCAATGCCGCTGCCTTGCGCGTGTCTTTGGCTTCGCCGGATTCGCCAAGCAGGTCCGCGAACCCAGCTGTGACGTCCTAGAAGTCGTGCCTCTCGTGGTCGTCGTGGTCGAACGCATAGGACTCTGCCACGAAACGGAATCGCTCGTTCATGGCCGAAAGAGGACATCCTCTTCTGCTTGCTCGTGCGCTCTGGCCATCCTGTGGAACCAAGCCATCCGCTCGGCCAGTGTCGATATCTCGTCTGGATCGTTCCGGTCCAACTCGCGCGCGCTCGCTTCGAGCTCGGCAACCTCGCGCAAGATCGCATCGTGTACGGAGAGATACATCTGCATCGGACCAGCCATCTTCTTGCCTCGGTCACCGCGATGCCTTCCCCGAACCTAGCGAGACGCGATCTGCCGATGCCGGGTCGTAGGTCGAGGCCGGTCGTGGCCTGAGGCCGAGATTCCATTTCCTCAGAGCCATCAGCCCCTAGCTGCAGCCATCCCGGTGGGTGAGGATGCACGTTGCTCGACCCGCTGGCAACGACGCTCAGGAGAGATGCGATGAAGGCAATCGTCTACCACCAGTACGGCCCGCCGGATGGAGTTCTCGAGTTCGCGGACGTCGATGATCCGGTCGCCGGCGAAAAGGAGGCAGTGGTGCAGGTTCTCGGGGCGGCCGTGAACCCTGGCGACTGGTTCCTGCTGGGCGGCACGCCGTACATCCTCCGGTTCTCGAGCGGGCTCCGGCGACCCAGGCACGAGGTCCTCGGGTTGGCTGTGGCCGGTCGGGTCGCAACCGTCGGCGCCAAGGTGTCGGAGTTCCAGCCCGGTGATGAGGTGTACGCCGAGGTCAACAGGGGAGGGTTTGCCCAGCGCGTCTGTGTGTCACAAGACGCGCTGGCCCCAAAGCCGGCCGGTTTGAGCTTCGAGCAAGCGGCCGCGGTCCCAGTGGTGGGCGTCACCGCGCTGCAGGCCCTTCGTGATATCGGGCAGGTTCAGTCGGGCCAGAGAACTCTGATCACTGGAGCCTCCGGAGGAGTGGGCTCGTTTGCGGTCCAGATCGCGAAGGTGTTCGGAGCCGAGGTGACCGGGGTGTGCAGTACGGCCAACGTGGGCTGGTTCATTCGATCGGAGCCGACCACGGGGTCGACTACACCCGGGAAGACTTCACGGCCGGCGGAGCCCGCTACGACCTGATTCTCGACAATGTAGGGAATCGGTCCTTGTCGGACCTCAGGCGGGCGCTCGTTCCCGCGGGGATGCTGATTCCCAACAGCAACACGGGTGGTCGATGGATCGGGGACTACCTGGCCCGCGCCCTCCAGGCGTTGGTGGTCTCTCCGTTCGTGTCCCAGAGGCTCCGTCCTTTCCCGGCGACCGGAAGCCGCGACGACCTGGTGGTGCTCGCAGAAATGATCGAATCGGGCCATGTGACTCCGGTGATCGACAAGACCTTTCCGCTGAGCGAGACGGCTGCTGCCCTCCGCCATTACGGAGCGGGACACACCAGGGGAAAGGTTGTCATCACTGTGGCGCGACAGGAATCGTGACCGTCTCGCTCGGCACGTCTGGCTGCTTCGACAGAGCAGAGGTCACAGGGCTGTGCGCTCCAGACGCGACCAGGATGGGATGTAGACCGGCACCGGCCATTCAGGAACGAGGCGACTGAACCGTGGAGGAAGTGAGGATCATCCTGTCGGGGCTGTGGGTGGCGCTCATGCTGACCTACTTGCTGGGAGACGTATTGCGGATATTTGCCGGCGACATGGTGCCGGGCGAGATTGCCGGCAAGCCTGCAAGCCGGTGGATGTGGTTGGGAATCGCAGTGCTCATGCTGATTCCGATCGCCATGGTTGTGATGTCTCTGACGTTGCCGTATCCGGCCATCCGATGGCTGAGCGTCGTTGCGGCCATCTTCTTTGTTGTCTTCAATCTCTTTGGCTTGCCCTACGACTCCGCCTTCGACAACTTCCTGATCGTGGTCGGGTTTGTGTTCAACGGCCTGATCATCTGGTACGCATGGACGTGGGTCTAGCCTTGCCCGACGTCGGGTGAGCCTGTGGCAACGGAGGAAGCAGGCGGTGCTCAGCCCTCGTCAGCGACGCTTGAGGCTGGCGCCGAGAATGCTCACCGGGTCGACGCGACGGCGGGCGGCCTATAGGCCGTAGGCCCATCGGGACCTCGTTGGCTTCCGTCACGTGGAGCTTCCGGGTCTCGTGAGAGAGTTCGAGCTGCTCACAACGACGCAGCGCGACCTCGGCTCTCTCAGCAGGTGCCGGCCGGTTCGCCAGGCTTCTCCGCAGGGGGGTAAGCAGTCGCCACATGATGGCCCACTTCCGTCTGTCTGAGTTGTTGCCCATCTGCGGGGCACCACTGTCGCCAATCGACTTGTCACTGGGTAGAGGCGCAGATCACACGTTCTGTGACGTTCATCGCGGCGGGAAATCCCTTCTCGGCGGAGCAATGACTATGTCGTCAGGACTGCGGTGCCTGTCACCTCGCCGCGTTTGAGGCGGTTGAGGGCGATGTCGGCGTCTGCGAGGGGATAGGTCTCGACCGTGACCTCGATCGGAATCTCGGCTGCAAGCCCCAGGAACTCCTCTGCGTCGCGACGGGTGAAGTTGGCCACACTGCGGATGCCTCGCTCCATCCACAACAGGCCGTACGGGAATTCCGGGATGGAGTCGAGGTGGATGGCGTTGATCGCCACGGTGCCGCCCGGGCCTACTGCCTTGAGCGCTTCCACCACGACGTAACCGGCAGGGGCGAAGGTGATCGCAGCGTCGAGCACAAGCGGTGGCTGATCATGATAGGACCCTGCCCAGACGGCTCCCATCTCGAGCGAACGCGCCTGCTCGGCACGAGACCGTGTCGCGACGAAGACCTCACACCCCCAGTGGATCGCGACCTGAATCGCAAGTGATGCCGACGCGCCGAAACCATAGAGGCCGACCCGGTCGCCGGGTTCGATCCCGGCGATCCGCAGCGCCCGGTACCCGATGACACCGCCACAGAGCAGGGGAGCGGCCTGCTCGTCTGTGAAAGACCTGGGCACCGAGAAGACGAAGTCCGCCCCGGCCACCATCACGTCTGCATATCCGCCGTCGCGGTCCCATCCGTTGAATTCGGCCGTGTCACAGAGATTCTCGTTTCCCGCGCTACACCAACGGCACGTGCCGCATGCGCCTGCCAGCCAGGCGGCTCCTACTCGATCACCCGGCTTCCATCGATCCACTGCTTCCCCTACCGAACGAACCCTCCCGATGACCTGGTGTCCCGGCACGATGGGGAGGGTCCGGGCCGCGAGGTCACCTTCGGCGAGCTGAAGGTCGGTCCGGCAAACCGCGCATGTACCAATGTCGATCGAAACCTCGTGGGGACCGGGCTGGGGGACGTC
>CAYNHF010000015.1:0-26251 GCA_964397045.1 uncultured Acidimicrobiaceae bacterium | reverse complement strand
GAGATGGTGATGCCGGGTGATAACACGGAGATGACGGTGAATCTGATTCATACGATCGCGATGGATGAGGGGCAGCGGTTCGCGATTCGTGAGGGTGGCCGCACTGTGGGCGCAGGCCGCGTCACCAACATCATCAAGTAGCGGGCTGCACAGACAGTATCAACCCTCGCCGATCCGGACTGACGAGGTCCGGCGGTGAGGCAGCGAGGAGCAAGACGAAGCCATGGCATCCGACAAGCGACCGCCGATCACGCTGGCGTGCGACACCTGTAAACGTCGCAACTACGTCACGACCAAGAACAAGACGAACACCCGCGAGCGACTCGAACTGAAGAAGTACTGCCGCTGGTGTCGCACGCACACCCCGCATCGCGAGACGCGCTGATCGTCTTCGCCGTTCGTGCGGCCGGCGTGTTGCTGTGAACGCCCGCGCCGAGCTGGGGCGTCCCGCCACCCAGAACCGCTCCGCGGCAGCGGGGTGGTGACCTGATGGCACTCGAGCATCTCGAAGGAACTACGTACGGACCCTTCGTGCTGAGGATTTCGGCAGCGAAGGTCGCCGAGTACATCACCGCGACCAGTGACGACGCCGTCCGCTGGAGCACCGCGGCCCCACCATCTTTCGCCGGGGCGTTGTTGTTTGTTGCAGCGCCCAGCTTCTTGCATTCCGACGAGGTGAAGCATCGCTCCAAGGTGCTCGTGCACGCCGATCAGACCTTTACCTGGCATCACCCCCTGGAGGTGGGCGCCGAGGTGACTGTGGATGCGCATGTGGATCGGGTCCGGGCACGCGGGCCGGTCGACTTCGTAACCTTCGACGCGCTAGTGCGCCACGGCGAAGACACCTGGCTCGAGAGCCGTTCCACCTTCCTGCTCGGCGCCGAGGCCGCCGGGGATCCATTACCCGAGCGCAAAGAACCCGCCGTCGGCGCAGTCGCAGCAAACGACGCGGCTCCGGAGAGCGACTCGACCCGGCTGACCATGCGGCGATCGGCGAGCCGGCTGGATCTGGTCCGGTATGCGGCGGCGTCTGGCGACTTCAATCCGATTCACTTCGATCACGCCACCGGGGTCGGTGCCGGGTTCGGCGGCACCATTGTGCACGGTTTGTTGATGACGGCCTGGCTCACGTCGTTGGCGGTGGCTCGCACTGAGGGGGACGCTCCGATGGTGACGGCCAAATACCGCTTCCGGCGAGCGCTCTACCCCGGCGCGCAGGCAACCGCGACGGCGGAGTTCGGCGAGACCGACGCATCCGGCAGGCGAGTCGATATTCGCCTGGCGGACGACGCCGACCTGGTATCTGCTCGTGCCACCGTGAGAGAGGGGTAACCCCATGCCGGTAGACGAGGTCAGACATGATGAGGGCGAGCTGGTGGCTCGTGCGACGGCCGGAGATCGCCGGGCGTTCTCGGAATTGGTCAGACTCCACCAGGACGAGGTCTACACGTTGGCAGTACGACTCACAGGTGATCGAGAGCTGGGCGCGGATGTTGCTCAGGAATCCTTCGTGCGAGCGTGGCGAGCGATGCCGCAGTTCCGTTCTGAGGCCCGGTTCTCCACCTGGATGTATCGGATCACAGTTAACACTGCCGGCACGCATCGGGCGCGGGCCCGCCGGCAGCGTGCCGAGTCGCTCGATCAACTCGTGGTCGAGCCACCCGATGCCGGTCAGACTCCGGAACGCGCCGCAGAGTCGCTTGATCTGGGAATGCGACTCGTCGCCGCGCTGGACAGCCTGCCGAGATCGCAGCGGATGGTGGTGGTGCTGAAGGACGTGTACGGGTGGACCCATCGCGAGATTGCTGAACACCTCGATGTCAGCGTTCCGGCGACGAAGGTCAGGCTGCACCGGGCCCGTTCCGCCCTGCGCTCCGCACTATGGGGAGAAGAACGATGAAGCCGCGCGAGTCGATGTGCGCTGCGGTCCGGGCCCAGCTTCCTTCGACGGGTGCATCCGCTGAGCTTCCGAATCCCTTGGCGAGCCATGCCGCGGAGTGCTTGCGTTGCCAAGCCGAGGTGACGCGGTCGCGCCGGATCCGTCGCAGCCTCGCCGAACTCGCAGATGTCCGCGTGCCCGCTCCCGCAGGACTCGCCGCGGCCGTCGAAGGTGCTATCGACCTACCGGTCACCCCTGAAGGTCACCGGATTCGCCAGGGGACGACAGTGGCAGCAGCAGCCGGTGCCCTCGCCGCCGCGGCAGGTACGTTGGTGGTGATCGGGTGGATGCGGGCGCGTAGCGCAGCCTGATGATGCCGGCTCCCGCCAAACCGGGGGCCGGCTCCCGCTACCAGAGGGACAGAATCAACGTCGTGTCGACCAGGATCGGACAAACCGGCCACCTAGGCGGTTGAAGGATTTACACTGACTAGCTCCGGCTCATATACTCCCGCCACCGGGCCCGCCGCCCGAAGGGGTGTAGCTCTAATTGGCAGAGCGCCGGTCTCCAAAACCGGAGGTTGTGGGTTCGAGTCCCGCCACCCCTGCTGAACCAGGAAGGATCAGCCACGTGAATCGAGAGATGCGCCGCCTCCAGGCCAAAGAGGAGGAGCGCGCCAAGAGAAGACGTCAGCAAGGCCCGCGCCGCAAGAAGCAGCGGACGAGCCCCCGCCAGTTCCTGCGCGAAGTGCGCCAGGAGTTGAAGAAGGTGGCGTGGCCGACACGTCAGGAGACGATGACTATGACCTCGGTCGTTATCGTCACCACGACCGTGGTCACCCTGATCATCTTCGTATTCGACTTCTTCGTGAAGCGCGCCGTCTTCTCGTTGTTGGGTGGGTGAAACGATGGCCGAAGTCACCAGTGAAGCCCTTCCCACAGACGCGCCCACAGACGAGGGAGCCGTCGAGGCGGCAGAAACCGTTGCTACAGAGGTAGCCGAAACCGCCACCGACGCGGCGACCGCCGAACTCGAGACCGCAGACGCCGTCGAGGAAATCGGCACTGATGCCGAGGCCGAGGAGGCGCTCTCAGAAGACGCTACGGAAACGGTAGAAGACGAAGCCGCTGCCGCCCCCGTCAGGGAGGAGCCGCTCAGCCCGTACGACCTCCCCGGTTCCTGGTACGTCATCCACTCCTACTCCGGCTATGAGAACAAGGTCAAAGCCAACCTGGAGACGCGGATCAAGTCGATGCACCTCGAGGACAAGATCTTCGACGTCGCAATCCCGATGGAAGAGGTCGTCGAGTTCAAGTCCGGGCGCAAAGTCAATGTGATGCGGAAGAAGTTTCCCGGTTACATCCTGGTCCGGCTCTATCTCGACGACGATTCCTGGTACGCCGTTCGGAACACGCCGGGAGTCACCGGCTTCGTCGGTTCCGGCGCTAAGCCTTCTCCGCTCTCACGTCGCGAGGTAGAACGGATTCTCGGCGTCCGCAAGGACGAAGAGGAGAAGAAGGAGCCTCGTTTCAAGCCGGCGTGGGAGGTCGGCGAGACGGTGCGGGTCGTCGAGGGACCGTTTGCGGACTTCAACGGCGTCATCGAAGATATCAATGTCGACCAGTCGAAGGTGCGGGTCCTGGTCGATATCTTCGGCAGGGAGACTCCCGTCGAACTCAACTTCGACCAGATCATCAAGTACTAATCGAACGATCCTGACCAAGCGAGGTTTCCGATATGGGCCGCAAGAAGCTCATGACCGTGCTCAAACTGCAGATTCCGGCCGGACAGGCCAGCCCGGCCCCCCCCGTGGGTCCGGCGCTGGGTCAGCACGGTGTGAACATCATGGACTTCGTCAAGGCTTACAACGACACCACGGCGAGCAGCGCCGGGACGATCATTCCGGTCGAGATCTCGATCTTCGAAGACCGCAGCTTCACCTTCATTACCAAGACGCCCCCTGCCGCAGTACTGCTCCGTCAGGCGGCGCGGGTGGAGAAGGGCTCCGGCGAGCCACAGAAGGAGAAGGTCGGATCGGTGACTCGCGACCAAGTCCGCGAAATCGCACTGACCAAGATGCCGGATCTGAACGCCAACGACATCGATGCTGCGATGAAGATTGTCGAAGGCACCGCCCGGTCGATGGGAATCACCGTTGCCGGCTGAACCTGATCGACCAATAGTCACTGGTCACTGACCACCAATCGTCCACCGTGGGAGGGGCTCCGCCCCGCAGGGACCACAAGGAGGCAAGAATGGCGAAGGCCACGAAGAACCGCGAAGAGGCACTGCGGCGCTACGACCGCCAGCATGCGTACGCTCCCGGCGACGCCGTCGAACTCGTCAAGACCCTATCGACCGCGAAATTCGACGAGAGCGTTGATGTTGCTTTTCAGCTAGGGATCGACCCCAAGAAGGCAGATCAACTCGTGCGTGGCACCGTCAGCTTGCCGCACGGAACTGGCAAGGACATTCGGGTGGCCGTCTTCGCTGAAAGCGACAATGCTCGAGACGCAGAGGCGGCCGGAGCTGACATCGTGGGGGGCAAGGAGCTTGCCGAAGAGATCTCCGCGGGCCGGACCTTGGATTTCGATGTGGTAGTGGCAACTCCAGACATGATGCCGCACGTAGGCAAGCTCGGTCCGATTCTCGGCCCGCGCGGTCTCATGCCGAACCCGAAGTCCGGCACCGTGACACCGGATGTCGCTAAAGCGGTCGCCGAGTTCAAAGCAGGACGCGTTGAGTTCCGCAACGACCGCTACGGCAACGTGCACCTGCCGGTGGGGAAGGTGTCTTTCACAGCCGAACAGCTGCTCGACAACTTCGGGGTTGCCGCGGATGAGATCTTGCGATCACGGCCGGCTGCTGCCAAGGGTCGGTTCGTGAGGAGGGTCGGCGTGTCTTCCACGATGGGGGTCGGAGTCCGGGTGGATCCCTCGGCCATCGAGGACCTGGTCAAGGAATTGCACTGAGGTTTTTTTCGCGCTCTCGCCGGAGCCGTTGAGGTCGGAGGGTATTCCGAGACTTCCCCATGGCAATCGGCGATGCGGTGCGCTAGATTTCATGGGAGACATAGAGAACACGGGGGATTCCGTGGGGCCGGTGGCAGGGACGATCCACCACCGTTCCGAGGGCGGTATTCGACTACTGGTGTTGCACATGGCCAGCCCCTACCCTGGCCGCAGCGTGAGTAGCAGGTGTAGATGGCTTCCTGGCCCGCCGTCTGCCCGAATCCTCGAATAGAGCGAAAGCTGCTCTCCCGGTCGCCGGGACCCCCGTTTGCGCAGCGCCCGACATCACGTCGGGCGCTGGCGCGTGCCGGGCACCGGGCTGCCCGCTCTTCATCCCAACGTTGCCTTTCGGGTTGGCCAGTTGGGCTGTTACAGTTGCGGCCGCACAACTTCATACCTCGGCCCAAGACCGTCGGTATCAACTCGATGTAAGCCGCACCTCGCGGCGCCGACGCAGGTCACGCTCCCTGACGGGTTCCGCGTGCTTCTTGGCTCGAGGGACCCGTTTCTCGTTACCGGTCGAGCACACCGATCGGCGATGAGGAATCGGCAACGATGTTGGCGGATGAAAAAGAGAACGAAGTCTGGAGGATGACATGCCACGACCCGAGAAGGTCCAGGCAGTCGCAGACATCAAGGAGCGGATTGAGGACGCCAACGCGGTGTTCCTCGCCGAGTACGCAGGGCTCACGGTGAAAGAGCAGCAAGAGCTGCGCCGCAGCCTTCGCGAAAGCGGAGCCGAGTTCAAGGTCTTGAAGATGACGTTGACTCGCCGGGCTGCGGGCGAACTCGACCTGGAGAGCCTCGACGAGCTGTTGGTCGGTCCCACCGGGCTGACCTTCGCAGATGGTGACCCGGTGAGTGCTGCGAAGGCGCTCGACGAGTTCGCGAAGACCCATGAGGTGTTCACCATCAAGGGCGGGCTGCTCGGGCGTGATTTCCTCGCCCCGGAGCGGGTGCGTGAGTTGGCAAAGATCGAGCCACGAGACGTACTGCTGGCGAAGCTGGCGGGCGCGTTCCAGGCGCCGCTGGCCAACTTGGCCGGCTTGCTGGCTGCGCTCCCCCGTGGACTCGCGACCGCGATGTCGCAACTGATCGAGAAGCGTGCTGAAGCCGAAGCGGTCGAAGTCGCTGAAGAGGAAGCGGCTGGAGAACTTGAAGTCGCAGCAGTGGAGGCGGTGGCCGAGACGTTCGAAGCCGATGCCCCCACCGGCTCCGAACCGGCCTTGGAAGTAGCGGTGGTAGAGGAAGTGGACTCAGACGCCGCCAAGAGCGACGCGGCTTCAGAAGCGGATGACGGCGCGGACGAGGCCGAAACGCCAGACGCAGACGAGAAGGCTGCGGCACCTGTGACAGCCGACGCTCCGGCAGAACCGGCCGAGGAGAAGGCACCGGATGCCGAGTCGGCTGCGGAACCGCCAGAGGCTGCAAAGACCGACGAAGAGACCAAACACGAAGACGATGATGAAACGGCCGAGACGGCCGAGGAGGAATAGACCATGGCGAAGATGAACACTGAGGATGTTCTCGAGACCATCTCCGAAATGACAGTCCTCGAGCTGTCGGAGCTGCTCAAAGCATTTGAGGAGAAGTTCGATGTCACGGCAGCCGCTCCGGTTGCGATGGCAGCTGCCCTCCCGTCAGCCGGGGATGCCCCGGCTGAGGAAGAGAAGGACGAATTCGATGTCGTCCTGGTTGCAACCGGTGACAAGAAGATCCAGGTCATCAAAGAGGTTCGCGGCTTGACCAGCCTCGGCCTGAAGGAAGCCAAGGAACTCGTCGACAATGCTCCGGGCGCAGTGCTGGAGGGTGTCGACAAGGAGACGGCAGAGAAGGCCAAGGAAACGATCGAGGGTGCAGGCGGTTCCGTCGAACTGAAGTAGCCGTGCTTACTCTGGGCTGCTCGGCCCAGAGATGATTGCCAGAGACGACGGAAGGGGTGGCCGGCAATTCGCCGGCCACCCCTTCCGTCTATCGTTTTCCACGGCCGCGGAACGCGACCAGCACGTACCGGGTGTCGAGAGGGCGTTGCGGATGAAGTGGCGAGGGCTAGAGCGAAGCGGGAATGTCGAAGACCGCAGGGGAGCGCGACCGCGAACGATGATGGCTGGAGCGGGCGGCCTCGGACTGATCGCTGTGCTGGTCGTGATGTTGCTTGGTGGTGGCAGCGGAGGAGGCCTCGACCTCGAAGGGCTCATGCAGGGTCTCGAGGCGCAGCAACCCGCCACCACCCCACAGGCGCTCACTCCGGAGGAAGAGGCAGAGGGCGAGTTCATCGGGGCGGTGCTCGGGACCACCGAGACGTATTGGGGCGAGGAGTTTGCCGCGAGCGGCGAGACGTACCCTGCGCCCCGCCTGGTGTTGTTCACCGGCAGCACGTCTTCCGGGTGCGGAGGAGCATCGGCACAGATCGGACCCCACTACTGCCCGCTCGACCAGACGATCTACGTTGATCTCGGGTTCTTCACCGAACTGCAGGCGAGGTTCGGAGCCGGCGGTGGAGACTTTGCCGAAGCCTATGTGATAGCCCATGAGGTGGGTCACCATGTCCAGAACGTGACGGGCACGATGGAGCGGGTGCGAAATCTCCAGTCGCAAAACCCTGCTGCGCGAAACGCGCTCTCGGTCCAGATGGAACTCCAGGCCGACTGTTACGCCGGCAACTGGGCGAACGCGGTTCTGGAGCGCGACGTGCTGCAACCGGGGGACATCGAGGAGGGACTGGACGCCGCGGCTGCGGTGGGGGACGATCGCATCCAGGAGCGGGCCACCGGCAGGGTTGACCCCGAATCGTGGACCCACGGCTCTTCTGAGCAACGGGTACGTTGGTTCACCGTTGGCTTCGAGTCGGGTGATCCACAGGCCTGCGACACCTTCAACGCCTGATGGAATCAGCGGCCGTCGCCGCCGGAAGCGAGGCCAAACCCTTGACACCTCCGCAGGGGTCGTTGTATCGTTTGGGCACCAGTTGAAGACGTTTCCGCGATGCTCGCTTTGCAGAGCCGGGATAGCGGCGTGCTATCCTGGTCTTTCGTACGTCTGAAACACCCGTTCCACCACTCAGCCATCCACCCGCAACCACCCTGTCCCTGTCCGTTCTGTCCCTGCCCGACCGCTCTCCATAGGAGGACTGCCGTTGGCCCCTGCGCGCACCAACCGTCTCTCGTTCGCAAAAATCCCTGAGGTCCAGCCTCTCCCTGATCTACTTTCGGTTCAGCACGACTCCTTTGGCTGGTTTCTCGAGAACGGTCTGCAACAGATCTTCTCCGAGGTGTCTCCCATCGAGGACTTCACAGGCAACCTCGCCCTCGAATTGACCGAGCACCGCTTCGGCGATCCACCGTTGACTATTGAAGAAGCCAAGGAACAGGATTCCAACTACTCGAAGCCTCTGTTCGTCACGGCGCGGTTCTTGAACCGCGAGACCGGCGAGATCAAAGAGCAGCAAGTCTTCCTCGGTGATTTTCCGATGATGACGCCGAACGGCACCTTCATCATCAATGGGACCGAGCGGGTCGTTGTGAGCCAGCTGGTTCGTTCCCCCGGTGTCTACTTCGATCAGTCGATCGATAAGACATCGGACAAGGACGTATTCGCGGCCAAGGTGATTCCGGGCCGCGGTGCGTGGCTCGAGTTCGACATCGACAAGAAGGACACCGTCGGGGTGCGCGTCGACCGCAAACGTCGCCAGTACGTCACCACCTTCCTCCGGGCCCTCGGCTTCGCCGAGACGGATGAGGAGATCCTCGAACTGTTCGACGGATCCGAGCTCATCCGCAACTCGCTGGAGAAGGACACCACGACCGGCCGCGACGACGCACTACTCGACCTGTATCGCAAGCTGCGTCCGGGTGAGCTCACCACTGTCGAGTCGGCGCGCGGGCTGATCAACACCCTTTTCTACAACCCGAAGCGCTACGACCTCACCCGGGTTGGCCGCTACAAGCTGGACCAGAAGTTCGGGCGCGACCCGATCGATCTCGACGACTACCAGGCCAACGAAGACGGCCTGTTGAGCCACGAAGACATGCTGGAGACGATCACGTACCTGATCGAACTCCACGCCGGGACCGACGGCTACCGAGTCGACGACATCGACAACTTCGCCAACCGGAGGATCCGTACTGTCGGCGAGTTGATCCAGAACCAGATTCGGGTCGGCCTCAGCAGGCTCGAACGGGTGGTACGGGAACGGATGACGACGCAGGATCCGGAGGCAATCACCCCGCAGAGCCTGATCAACATCCGCCCGGTGGTAGCTTCGATCAAGGAATTCTTCGGCACCAGCCAGCTGAGCCAATTCATGGATCAGCCGAACCCGCTGGCCAGTCTCACCCACCGGCGCCGGCTATCGGCCCTCGGACCTGGCGGACTTTCTCGCGAGCGGGCCGGTTTCGAGGTTCGCGACGTTCACCCCTCCCACTACGGGCGGATGTGTCCAATCGAGACACCTGAGGGGCCGAATATCGGTCTCATCGGTTCGCTTGCCAGCTATGCCAAGGTCAATCGCTACGGCTTCATCGAGACGCCGTACCGTCGGGTCGTCAAGGGCAAGGTGTCATCGCACGTCGACTACTTGACCGCGTCCCAAGAAGAGACTCACGTCATCGCGCAGGCCAACGCGCCGCTCGCCGAAGACGGATCGTTCATCAACGACCGGGTGTGGGTGCGCCGCGCCGGGGGTGAGGTGGACTCCGTACCGGGTGCACAAGTCGATTACATGGATGTGTCTCCGAAACAGGTGGTTTCGGTTTCGACCTCGCTCATTCCGTTCCTCGAGCACGACGACGCCAACCGCGCCCTCATGGGTTCGAACATGCAACGCCAGGCTGTGCCTCTGCTGCGCGCAGACGCACCGCTGGTCGGGACCGGTGTCGAGGGTAGGGCAGCCCAGGACTCCGGCGACGTGATCCTGAGCCCGGTGGCGGGCGACATCGTCGAAGTGACGGGCGACCACGTCATCGTCAAGGAAGCTGGCGTCAACAAGAAGCACACGATGTCACTGCGCAAGTTCGAACGCTCGAACCAGGGCACGTGCATCAACCAGAAGCCCCGTGTTTCCGAGGGAGACAAGGTGAAGGTGGGTGCCGTGCTTGCAGACGGTCCCTCCACCGATCAGGGAGAGCTGGCGCTCGGCCGGAACCTCCTCGTTGCGTTCATGCCGTGGGAGGGCCACAATTTCGAGGACGCCATCATCCTCTCGGAGCGCCTCGTGAAGGAAGACATGCTGACCTCGATCCACATCGAGGAGCATGAGATCGAGGCGCGAGATACCAAGCTCGGCGCTGAAGAGATCACGCGTGACATTCCGAATGTGGCGGAAGAAGTGCTGCGCGACCTCGACGATCGCGGCATCATTCGAATCGGTGCCGAGGTAGGCGCGGGCGAATATCTGGTCGGCAAGGTGACTCCGAAAGGTGAGACCGAACTGACCCCAGAAGAGCGGCTGCTGCGGGCAATCTTCGGCGAGAAGGCACGCGAGGTGCGTGACGTGTCGTTGAAGGTGCCGCACGGAGAGGCAGGCAAGGCCATCGCCGTCAAGGAGTTCCGACGTGAGGACGGCTTCGAGCTGCCGCCGGGAATGAACGAATTGGTCAGGGTATATGTCGCCAAGTCCCGCAAGATCTCCGAGGGAGACAAGCTCGCCGGCAGGCACGGAAACAAGGGTGTCATCGCGAAGATCCTGCCGGAAGAGGATATGCCGTTCCTCGAGGACGGGACTCCGGTAGACATCATCCTGTCGCCGCTCGGCGTGCCCTCTCGCATGAACCTCGGCCAGATTCTCGAGACCCACCTCGGCTGGGCCGCGGCCCAGGGCTGGGAACCGTTCGACGATGCCGCAAGCCCGGCGTCGGGTGGAGCCAACTCCTGGCAGACGGTGGCGACACCGGTCTTCGACGGAGCGCGCGAGGGCGAGATCCTGAAGCTCCTGGATGTTGCCAAGCCCAACCGCGATGGCCAGAAGCTGGTGGACGCCACCGGCAAGGCCCGGCTCATCGACGGTCGCAGCGGTGAGCCATTCGACTCCCCGATCACCGTCGGCTACATCTACATCCTGAAACTGGTCCACCTCGTGGACGACAAGATCCATGCTCGTTCCACCGGGCCCTACTCGATGATCACGCAGCAGCCGCTCGGCGGTAAGGCGCAATTCGGCGGACAGCGCTTCGGCGAGATGGAGGTGTGGGCACTGGAGGCCTACGGTGCCGCGTACGCCCTCCAGGAGTTGCTCACCATCAAGTCGGACGATGTCCGGGGCAGGGTCAAGGTGTACGAGGCAATCGTGAAGGGCGAGAACATCCCGGAGCCCGGCATTCCTGAGTCTTTCAAGGTGCTGATGAAGGAGATGCAGAGCCTCTGCCTCAACGTGGAAATGCTCTCTGCGGGTGAGGAAGTCGAACTGAAGGAACTCGAGGAGGACGTGTTCCGCACGGCTGCCTCCCTCGGCATCGACATCTCGCGACCCGAGCGGGCAGAGCCCACTCCGGTGTGACCCACCGACGGGAATAGCGACAGGTTTACGTAAGAGCAAAGAGAACTGAAGTCGGGAGAGACCCAACGTGCCACAGTTGTTCGATGAACTGAAGATCGGCCTCGCCAGCGCCGACCAGATCCGGTCCTGGTCGTTCGGCGAGGTCAAGAAGCCCGAGACCATCAACTACCGGACACTGAAGCCGGAGAAGGACGGCCTGTTCGACGAGCGCATCTTCGGTCCCACCAGAGATTGGGAGTGTTATTGCGGCAAGTACAAGCGCGTCCGTTTCCGCGGCATCGTTTGTGAACGTTGCGGCGTCGAGGTCACCCGCGCCAAGGTGCGGCGCGAACGGATGGGCCACATCGAATTGGCCGCTCCCGTCACTCACATCTGGTTCTTCAAGGGTGTCCCCAGCCGGCTCGGTTACTTGCTCGACATGTCCCCGAAGGACCTCGAGAAGGTCATCTACTTCGCGGCCTACCTCATCACACACGTCGATGACGAGAAGCGCACCGCAGATGTGCCGGAACTCGAGGAAGCCACCAAGCACGAACTCGAGTTGATCCGCAGCGAGTTCGAGGAATGGAAGGCCGAGCGGCTGGAACGCCTCGAGGTCGAGTTGACCCAGATGGAAGAGGCAGGGGCCAAGGGGCAAGAGATCTCGGCGCGGCGTCGCGAGGTCGAGCGCGAGATCAAGGACCGTGACGAGCGAGCCACGGTGGAAGAGGAATTGCTGCAGGAGGCGTTTGACACGTTCCGGGCGATGAAGCCAAAGCAGCTCATCGAATCCGAGCAGCTGTGGCGCGAGATCGTGGACCGCTACGGCGACTACTACTCCGGTGGCATGGGGGCCGAGGCGATCAAGGATCTCATCCAGCGGCTGGATCTCGAAGAGGAGATCGCGCTGTTGAAGGCCGATCTCGACGCCAACTCGCAGCAGCGCAGACAGCGTGCCATGAAGCGCCTGAAGGTGGTTACTCCGTTCGCAGATGGAAAGAACGACCCCCGCGACATGGTGCTCGAAGCAGTGCCGGTGATCCCACCGGATCTTCGCCCGATGGTGCAGTTGGACGGCGGCCGTTTTGCCACCTCCGATCTCAACGACCTCTACCGTCGGGTAATCAACCGGAACAACCGGCTGAAGCGGTTGCTCGACCTCGGTGCGCCGGAGATCATCGTGAACAACGAGAAGCGGATGCTCCAGGAGGCGGTGGACGCCCTCTTCGACAACGGCCGCCGCGGCCGTGCGGTGACGGGTCCGGGCAATCGTCCGCTCAAGTCGCTCTCCGATATGTTGAAGGGCAAGCAGGGTCGCTTCCGCCAGAATCTGCTGGGCAAGCGTGTCGACTACTCGGGTCGTTCCGTGATCGTCGTCGGTCCTCAGCTCAGCCTCCATCAGTGTGGTCTCCCCAAACTGATGGCGCTCGAGCTCTTCAAGCCGTTCGTCATGAAGCGTTTGGTCGACCTGGATCTCGCCCAGAACATCAAGGCAGCCAAGCGTATGGTCGAGCGCCGTCGTCCCCAGGTGTGGGACGTGCTCGGTGAGGTCATTCAGGAACACCCGGTGTTCTTGAATCGGGCGCCCACCCTGCACCGCTTGGGAATTCAAGCGTTCGAGCCTGTCCTGGTGGAGGGAAAGGCAATCCAGATCCACCCGCTCGTATGTGAGGCCTTCAACGCCGACTTCGATGGAGACCAGATGGCGGTGCACCTGCCACTATCCGCGGAGGCCCAGGCCGAAGCTCGCATTCTCATGTTGTCTTCGAACAATGTGCTGTCACCGGCATCCGGCCGGCCGATCGTGACTCCGTCCCAGGATATGGTCATCGGGGTGTACTACCTGTCGGAGTACGTCGAGGATGCGGTCGGTGCCGGGCGTGCCTTCACCAGCCTGGATGAGGCGGTGATGGCGTACGACATCGGTGATCTGAGTTTGCACGCCCCGATCAAGATCCGCCTCGGCGGGCTGGCGGGTGACCCCGCCACGCGTGAGGCGCTGATGCCCACCATGGGCGACCTCCTCACCGAGGAGCCGGTTGACGGAGAGAGTCTCACCGACACCACGCTGGGCAGGGCGCTGCTCAACGGCGCTTTCCCTGAGTCGTTCCCGTACGTCAACTCGGTGGTCTACAAGGCAGACGTGCGGATGATCATCGAGGAGATCATCGAGCGGTATGACAAGCCGGACGTTGCGTCCACGCTCGACAGTATCAAATCGCTCGGTTTTCACTTCGCCACGAGGGCGGGGTTGACGATCGGCCTCGAGGACGTGAAGACGCCACCCGAGAAGCAGAAGATCCTCGATACCTTCGAGGATCGTGCGGCCAAGGTCGAGGCGCTGTACCAGAAGGGTGTCATCACGGACGATGAACGTCGTCAGGAGTTGATCGAGATCTGGACCGAGGCGACGGACGAGGTCAAGGAAGCCATGCAGAAGACGCTGCAGGCGGAGCGGTTCAACCCGATGGACATGATGGTCCGCTCGGGCGCCAGGGGGAACATCATGCAGCTGCGTCAGATCGCAGGCATGCGTGGCCTGGTGGCCAACCCAAAGGGTGACATCATCCCGCAGCCCATCAAGTCGAATTTCCGCGAAGGGCTGACGGTGCTCGAGTACTTCATCTCGACCCACGGCGCCAGGAAGGGTCTGGCGGACACCGCGCTGCGAACCGCGGACTCCGGCTACTTGACCAGGCGTCTCGTGGACGTATCGCAAGAAATCATCATCCACGACGAGATGAGTGACGACGTCGGGCTGCTGATTCAGATCCGCGACGACCGGGGCGAATCGATTCGCAACCTGCGCAATCGGGTGTTCGGCCGAATTCTGGCCGAGGACGTCAAGATCGGCCGCAGCCTGCTCGAAACGTCGGGCGGAACGAAGCTACGAGCCGGTGAGATCATCGATCGTGTCGCGATGCAAACGCTGTCTGAGGCTGAAGAGGTGACTGAGATCCGAGTGCGGTCACCGCTGACCGACCAGTCCCGCTACGGCATCTCTGCTTATTCGTACGGGCTGAGCCTCGCGACCGGCCGCATGGTCGAGTCCGGTGAGGCCGTCGGTATCATGGCAGCCCAGTCCATCGGCGAGCCGGGAACCCAGCTCACGATGCGGACGTTCCACACCGGCGGTATTGCCGGGGAGGACATCACGCACGGTCTGCCGCGCGTCGTCGAGCTTTTCGAGGCTCGCTCTCCGAAGGGCAAGGCGATCCTCGCCGAGCACGGCGGAGCCGTGAAGATTCTCGACGACGAAGCGGGGCGCCGGATCCTGGTTGCGGACAAGGACGAGGAAACCGAGTACCCACTGCCGCGCCGCGCTCGTCCCCGTGTCGCCGACGGCGACATCATCGAGCCTGGTGCCCAACTCACCGAGGGTCCGCTGGATCCGAAGGAGGTCCTGGAGATCCAGGGGGTGCGGGCGTGCCAGCAGTATCTCGTGGACCAGGTCCAGGAGGTCTACCGCAGCCAGGGAGTGGACATCCACGACAAGCACATCGAGTTGATCGTGCGACAGATGCTCCGCAAGGTACGGGTAGTCAGCTCAGGCGATTCATCGTTCCTGCCGGCCGAACTAGTCGATAGCCAGGCGTTCCGTGAGGTCAACCGTGAACTGGTCGAGGACGGCAAGACGCCCGCCGAGGGCAGGCCGGAGCTGATGGGGATCACCAAGGCCTCATTGGCTACCGACTCTTGGCTGTCCGCGGCTTCGTTCCAGGAGACGACGCGGGTGCTGACTGAGGCGTCGCTGCAGTCCAAGAGCGACTTCATGCGCGGGCTCAAGGAGAACGTCATCATCGGCAAGCTGATCCCGGCCGGTACCGGCAGCACCGTGTACCAGGAGATTCAGCCGGCGCTTCCAGACGCGACGGTTGTGAGTGCTCTCGGGCTCTTCGGCGAAGAGGTTCCGCAAGGGGCCGAGGAGGCGCTTCCCGCCAATCCTGCCGAGTGGCTGGCAAGCCTGGGCGCGCAGGCCGAGGTCGTCGACATAGCAGACGACGAGTAGCGCTCAGCACGGTACGAGCACTGCACGGAGGTCCGGCTCGAACTGAGCCGGACCCCCGGCGCGTGAGGGGCAGCCTTCAGAGTGTTTTCGTGTACCGATTGACGAGCAGTCTCTCGGCTCCGATGTTGACTGCCCCTCCGGACGAATCCGTGATCCGACCTCAGCTGAGGAGATCCGCGAGGGCGGCTCGGATCCGCTTCGCGCTCACCGAACCCTTGACGCCTACCGGCTGGGCAAACAGGCTGACGCGGAGTTCCTGGAGCGTCCACGCGATGTCGACGAGCTCGGGGGACCACGAAAGGATTGCTGTGAGATCATCGTGCTCTGCTTCCAGTTCGGTGACGAGCGCCATACGCTCCTGGTCCCGGTCGGGGTGTTCGGGTAGACGCTCGAGCCGGTAGCCGATGGCGTCGAGATATCTTCTCACGTCGTCGAGCCGATCCGCTCCTACCGCGGTGAGGAACCCAGGGAAGACGAAGCGCTCCATCTGGTGCGCAACGTCATCGAGCGCATCTCCGAAAGCCGCCTGCGACGTGGCTTCTATGGCGACGTTCGCCGCGTGGAGAGAATCCAGGACGACCGCGGCTTGTTCAGAAACGGTGGCGGCAGTGCGTTCTAGGTCGGCTCGCACCGAGATCATCAGGTGTTCGAACTCTGCGGCGTCCCAGGCGGCACCCGTCGTGATGAGCGCGGCGTCCACAGCACATTCGAGACAGTCCTCCATGAACTCATCGCTCGATGCATAGGGGCTTCGCGCGATGGAGAGGTGACCGGAGCTATCGAACGACTGTCGCAGCAGTCGTCGCGGCGATGGAAGCTGCAGGATCACAAGTCGACGAAGTCCTTCCCACATCGTCTCTGCCTGTTCCTCTTGAGTCGCCATGAGTCGGATAGAGACCGAGTCGCCTCTGTCGACGAGGGCAGGAAACGCAGTGATGGCGCGGCCCGAACCGCCGATCTCGACGGCGCTGGGAAGCGCACCGAAGTTCCATTCGGTCACGCCGTCTCGTTCGATGGGATGCGCGGTTTCGGCCAAGGTCGCTCGCGCGGCCTCCCGCAAACCGGCGCGCATGGTGGCGAGGTCATCTCCGGCGACCACGACTCCTCCCTCCGGGTCGAGGATCCGGTAGCGAGGGCGAAGGTAGGTCGGGACGCGATCGAAGTCCAGGTCATCCGGCCGCACGATCGAGCCGCTGCGCCGCGTCAACTCTTTCGCGAGAGATTCGCCCAGTCCTCCCGTCGCGGGATGGAGACTCGTGGCGATTTCCCGGGCGGTATCGGGAATGGGAGCAAACTGCCTGCGGAGCGATTTCGGCAGAGATCGGATCAGCGCGCTCACCAGGTCGGCTCTCAGCCCTGGTACGTTCCACTCGAAGAGGACGGGGTTGATCCGGTCGAGTGACCCGAGAGGCACGTCGATCGTCACCCCGTCCCCCGGGCTCGAAGGATCGAACTTGTAGCCCAGCGGAAGTGAGAGGTCACCGTGTTCCCAGGCTGGAGGGAACCCCACCTCATTGATTGATCGCGCCCCGGGATCGATCAGGTCCTCTGGCCCGAGGTCCAGCACAAGAGGGTTCTGTTGCCTTTCGATCTTCCACCACGCGTCGAAGTGCCGCACCGACGTGACGTCGGGCGGTATGCGCGAATCGAAGAAGGAGAAGATCTCGTCGTCTGTCACCAACAGGTCAGATCTGCGCTCCCTCGCCTCCACTTCGAGGACGGCAGCGATGGCGGCATCGTTCCTGTGAGCGAAGCCATGGTGGGTTTCCCACTCACCCGCGACCAGAGCATGTTCGATGAACAGCTCACGAGCGGCGGCGGGGTCGAAGCGGTCGTACATGACGGTGCCCTCTGTCGACAACGCCAGACCGAACAGGGTCACCGTCTCGCGTGCGACTGCCGACCCACGCTCGGCGTTCCACCAGGGATCCGACAGCGATCGTTTCACGAGATGGGCGCCGACCCGTTCGATCGTTGCCGGGTCTACCGGGGCCACGACGGTCGCCCAGGTGCGGGTTGTCTCGATCAGGCTGGCGACCATGACCCACTCCGGCGGTCGCTTGAAGAGGGCAGATCCGGGCCGGATGGCGAACCGAGCGCCTCGCGCGCCTCGATACTGGTATCCATCAGGGTCCTTCTTGCCGATGTGGGAGAGCAGGCCCGCCAGCAGGGATTCGTGGATCTGCTCTGGGGACGCCGGCGCCTGATTCTGGCGCATATCGAGGTCGCCGGTCACCCGCCGCAGCTGGGCACGGATGTCCTGCCACTCTCGCACCCGTCGCCAGTTGAGGAACTCGTCCCTGCACATCCGACGGAATTGGCCCGAAGTCCGCGCCTTGCGTTCCGTTGCTATGTAACTCCATAAGCGGAGCCAGCTGATGAAGTCCGAGCTCTCGTCCTGAAACCGACGATGCTTTTCGTCTGCTGCCTGCTCGCGGTCGATCGGCCGGTCGCGGGGATCCTGGATCGAGAGTGCACTCACGATGGTGAGCGCCTCACTGAGGCATTCGTTATGTTCCGCTGCCAGGAGTACCCGACCGAGGCGGGGATCAACGGGTATCCGCGCCAACTTGCGGCCGGTGTCCGTCAGCCAATTCCGCGTGCCGGATACGCCGGAGCCGATCGCACCGAGCTCCTCGAGCAAGGAGACCCCATCGCGGATGCTCCTGGTATCCGGTGGATCGATGAACGGGAACTGCTCGATATCGCCCAGGCCGACCGCAGCCATCTGCAGCATCACAGACGCGAGGTTGGTCCGGAGGATTTCCGGCTCAGTAAACTCCTGGCGTCCCGCGAAGTCTGCCTCGGCGTAGAGTCGAATGCAGACTCCTGGGCCAAGGCGGCCACACCGGCCGGAGCGCTGATTGGCAGAAGCTTGCGAGATCGCCTCGATCGGCAGCTGCTGCACCTTGGTGCGGCGGCTGTATCGCGAGATGCGCGCCATGCCCGCATCAACGACGTATCGAATCCCGGGGACCGTCAGTGAGGTTTCTGCGACGTTGGTCGCCACCACAATCCGCCTGCCGGGATGCGGGGCAAACACCCGATGTTGGTCGGCGATGGAGAGCCTGCCGTAGAGAGGCAGCACTTCGGTGTGGCGAAGCCCTGCGTCGTTCAGCGCATCGACGGCATCACGTATCTCGCGTTCTCCCGAACAGAACACGAGGATATCGCCAGTGCCTTCGGCCGCCAGCTCCGTTACTGCGTCGCAGATCGCCTGGTTCTGATCGCGCGGTTCGGGGTTGCTCGAATCGATCAGTGGGCGATACCGCACCTCGACCGGATAGGTGCGACCGGCGACCTCGACCACGGGAGCATCGCGAAAATGTGCGGCGAAGCGCTCGGTGTCGATGGTTGCAGAGGTGATGATCACTTTGAGGTCCGGCCGTTTGGGGAGAAGCCGTCTGAGGTAGCCGAGGAGGAAGTCGATGTTGAGTGACCGCTCGTGGGCTTCGTCGATGATGATCGTGTCGTAGTGCCGCAGCCGGGGGTCCCGGTGGATCTCGTTGAGCAGAATCCCGTCTGTCATCACCTTGATGAGGGTCGAGTCGTCGACGGCCTCTGTGAACCGGACCTTGAATCCAACGATCCCGCCCACCTTCGACCCCAGCTCGTCCGCGATTCGTTCGGCGATGGACCGGGCGGCGATTCTCCGCGGCTGGGTATGGCCGATCATGCCGTCGATGCCGCGCCCGAGTTCGAGGCAGAGTTTGGGTAGCTGCGTGCTCTTTCCCGACCCGGTCTCCCCGGAGACGATGACCACCTGGTGGTTGCCGATTGCGTCGAGCAGCTCTTCTCGCCACGCCGTTATCGGCAGGTCTTTTGGATAGGTGATGCCCTGTGGCAGTTTTGGCCTCAGGCGGCTGTCCACAGAAAGGTGGTCGGGCGACATCGTGACTGGGATGGTACGGGTCCCGGCAGGATCCAGATGCCCCGCTCAGTCGTCTTCGTTGCTCTCCGATGTCTCGACTTCGAGTTTCCCGTTCTCCCACTCCGCTTTGAGTCGCGAGGTGTGGCCCTCGCTGCGATACCGAACGTCGACCTCCTGCGGCCCGGATTTCTCCACGTCGACCTGGAACCCGGACTGCGGTACCGCGGCGACGAGGTGGACGGCACTGCCGTCGGTACGGATGGTCGTAGTGCCGCCGATCTGGGGGTAGGTGGTTATCACGTCCTCGGGAGGTGCAGTGGTTGTGGTGGGTGCCGTTGTGCTCGTGGAGGGAGGTGTGGTCGTTGGAGGTGGGGAGCTCGTGGTCGCGGTTGGCGCCGCCGTGCTGGTGGTGGATGACGCGGTCGGCCGCGTCGACGTGGTGGAGGTCGGGTCGGGCAGGCCGGTCGTGGGTGTGGAAGTCGAGCCGGTCGCGTCTTCCCCCGCAGCGGTCGTAGTGGAGGGCAGAGCCACTACCACCTGCGTGACGGCCGCCGACCGAAGCGGAGACGGTGTGTCGGACACGTTGTTGCGTACGCTCCCGACCGCGGCGGTCGCGATCAGAATCGATACCAGGGTGGCAGCGACCCAGGCGAAGCCAACAGCAATGCGACGGGACATGGCCCCATGATGCCCGAGCGGCGGAGCGATGGGTTAAGCGATCGATAAGCGGAGCCAAAAGAACAGCCGCATCGGACGGCGCAGCGAGCCGCTGGAGTATGTTGAGCTCGCCATGGCGACCATCCTGCTCATCGAAGACGATCAACGTATCCGGGAGTCGCTCTCCCGGCGCCTCGCAGAGCGTGGTCATCACGTCGAGTCCACCGGGCGTGCCATGAGCGGGGTCGAGATGGCGCTGTCTGGTGGATTCGATGTGGTTGTGCTCGATCTGGGCTTGCCCGACCTCGATGGAGGTGACGCCCTTGCCATGATCCGTGCGGTCAGCGCGGTTCCCGTGATCGTGGCCACCGCGCGTGACGACGAGCGCGAGATCGTGCGGGTGCTCGATGCAGGCGCAGACGACTATCTCGTCAAGCCGTTCGCCGCCGAGCAGCTGGAGGCGCGCGTACGTGCGGTCCTGCGGCGGGCCGCGACGCAAAATGAAGCCGAGGAACTGGTCGTCGGCGACCTCCTAATCGATTTGGCAGGCCGGGAGGCGCAACTGAAGGGTGAGCCGCTGGATCTGACGGCAAAGGAGTTCGAGCTCCTGGCCTACCTTGCCGAACGTCCCGGGACCATGGTGGGAAAACGCGAATTGCTGGCCGAGGTGTGGCGCCAGCCCTACGGAGGCGCCGACAAGACGGTTGACGTCCATCTCTCGTGGCTTCGCAAGAAGCTGGGTGAGACGGCGGCCGAACCCCGCTATCTCCACACCCGGCGCGGTGTGGGGGTGCGCATCGTCGATCCCGAGTCGTGAGACGCCGCCTCATCACAGTCGCCGGAGCGACCACGTTGATGGTGGTCCTGGCGTTTGTTGTTCCTCTGGCGTTGCTGGTGCGCGATCTCGCCAGTGATCGGGCGCTGACCTCCGCCGAACGGGATGCCGAGGGCATTGCCCGGTTCCTCGCGGTTGTTGCTCCGGCGAGCGGGATCGAAGGAGCGGTACTCTCGCTCGGGGTTGACGTCGAGGGGTCTGGAGACGTGTCGATCGTACTTCCGGACGGTGATGTGGTGGGTCGCCCCCTGGACCCGGCAGAGGATCTGGGTCCGGCAGCAGAGGGTTCGGCATTCCGCGCCCCGGTCTCGGGCGGTCAGGGTGTGTACGTACCAGTCGTGCTCGGTGACGGCTCGGTCGGTGTGGTCCGGGTCTTCGTCTCAGACGCAGAAATGGCGGAGGGGGTTGCCCAGTCCTGGATCACGCTCGCGGTGCTCGGAGCAGTGCTCATCCTGGTTGCGATACTGGTCGCCGACCGGCTCGGTCGGTCGGTGGTGGTGCCCGTGGACGAACTTGCTGCGGCAACCAGCAGGCTGGGCCGTGGCGATCTCGAGGCGAGGGTCGAGCCGGCGGGGCCCGAGGAGATCCGTGAGGTGGGCACCGAGTTCAACCGCCTCGCCGGTCGGATCGAGCGCCTGGTGAACGAGGCATACGAAGCGAGCGCCGACCTGTCGCACCGCTTGCGCACGCCGCTGACTGCAGTACGGCTCGATGCGGAGGCGTTGCCGGATGGCCCACCGAAGGACCGGTTGCTCGACGATCTGGCGGAGCTCGAGCGGATGACCGACTTCGTGATCCACGAGGCTCGCCGTCCGGTTGCGCAGGGAACGGGGGAGACCGCAGACCTCGCAGCCGTGGCCTCGGATCGGGTGGCCTACTGGTCGGCGCTGGCGGAGGAACAGCAACGTTCGCTCGAACTGTCCGCAGATCCCGGCCCCATGGTGGTGGCTACCGCGGCTGCAGACCTGGCGGTCTTGTTCGATAGTCTGATCGGAAACGTCTTTGCCCATACCGAGGAAGGCGTGGCGATGCGGGTGATCTTGCGTAATCGCGAGTCGGCCATCCTGTTGATCGTCGAGGACGCTGGGGACGGGATTCCCGACCGCGGCATGGTTGCTCGCGGAGCTTCGGGGGCAGGCTCCACGGGTCTGGGGTTGGACATCGTGCGCAGGACCGCCGAGGGGGCGGGAGGCTCGATGACGGTCGGTGTCGGTGACGACCTCGGTGGAGCGGCCGTGGTCGTGCGTTTTCCCCCGTTTCGCTGAGAAGGGGAGGTTTGGCCGGGGATGGGCGGCTCGGCACGTGGCTCGCCATATGATGAGACCATGACGACCTGCGACTCCGCGAGAGAGCCATGCTGAAGTTCCGTCTCGGCGGGGTGCCGGTCAGCGTTCACCTCAGTTTTCTGATCCTCGCTCTGTTCGGCTGGATGCGGTATGGAACCGCCGTCTACACCGCGGCCTGGACGGTCGGGGTCTTCTTCGCCATCCTCGCTCATGAGGCGGGCCACGCCTTTACCGCTAGGGCGTTCGGCGCACCGGGCGTGCGCATCATGCTGTTCGCGTTCGGAGGGGCCACGACCTATCCGCTGATCACGAAGATCACTCCCGGCAAGCGCTTCCTCATCAGTGCCGCAGGCTCCGCCGTGGGTATCGCCACCGGCGCAGCACTCATGGTCGTCGGGGCCAATCAGGGTTGGTTCGACCTCGATTTCGGTGGCTGGCCACCGTACGAACGGATCAATCCCGATTTCCTGTCGGTGATGGTCGTCGGCTACATCGAAGCTGCACTCTTCTGGGGAATTCTGAACTGGTTGCCGATGCGACCGCTCGATGGGGGACAGATGGTTCACAGCCTTCTCGAGATGGTGGCTCCTTCTATCGCCGAGCCGGCGACCAAGGTGGTTTCGCTTGCCATCGGGGTACCGGTGATCGTGCTGGCGCTCGCCAACCAGCAGCTCTTCGTTGCGATGATCGTTGGATTCTTGCTGCTGAGCGGTTTGCGGAGTGCTCCTCGGGCGCGGCCTCAACCGGCACCGCCCCAGCCCGGCCCCGAGTCGGCTACGCCGGGCGCACCCCACCGGCTGGACCCCGCAGCACCTGGTGAGCCGGCAGAGGACGCCCCGGATACTCGTCGCGACGGACCCGCTCCACCGCCGTCTGACTTCCCGATCTGACGTGGGCGGCAGCTCCTGCGCGGCTTTGCACTAGTCCCCGAAAGCACATATACTCCGCCGTCGGATTTTCCCGTAGTGCCCCCCTTTACCCGGAGGCGTTGTTCGCGACGCTGTTGTAAAGGGAGAGGCACCCAGGGGTCGGTCACCCCCACGTGATGGGTGGTGCCGATTTTTGTGTGTAAGTACCCGTCTCCGATGTGGGGTCGGGGTGCGCCGAAAAGAGAAGAGGAAAGGCAAGTGCCGACCGTGCAGCAACTGGTCCGCCAGGGCCGGAAGCCAAAGCCGAAGAAGACGAAAACGCTGGGCCTCGCAGGCTCACCGCAGCGCCGCGGCGTTTGCACCCGCGTGTACACGGTGACGCCCAAGAAACCGAACTCCGCACTGCGGAAGGTATGTCGCGTTCGACTCAGCTCCGGCATGGAGGTCACTGCCTACATTCCCGGTGAGGGCCACAACCTGCAAGAACACTCCATCGTGCTGGTCAGAGGGGGTCGTGTGAAGGACCTTCCTGGTGTCCGCTACAAGGTCATCCGAGGTGCGCTCGACGCAGCAGGTGTTGACGGCAGAAGACAGTCACGTTCGCGCTACGGCACGAAGAAGGATTCCTGATGCGCCGCGCTCCAGCAGAAGTTCGCAAGATCGATCCGGATCCGGTGTACCAGTCGGTGCTCGTGAGCCAGGTGATCAACAAGGTCCTGTGGCGCGGCAAGAAGGGAGCCTCGCGCCGCATCGTCTACGGCGCACTCGAGATCGTCGAACGCCGTACCGGAAGCGACCCTGTGCAGACGCTGAAGAAGGCCGCCGACAATGTTCGCCCTTCCGTCGAGGTCCGTTCCCGGCGCGTTGGTGGCTCCTCTTACCAGGTGCCGGTGGAGGTACGCCCTCGCCGATCTCAGACGCTGGCCGTTCGCTGGCTGGTCGAGTTCGCCAGAAAGCGTAAAGAGAACACGATGGCCGAGCGTCTCGCCAACGAGATCCTCGACGCCGCCAACCGTACCGGCGCTGCCGTGAAGCGCCGCGAAGATATCCACAAGATGGCCGAATCCAACAAGGCCTTCGCCCACTACCGCTGGTAACCCCTACCCGAGACTGA
Source organism: uncultured Acidimicrobiaceae bacterium (assembly GCA_964397045.1). Lineage (GTDB taxonomy): Bacteria > Actinomycetota > Acidimicrobiia > Spongiisociales > UBA5794 > CAYNHF01. The sequence goes on along the minus strand of CAYNHF010000015.1, from coordinate 2,248 downwards.
AGCTCATGGCACGCGATATCAAACTCGAGACGATCCGGAACATCGGAATCATGGCCCACATCGATGCGGGCAAGACCACGACGACCGAACGGATTCTCTACTACACGGGACGCACCTACAAGATGGGTGAGGTCCATGAAGGCGCGGCCGTGATGGACTGGATGGAGCAGGAGCAGGAGCGGGGTATCACCATCACCTCAGCTGCTACGACCTGCGAGTGGAACGACCACACCATCAACATCATCGACACTCCGGGCCACGTGGACTTCACCGTCGAGGTCGAGCGGTCGCTGCGCGTGCTCGACGGTGCCGTGGCCGTCTTCGACGCGGTATCCGGGGTTGAACCTCAGTCCGAGACTGTTTGGCGACAGGCAGACAAGTACGGCGTACCTCGCATCTGCTTCATCAACAAGATGGACCGGATCGGAGCCGACTTCTTTGCAGCCAAACAGTCCATCATCGACCGACTCGGAGGTAACCCGGTCGCCATTCAGATTCCGATCGGAGCCGAGTCCGACTTCAACGGCATCATCGACCTGGTTGAGATGAAGGCGATCCACTGGCTCGATGAAGAGGGCACCGAACGCGAGATCATCGATATCCCGGATGCATACCGCGCCCAGGCGGACGAGTGGCACCACAAGATGCTCGATGTCGTTGCATCCGAAGACGAGGACCTGCTCGAGAAGTATCTCACCGAAGCCGACCTTGCTCCGGAGGAGATCCGCAACGTCATTCGCAAGGGCACCATCAACCGTGACTTCGTCCCTGTGCTGTGTGGCTCGGCCTTCAAGAACAAGGGCGTGCAGCCGCTGCTCGACGCGATCATCCACTACCTCCCGAGCCCGGCCGACCTGCCACCCGTCGACGGGTTCCGGCCCGGCCACGAGGAGGACGTCCTGTACCGGCGCCCGGACGACTCGGAGGCATTCAGCGCTCTCGCGTTCAAGATCATGAGCGACCCTTATGTGGGCAAGCTGACCTACTTTCGGGTGTATTCCGGCCAGGCAGCCAAGGGTGATGCGGTGGTGAATACCACCAACAGCAAGAAGGAACGGTTTGGCCGCCTGCTGCGGATGCACGCCAGCAAGCAGGAAGACATCGACGAGATCATGACCGGCGACATCGTCGCCGCGGTTGGCCTCAAGCAGAGCAAGACCGGAGACACCCTCGCGGCCGTCGAGGCTCCGATTCAGCTCGAAACGATGACCTTCCCCGAGCCGGTCATCTCAGTCGCGATCGAGCCAAGAACCAAGGGTGACCAGGACAAGCTGGGTACCGCGCTGCAGCGCCTCGCCGAGGAGGATCCGACCTTCACGGTGCGATCCGATGAGGACACCGGCCAGACGATCATCTCCGGGATGGGGGAACTCCACCTGGAGGTCATCGTCGACCGCATGTTGCGCGAATTCAGCGTGGAGGCCAACGTCGGTCGTCCCCAGGTCGCGTACCGCGAGACGATTCGCAAGCCGGTCGCGAAGGTCGATGCCAGGCTCAAGCGCCAGACCGGTGGTTCCGGCATGTTTGCCCATGTCGTCATCGACCTCGAGCCGCTGCCGCCCGGCACCGGATTTGAGTTCGAGGACAAGGTCAAGGGTGGCAACGTGCCCCGCGAGTACATTCCGGCGGTCGCCAAGGGCATCGCAGATGCACTCGACGGCGGCATCCTCGCCGGTTACCCGCTGGTGGATATCAAGGCCAGGTTGACCGATGGCTCGAGCCACTCGGTCGACTCCAACGAAATGGCGTTCCGCATTGCAGGGTCGATGGCCCTTCAGGAAGCCGCCAAGCGGGCAGGTATCAAACTGCTCGAGCCAATGTTCGACATCGAGGTCGTCACCCCTGAAGACTATATGGGCGACGTAATCGGCGATCTCTCCGCCCGGAGAGGCAAGGTCGAGGCAATGGAAGCCCGGGGTAGTGCCCGGGTCGTCAAAGCCCAGGTCCCGCTGGCCGAGATGTTCGGCTACGCAACCGATCTCAGGTCGCGCACGCAGGGCAGGGCAACGTACACGATGCAGTTCGATTCGTATCAGGAAGTCCCCACCGCGGCCGCGCAGGAAATCGTGGCCAAGGTACGTGGCGAGTAATCAAGGAGCAGGGCTGAGATGGCTAAGGCGAAGTTTGAGCGGACTAAGCCGCATGTGAATGTCGGGACGATGGGTCATATTGATCATGGGAAGACGACGTTGACGGCTGCGATTACGAAGGTGCTTGCTGAGTCGGGTGAGGGTGCGACTGAGTTCAC
>CAYNHF010000014.1:0-5608 GCA_964397045.1 uncultured Acidimicrobiaceae bacterium | reverse complement strand
GATGCCCAGGCACCGAACCGCCTCACCCCACTCCGGGGAATGGAGCCGGCCCCTGCCCACAACCGACCCCAACCCAAAAGACCACGAGCCAGGACCAATCCACCGCGCCCTTGACACGGCCCACCCCCTCATGGATGCCGTGATGGGCGGAGTGGGAGCCAGCTCGCGAGGAAGGCCCCCAGCACTCGCGCCGGGGGCCTGTTCAACCCGCCTCTTAGGGCTTCTTGGGGTTGCCCCACGGAGCTCTGTTCGGGTTACATTCGTGGCCTGGGGACTCACCGAGGAATGCCTTGGCCTCTTGAGCCTTCAAATCGAAGGTCTTCATCACAAGGACCAAGAACGTCCCGTACGACTGCGTCTGAGTTGGTTCCGGAAACTCCCCCTCGGTCGTGATCTCATCGTTCAATCCGGAGAAGGAACAGATCGACGCAGCCCCGTCCCCGGTCCAGAAGCCAGCGACCGGGGTCGCTCCACCTTCCGCGCCGCCCGGCCCCGGTGGGCCCTTCGCCTCGCCCGCGACCGCCGCACCGACACCCAAAACGAGCAGCATCGCCATCAGGGTCGCAAACACCACTATCCGTCCAGAAGTTCTCATTGAGACTCCCCCTTCTCGTCCACCTTCTCACCTGTTGTTGGGAAGGACTGACTCAAACCTACGCGCCCACCACACCGACCGGCCGAGTCCTAGCCCAAAACAGGCAAGCGATAGTGGTTCGGTCAGGTGCGCATATGTGCTGTCGGCTCAAGGGGTCATTGCAACGCTTCGGCGAGCTTCTCTGATGGTGTCATGCATCGGAGGGTTTGTCGCAGTCGGCCGTTGAGGGAGTGGGCGGCAGCATCGAGGTCGGCTTGGGTCAGGATCGACATGTCGGTTCCCTTGGGGAAATACTGGCGCCGGAGGCCGTTCGTTTTCTCGTTGCTCCCAGGTTGCCACGGCGACTTCGGGTCGCAGAAGTAGACCTGAACACCTGTATCAACGGTGAACTGTGCGTGCTGGGCCATCTCTTTGCTCTGATCCCATGTCATCGACTGCCAGAGATGTTCGGGGAGACGCTGCACCGTCTCCGCTAACGCGGTGCGGACGGCTTCGGCGGTGTGTCCGTCGGGGAGCGGGAACAGCATCACGCAGCGGGACCAGCGTCCCGATCGCGGTCTGGCGTTTTCCCATGATCAGGTCGCCTGCCCAATGCCCGGGCACGGCCCGGTCCTCGACCGCGGCGGGACGCTCACTGATCATGACGGGGTCAACGATCTGGCCCTTCCGCGAAGACGGCCGGGCGCCTTTCGCCCGGCGGTTCGCCCTGCGGGTGCGGAGATGCTGGGTGAGTTCACGTTTCAAGCCGCCGCGGGCTTGGAGGAACAACGTCAGATAGATCGGTTCATGGCTCACGCGCATCTCCTCATCGTCAGGGTATGCCTCAAGGAGCCACCGCGAGATCTGGAGAGGCGACCACAACCTCTCCGGCTTCTCCTCGACGACTTGTCGGAGCCGATGATTGGTGTGAGCTTGGCTGGTTTCGGTCTGCAGGCTCGGTGCCGCGACCCTCGATGCGCCACCGTAGCTCGATACTTCCGGCGGCCTCCGTTGCTCGCCACCTCCCGCGACACAGTTGATGCCGCCCGCCCCAACCGGTTCGCGATACCCCGCAGCTTCTCGCCTGCCGCTAACCCGCGAGAGATCTCCTCCCGCTCCTGAAGCGACAGCCGCATCAACGACCACTCCCCAGTCGGCACCGGCCGCCGGAACCCGGCTGCCACCACATGGGTCCGGACTGTCGACGGGGGACGGCCTAACTGACGACTGATCGACCGCAACGACTCACCAGCCTCGAACCGGTCCCAGATCTCGCAACGGTCAGTTTCGGACAACCTGCGCACCACACACCTCCACAACGAGACACCTCACTCTCGTCGAAGGTGTTGCAGCGATCCCCTGAAGTCGCAGCCGATATGGGCGGGTTGATGAATCGTTGCGAGGATTGCAGCGGGCGGATGGACCTTGCTCCCACCAGCTGAATAGACTCAGGCTGGAGCAACGAACAGGAGCGGGATCATGAGGCGCAATACGCTTCGGCTCATCGGGGCTGGGCTGGTCGTGTTCGCGTTTGCTGTAGCGGCTTGCGGCGATGATGACTCGGCCGGTGATGTAGCGGAAGCTGCTCCGTCTGCGGAGGCCCCGACGACGACAGGAACCGAGATGGTTGTCTGTCAGGTGCCTGAACCGACTCCGATCGCCGTCGGAGATTCGGTCGAGGGACAGATCGACGGGTTCGATCAATGTTTTGTGGTGGATGTTCCGCCGGGTGGGACACGGCTCACGATCACGCTCACCGGCTTGAGCGACGAGATCAACCTCGTCGTCGGCTACAACGATCCCGACACGATCCTGTTCCGAACCGGTGACGTTTGGATTTCATCGGAGCCGGGAACGGCCGACGAACAGGTAACGATCGAGGGCCCCCAAGGTGGCACCTATTTCGTTGACGTGGCGGTCGGAACGGTCAGAAACATCTCCCCGTTCACGCTCACAGTGACGGCGGGCTAGCAGCGACCTAGCGCATATGTGCGCCGATATGCGCGGCTACTGAATGTGACTTTCGGCACTCCAGACTCTGAGGACTCATTGCCCAGACTGGGTCCATGTCGAGGAGCACGGTCATGTTTGTCGTCGGAATAGTCATGGCCGTGGGAGCAGCCCTGGCCATGGTGTGGAGTTCAGTCGATTCATCACCACTCATGGTGATCGCCGTGATCGGAGTCGTCTTCATCGCCGTCGGCGCCCGCGGCCGCCGCACCAACGCCTAACCCACCTCGACGGACTTTCGGTCGCCCAGATGTGCCTGATTGATGATGTGGGGGGTGTTGCGGGACGTTGTGGTTCCGCAGCGCTGGGGGTGTCGGCGGGTCTGGCTCTCCGAGTGCCTGGCACCGAAGGGTGCCTTGGTAACGAACTGTCGGGCCCGTCGAGCTCCCTGGTCGTGGTGTGGCTCGAAAGAGGCGAACGCCAGAGGCGAACGGGCATGTGTTGTGATCAGGAGTGCCTACCGCGGCCACCTGCCATGTGACCCCGCTGCAGAGGAGGTTGATAATGGTCACGACGATTGGTAGCGATCCACACAAAGCAACCCACACGGCGGTCGCGATCGACGGCTCGGAGATCATGCTTGGTGAGATCACGATCCGGGCAGACAAGGAGCAGACGGCGAATTTGATCGAGTGGGCTGGCAGCGTGGACGGTGACGGCCGCCTGTGGGCGGTCGAAGCAGCCACCGGTCTCGGCCATCTGTTGTCTCAGCAGCTCGTCGCCTCGGGTGAGACCGTCGTCGACGTGCCACCGGTCCTCGCCTCTCGGATACGGGTGTTGTCGTCGGGCAAGTCGAACAAGAACGACCCCAACGACGCCCGGTCGGTCGCGATCGCCGCGCTGCGCCGAGCCGGCCGCGCCGACGTTCAGCGAGAAGGCGAAGCAGCGGTGCTACAGATGCTGGCGAAGCGGCATCGCGAGCTCACAGCGTTACGCATCCAGGCGGTCTGTCGTCTCCATGCGATTCTTGCCATATTGAAGCCGGGCGGTTTGGGGCACCGCTTGTCGGCGAAACAAGCCGCCCGGACGCTTGAATGCACCCGTGGCCTCGACACGGTCGGCGAGCAGCGACGCCTGCTGGCCAAAGCCCACCTGGCGGACATCCGCCGCCTCGATAGGGGCCTCGCTGCGGACACGACGGTGACCGACATCTACGGCGTCGGACCGTCGTCGCCGCATTCCTCATCGGCTACTCCCCACCTATCGGACGATTCGACACGGCAGGCAAGTATGCCGCATGCAACGGCACCGCCCCCATCGAGGTCTCCTCTGGAGGCAGAGTCCGCCACCGCCTCTCGAGGCGCGGGAACCGGACCCTGAACCACGCCATCCACACCGCCGCCCAGATCCGCCACGGCGCAGGTCTTTCAGAATTGGGCATCCGGAAGACAAGTGGTGCGAGGACTCGGAAATCGCACTGGGGACAGCCCCCGAACCATGACGAAACCGCAGGATTGCGTTGTCTCCACTCTGGGTAGAAGCGGTCCTCCGTTTGCCGGAGGGTAAATGATCTTCCTTCTCGCGAGGCCCATCGGCTGACACAGATCATTCGCACGAGCGAGGACGAGCAGACCGGCCAACCACGCACAGCACCATTTCGAGAAGCGGGTCTGGGTTCAGGTAATGATGAGGGTGTAGGACGAGGACAACCCGTCACTCCAGCGCTCCGAGCACCTCTCGTCGCGACAGCTCAACTACCGCCGAAAAGGTGTCGGCCGCCCCGTAGTAGACGAGCAATGTCTCGCCCGTCTCGACCACACCTGTGGGAAAGACCACACCAGCGACAAACCCCTCCACCTCGAATTCGGATTCCGGCACGAGGATTGGCACCGGTGATCGACGAAGGACACGACCCGGCTTCTCCAGGTCGAGCAGCATCGCGCCCCCTGCATAGACGCCGGTGCCGCTGGGCCCGGATCGACCACTGCCGTGATGGAGCTCCAACCATCCTTTGTCTGTCTTGATCGGAGGTGGGCCGGCGCCGACTCGACCCCCCTCCCAGTCGTACACCCCTCCGGCGAGATGCTGGTGGCGGCCCCATTCGATGAGGTCCTTCGATCGGGCAACCCACATCTGGGGCGGGCTGAACGTGCTGTTGGCTGGTCGGTGAAGCGCCACGTAGTCACCCTGGATTCGTTCCGGGAACAGCACCATGTCCTTGTTCTCGGGAGGAAAGATGACGCCGTGCCGAAGGAAGGTGACGAAGTCCGTCGTCGAAGCGAGTGCCGCCGAAACCCCATGCCGGGAGACGGTTGCGTAGGTGATGTAGTAGCGGCCGCCAGTTTCGGTGACTCTCGCATCCTCGATCCCGTACTCACCCCACTCTGTGCTGGGGGCGAACACCGGTCCGGAGAGCTCGTCAATGGTCAGGCCGTCGCGGCTTCGGGCGACCCGGATGTGGGACACGGAAGTGAGTCGCGAGAAGCCATTGGGGAGGACGACGCCGCGCGGATCACGGAGATCCAAACCGTCGCTTTCGACCCAATCAACGGTGAGTTGCTCGTCGGGGTCCCAACGGGGAAGCGGCGTCCAGCCGTCGCGGTGCTCCGCAGGGCGTTCGGCCACCCGCACGAGCAGGACGACCTCCCCGTTGACCGCCACGGCACCCGGATTGAACGCGCCGATCACCTCGAAGTCGTCCCGGGTGGGCTCCACGTCCTCGGGGCGCAGCAGTAATCGTTGAGTCAAGCGTCGCACCATCACCGTGGTTCTAGTCGGTACATCGGCCAACTTGGTGATTTCCACCAGCACGCCGCCCGAATCGTGTCGATCCGATCTACGCTCTACGAGTGCAAGCATGAGCAATCACAGCAGAATCAGCCGAGTCGCCCTCGCCGCCGACTACCTGCCGCGCCTATGCGGCATCGCTACCTTCACGTTCGACCTTCGCGCCGCTCTATCGGCAGCCTTCCCGCAAACCGACTTCGTCGTGGCTGCGGTGAACGACACCGACGAGGGATACTCGTACCCCGACGAGGTTCGGTTCGAATGGTCGGAGCCGGATATCGACTCCTATCGGCGGGC